>CAYRPN010000004.1:6546-86883 GCA_964426135.1 uncultured Phycisphaeraceae bacterium | reverse complement strand
TTTCAGAAAGCTCAACGAATGGATCGGCAAGAAGCCGCGTTTCGGGATGGTTTCTAAGGGACTAAGGGACGAAGGGTAAGGCGCAACAGCGAAGAATTGAGGCGCAGAACTGAAGTCCGAGAATGTATGATCTTCCCTCTGTCCCTCAGTCCCTCAGTCCCTCAGTCCCTTCGTCCCTTCGTCCCTTCGTCCCTTCGTCCCTTCGTCCCTTCGTCCCTCCGTCCCTCCGTCCCTCCGTCCCTTCGTCCCTCCGTCCCTCCCTCTCCCCATGCTCTACCGCCCACTCGGACAATCCGGCATCCAGGCTTCCGTCGTCGCTTTCGGCGCCTGGGCCATCGGCGGATGGCGGTGGGGCGGCACGGATGAAGATCAGTCCGTCCGCGCCATCCACGCCGCCATCGACCGCGGCATGAACCTCATCGATACCGCGCCGGTTTACGGCTTCGGCTTGAGCGAAACGATCATCGGCCGCGCCATCCAGGGCAAGCGCGACAAGGTCGTCCTCGCCACCAAGTGCGGCCTCGTCTGCGATCCCTCCCGCGGCGTCAGGCACTTCACCACCAACTCAATGAACTTCGATGACGATGGCCTGATCCAGGTCAATCGCTGCTGTCAGGGTGACTCCATTCGCCGCGAGGTGGAAGGCAGCCTCCGCCGGCTCAAGACGGATCACATCGACCTCCTGCAGACGCACTGGCAGGATCCGAGCACGCCGATCGCCGAAACGATGGCCGCGCTGTTGGACCTGAAAAAGCAAGGCAAGATTCGCGCCATCGGCGTGAGCAACGCCAGCAGCGCGCAGATGGACGAGTACCGATGCGTCGGCCCGCTCGACAGCGATCAGGAACGCTACTCGATGCTCAGTCGTGAGATCGAGAAGGATCAGTTGCCGTACTGCCATCGCCACAACATCGCGGTGCTCGCCTATTCGCCGTTGGCGCAGGGGTTGCTCACAGGCAAGGTCACAGCCGGCCGCAGCTACGCCCTGGGCGATCTTCGCCGCGACAACCCTCGCTTCGCCGGCGACGCGCTGAGCAAAGTGGAAGCGCTCCTGTCGAAGATTCAGCCCATCGCGGCAAAGCACAACGCGACGATCTCGCAGACGGTCATCGCCTGGACGCTGGCGCAGCCGGGCCTGACGCACGCCCTGTGCGGTGCGCGAACGCCGGAGCAAGTGGAAGAAAACGCGAAGGCGGGCGACCTGGTGCTCAGCGCGGAAGATGTGAAGACGATTGACGCGGCGCTGGGGTGAGGGGGAGCGGCTTCAATCACGCGATTGCTTGAAGTGCCGGAGGCAGATACGCTTTTCACATGGCGTTGACGGACTATCTTCCCCCGACCGTTCTGGACATTTACGAAGTCCATAATTTCCGGCACGCCGCCGAGGTGCTTTCGACGGGTTGCTCGAACGAGTTCAAGGAACTGATGGATGCGCTGAGCCAATTTCGCATCACGCAGGCCGATATCGTGTCCAAAGGCGGGAACGAATCTCAGATACCCAAGCGAATCGCCGCGTTGTTGCGTCCGACCCAGTGGTTTGAAACGCGCATTCACGCCGATCTGGTCGTTACTATTGAGACGAGCACTCCAGGTGGCACCATCGTGAAGACTGAAACGCTCGGTAGCTTCATTGACGGGCACAAGATCGACTTTCTCAAGAACCGCGTGGCGTTTGACATGGAATGGAACAGCAAGGACCAGACTTTCGATCGTGACCTTTTCGCGTTCCGCACATTCCACGATGCCGGGGTCATCAGCGCGGCGGTACTGCTCACCAGAAGCGAATCGTTGAATCCTGTTTTCAAGAAGCTCGGAATCATGGCGAAGTACGGAGCGAGTACCACGTGGATGGGCAAGCTTCTCTATCGTCTGAAAGCGGGACGAAACGGTGGCTGTCCGGTGCTTGTTCTCGGCATCACACCTAAGCTGATCAAGGATTGGCCGCAATGAACGCTGCTTCACAAGATCTCCTGCTCAAAACTGGCGGGCAACGGTTTCGCACTGTTCTCGCTGATCCTCCGTGGCAATTCCAGAACAAGACGGGAAAAGTGGCTCCCGAACACAAGCGGCTGGCCAGGTACGAAACGATGTCGCTCGTTGACATCTGTGAGCTTCCCGTATCGCAGATCATCCTTGCGCCCGCCCATCTTTATCTCTGGGTGCCCAACGCGCTACTGCCTGAAGGACTTCAGGTGATGAAGGCGTGGGGATTCGAGTACAAGAGCAATATTGTCTGGCACAAGGTGCGCAAAGACGGCGGCCCCGATGGGCGGGGTGTAGGTTTCTATTTCCGCAACACCACAGAAATGCTGTTGTTCGGCGTCCGCGGCAAGAATGCCCGAACCCTGCAGGCGGGGCGACGGCAGGTCAACATCATCCGCTCGATGAAACGCGAGCATTCACGCAAACCAGACGAGCAGTACGAGATCATTCAAGGTTGCAGTTCCGGTCCGTTTATCGAACTTTTTGGTCGCGGGTCGCGGCCGGGATGGACGACCTGGGGAAATCAGGCGGATGATTATGCACCGACATGGGCAACGTACTCGAATCATTCGCAGTCGCATCGCGTCTTGCCTCGAAGGAAACAGCCGGCTACATCCGGCAGTCTGTGGTAACGCCTCGTGCTGACGGGGATGATCCGCTTCGATCAAGCGAGTTAGATGCCCTCGCTTTTTCTCCCACAAGAAACCATTGCATTCCCACCCTCGCCATTAGAATGGCGGGGTCTTTGCCGCCGTGGCATGTCACGCCTCACCGTTCGACGGGAACCCGCGATTGACCGCCAGCCGAAACAGACCGGCTCCCATCTTCCGCCTCGCCATCCATCTTCTCGTTCTGTTCGCCGCCACGCTCGTCGCTCTTCCCCTCCGCGCCGATGTGGCCAAGTCCGCGGACCTGCTTCGCACCGGTGAATACGAAGCCGCGCTGAAGCTCGCCGACAAGGCCATCGACGAGAACCAGTACTCCGAACTCTGGCGTCATCACCAGATTCGCGCGCTGCTCGCGCTGGGCGATTACCCGCGCGCCAAGGCTGCGCTGGAAACCGCGCTGACGAAATATCACACCAGCATCCGCTTGCGCGTGCTGGGGCACAAAGTGTTTCAGAGCGTCGGCGACGCGGAACAGGCGAAGCTGATGCTCGAACAGATCAACCAGCTCGTCTCCGCCCGGCCGTGGTGGTACAGCGAAGGATTGGACCTCGTGGCGCAGGGTCGCGCGGCGCTCTTGATGGGGGCTGATCCGCGGCAAGTGCTGCAGATCATTTACGACAAAGCGAAAAAGGAATATCCCAATCTCGTCGACGTCCACATTGCCGGCGGCGAGCTGGCGCTGGGCAAGGACGATTATACGGAGGCTGCCAGGTGGTTCAGCGAGGCGGCGAAAAAGTTTCCCGATGACCCGGAGGTCTGGTTCGGTTTCGCGCGGGCGTTCGTGCCATCCGATGGCGAGAAGACCGCGGCCGCAGTGGAGAAAGCGCTGGAGCTCAACCCGCGCCACGTCGGCGCGCTGCTCATGCTGCTGGATCACCAGATCGACAGCGAGCAGAGCGACGCAGCTGAGGAAACGCTGGCGAAAGTGCTGGCGGTGAATCCCGCGCATCCGCAGGCGTGGGCTCTGGCTGCGGCGCTGGCGCATCTGGAGAACGACGCGGCCCAGGAAGCGCAGTGCCGGGCGCGGGCGCTGCGATACTGGAAGGCGAATCCGGCGGTGGATCATCTCATCGGCCGCAAGCTCTCGCAGAAATATCGCTTCGCCGAGGGCGCTGCGTATCAGCGCAAGTCACTCGCCGCGGATAAGGAATACCTGCCTGCGAAGATGCAGCTTGCCAGCGATCTGCTTCGGCTGGGTGAAGTGGCTGAGGGTTGGAAACTCGCCCGGGAGGTGCTCGACAAGGACGCTTACAACGTCGCGGCCTACAACCTCGTCACGCTGCAGGACAACATCGCCAAGTTCACCACGCTGGAGAACGAGCACTTCATCATTCGCATGGAATCGCGCGAGGCGGCGATCTACGGCGACCGCGTGCTGGATCTCCTGGAGCGCGCCCGCAAAACGCTGGGCGAGAAATACGGCTTAGAATCGAAGGATCGCACCACCGTCGAAATCTTTCCCGACCAGAAGGACTTCGCGGTGCGCACCTTCGGCCTGCCCGGCGGACAAGGCTTCCTCGGCGTCTGCTTCGGCAAGGTGATCACCGCCAACAGTCCCGCCGCGATGGCGCGGGCCACGGGCAGCGCGACGGGACGCGCCAACATCGAGGCGGTGCTGTGGCACGAGTACTGCCACGTGGTGACGCTGGGCGCGACGCGCAATCGCATGCCGCGCTGGCTCAGCGAAGGCATCAGCGTTTACGAGGAGAAACAGGCGAACGCCGCTTGGGGCCAGGCGATGGATCCCACGTTTCGCCGGATGATTCTGCACGGCGAACTGACGCCGGTGGGCAAGCTGAGCGCTGCGTTTCTGCGCGCCAAGTCGCCGTTGCATCTGCAGTTCGCTTATTTCGAATCGTCGCTGGTGGTGGAGTTCGTCATTCGCAAGGCCGGCATCGACGCGCTGCGGAAAGTGCTCCGCGATCTGCATGAAGGGGTGTACATCAACGACGCGATCAGCCGGCATGTTGGGCCGATCAAAGACATTGAGGCGGAGTTTGAAACCTGGGCTCGTGAGCAGGCGAAACTGCTGGCGCCGAAAGCGGACTGGACGCCGCTGCCTGAGGAAGCGGCTGGCGGCGGCGAAGCGCTTGATGCGTTTCTCAAGGACCACCCCGACAGCCATGCGGCCCTGGCCGCGCGGGCACAGCAACTGCTCGCGGCCAAGGAATACGAGGAAGCCAAGCACGTGCTGCGGCGGATGATCGAGCTTTATCCGAATGACGCGAACGATGACTCGGCCTACGTCGCGCTGGCGTACATTCATCGGCAACTGAAGGAAACCAACGAGGAGCGTGGCATCCTCGAGAAATTCGCCGCGCTCAGCAGCGATCATCTGCCCACCTTTCAGCGTGTGATGGAACTGGCCGCGGAACGCAAGGACTGGCCGACGGTGTCCGCCACGGGGCAGCGGGCGCTGGCGGTGAATCCGCTGTCGCCGCAGCCGTGGCGCTTGCTCGCGCAGGCGGCGCTGGCGGCGAAGGATCACGCGCTGGGCGCGCGGGCCAATCGCGTGCTGCTGCAGATGGATCCGCCTGATCCGGCGCAGGTGCATTTCGAACTGGCGACGCACCTTCACGCGCTGAACGATGCGAGCGCCAAGCGCCACGCCCTGATGGCGCTGGAGGAAGCGCCGCGTTTCCGTGCGGCGCAGGAGTTGTTGTTGAAGTTGAGCGAAGCGAACGAGAAAGGAAATTCGAGTGTGCCGTGACGTTTAGCGGAAACGCCGCAGGCGTCTGGACGAACGCCCCGCGTGCCCAGACAACGTAAATCCCCTGCTCCCTGACCAGACGCCTTCGGCGTTTCCGCTAAACGCGATCCGGTTGCCGCGCTTGGACGTGAAATGTTTCGCCCGCATCGTTCAATATGGATGGGACACCCTTATGGCACTTGCCTCCCGTCGCAATCTGCTGCTCTGCTCGCTGGCGATCGTCGTTGCCGCCAGTGCGGTGGTCATGGCGCAGCGCGCTCGCACCCGCCGGGCCATCGATGACGAAACTTTCAAACAACTGGGTATCCCCGACTGGAAAATCGATCCGCACTTCAAGCACGACACCTTCACCTTCGCTCGCATCATCTACCGCGGTTTCGGCGGCGGCGGCGGATGGACGACCGATTACCCCGACGCCGATGTCAACTTCTCCTACCGGCTGCAGCAACTCACCACACTGAAAGTCAATCCGCGCCCCGTGCAGATTCGCCTGACCGATCCGGAACTGTTCGATTACCCCTTCATCTACATGGTCGAGCCGGGCGGTCTGTACTTCGAAGACGACGAGGTCAAAGCCCTGCGAACATTTCTGACCAACGGCGGCTTCCTCATGGTCGACGATTTCTGGGGCGGCGACGAATACGACAACTTCCACCGCGAGATCAAGCGCGTCTTCCCCGATCGCGAAGTGATCGAACTGCCGTTGGAGCATCCGATTTTTCACTGCGTTTACGACCTGAAAGAAAAGCCGCAGCTTCCCAGCGTCGGTTACGGCTCGCGCGGGCAGCGCTACGAGCCGCGCCCCGGCGACGACGACGGCTCTGTCGTGCACTACCGCGCGATCCTCGACGACAAGGGCCGGATCATGGTCATGATCTGCCACAACACCGATCTGGGCGACGGCTGGGAACGCGAAGGTGAGAACGAGTATTACTTCAAGGAGTTTTCCGAAAAGGCTGCGTACCCGATGGGAATCAATATTGTTTTCTATGCGATGACGCATTGAGGGGAAGAGACGAAGAGAAGAAGAGACGGAGAGAGAGAGAGAGAGAGAGAGGAAGAGGAAGATAGAGATGGGGTTCGGCGTTTAGCGCCCGCCCGAAGGGCGGGATTCCGTAGTGTATCAAGGAGTGTATGTTGACTGCCATCCAATCCTCACCAACCGCATTCGACGCCGAGCGACAGGCTGTGGAAAAGCTTCGGGCCGCCCGCGGGCAGATTTTCCGCGAGCTGCGCAAGGCGGTCACCGGGCAGGAGCAGGCGATCGAGGAACTGCTCTACTGCCTGTTCGCCGGCGGCCACTGCCTGCTCACCGGCCCGCCGGGGCTGGCCAAGACGCTGCTCGTGCGCTCCATCGCGCAGATCTTTCACCTGAAGTTCCAGCGCATTCAGTTCACGCCCGACCTGATGCCCGCCGACATCACCGGCACGGAGATTCTCAGTGAGAAGCGCAGCGCTGATGGCGCCGCCAGCCGGGAGATGGTTTTCGTGCGCGGGCCGATCTTCGGCAACGTGATTCTCGCCGACGAAATCAACCGCACGCCGCCCAAGACGCAGGCCGCGCTGCTCGAAGCGATGCAGGAGCATCAGGTCACCGCCGCCGGCGTCCGGCACGTGCTGCCTGAGCCGTTCTTCGTCCTCGCCACGCAGAACCCGATTGAAATGGAGGGCACCTATCCGCTGCCCGAGGCCCAGCTCGACCGCTTCATGTTCAACGTGAAGATCGACTACCTGCCGGAGGACGACGAAGTGGCGGTGGTCGCGGCGACGACGTCGAGAAAGTCCGAGCCGATCAAACCGCTCTTCACCGGCGAGGATGTGCTCGCGTTTCACGACGTGGTGCGCAAGGTGCCCATCGCCGAGGACGTGGTGCGATACGCGGTTCGTCTCACCGCGATGAGCCGGCCGCACCCGACGAATGGCGCCGTCGTGCCCGACTTCGTGAACGAGTGGGTGAGTTGGGGCGCGGGCCTGCGGGCGGGGCAGTATCTCGTGCTCGGCGGCAAGGCGCGGGCGCTTCTTAACGGGCAGGCGCACGTGTCGATCGATGACATCAATGCGGTCGCCTACTCGACGCTGCGCCATCGCATTCTGCTGAATTACAAGGCGGAGGCGCAGGGCGTGACGGTGGAGTTTGTGGTGAAGCGGCTCATTGAAACGCTGGCGGGGAAATGACCAAGCGAATGTGTAGTGTTCAATGTCCAGTATCGAATGTTGATTGGGCTGAGAGTATCAAGCGAGTATCAATAGACACTCAGCATTAGAAACTCGACACTAGACATTTGCCTTGTCTTCTCGCTTTCTGACCTCAGCGAATTCACGTGTCTGATCACACCGACAATCCGAAGCCCAGCAGCGGCCGCGCAGGCCTCATCGATCCCCGCGCCCTCTCGCGTATCAGCTCGTTGCAGCTCCGCGCCCGCGCCATCGTCGAAGGCTTCATGTCCGGTCTGCACCGCTCGCCGTATCACGGCTTCAGCGTGGAGTTCACCGAGTACCGCCCTTACGTCGTCGGTGATGACATGCGCTATCTTGACTGGCGACTGTATGCCCGCAGCGATCGACTGTATGTCAAGAAGTTCGAGGAGGAAACCAATCTGCGCTGCTGGCTGCTGGTGGATCATTCGCGCTCGATGGACTTCGGCACGGTGACCTCTGCAGCGATTTCCACGGCGCTAAGCCCAGGCATGGCAATGCCTGGGCTTTCGCCCGTACTCTGGAAAAAATCCGACTACGCCGCCACGCTCGCCGCCACGCTCGCCTACTTTCTCTCCACGCAGCGGGACGCCGCCGGCCTCGTGACCTTCGACGAGGAGATTCGCGAGTACCTGCCCGCTCGCTACCGCCCAGGCCATCTTCGCCGCCTCATCGTCGCGCTGGAGCGCACGCCGCAGGGCACATGCACGAAGCTTACCGAGCCGCTGCGCCGCATTGCCGATCTCGTCACCAAGCGCGGCATCCACGTGCTCATCTCCGACCTGCTCGCCCCGCTCGACGGTTTGGAAACGCACCTGGGCTACCTGCGTTCGCGCGGACATGAAGTGGTCATCTTTCACGTGCTCGATCCGGCGGAGCTCAAGTTCAACTTCGACGAGGCCTCGCTCTTCCTCGATGTGGAGACAGGCAAGGAACTTTACGTCGATCCCGACGCGATCCGTCGCAACTACCAGCAGCGCATGACCGAGCATCTGTCGCGCATCGAGAAAATGTGCGAAGGGCTGGGCGTCGATTACCACCGCATCACCACGGATCAGCCGCTGGAGCACGCGCTCTTCGATTTCCTTGCGGCGAGGCAGCTCATCAAACGCACCGCCATGCGCCGCGAGCAGCGCGGAGCCGGGGGCGGTGGTTCTGTGATTTCGAATTTC
Source organism: uncultured Phycisphaeraceae bacterium (assembly GCA_964426135.1). Taxonomy (GTDB): domain Bacteria; phylum Planctomycetota; class Phycisphaerae; order Phycisphaerales; family Phycisphaeraceae; genus CAYRPN01. The sequence goes on along the minus strand of CAYRPN010000004.1, from coordinate 78,154 downwards.
GGATCTGAGATTTCAAATGCTTCGGCAGGGAGGCCCGCATGAGCTTTCTCGCGCCGCTCTTTCTGGCGGGGCTGGCGGCGGTGTCGCTGCCGATCCTGTTTCATTTGATTCGCCGCACGCCGCGCGGCCGGCAGTTGTTCAGCTCGTTGATGTTTCTTTCGCCTTCGCCGCCGCGCGTGACGAAGCGCAGCCGGATCGAGCACTGGCTGCTTCTGTTGCTGCGGGCGCTGGCGGTGATTCTGATCGCGCTGGCGTTTGCCCGGCCGTTCCTGTGGGAAAGCGTAACCACCGCCGCTGAGCAGCGCGGCCCCGTGCGCCGCATCGCCATCCTGATCGACACCAGCGCCAGCATGCGCCGCGAGGACCTGTGGCAGCAGGCGTTGAAGCACGCCCGCACCGCGGCGGACGGCGCGCAGGCCGCGGATCAGCTTGCCCTCTTCGCGTTCGATCGCCGGGTGCGGGCGCTGATTTCGTTCGAGGCCTGGTCAGCCGCGCCGCCGTCGCAGCGCGGCGCGTTAGTGGATGCCGCGATCGACCAGCTCGCGCCCTCCTGGGCACATACGCAGCTCGGTGACGCGCTCACCGCCGCCGCCGAGAGCCTGTCACGCGACGACCGCGAATCGCCAGGCAGCGCCGCCGGCCAGGTCGCCGGTGCGAAAGAGATGGTTCTCATCACCGATCTTCAGCATGGCAGCGACCTGAGCGCACTGGACAGCTACGACTGGCCCGCTGATGTCACGTTGCACCTGCGGCTGGTCGCTGCGCAAAAGCCCACCAATGCCGCGGCCGCGCTGGTGACGTCGAAAGGCGAAAGCGACGACGCGATCGACAAGGCAGCGCTGCGCATCCGCGTGACCAATGCGGGCGATTCGCGGCGCGAGCAGTTCAAGTTGCGATTTGTGGCGGCCGACGGTGCGAAGGTTGAGGCTTCGTCGAATGACGCGGATCGTCCGACCCTCCCCCAGCCACTTCCTAAGAGGGAGGGGAGTCCAATCACGGTCCCGCCCGCCACCACCCTCGACGCTTTCATTCCCGCCGGCGAGTCGCGCGTGCTGGTCGCCCCGCTTTCGATTTCGCAGTGGAAAGGCGACGCGATTGTGTTGGAAGGTGATGATGCGGATTTCGACAACACGACGTTCCGCATCGCGCCGCAGCCGCGCGAGTTGACCGTGATCTACGTCGGCTCCGAGGCGGCCAGGGACACGAAAGGCCTGCGCTATTTTCTCGATGGTGCGTTCCTGCCCAGCGCCCAGCAGCGCGTGCGCGTCGTCGCCGTCGCGCCCGACGCGCCGCTGCCGCCAATCGAAACGGAACTTGCGGCCCTGACCATCGTGGGTGATCAGTTGCCCGCCGAGCGGTTGCCCGCGCTGCGCAAGCTCGCCGCCAGCGGCGCGACGGTGCTCGTCGTGCTCCGCGACACCGGCATGGCGGGCACGCTTGCCGGCGTGATCGGCGTCGATGCGGTGCCGCTGACGGAAGCGCCGGTGAAGGACTATGCGATGCTCGCAGGCGTCGATTTTCGCCATCCGCTCTTCGTGCCGTTCGCCGACCCGCGCTTCGGCGACTTCACGAAGATTCGCTTCTGGAAGCATCGCAGGCTCGATCTGGCAGCGCTCGCCGCGTTCAAACCGCAGGTGCTCGCGCGCTTCGATGACGAATCTCCGGCAATCGTGGAACTCTCGATCTCCGGCGGGAGCGGTGTCGCAGGCGGCGCCGCCTCAAGCGGCCCCGCCGGCCGTTGCATCATTCTCACCGCCGGCTGGCATCCGGCTGACGGGCAACTCGCGCTTTCCAGCAAGTTCGCGCCGTTGATGAACACGCTGCTCGATCTGGCGGCCGGCGCTCCGCCGCAGTCGCCGCGCGTGCATGTCGGCGATGTGGTGGACCTCTCCTGGCTGAAGCTGCCGCCCGGTCAGCGCGATCAGCCGGTGAAGGTACGAACACCGGCGGGCGAGGTGGAAGTCAGGAGACAGGAGACAGGAGACAGGAAACAGGAGACAGGGGACAGCGCATACGGCAATCCGAAATCCGAAATCCCAAATCCCAAATCCTCCGGCCCTCGGCCCTTGGCCCTCGACCCGTCCTCGCTTCGCTTCGCCGCCACCGACGAACCGGGAATCTATTCCCTGACCTTTGGCGATCAGACTCACCGCTTTGCCGTCAATCTCGCGCCGGCGGAGAGCCACACCGCGCCGCTGCCGCCGGAAGAACTGGAGAAGCGCGGCGTCAAGCTCTTTCGATCCACCGCCCATCTCGCCGTCTCGCAGGAAGAACGCAAACGCGAAATGCGCATGGCGGAACTGGAGAACAAGCACAAACTCTGGCGCTGGCTGCTGGTGGCGGCGATCGGCGTGCTGATGATCGAAATGCTCGTGGCGGGCCGTCTGTCGCGGCAGGCGCCAGGCGTCGTTGCCGAATCAGAATCGAAGTGAATGAGGAATGCAGGAATGCAGGAAAGGACGATGCAAAATATTGCAGCGTTTAGCGACGGGGCTTGCCCCGTTTCGGCGACGTGCGGATGGTCGGCCAGAGCGGGGCAAGCCCCGTCGCTAAACGGGCGCAACCTTCACTTCCGCAAGCTCCGTCGCTGAACGGGCGCAAACTTTTCTTCCTTAATCAGGCGTGATGTCGGACAATATCGAAGCTGCACGCGAAGGGCGCGACCATCGGAGTCTCCGTATGACCATTGAGAACCAGCTACGTGACCGGCTCGAGTTCGTCGCCCAGCGAGGCCGCCGGCTTCGTTTCAGTCGGGTGCTGGCGATGGGCTGGTGCGTCGTGGCGGCGATGGGGCTGATCGTGGCGCTGTCGCCGGGGTTCGAAGGCTGGCATCGCGTCGTGGCGCTGCCGATGTTCTGCACTCTCGCGGCGATGGTCTGGCTCATCGCCCGCCGTGCTGCCGACGGGCACCAGCGCGATCCGGTGGACGTCGCCCGCCGCGTGGAGCAGGCGCATCCGGACTTGAACGCGAAGCTGATCACCGCGGTCGAGCTTGTCGAATCGAAGTTGATTGCCGCCGGCGGGCAGGAGCCGGCTCCATTGGGTTACCTCGAATCGCTCGTGGTGGAGCAGGTCGTCGCCCATGCGGACAAGCACGACTGGCGGGCCGCGATTGCCCCGCGTCAGGTGTCGCGCTGGCGCACCGCGCAGCTTGCGTCGGTGGCGCTGATGGCGGCGATGCTCGCGGCGCTGGTGATCTCTGCCGAGCCTTTCGCGGCCAAGCCGCGCTTCACCGCAGGCCCCGCCGCGCCGCTGACGCCCGTGGCCGGCGCGAGCAATGCGATGACCGTCGAGCCCGGCGATGTCGCCATCGAGCGCGGCACCAGCCTGATCGTCACCGCGCGGTTCAGCCAGAGCATTCCCGCTGGCGTGGTGCTCATGATCGATTCGGAACCGGTCTCACTTCCCAAGGAAGTCGGAGACAAGAAGCTGGCGACTGGTGGGGACCGCGCCATCACCATGACGCCGAGCCTCAGTGATCCCATCGTCGGCGCTCGCGTGCCTGCGGTGACGAAGGATTTCACGTACCGCATCGTGCCGGGTTCCGGGTCCGCCGCTGACTCTGCCGGCGGGTTGCAGCCGTCGCCCAGCTACAAAGTCACCGTCTTCGACTACCCGCAGCTCCTCCGCGCCGACGCCACGCTGCGCTATCCCGAGTACACAGGCCTGAGCGAAAAAGTGATCGAAGACACGCGGCAGATCAGTGCCGTCGAAGGCACGCGGGCCACGTGGACGCTTCAACTGAACAAGCCTGTGAAAGAAGCCACGCTCATCAGCGATGGCGGCGGCGAAGTTAAACTCACTGCTGATCCCGCTAAGCCCGGCGTCGTCACCGGCGCGTTCCTGCTCGACCAAACGCGCCGCTGGAAACTCACGCTCATCGACGACGCTGGCCGGCGCAACCGCGTGCCGGTGGACCTGCTCGCCACCGCGCTGCCGAACAATCCGGCGAAGCTGGAACTCGTCTTCCCTCGCCGCGACCTGCGCGTGTCGCCGCTGGAGGAAGCCCTGCTGGCCGCCAGCGCCACGGATGACTTTGGCGTGAAATCCTTCGGCCTGACCTATTCCCTTGCTGAGCAGCAACCCACCGATGTCGTGCTCGCCAAAGACATCGCCGGCACCGTCAAACACAACGCCGAGCACGTGCTTTCCTTCGAGGCGATGCGCTCGCAGCCGGGGCAGCTCCTTTCCTATTTCTTCTGGGCAGAGGACATCGGTCCCGACGGCAAACCGCGTCGCGTGTTCAGCGACATGTACTTCGCCGAGGTGCGCCACTTCGAGGAGATCTTTCGTCAAGGCGAGCAGCCCGACAGCGAGCAGCAGAAACAGCAACAACAGAATTCGCCGCAGATGCAGCAGATCAATGAGGCGCTCAAGGACCAGCGTGAGATCATCATTGCGACGTGGAACCTGATTCGCCGGGAGGATCAGCCGGCGCTGTCGGACAAGTTCGCCGGTGATGCCGGGGCGATCCGCGATTCGCAGGCGGCGGCCCTGGAGAAAATCAGCAAGCTCAAGGGAACGATCAACGATGCCCAGCAGGTGGAGCATGTGGATCGCGTGATCGAGCACATGAGCCGGGCGGTGGAATTGCTCACCGCCGCGGCTCAGACGCCGGCGCTCAAGCCGCTGAAGGACGCGGTGCCGGCCGAGCAGGCGGCGTATCAGGCGCTGCTGAAGATGCAGGCCCGCGAGCATGAAGTCATCCGCCAGCGTCAACAGAAGGGGCAGCAGGGCCAGCAGAAACAGCAGGCGCAATCGCCCGCGCAGCAGCAACTCGATCAACTCGAACTGAAGAACGAGGAAAACCGCTACGAGTCGCAGAAGCTGGCCCAGGATCAGCAGGAAGATCCCGCCAAGCGCGAGACCCGGCAGGCGCTCAACCGCCTGCGCGAACTGGCGCGGCGGCAGAGCGACCTGAATGAAAAGTTGAAGGAGCTTGAGCTCGCCCTGCAGGAAGCGAAGTCGGAGAAGGAACGGCAGGAACTCGACCGCCAGCTCAAGCGCCTCCGCGAGCAGCAGCAGGAAATGCTCCGCGATGTGGATGAGCTGAAAAACCGCATGGAAAAGCCTGAGAATCAACAGGCGATGCAGGACGCGAAGCAGCAGGTGGAGCAGGCGCGGCAGAACGTGCGGCAGGCGTCCGAAGCGCTGGAGAAGGGCATGACGGACAAGGCGCTGGCCGAGGGCTCGCGGGCGCAGCGGCAGTTGGAGCAGCTGCGCGAGGACTTTCGCCGCAAGGCCGCGGGGCAGTTCTCCGAAGAAATGAAGCAGATGCGGCAGGACGCCCGGCAGCTTGCGCAGAAGCAGGAAGAGGCGGGCAAGAAACTGGCGGACCTCGATCAGGAAAAGGGCGGCAAGTCGCTGCGCGATCAGGGTGAGCGCAAGGAAGTGGCGGACGAACTGGAAAAGCAGAAAAGTCGGCTGAGTGATCTGAAGGAAAAGATCAAGAACGTCAGCGAGCAGTCGGAGGCGAATGAGCCGGTGCTTTCCAAACAGCTTTACGACACGCTGCGGCAAGCGGATCAGAAGCGCGTGGAGCAGTCGCTGGAGGTCGCGCGATTGCTGGTGGACAAGGGCTTGAATGAGGACGCGAAGCAGGTGGAGCCGCAGGCCCGCGCGGGGATCAATGAGATTAGGAAGGGCGTGGAGAAAGCGGCCGAGAGCGTGGTCGGCGATGAGGCGCAGGCGCTGCAGCGGGCCCGCGAGATGGTGGATGATCTGGCCCGGCGGGTGCGGGAAGAGGCGGATGCGAAGGATCCGTCAGGCGCCGCCGGTCAGCAACTGGCGGATGCGAGCAAGCCGCGCAACGGTGAGCCGCGCGAAGGCCAGGAGAAACAGGGCAAGTCGAGCGCGGCCGAGCGCGGCAATGTGAAGCAGGGTGGCGACAAGGGCAATGCGCAGAAGGCCGGCCAACCCGGCGAAGCACAGAAAGGTGAACCCCAAGAAGGCGGCGATGAAAAGGGCGAAGCGCAGCCCGGCGAGAAAGGTGGGAAGGAGCCTGGCGACCAGGCTGGCAAGCAGCCGGGCGATCCGAAGCAGGCAGGTGAGAAGGGCGGCAAGCAGGCTGGCCGCGGAGAGAAAGGTCATGAAAAGAGCGGCGAGAAAGGACAACCATCCGGTGAGAAGGGCCAACCTTCTGGCGAGCAGGGCGATCCGGGCGCTCAAGCGAATGCGCAGAATCCATCGCAGTCCAGTGAGAAAGGCAAGGGCGATTCGCAAGGTAAGGGCGAAGAAGGCAAGGGCGATTCGAATCAGAAAGGCCAGTCTTCGCAGAGCCAGGCAAAGGGCAATGAGCCTTCGCCGCGCGGGCAAGGGGCGTCCGGAGCGCAGCCGGGCTCGCAGGATGCTCCGAATGCGAAGCCGCAAGCAGCGGATACGAAGCAGTCCTCCGACTCGAAGCAGGCCTCCGATTCAAAGCAGGCCGGCGATTCAAAGCAGGCCGGCGATGCCGACTCGCCCTCGCAAGGCCCGCGCTTTCTGCAGGATCAGGCCCGCTCCGCCAATCAGCGCGGCACCGGGGGCAGCGGTCCGCATGGTCCGATCACCGGCGAGGATTTCCGCGACTGGTCTGATGCCTTGCGCGACGTGGAGGAACTGATCGAAGACCCGAAGCTGCGCGAGGAAGTGGCCCGTGTCCGTGAAAAGGCGAAGGAGCTTCGCGCCGAGTTCAAGCGGCACAGCAAGGAGCCGCAGTGGGACATGGTGCGCAAGCTGGTCGCCCAGCCGCTGAACGAATTGAGCCAGAAGCTGAGCGACGAACTGGCCCGCAAGGATCCGAACCAGCCGCTGACGCCGATCGACCGCGACCCGGTGCCGGGACGCTTCGGCGATCTGGTGAAGCGCTACTACGAAAAAATCGGCGGCGGGGATTGAGCGCCGGCCCGTCCTCCTTGAAGAATCACCAAGGACACAAAAGCACGAAGGTCACGAAGCCAGACGAATTGCGAACTGCTTCGTCTTGCGCGGAGCATCTTCGGACGGCGTTCCGTTGAGTTGCTTTCGCCTTTTCTTCGTGTTCTTTGTGTTCTTTGTGGTTCTCGTGTTGTCACCCATGCCCACCCTCGCGGAAATCGTGATCGGCGAACCTGATTGGCTCTGGCCGGCGGCGGCGATCGTCGCGCTGGCGCTGGGCGTGCTGGCGTGGGGCTACGCGCGGAGCGGCGGCGGTCGCCGCTGGCTGGCGCCGGCGATCTGCAAGGCGCTCGCTCTCGTGCTGCTGGCGGCGTTTCTCGTCAACCCGCTCTGGTCCACGCAACGGGCCACGCCGCGGGCGAATCTTTTTCTCGTCGTCATCGACGGCAGCAGCAGCCTGAATATCCGCGAGAAGAACGCCGCGCTTACCCGTGCCGACGAACTTCGCCAAGCCTTGACTCACAACGCAAATCCCACAGCTCACAACGCAGAACCCACAACTCAGAACGCAGAACCCCGACCTCCCGTGCAATGGTGGCTGCGCCTCAGCGAACAGTTCGACGCCCGTGCGTACTCGTTCGACACCCGGCTGCGGGCCGTCGATCGCTTCGATGAAATCACCTTCGATGGCCGGGGCACCGCTCTGTCCTCCACGCTTCGCACTTTGGCGGATCGCTACCACGGTCGGCCCGTCGCCGGGGTGCTGCTCTTCACCGACGGCAACGCGACCGACGGCGCTGCCGCGGCCGATCTGCTCGCGGCGGCAAACGCCGGCGGCGGCGCTGGCGCGCCGGTGTATCCCGTCATCGTCGGCCGCGACGATCACGCGGCGGACGTCGGCATCGCCTCGCTCGCCGTGACGCAATCGGCGTTCGAAGACGCGCCGGTCACGGTGCAGGCGGAGGTCAGCGCCGCGGGATTCGCCGGCAAAATGGTGGCGGTTCAGCTCATCGACAGCGCGGGCAATGTCGTGCAATCGCAGTCGCACAAGATCGAGGACGACGCGAAGTCGCTGGCGGTGCGTTTCCAGTTCAAGCCGCAGCGCACGGGCGTGTCGTTCTATCGGCTGCGCGTCGGCGAAGCGCGAGGCGGAGAGGCAAGCCGAAATGGAGGCGAGGTTGTGGCGCTGGGCGAGATCACCGGCGAAGCCACTGCGGCGAACAACGAGCGCTGGATCAGCATCGACCGCGGGCGCGGGCCGTACCGCGTGCTGTATGTGTCGGGCCGGCCCAACTTCGAATACAAGTTTCTCAGCCGCGCGATCAGCGAGGACAAGGAAGTGAATCTCGTGGGCCTGATTCGCATCGCCCGGCGCGAGGCGAAGTTCGCCTACCGGGACAACCGTGAGGACAGCGTCAACCCGCTTTTCCGCGGCTTCGATCTCAAGGGCAAGGGCAAGGACGATGTCGAACAGTTCGACGAGCCCGTGCTCGTCCGGCTCAACACCGAAAGCGACGCGGAACTTCGCGGCGGATTCCCCAAGACCGCCGAAGATCTGTTCCGCTACCACGCGATCATTCTCGACGATGTTGAGTCGGCGTTTTTCTCGCGCGATCAACTGTCGCTTCTGGAAAAGTTCGTCACGCAGCGGCGCGGCGGGTTGTTGATGCTCGGCGGCGTCGATTCGCTGCGCGAAGGCGATTACCACAAGACGCCCATTGGCCGGATGCTCCCGGTGTATCTGGACCGGGCCGTCGATCCCGTGCTGGTGGAAGATCGCGAGTTCCGCCTGGACCTGACCCGGCCCGGCTGGCATGAAACGTTCATGCGCCTGCGCGGGACGGAGTTGGAGGAAACGCAGCGGCTCGCCGCGATGCCGGCGTTCCGCGTGCTGAGCACCACGCCCAGCGTCAAGCCCGGCGCCACCATCCTCGCTGAGGCCCGCGATGACACCGGCGCCCGCTGGCCCGCGCTGATCGTCCAGCCCTTCGGCGGGCGCGTGGCGGTGGCGACCGTCGGCGATCACTGGCGCTGGGCGATCAAGCGCGAGGAAACCAACGAAGACATCTTCAAGATGTGGCGACAGCTCGTGCGCTGGCTCACGGCGGATGTGCCGGGACGTGTGGAGATCGCGGCGCAATCGAATGCGGGAACCACAGGTGATCCAGCCCTCTCCCCAGCCCTCTCCCGTCCCCCGGCTGGGGAGAGGGGGCCGGACGCCGGCGTTGCCCCCGGCGCAGTTGCCGGCGGCGCGGTGCGCTTGGTCGTGCGGGTGCGGGACAGGAATCATCAGGCGATGGACGGCGCGACGGTGGCGATCAACGTGCAGCCGGCGGCGGGGCCGACGGTGACGCTGCGTGCGTCGCCTTCGCTGGCGGAGCCGGGGCTGTATGAGGCGAGCTATCTGCCGCGCGAGGAAGGCTCGTACCTGGCGACCGCGAAGGTCACCGACGCCGACGGCAAGGCGATGCCTGACGCCAGCGCGGGCTGGACGCGGAACAGCGCGGCCGAGGAGTTCGCATCGCTCAAACCCAACCGTGCGCTGCTCGAGCAACTGGCGAAACAGACCGGCGGGCAGACGCTGCGGCTCGATCAGCTCGACGATTTCGTCGCCGGCTTGTCCTCGCGCAAGGCGCCGGTGATGGAGACGGCGATCGAACCGCTGTGGCATCGCTGGTGGATGCTGGCGCTGGCGATCGGTTGCCTGGTTGGCGAGTGGGGGCTGAGGCGGATGCGCGGATTGCCGTGAGATTGTCGGTATGAATGAGGCCGCGTCGCACTGCGGCGGTCCTTCGTGCGACGGCTAAACGGGAGCCTCGCCCGCCCTTGTACGATTGCCCTGATGCGCGACCTCCAGCGCCTTTCGCCACCCGCCGCCCCTGCTATCCTGTCCCCCCATGGGTCTGACCGCTTCACAACTGGCTTCGCAGATCGGCGCCGAACTTCGCGGCGATGCTTCGCGCGTTCTCACCGCATGCGCTCCGATCGACGAGGCAACCGGCGAGCAGGTCACGTTCCTGTCGAACCCGAAGTACGCCAAATCGCTGGCCACCACCAAGGCCGGCGCGGTGGTGGTCTCCGCCGGCGACGCAGCCAACGCGCCGGCTGAACTCACGCTGCTGGTGGCGAAGGATCCCTACTTCGCCTTCCGCCAGGCGGTCGTCGCGCTACATGGGTTTCGCAGGCATCCGTCGCCGGTTGGCGCGGCGACAGCATCGAGCGCGGCGGCAAAGAGCCCGCTTGCTGCGTGCGCGGCTCCTGCGACCGGCGTCAGTTCACTGGCGGTGGTCGATCCGACGGCGAAGATCGGCAGGGATGTCAGCATTCATCCCTTCGCCGTGATCGCGCCGCACGCCGTCATCGGCGATCGCACCGTCATCTACCCGCATTGCTACATCGGCGAGCACGCCAGCATCGGCGAGGACTGCCAGTTGTTTCCCAGCGTCACCGTGTACGACCATTGCGTGCTGGGCAATCGCGTCACGCTGCACGCCGGCTGCGTCATCGGGCAGGACGGTTTCGGTTACGCGACCGCCAAGCTGCCGGGCGAGGAACCGCGGCACCACAAGATTCCGCAGGTGGGCAATGCGGTGATCGAGGACGACGTGGAGATGGGCGCCGGCTGCACGGTGGACCGCGCGACCATCGGCTCCACCCGCATCGGCAAGGGCACGAAATTCTCCGACCTCATCGCCATCGGCCATGGCGCTTCCATCGGCAAGCACAATCTCTTCGTCGCCCTCGTCGGCATCGCAGGTTCCACGGAGACGGGCGATTATGTCGTCATGGGCGGCCAGGTGGGCGTCGCCGGCCACCTGACCATCGGCGCCGGCGCGCAGTTGGCGGCGCAGAGCGGCGTGATGACCGACGTGCCGGCCGGCGAAAAATACGGCGGCCAACCCGCGATGCCGCTGAACATCGCCAAGCGGAATTACCTCTCGCTGACCCGCCTCGGCGACATGATGAAGGAGTTCCGCGAGTTGCAAAAGCGCGTCGCGGAACTGGAAAAGAAGTAGGACGACGTTCCAAGTCGTCTCGAAAAAGTGGGGCGACTTTCCAAGTCGCCTCGAAAAAGTGGGGCGACTTTCCAAGTCGTCTTGAAAAAGTGGGGCGACTTTCCAAGTCGTCTTGAAAAAGTGGGGCGACTTTCCAAGTCGTCCGGGAGAAGTCGGACGACTTGGAAAGTCGTCCCACCTTCGGCGCCCTTCTCACGACAACGCGCCCTTATGCGGCCGATCAATTGATGCGGCCCAGGTCCCAACCCCTGCGATACATGTTCAGGTTGTGGACGAAGCGGGTCGCCTTCTGGTTGTCGATGACTTCGAGCCCCTTGGAATCGAACTCGATCTTGGCCTTGGCGCGGATCGCCACATTGCCCAGGAGCGCCGCTTCGGTCATGGGGCCGGCGTAGTCGAAGTTGGACAGCGCCTTGCTCGGATCATTCGCCTTGATCGCGTTGAGCCACTCGGTGTGGTGATTCTGATCGATGTTGCCCTCATGCTCGCTGCCTTCCATGCGGGGCAGCGTGATGGGAATGCTCGGGAAGCTCGCGCTGGTGGCGCCGGAGAGGAAGCGGCCGTCGCCCCAATAGTGTGGAACGTAGAGCGTGTCCTTCTCCCCGATCATGATGGTGCCGTTGCGGGGAAGCACCTTCTCCTTCACCAGCGATGGATCGGGCTTCTTGCCTGCCTCGTACCAGACGACCTTGCACGGCGCCAGGTCGCCGCGCTGCGGAAAATAGAGCACGACCACCGCCCAGCGCGGGGCGACCTCGACGTGATGGTCCGACGCCTCCGCCTCGGCGGCGACAGGGTCGCGCAGCTTCAGCGACCAGAACGCCAGGTCCATGTTGTGGCAACCCATGTCGCCGATCGCGCCGGTGCCGAAATCCCAGAACCCGCGCCAGCGGAAAGGAAGATACGCCGGGTTGTACTTGTGCTGCCGCGGATCGCGCGGCCCCAGCCAGAGATCAAAATCCACATGCGCCGGACAAGGCTTGCCCTCGCCGTCCTTCATCGCCGCCATCGCACGATCGCCCTGAGGCCAGATATCGCCGGCGCGATCCGTCCAGATGTGAACTTCCTTGACCTGTCCAAGTACGCCGCCCTGGATCAACTCCACCAGCCGGCGGGTGCCGGAGTGGTTGTGGCCCTGGTTGCCCATCTGGGTGACGACCTTCATCTGCTTGGCCACCTTGGTCATGATCCGGGCTTCGAGGATCGAGTGGCTCATCGGCTTCTGGCAGTAGACGTGCTTGCCCAGGCGCATCGCGATGAGCGATGCCGGCGCATGGTGGTGGTCGGGCGTGGAGATGGTCACCGCGTCGATGCTCTTGCCGAGCTTGTCGAACATGACCCGGTAGTCGGCGAATTTTTCCGCCTTTTCGAACCGCTTGAAAATTGCGGCGGCATTGTTCGAGTCCGGGTCCGCCAGGGCGACGATGTTCTCCGTCGCGCAGCAGGGCACATCGACCGCGCCTTTTCCGCCGGCGCCAATGCCGGCGATGTTGAGCTTCTCATTGGCGCCCAGCACGTTGCGCGTGACGGTGGGCAGAAAAGCAACGGACGCGGAAACAACAAGGCTGCCACGCAGAAGACGACGACGGGAAATGCGCGAGGGCATGACACAGACTCCAGACGAGGAAGCGGGCATTGTAATCGAGGACGGCGAGAATCACGCACGAAAAAGGGCGTCACATCGCCGCGAAGTTGCTGAGCATCTTCAGGCCGACACGTTGCGATTTCTCCGGGTGAAACTGCGTGGCCCAGACGTTGCCGCGCCGGATGGTGCTGGTGAACGGCATGCCTTGAGGATATTCCGTCACCGCGCTGGTGATCGTTTCCGTTGCGATGGCGGGTCCGGCGGCGCATGCCGTGCCGCCGTCGGCCCCGGCACGCTCGTCGGCGGCATCGAGTTCCCGAGGGACGCAGTAATAGCTGTGCACAAAGTAAACCGCCGCCTCCTGTTCCAGCCCGCTCAGCAGCGGGTCGGGCTTCGACCACGCGATCGTGTTCCAGCCCATGTGCGGCACCTTGATCCGCTGCCCGCCGCGCTGCACGTCGAACTGCACCACCTTCCCCCGCAGAATCGCCAGCCCCGGCACCGGGTTATCCGGCGAAGGCGCGTCCTCCGTCGAGCTTTCAAACAAGAGCTGCATGCCCAGGCAGATGCCCATGAACGGCCGACCCGTGGCGATGAATGACTTGATCGCATCGACCCAGCCGCCGCGCCGCAGGTTCGCCATGCCGTCGCCGAAGGCGCCGACACCTGGCAGGATGAGCTTGTCGACGCCGGCCATCGCGGCGGGGCTGGGCAGAAGCTCAGCATTCGCGCCGACGCGCTGCAGCGCCTTCTGCACGCTGCGAAGATTTCCCATGCCGTAGTCGATGATGCCGATCATGCGGGGCTGGCTTTCAGGGAGCGGGAACGAACCGCAAAACATTGCTTCGACGACAGATTACTTTAGAATCCCCGCCCGACAAAGAAAGCCCGTGGCCAGATCGACAAAACGAAAGCGATCAGCCTTCAGCCATCAGCCGTTTAGCGACGGGGCTTGCCCCGTTCCTCGGACAACGAAGAATCTTCGCAAACAAGTAAGTCCACGAGTCGTTGTAGAGACGCAATGTCAGCGCTGACTCACATTCCGTTTCTTCTTTGCGTCTCTGTGTCCTTGTGGTTTTTCTGATCGCCGCACCCATGCAAAACACCGGCCTCAAAACCCGTCTGATGGTCGGCATGGAAATCCATGTCGAACTCGCCACGCGCTCCAAGATGTGGACCAGCGCCGCCAACGTCGCGCATCGCGATCACTTCGACGCCGCGCCCAACACGCTGCTCGATCCCGTGGTCATCGGCATGCCCGGCACGCTGCCGGTGATGAATGCCGAAGCGCTGGACATGGCGATGCTGGTGGGGCTGGCGCTGAACTGTGAAATCGCCCGCTTCAGCAAGTGGGACCGCAAGAGCTACTACTACCCCGACCTGCCGAAGAACTACCAGCTCAGTCAGTACGACCAGCCGATCTGCGGCGAAGGGTGGATGGATATTGAATGCGGAGGCGCAAGCGAGGATGGAGGCGCCAAGCACACGAAGCGCATCCGCATCATTCGCGCGCACCTGGAAGAGGACGCGGGCAAGCTGCTGCACGAAGCGCCCGGGGGTCACGCGATCGATGGTTCCATCGTCGACTTGAACCGCGCGGGTACGCCGCTGCTGGAGATCGTGACGCATCCGGATTTCGAAAATGCCGAGCAAGCGGTGGCGTTTTCGATGGCGCTGCGCGATCTGTGCCGGGCCTTGGGCGTGACCGAAGGCATCATGCAGAAGGGCCACATCCGCTTCGAGCCGAACATCAACGTGATCATAGAGAAGGACGGCGTCACCTACAAGACACCCATCGCGGAGATCAAGAACCTCAACAGCTTCAAGGCTGTCGAAGGCGCGATCAACCACGAGTACGAGCGGCAGGTCGCCGAGTGGCTCCGCACCGGCAAGGTGATGAAACCAGGCACCAAGAGCACGCGCGGCTGGAACGACGCGACCGGCACGACATTCCTGCAGCGCGAAAAGGAAGAGGCGGACGACTATCGCTATTTCCCCGACCCCGATCTGACGCCGGTGGTCGTAACGGATGAGTGGATCGAGCGGTTGCGGACGAAGCTGCCGGAGTTGCCGGCGGCGAAGGAGAAGCGGTACATCGACGTGCTGGGCCTGAGCGTGAAGGATGCGCAGCAACTCTTGGCGGAGGCGAGGACGGCGGCGTTTTTCGACGCGGTGGTGGCGGCCGGCGCTGACGCGAAGAAAGCGGCGAAGCTTCTCTTGAACACAGCCGCCAAGCGCGCCAATGAGAAGGGCTGCGCGGTGCATGAACTGGGCATCAGCGCCACGCAGGTGAAGGAGATTCTCGACCTGGTTGCCGGCGGGAAGATGAGTTCCGCCGGCGCGGATGAACTTTTTGGCGTGTGCTGCGAAGAGGCAAGCCAGGGCGCGGCTGCGCAGTCACCCGCGACGCTCGCCGAGTCGCGCGGGCTGCTGCAGGTCAGCGATTCCTCCGCGCTGGAAGGTTTCGTCGCCACGGTGCTCGCTGACGCGAAAAACGCCAAAGCCATCGCCGACATCAAGGCGGGCAAGGACAAAGCCATCGCCTCGCTCATGGGGCAGGTGATGAAGCTGAGCAAAGGCCAGGCGAATGCGCAGGTCGTGGGAGAGATGATTAAGGCGAAGATCAATGGCTGAAGATCTGCGCGGGACATGAGGCGCGGACGAAGAGCCTGAGAACTTTTCGGGTGGCCGGGGCAGAAGGCTCGGAGGATGCCCCGGAACGGTTCACCTTGTGTTGACGAATCGCGGTTTTCGTGGAAATGGAATTCGTCCGCGCGCACGTGCCGGGGCTTGCGAGGACTCCAGCCCCAGCCACCCGGAAAAACTCTCAAGCTCGAAGTAAGCGGTCGTGAGCGTTCATATCGCCTCAAGATGTTCCGCTTAATCCGTGCGCGGCTCTCGGTGCTGTGGGCATCGCCGAAAACCATCGCTGCGACAACCGCCACGGTTGCCCACCCCGCAACTCACCAGTACCATCCTCTTCTTCAGCTGTCTTCACCGTCTCAACTTCCCGCCCTTTGTCTGAGGAGGCTTTGTCATGGACATGCGAAAACTGGGAATGGAAATGCTCGGCACGTTCTTTCTCGTGCTGACGATCACCACAGCGACGACCTTCGGCTCTACGCTCGCGGGTGGAGGTGGCCCCGAGGCCAATTTAATGGCCGGGTTTGTTGGCGCAATTGTGGGCCTGCTCGCTCCCGTCGCTATTGGCCTGACACTGGCGATTATGGTTTACATTGGGGGAAACATTTCAGGCGCTCACTACAACCCCGCTGTTTCTCTGGCGGTTTTCCTTCGCGGCAAGCTACCAGCGAAGGATTTGATCCCGTACTGGGTCGCCCAGATCATTGGCGGCGTCGCCGCCGCGCTCATCGGGTTCATGATCAACCATTCTGCGGCGGTCATTGAGGTCGCCGGTGGGCAATCCTCAGTTGGTAAGCAGTGGAGCTACATCCACGGCGCCGCAACCTCGGAGTTCCTCTACACCTTCATGCTTGCCCTCGTTGTCCTCACCGTCGCCACCACCAAGAAGCACGCGAACAATCAATACTACGGCCTGTGCATTGGCGGCACCGTGATGCTCGCGGCGATAGCGGTAGGCGGCACCAGCGGCGGCGCGTTCAACCCCGCCGTGGGCCTGAGCCTGTCGATCGTCGGCCTGTTCAACGAGCCCGCCGCATTCCAGTGGTTCTGGGTTTACCTCGTGTTCCCGATGCTCGGCGGATTCTGTGCGGCGATGGCGTTCCGCTTCCTGCACCCGGACGAAATGGAAGGTCCCGCGCCCTCGCTCGCTGCCGTCGCCGCCGCCGCCAAGGCCGCCATGCCGGCACCCGCCCAGCACACGCCGCCCCCGGCTCCGCCGGCTCCCCCCGCTCCCCCGGCGCAGTAAACTTCCGACCCGCCACGGTCTCAAGCCCGATGGCGAGGCATGCCCAGACGCGGAGCACCTCGCCGATGCCCCGACGAACCGGCAACCTCGCCCTCGGGCTTGTTTGTTCTTTGATCGGATAATTTTCAATTGACAATTTTCAATTGAAAATTGCAAATTGATTCGGACTGACCCCCAACCCCAAACCCCAGACCCCACAAGGACTCCCATGCCTCGCCAGAACATTTCCTCCGGCTCCAAGTACGAACCCACGATCGGCTTCTCCCGCGCTGTGAAAATCGGCAACACCATCGCCGTCAGCGGCACCGCCCCGATGAAAGATGGCCAGACCGTCGGCCCAGGCGATGCGTACTTGCAGACGAAGCGCTGCATCGAGATCGCCGCCGAGTCGCTCGCCAAGGCCGGCGCATCGCTCAAGGACGTCATCCGCACCCGCATTTTCCTCACGGACATCAAAGTCTGGGAACAAGCCGCCAAAGCCCACGGCGAAGCCTTCGGCGAGATTCGACCCGCCTGCACCTTCGTCCAGTGCGCCGGCCTGATCGATCCCGCGTGGATCGTCGAGATGGAGTTCGACGCGGTCGTGGGTTGAGCAATGCGTGAATTCGTTCGCCCTTCGCCATTGCCTCGCCTAAGCTTCACTCCCAAGGAGTCTCCCACCATGTCGAAAATCACGCTCTTCGTCGGCCTCGCCTTGATCGCGGTCGGCGCTTTCTTCTACCTGACTGCTGAAACCAAGGCGTTCACCGCGCTGATCCCCGCCTTCATCGGCCTGCCCGTGGCGATCCTCGGCGCCATCGCCGCCGCCAACCCGGCGGAGAAAGTCCGCAAGCACACCGCGCACTTCGCCGTGATGCTCACGCTGATCGGAGCGCTGGGCGGGATCGCGATGGGCCTGAAGAACATGGGCGCGGAAGGCAAGGAGCGGGCGGTGGCGGCGCAGCTCATCATGGGCGTGATCTGCATCGTGCACGTGGTGATGAGCGTGCGCTCGTTCATTGCCGCCCGCAAAGCGCGCGAGGCGGCGGCGGCAGCGAAGTGATGTTTAGCGACGGGGCTTGCCCCGTTCCGATGGCGCGCCGTTGATTGACCGAACGGGGCAAGCCCCGTCGCTAAACGGCGCATCGGCGAACCAATCGATTCACGCGAATCACCCGCGTCCAGCCTCTCGATCCCGGGTGCATGCCGGCTCACGGTCGATACGTCGCCACGCATCCGGGCGCTTCTCCCACTTTCGCGCTCACGAGTTTCGCCCCCGTCGGCAAGCCCTTGGCCACTTCCGTGCCAATCCACCACGCCACGCGTTCCGCTGTCGGATTGATACCGCCCGGCGTCGGCGAAAAGGGTTGCACTTCATTGAGATGCCGGTTGTTCACCATCGCCAGCAACCGATCGACCAGCGTTTCGAGCAGGTGAAAGTCCATCACCACGTCGATGCTGTCGAGTTGCGTTGCAGCGACGGCGACTTCCACGCTCCAGTTGTGGCCATGCAGCGGCTCGAGCGAGCCATCGTAAAGCCGGATGGCATGCGAGGCGGAGAAGACGCGGGAGACGGAGATTTCATACATGGGTTGGCCCGATCATTGAAAGCGCGACGACCACACGTTTAGCCGTCGGGCCTTGCCCGACGCGGGGCGTCGCCGTCGCCGTCGCCGCGCCACTCCGCCGGCCGTAGCCGCGCACTCCGTAACGCGGGTGCCGGCAGCCTTGTGATTGCGGTGTGACTGGGCGCCATCTGTTGTCGGCGAAGCGCGTCACAGGGTGCCGCGGCTACTTTGCCGGCAGCCGTTGCGCGACGTCCGTGCGGGGCATGGCCCCGCGGCTAAACGACTCATGTTATCCTTTCTTCGCCCATGACTCCGATCACCATTCGCCAGCTTCGAAAAGAGTTTGGCAAGACCGTGGCCGTCGATGGCATCAACCTCGACATCAAGCCCGGCGCGCTGTTCTTTCTGCTGGGGCCCAGCGGCTGCGGCAAGACCACGCTGCTGCGGATGATCGCGGGATTCAGTGACCCGACTTCGGGCTCGATCCAATTCGACCACGACGACGTCACCCACACCCCGCCGCACAAACGCAATTGCGGCATGGTGTTCCAGGGCTACGCCCTCTGGCCGCACATGACCGTGGCGCAGAACGTGGGCTTTGGCCTTTCGGTGCGCAAGGTGCCGCGCGACGAGCAGAACGCACGCGTCACCGCCGCGCTGAAGATGGTGCAGATGGAAGCGCTGGCGGATCGCAAGCCCAATCAACTCTCCGGCGGGCAGCAGCAGCGGGTGGCGCTGGCGCGGGCGCTGGTGATTCAGCCTCGCGTGCTGCTGCTGGATGAGCCGCTCTCGAATCTCGACGCCAAGCTCCGCCTGGAGATGCGCGGGCAGATTCGCCGCATCTGCAAGGAATCGGGCATCACCGCGGTCTACGTTACGCACGACCAGAAGGAAGCGCTGTCGATGGCGGACGAGGTGGCGGTGCTTCGCGCCGGCCAGGTGGTGCAGGCTGGGCCAGCGCGGGAGCTTTACGATCGGCCGTGCAATCGCTTCGTCGCGGACTTCCTGGGCGAGACAAATTTCCTCGCCGCTCAGATTGTCGGGCGTGAAAAGGACCAGGTCGTGCTGGAGTGCCCGGCAGGCAAGCTTCGTTCCAGCGTCTACCCCAATGATCTTCCCGCCAGGGGTAACGTGACCTGCTCGATCCGCCCCGAGGCGATCCGCGTCATGCCCGCAAACATGGCGACCAGCGGCGACAGCCTCAACAGCTTCACCGCGCGGCGGCGCGAGGTGATCTATCTCGGTGAGGTCGCGCAGCATCGGCTGGAGATCGTCGGGGATATTCAACTCACCGCGTACGAATTGAATCCGAAGCTCACCAGCGACGTCGACACGGTCACGATCAGCTTTGCCCCGGCGGATGTCGTCGTGCTGCAGGATTGAGCGCGTGAGTCGTCGCGCGGGTTTGGTTCCGGCTCCCTCTCCCTCCGGGAGAGGGCTGGGGTGAGGGCCGGGCAACCATGTGCTCGCGGCATGCTCTTTCGCGACGATGCAGCAGCGGCAACCATCGCCAGCGTCGAAAGGATGTTGCTTCCTCGTGACGCAGGAGCATGGCGCGTCCGCGCGGGGCAAAGCCCCGCGGCTAAACGAGAACACCTTGCTTTTCTCCATTGGTTTCGTGCCATGAACGACGCAGACGACCAACCTGTCCCCGGCGGCGTCGAGATCGCGCCGGGGGTGCGCGTGTCCGAGTCGGTGCTGCGCTTCGAGTTCGTGCGCAGCAGCGGCCCCGGCGGGCAGAACGTCAACAAGCTCTCCACCAAGGCGCGGCTGCATGTGGCGATGGCCGATCTGGCGCGCGTGCTGTCGAACTCGCAACTGGAGCGACTGGCGACACACGCGGCATCGCACCTCACCGAAGCGGGCGACATCATGATCGCCTGTGACGAATCGCGATCGCAGAGCGCCAACCGCCAGGCGTGCCTCGATCGGCTGCGTCAGTTCATCGTCGCTGCGTGGGCGCGGCCGAAGACGCGCCGCGCGACGAAGCCCTCCCGGTCATCCAAGCGACGCCGGCTTGAATCGAAGCAGCAGCGCTCGCAGACCAAACAGCAGCGCCGCTTCCGTGGCGATGAGTGATTCGTGCTTCATTTCAAGCGGTTTGGCGCGCGCTGAGGGTTGCGTCCTTCCGTGCTCGTCGCTTGCCGCGCAGATTGCGTCGCGCCATTTTGCTGTGCGCGGATCGTCGGAATCGATGCGCCAGTGTTGCCGGATGCGTCACGCGCCGGTCCGATCTCGCGACTCGATTCCGCGCATCTTCAAGTGAATCGCGTCGTGTCGCCGATACGAAGTGTGTCGATTTGAAAAAATAATGGTTGACGGATCGTTCATTCAACTGTTTAATTGGTTTCAAGCTCCGATCGGCGACAGAAAGGAAAGTTGCCATGGCTAAGAAAGCTGCTGCTAAGAAAAAGGCTGCCCCGAAGAAGAAGGCTGCCGCCAAGAAGAAAGCAAAGTGACCGAGTCGCCTTGAAGGTTGGAAAGCGGATTGAGAAATGTTTGTGTCGGTGGAGCGTTGCTCCGAAAGCAAAACGCATTCACCTTCCCGTTCACCTTCAACCGCGCCGGCCGGAGCAAGTCGTAGAAAAGGCGTCCGACAATGTCGGACGCCTTTTTTATTTTCACCCTTGTTCTCCCGGATTTGCCCCACCGCTGCGTTCCTGCGCATGACCTGTGCGCCATCACCACGGCACGCCCACGCGGTGCAGGCGGATCGTGTTGGTTTCTTTCTGTTCACCGAGCGGCAGCGCGCCGAGCACGATGGTGATGGCGCCGGGCTGACCGATGCCGCGGGCGAGCAGATGTTCGTCGGCGACCTTGATCTGCTCTTCCATCGAGGCGTGCGCGGCGAGGCGCACGGGCATCACGCCGCGCAGCACGTTGAGCCGGCGCAGCGTCGCGTCCTTGGCGGAGATCGCCAGAATGGGAATCGCCGGCCGCCACTTGCTGATCGCCAGCGCCGTCAGCCCCGAACCGGCGAGGGTCACGATCGCCACCGCCTTGAGCCGCTCAGCAGCACTGATCGCCGCGTGGGCCGCGCCGGCGGCGAAGGACTGGATGTCGTCTTCGATGTTCGGCTCGAAGTGCGGGGCGAGCAGTTGCTCCGCCTCGTGGGCGATCGCGCTCATCGCCTTGACCGCCTCAACTGGATAGCGACCCGCCGCCGTCTCCTCGCTGAGCATGATCGCGTCGGCGCCGTCGATCACGGCATTGGCAACGTCGCTCACCTCGGCGCGGCTGGGGCGCTTGTTGATGACCATCGATCCGAGCATCTGCGTCGCGACCACCGCCCACTTCCCACGGGCGGCGGTGCGCTTGAGGATGCGTTTCTGCAGCGCCGGCACCTGCTCGAACGGCACCTCCACCGCCAGGTCGCCGCGCGCCACCATCACGCCGTCGGATACGTCGAGCACATCTTCCAGCCGATCGAGCACCTCGGGCAGTTCCAGCTTCGCCATCACCGGCGTCTTGCACCCAGGCCCCAGCAGCGTGCGCGCCAGTTGCACATCGCGCGGCGAACGCACGAAGCTGATCGCCACGATGTCGATGTCGGTGGTGCCGATGAACTGCAAGTCCCGGCGATCCTTGTCGGTGAGCGTCTCCACGCTGAGCTTCGTGCGCGGGATGTTCAGCCCCTTGTTGCTGTAGAGGCGCCCGCCCGTGACGATTCGGCAGTTCACGTCGGAGCCTTTGACCTCTTCGACGCGCAGTTCGATGTTGCCGTCATTGAGCATGATCGTGGTGCCGGCGCGCACGTCCTTGGCCAGCAGTTCATACTGGCTCTGAGCGCAGGTCTCGCTGCCTTCCTCCATCGCGCGGCCGGTGAGCGTGAACGCCTGCCCCTCGCGCAGCAGCACGCCTTCGTGCGGCATCTTGCCGATGCGAAGCTTCGGCCCCTGGATGTCCGCGAGGATGGGCACATGCTGGCCCAGTTCCGCGCTCACCTGCCGCACCATCTGCACGACCGGCAGCAGGTCCGGCCCGCTGGCGTGCGAGAGGTTCAGGCGCAAGCAGTCGGCCCCGGCCTGGATGAGCTCAGCCAGCACTTCGGGGTGCCGCGTGGACGGGCCGAGCGTGGCGATGATCTTGGTGGCTTTGCCGGTCATGACGGCAAGAGAGTACCGTGCGGACGCGAGCTAAGCGCGTCGGTCTGAAAACAAGCGAAAGCGGGCCTGAAGAAATCGCACCAGACTCGACGGCTCTTCGCCGCCGATCACGGCGCGCTGCTGCCCACCTTGTTGATCGTGATCCACATCGTGCCGCGCACTTCCTTGCCCGCCGGCGTTTCGACGTTGTACTTGATCTGTAGCTGATGCACGGGGCCAATGCCTGGAATCGCCAGGAACACGCTCTTGCCATCGCTCGACAGCGTCGCGCCTTTCAGTTCCAACTGATCGTGGCCGATCACGCCGGGGTACTTCACGGAGTATTCCTTGGAACCGTAATCGCTGCTGTATTTGTAGTTCCACTGCTCCAGCGCGTAGCTGCCGGCGTCCTGGGCGGTTTCCTTGTCGAGTGGATCGGTGAAGGTGATCTTCACGCCGGTGGGGTGCGTGCTGAAGGCGATGGGCAGATTCGCTTCTTTCCTCGCACTCGCGGAGCCGGTGTATCGCACGCGCTGCAGGCAGCCGTCGCGCGCGGCACTGGTCGCCCAGCCGTTCATACCCACGACGTAGAGCTGCCCATCGCGCGGACTGAACGCGCCGCGCATGACGCCGGAGAGAAAGCGTCCAGGCATCGGCACCACCGCGCCCTGCGACACGCCATCGACGGTCTCGCGCAGGATGAGCTGCATCGAGCACTGGCCGAAGGAAAGATTGAAAAGCTGGCCAGCGAGTGGGCCGAAGCGCTCACCTGCTTTGCCCGCAGGCGACCACACCTGGCTGCCCGTGGAGTTGTCCGTCGTGCGCGGCAGATAGACCAGATGCGGATCAAATCCCAGCGGCCGCTGCGGCGTGACCTTGGGCCCGCCGTAGCCGAAGTAGGGCAACGCCGCGCCTTCGCTGGTCGCAGGCGTGAACAGATCGATCATCGACGCGGGCGTCCAGTCGCCTTCCTGCGGGGCCGCGGTGATCGTGCCATCAGGCCCGACGCTCATGCCGTTGGGATTGCGCCAGCCGGTGGCGAGCGTTTCCTTTTTCTTTCCGTCCGCGCTGATGCGGTGCACGCCCTTGGGATCGACGTAGTAGAAATTGCCATTGCGATCAACTTCCAGGCTCGTCACGTAATCGTGGCCGCCGGGCGAGGTGTTGATCAGGTTGCTGAAGCACTCGTAGAAGTCCGCCTCGCCGTCGTTGTTGCGATCGTGCAGGCGGGTGATCTGGTCGCGGCCGAGGACGAAGACTTTTCCTTCGCGGATGCGGAGGCCCAAGGGTTGGAACAGGCCCGTGGCGAAACGTTGCCAGGTGACTTTCTTGAGCGATTCATCGAGGCCGCGCACCAGCCAGACATCGCCGTAGGGCGTGCAGACGGCTGCATCACCGTTGTCGAAGAAATCAACGCCGGAGAGGAACATCAGCGACTTGTGCGGGTTGTCGTAGGGGACGGGAATCGTATCGATGGTGTAGGCGTGCTTGCCATCGCCGAGCGTGCCTTTGACCTCGATCCGCGCGTCCTGCGAGGGGCGCACGGGTTCCGCCCATTCCGTGAACTGGCGATTCGTGGCGGAAGACAGCGTCCGCGCGACGGCGTTGAAGTCGTCAACCTTCGACTTGCCCGATGCGATGGCGAGCGAGATGAAAGTCTCGCTGGTTCGCGCCCCGATCGTGACGACGTGGCCGGCAGCCGCGGCTTCCAGTTTCACAGCACTGTTGCCGCCGACCAGATGCACGCGGGCATTGGTGTCGGCGACATTGAGCGTGAACTGGTCCTGACCCGGATCGATGCGCAGGTGGCGCGCGAACACTCGGTCCGCGCCGCCATCGCCGATGACTTCCATGGCATCGAGGACGCCGGCGCCATCCACCTCGTAGGAAAGCATGACACGGTTTTCGTGTCGGTAGAGTCCGCGAAACTTCGCCGGCTGCTTCGAGCGCCAGGCTGCGCCTTTCGGCGCGGACCAGACAAACTCACCGACGATGCGGTGCCGACCGATCAGCCCGAACCGCGTTGGGTCGATCTTCACGAAGGCCCCTGACCAGCCCGCCAAAAGCGAGCAGGACTGCGTGTCGAACACGACGCCGGCGTCGCCCTTGGCGCCCAGGCGAATCGCCATTCCCTTGGCGGCTTGCCCGGCTGGCGTTTCCAGCGTGTGGCTGAAGAGCGTGCCGAAATCGCTCTTGCCCCAGCGGTCGTCCGTCCAGTCCTTGTCGTTCTTCTGGCCCCAGTGCCCGAACTTGCCGCCTTCGAGGCCCGGATCGGCTGGCAGAATTTTCGCGCCCGGCGGAGCCGCCGGCGCGGGCGCGGGCGGAGTGGACGCCGCGATCGCGGTCGTTCCCTGCCCCGTCGGCAACAGCGCGCCCAGGTCCTCGAAGCTCCACAGCCCCAGCGTCGCGTCGTCCTTCTCGCTCGGCTTCTTCGGTGCTTCCTTGATCTCGCGCACGCCCTTGGAAATCCGCACATCATCGATCGCGCCGACGCAGCCGATGCCGCCTTCCACGAGCCTGCCGATGGCCAAGCCGCCGGGCACCGCGGGCTTGCCGCGCGATTTCACCGCCTGATCCGCGACGACTTTGCTATCGACGTACAGGCGGATGCGCGCCTCCTCGTACACCATCGCCACGTGATGCCAGGACCCATCGCTGATGTCCGCGCTGCTGCGCGTGTGGTCCGGCTCCAGGCCCGGCGTGTACACGGTCAGATGCCCGTTGTTGGGCCAGGTGAACATTTCCCAGTGCGCGCCGGACGCCTTCGTGTCCGACGCGATGAGGATGTTGAAGTCATCTTTTTTCGCAATCTTCGCCCAGCATTCGACGGTGATGGGCGGCTTGCGGTACGCGTCGTTGCCGTCGAGAACGATGCCGCCCTTGCTGGCGTCGAGCGCTTTGCCGAACTCCTTCGCCAGCGAGGCGGCGCCGGTGGGCTTGGCGGCCGGCGCGGCGGCACCAGTATTGGCGGCGGGCACCGGCGTGCGCGGCTTGGGCGCGGCCCCCGGTTGCTCGCCCTTGAGTTGCGGCAGCAGCCACGCCAGACCTTCGAGGTTGTCCAGCAGGCGCAGCTCGGCATCGTCGTTGGTGTGGCCGAGGATGCCGATGGGGCCGGTGTAGCCGCTGGCCTTGATCGTCTTGAGCAGGGAGAGGTCGAGCGTGCCCTGGCCCAGCGGCATGATCTTCTGGCCGATGGCGTCGCCGCGCGGGATCATGCCGTTGAGGTTGAGCGAGTAAAGGTGCGGCTTCATCGCATCCAGCATTTTCGGAAAGCGATCAACGTGCCCGTGGCCGTGGTGCAGGTTGTAGATGATGCCGATGTTTTTTCGCTGGAGCTTCTCGATGATGGCGATCTGGTTCTCCGGCTCGCCGAACCATCCGCCGTGGTTGTACAGGCCCAGCTTGCAACCGATCTTGTCGAGTTCATCGGCGAGCCAGGCGACGCGCCTGGCGACGGCCTCGACACGCTGCTCCTGTGTGGAGCCGTGCGGAGCCGCGTCGGAGAACATCGCCCAGACCTGCGTCTTGAGCTGTTTCTTGCGGAGGAAATCGAGCACCGCCTTCGTGTCGTTCTCGTTTGCCGGATCGGTGCCCACGCTGAGCCAGAAGCCCTGGAACGCGATGTTTCTCTTGGCGAGTTCATCGGCTTCCTGACCGAAGGTGGGCACGTCTTTCCCGCGCCAGTCGTAGGCGAGCATCTTGAAGCCCACGCGTTGCAGCATGTCCGCGCGATCGACCGGGCCGCGCTGTTTGCCGTCGAACGGCACGATGCACCAGGCGACGAGGTTGTCGCGTTTGAAGATGCCGGCATCCGCCGCGTCGAGGGCGGCGGTGTCACCGCGCGGGTTCGCCGGCTTCGCGGGCCTGGCGATGGCGCGCTGCGTGCCAGTCACGCCATCAAGCGACGCGGTGATCTCGTCGTGCTCGTAGTACTTCGCCGCCACGCCCTCGGTGGGCACTTCCACCTTCGCGCACCAGGCGATGGCGTTGAGCATGAGTCTGCGGAAATCGTCGTTCTTCCAGTTTTCGTAGAAGTGCCCGCACGTCGTGCCGAAGCCGCGGCTGCCCTCAGACTTGCCCCCGGCGCTGCCCTCGGACGGGGCTTTCGCCTCGCCTTCCGCCGGTCGCTCCACGCACCAGGCGACGATGTTGCCGTCCCTTTCGCGACCCTTGAGCGCGGGCACTTCCAGGATCGGCGTGAACCCTTTGTCCTCCGGTTGGAAGCGGATGTTGTAGTAAAACTCCTCGTTCATCTTGAACGGCTTGACGCCGCGCAAAATCGGATGCGTCGGCGCGGCGAGCTGCACGCCTTCGTTCATGGTACGGATCGCGCTGTACCATTTTTTCTTGCCGTTCTCTTCCCAGTCGAAGTAGCCGCCGGTCCAGCGGAGAATCTGCGTGGCGTACTTGTCGGGGCTGAAGGTGGCGAAGTGGAACGTGACGACGCCGCAGCCGCGGGCGACCTGCTTCTGAACGAACGCGACGCGCTCGTCGTGCTCGGTGTGCGGAGCTTCGCTGTAGGCGTCGCCGTCGCGGCCGTCGCTGATGATCATGATGGCGTCGGCGTCCTGAAGCGAAGTCTGATCCGCCGGCCAGCCGTCGCGGTGGTACTCGACGCGCACTTTGTCGGCGATGTTCGAGTTGTCGAACATCACCTTGATGAGCTTGGCGGACCACGGGTAATCGTGGATGCGGTTGCCCTCGGGGCCGTGGCTTTTTTTGCCGGCGATGACGACGATCTTGCGCGGGGCGGGCTCGGCGGCGTCGCTCGCCCTGGCGATCAACAGCAGACAGCACAATGCGAGTACGACGCGAATCGGCTGGAAATGCGGCATGAGAACCTCCTGTCCATTTGTCAGGACAAAGGCACATCATACGTCGGAAGCGGCGATCGGGAACAGAGGGGCCGTGCAAGATGAACTGGGCGGTTCCTGCTCGCTCCGCTCCCAGGCGGACGACTTGGAAAGTCGTCCCACATGCGATGTTGATCCTGCACGGGTCCTGAATAGCGCGTTTAGCCGCGGGGCCTTGCCCCGCGCGGGCGTCCGTTGGTGTGCCGGCCCGACACCACGGAAATGTCCCCGCGGCGCATGGGTTGAATGGTGCGGCCGTCGGACATTGTCGCATCGCGTCGGGCAAGGCCCGACGGCTAAACGTTCGCCAGGGACAGCAGCACGTCGATGCCGCGGTCGAGCATCTTGTCGTCGCAGGCGTAGCTGATGCGGAAGTGGGTGTCGCGATCGCTGAACACGGAGCCGGGGATCACGAGCAGGCTCTTTGAAATGGCACGTTCGACGAACTGCGTCGCGGTGAGATTCAGGTGCACTGGCACTTTCGGAAAGGCGTAGAACGCGCCGCCGGGCGTGGTGATTTCGTAGCTGCCGCGCAGGGCGTCGCACAGGCGATCGCGTTTGCGGCGATAGGCCTCGACGTAACTGCGCATGTCGATGTCCAAAGCCTCGGCCCCGGCGATCTGCACCATCGACGGGGCGCAGACGAAGGTGTACTGCTGCAGCTTGGTCATCTGCTCGACGATCGGCGCGGGGCCGACGACGTAGCCGAGGCGCCAGCCGGTCATGCCATAGGTTTTCGAGAAGCCGCGCATGAGCAGGATGCGGTCGCTATAGGCGGCAGGCGATGGGCAGCGCATGGAGCCGTCGGGTCGCTTGACTTTCTCGTAGCAGAACTCGTCGTAAATCTCGTCGCTGAGGATGAGCAGGTTGTGCTTGTCCGCCAGGGCGACGACGTCGCGGCAGGTCTCTTCCGTCGCCACCACGCCGGTGGGATTGGACGGCGAGTTGAAAAGGATCATCTTCGTGCGCGGCGTGATGTGCTTTTCCAATCGCGCGGCGGTGACCTGAAAATCAGGATAGGTGTCGATGAAGACCGGCGTGGCGCCGACCAGCTTTACGAGATGCTTGTACATCACGAAATACGGATCAGGCACGAGCACTTCATCGCCGGGCCCGACGCAGGCGAGCATGGCGAGGACGAGGCCGCCGGAGACGCCGGAGGTGATGAGAGTGGAGAAGGGCGATTTCGGATTTTGGATTTCGGATTTCGGATTGCTGATTTGGCCCTGGCCCTCGGCCCTTGCCCCTTGGCCCTTTTCCGCTTTCCCCGCCGGCTGCCAGTGCGGAAATTCCTTCACGATGAGCTGCGTGACCTTGTCGCTCAGCTCGCGCACGCCTTGCGTAACGGTGTAGCGGTTGAAGCCCTTGCGGATCGCGGTGATCGCGGCCTCCTTCACCTCCGGCGGGACATCGAAATCGGGCTGGCCGATGGAGAAGTTGATCGGGTCCTTCAAGGTGGCGGCCAGGTCGAACACCTTGCGGATGCCGGAGGCGTCGATGGCGCGGGCACGGTCGTGGATGAAGCGGTCGAACATGGGAGAAGGAGGGAGGAGGGCAGAGGTAAGAGGGAGGAGTCAGGAGTCAGGAGTCAGGAGTCAGGAGTCAGGAGTCAGTAGGCAGAATTCAGGAGACGCATGTTTCTTGTTTAGCGACGGGGCTTGCCCCGTTCCGGGCGGCGCGGGGTGATCCGCCGGAACGGGGCGAGCCCCGTCGCTAAACGGTGTGGCGACACATGCGACAGACGGTTGCCGGACGGCGAATCAACCTTGCACCAAAACAAACCACCGCCTTGCGACCAAGGCGGTGGACAATCATGCGTGGGGTGTGGCCATGGACTTACTTCTTCGCGCCGGCTTTGGCGGCGGGGGCGGCAGCCTTGGCGGCTGGTGCGGCTGCCTTGGCGCCTGCGGCGGGTGCGGCGGCTGCGCCGGCGGCAGGTGCGGCGGCGTCCTTCTTGGCGACCTTGACAACCTTCGCCTTGCGGTTGCCGATCTTGATCAGGCCCAGCGGGCTGCTCTTGCCCAGCTCGAACTTGCCGCCATCCTTCAATCGGC
The DNA here is from genome assembly GCA_964426135.1 of uncultured Phycisphaeraceae bacterium. GTDB lineage: Bacteria > Planctomycetota > Phycisphaerae > Phycisphaerales > Phycisphaeraceae > CAYRPN01. The sequence continues at coordinate 49,270 of CAYRPN010000004.1, read as the reverse complement.
CGATCCGCTCGGCGCGGGTCAGCACGTTGCGGTGCTTGGAAAGGGATCCGCCGGCTGCTTTGAGACTACGGTCCAGACTCATGGTGTACTCGCCTTCGTGATGCTCACGTTCAGCGGCGCGCCTTTGTGCTCCGCCAGATACAGGCCCTTGAGGCTGTCGTCGCCGCCGCTGATCTTCTTCCACTGCGTGCCGATCAGGCGGAGACGGTCCTCGAAGCTCTTGTGCGCGCCTTTGTTGATCTCTTCCCTCGTGAACCCACTGAGGGCGATCACCTGGAAGAATCCACTATTATGAGCATTAAACGCTCCGGCTTCAACTCCCTGGCTCCACAGGTACTCCAATAGCGGCGTCAGGTACTCCTCCTTGTTCACCGAATACGTCGCCAAAACGTAATAACGCTGCCCTTTTTCGCGGGAATCCGACTTGCCGCGGGCCAGTTTCGGCCGGGGCTGGCCGTCGGCGATGCCCTTGGCGGGCGGGGGGGTCTGAGTCGTGCGCTGCGGTTCGGCGGCGAACGGCACAAGGTTGGTGCCCTGACCCGCCTGCTCCGGCTGGCGCGTGTGACGCAGCATCTCCAGATTCGCGTCCAAAGCGCTTCCGCCCCCGGCGCCCCCGGTGCCCCCGGTGCCCCCAGCGCCGGCCAGCGAGTTCAACGGCTCACCCGTCTGTCCCGGCGGCCGGCTGCGGCCGGCGATCACCGCCAGCGGAATCAGAAGCAGAAACACCAGCAGCCCCAGCGCTGCCTTGCGATGCTGCGGCGGAACGAACTTGATCACGCGATCAGTGGCTGGCTTCAGCGATCGGCCCAGCTTGTGGGCCCCGATGCCGATGCCGCCGACCGCCACCGACAGCGCCTTGACCGCGTATCCGCCCACCTGCGTGGCGGCGCGGCGTGCCAGGCCGGGACCGGTGGTCTGCCGTCCCGGCTTGGGCGTGAGCACCGCCTTGGGTGCGGACGTGGACCTGACGTCGACAGGCATGGGCGCGGGCGCCGGACGCGGCGCCGGAGCGTGTGCCGGCGCGGGCGTGCCGTTGCGGTTGTCAGAAGCAGGGCGGACGCGCTGCTCGTCCTCGCGCAGCGTGTTGCTCATCACTTGAAAAGGCGGCGGACCGTGACGACGAACGGGTCGAATCATGACATGCCCCATCCTTGGGAGTGCGCTCAACGGGTCGCATCCATGCAACCCGTCTCTCATTCAATCAACATCGGCGAGAGAAGTCCAGTGACAGGAAAAATCGAGCAGCACCGCCCGTCTCCCATTCACTCGCCCCGCTCGATCTGCGTCCACGCCCAACTCCACGCGGCGACAGTCTGCGGGAAGCCCACGGTGTTCATGCCCAGCAGCACTGCCTGTTCGATCTCGTGGATGGTCGCGCCGTGCTGCCTGGCCCGTCGCACGTGGCTTCGCAGAGCCGATTCCAGCTTCGCGCCGACGCAGATGCCGATCTTGATCAAGGCGCACGTCTTGGCGTCCAGCGGCCCCGCCTGTTCCACCGCGCGGGCGACGATCTCGTGCGCCTCGCCGAGCTTCGGGAATTTCTTCACGAATGCCTTGTAGGTGCCGGGCAGTTTCGATTTCGGTTTGCGTGATGGTTTGGAGGCGGGCATGACGGACTCCTGGACTACGAAAGCGGTGTTGCGCGACAAACTTGCGTGAGACGACGCAGTGGAGCGCTTTGCAGATGATGAACAATCGCACCATTCACCACAGGCACGGATAGGCGTCGCCGTAGCCGCTGCGGCGGTACTGCATTTGTGAAATGTCGACCCAGCGGACGGAGCCGTTGAGTTCCAGGCGGTTGCCGCCTTCGGTGCGCAGCGAGTTGGGATGAGGCGACGCGCCGCCGATGACGGTGCCGCCGCGGCCGGTGTGATTGACGAACGTCCAGCCGTCGGGGCTCCAGTTGTTCAGATCGACCATGATGGGCAGCGACGGATCGGCGCTGGTTCGGTTCGGCGATTTCCATCCGCCTTCGGTGCTGGCGATGGGGTGGCGCGCCAGGTAGTTGTAGCCGATGACCCAGCCATACGGCGCACGGTAATAGCCGAACGTCCGCGGAATGTCGGGGCAGATGGTCATCGCGTCCGGTTCTTCCCACAGGGCGTGACTCGCCGGATCGGACAGCGGCAGTCCCGCGAGCGTGTCGTGAGTGACGGTGGCGACCCAGATGCAGTGCTCGTCGCCGTTGTCGCGTTTGCCCTTGGGCAGCCAGCCGTTGCTGGTCTGCGCATACATCAGCACGTTCTGCCCCATCTGGTGCAGTTGTCCCTGGCACGCCGTGCGTTTCGACTTTTCGTGAGCCGACGAAAGCCCAGGCAATAGAAACGAGATCAGCAGCACGATCACCGCGACCACCAGCAGCATTTCGATCAGCGTGAACCCGCGACGTGGGAGCATCGCGCCATTCTAACGGATCGCCCGCAATCGACGATGCTGCGATTGTCAGGGGGATTGCTGGGGTCTGGCAAATTTTCCGGGGCCGGACTGCCGCTTCGCCGGAACATTCGGCGACCCAGCGCCCCCGATTCACTTGACCTTCACAACCTTCAGCGCTGCCGCGTCGAACATCGCGCTGCCGCCGGCGCTGCGCAGTTCCACGACCAGTTCAACCTCTCGAATATCCTCGGCCACCTCGAAATCGTGCGACAGCGCCTGCCAGTCGGTGCTGCCCACCGCCTTGTTCTGCCGATCGCCGCCCGAGGCGCGGATCCCCGCGCCGATGTTCTTGCCATCGCCGAGCACCTTCACTGCCGTCGTGCGCACCCGGCCCACCAGCTTGTACTGCCCCTTGCCCAGCAGCACCTTCGTGCGGAACGAGCCTTGGCAGTTGTTGCTCGGCCCCGTCTCCAGCGACAGGAACTTGCGCCCTTGCAGCTCCTTCACCTCCAGCTTCGCGTCGCCCTCCGGCTTGGGCGTCCAGTCCGTCAGCGCCGCCCAGCCTTCCTTGGTAAATGCGATGGGCTCGGGCGGAAGCTGGGCGCGGATGTTCTTGGCGCGGTCGTTGACCCGGTTCTTGAACTCCTGCGCCTTGTTGTCGATGTGCCTGGCGCGGTCCTCGCCCATCGCCGCCATGACCGGGCGCAGCCGCTTGTGCAGCACGTCGATCTTCGCGTGCAGTTTGTCGGGCGCCAGGATGGGCAGGATGTCCTTGACGATCTGTCGATACTTCGCCTTCCACTGCGGGTTCTGCAGCACGGCATTGGGCACGATCGGGCCGGGCACGTGGAAGACGGAGTAGTTCGGATCGCCGAACATCTGGTCCATGCCGTGGAGAAAGAAGACGGCTTTTTTGGTGTCCGGCCGAAAGTAGACGCGGTAGTTGTTGCGGTTCTGAACATAGCCATCCCAGTGGCTCATCATCAGTTCCAGCGCGGTGAAGGTAAGGAACGCGTCCACATCGAGGCGCTCGTCGATGAGTTGCCAGCGCTTGTTCACATCGCCCTCCCGGCAGGCGGCGACGAGGGCTTTGAGGTCCGCCCGGTCCTCGGCGCCTTCGCCCTCGTCGCGTTCGAGGTTGACGTCGATCTCCTGCAGGAACCCGCCGTCGTACAGGTTGCCTTTGCCTTTGCCGGCCGGGTAGTTGCGCTTGAGGAACTCCTCGTCGAAGCCTTCTTTCAAAACGTACAGGCCCATGTCGCGGTCGTTGATCCACAGCCGGGCGTGGGTCACGCGGGTGGCGGGATAGTTGGCGTCCTTGCAAATCTGCCAGCAGAGCCACTCGGAGATGTAGGAATCGTCCTGGACGGAGTTGTTGAGGTGGAATTTGTCCAGGCCGTGGAACTCGTTCTCATCGCCCTTGGCCATGTTGAGCGTCAGGGCGGGGCGGTCGTCGTAATTGCGGAAACTGCCGGCCGCGCCTTTGATCTTGACGCGCACGCCGGTGTAGGTCTTCTTGCCGTCCTCGATGATCTCGCACTCGACGAATTTGCGCGGCTCGGCGCGCAGCTTCTGCTCCTGCTCCTTGGCGATTTTGACGCGAAGCTGCGGGACCACGCCCTTGTTGAAGAAGTCATTGGAGAGGTCAGCCTTCACCGGGCCAAACGGAGCCGCCTTGCCCGGCACCTTCGTCGGCGGGTTCGGCGCCTGCGCCCCGGCCGGCGAACAGATCAACACCAGCGCCAGAATCGCGGCGAACATCGACGAAAAGCTGGGACGGCAAAGCAATACGTGCATGGCTGGTTCCCGAAAAAACATCGGTTGGCACAAGGCTCGGTGATGGTAGGCCGGCAACAAGGCTGGCGGACGTATCCGCCGTTAGCCCCGGGCTCCGCCCGGGGTCGAAAAATCCCGCGTCACCATTCATCTGCCGTTTCTTCGGCACGAATCACGGTTCGCGAGCACAAGGCTGATCCCCCCGGGCGGAGCCCGGGGCTAATGGTCTACTCTTCCGTCAGTTGCACATTCTGCACGCCTTCGATCGCCTGCATCGCTTTGACCAGGGCGAGGATGGCGGTGGGGTTTTTCAGTTTCACGCGGTAGTGCAGATCGATGGCGGCGCCTTGGCGGGCGGAGGTGGCGGATACGAGCTTGTGCCTGTTGAGCTGCTCGGCAAACACGCCGGCGAAAAGCGCTTCGGGCTCGCGCCCCACGCCGATGCGAATCTCCAGCCTGCGGTCGGCCGAGTGCGCCACCGCGTTGCCCACCTGCCCCAGGCCGAACGCCGCCAGCGCCACCAGCGGCACGCCCACGAGGCACACCGCCATGTGGCCCGCGCCGATCGCCATGCCCACGACCACGGCAAAGATCACGAACGACGTATCGCGCGTGTCTTCCACCACGGTGCGGAAGCGGACGATGGACAGCGCGCCCACCAGCCCGAACGCCCGCGCCACGCTGTCGCCGATGACGATCGTGGTCATCGCCACCAGCATGGTGAGCAGGACGAGGGTGGTGATCAGCGGCATCGCCTGCCCGGCGGGGCGACGCTGGGTGACGGCAAAAACGGCAGCCACGATCAAGCCGAACACCATCGCCGCCGACAGCCGCAGCGCCAACAGCGTCCATGCGAGTTCAGCGGCATCACCAGGGGCTTTGAGCCAGTCAAGCATTCGGACGAACCTCACCAAGAGCGGCCGCGACCACGGGGTCCGCAGGAGCAGCGCCCGACGCAATCATCATCCGGCGGTACTTGGACACGCTGCCGGCTTCCAGTTGCAGCGACGTGATCACCTGCTTGAACAAGGCGGGCATCGTCACGCGGAACTTGAACTCGCAGATCACTTGCCCCGGCAGGATACCGTGCCCGCCATCCAGGGGCGTGAGATCCCATGCGTCCGTCCCCAGCCCGCGAATCCGGCGATCCAGCGTCAGCCGCAACGGCCCATCCTCCGCCAGGCGGACGAAAGCCGTGCGGTCGTAAGTCAATCGGCAGGCGGGCAGAAGGGACTGCGTCGTCACGCTCTGGCGGAACCACGCGCCCGGCCAGGCGTCGCTGATCTCCTGCGCGGTCAGGGCGGTCAGTTCCGCCAGCGGCACGTGGCTGCGCCGCTTGGCGACGCGGTCGCCCTTGCGGGTCTTGCGCTCCAGGTAGGCGGTGGCCTCGCTGCCATAGCGGCGAAGGCGGAACTTGCGGGAGCGATGGCCATTGCACCGGCGAAACACGTCGCGCTGCGGTGTGTCGAGGTAAAGCGTCGTCGTCTGGTACGCCCCGCCGTTGGCTACATCCGCGTAGGCGTCCCGCTGCATGTGGTCAGCCGCCCAGGCCTCGACCTGCCGGGCGATCGCTTCGTCGATGAGGAATTTCAACTCATAAGCCGCCATCTTCTCGCCAGCGAGCCGCTGGATGGAGGGCGACAGAAGTGAATCCGACGAAGCCAGTTGCGTAGCAGTAGGAGACTCGACAGCATCGAGTCCCTCCTCTCCGGGTACGTGCATGGTGGATCCTTAGAACATCAGGTAGGCAGCATTCACGTGTTAGGATAATGCTAAGAACCGGCGAAACAAGTGCGATACGTGAAATTGCAGGAACGTGGAAATGGTGACGCTGGATAATCGGGATCGGCAATTTCGATTGTTACAAGACAAAAAGGGACATCTGGCGATTGCCTGCTTGTGGAATGAAGCGCATTCGATAGGCGTGGCGGGGCCTGTCGCAGCGGCTTCATCGCTTTAGGCCGTCGATCGCATCGACGTTGGCGACGCCGATTTCGATTACCGACACCGTCCCCGTCTCGACCACCGCGCCACCCTGGCGACGCTCGATGACGTACCGGGCGGTGCCGCCGGGGACTTGGGCGGTCTGGTATCGCTCGGTGTTGATCTGCTGGTTGCCCGCGATCTGGTGGGTCTTGATCAGCGCGGCACTGAATTCCCGTCCGCCGACGAGCACCGGCTGCTTCATCGCTTCGAGCCAGAGGTCGAATCGGTCCGTGCGCGATGGGCCTGGCGACAGGGTGATGCGCACCACATCGCCGCCCACCAGCAGGTTTCCCTGAGGCAGCGCTACGGTGTGCGGCGGCAGGCTCACCTGGGCGCTGGTCCAGACCTGGAACACCACGGGCGGATTCTTGTCATTGGCCGCGGTGCGCTGCGTGTACTCAGTGACGTCGCACTTCATGACGGCACCTTGGACCTGAAACTCCTGTTTCGAGGTTTTGCCGGCGGCGAAGCCCAACGTCTCCAGGGTCTGGGCTGAGCTAAGCCATTCCACGGGTTTGCCCGTCGCGCCGAACGCCGAGCCGTCGAACTGAAAGCGATGAATGATTTCCTTGCCGCCGACGGCACCCTTGAACAACATCAGTAACCGGTCTTCTTTGGGAATTTGATCCACAGGCGCGCTGATCGTTTCCATGATGGCAAAGGTGCCTTCAGGAAATCCGGCCCAGGCCCTGCCTGCCTGCGACGCCGCGTCTTTGTCTAGCGCCTTGAACTTCCAAGCCGCCGCCGCCGCCGCCACCGCCTTGTCGCCCGTCTTGATCGGCGGCACGGGCGCCGCCCCGGGATTCGGCTGCGCCGGCCGGGGATTGGGAGTGGCGACCGGTGCCGGCGGAGGCGTCGATGTTGCAGGCGCCGGCGCCGCAGCCACGCCGGCCTTCTTCCGCGTCAGCTGCCGAGGCGTCGCGAAGGTGACCGAATCGCCGCTGATGGTGAGAACGAAATCGAACTGCTGGCCTTCGAACTCGAACGAGCCGCGCAGGCTGTCGCCCTTTCGCGTTGCGGTGAAGGTGAACGCCTGTCCGCCCTTCTCCACCTCGCCGACGTAGCCCGCCTGTGACCGGCGCACGGTCACGGCAATCGTGTCGTCTTCGAACCGACCGACGAATGGGTCCGCCACGTTTAGCGGGTCCAGCGGGTTGTCCTTGCGAGGCGCCGGCTTGTCGCCGGCTTCCTGCGCCGGTGCCAGCGACACCAGCGCCAGCAAGACGCTCAGGGAAAGGAGGGGGATTCGATTATGCCACGACATAGGGTTGATCCTCGGCATTCAATCGCCTGAACAAGCATACTGCGGAAACGGCCAAATGCCTGCGGAAAATGCGGATTCGCAGGGTGTTCCGTCGAGGCCGCCTGCCTCCATCGGCCGGCGCAGGCAGAAAAAAACCCGCCTTGGCGGCGGGTTGGTGTGCGACAGATTGCGGATGAATGATGCGCTCAGGCGTGCCGACGGCGACGCAGCATCAGGCCGCCGAGCCCCATCAGGCCCAGCGCGGCTGTGGCGGGCTCGGGGACGGCGACGATGCCGGAGCCGTGGACATCGACCTCGCGGTAGACGAACGTGGACTGATCGACGATGAAGCGGATGGCATCGACGCCGCTGGCGATGGGGCCCAGGGAATCGGTCAGGCTCACGCGCAGGGTGCCGCCGCCGGAGGTGCCGCCGTGGGCAATATTGACATCGCCAAACTGCACGAAGCTGGGATCGCCCACCAGCGAGTAGAACACGCGATGGTCCTGCCCGGCGCGGAAATCCTGCCAGCCGGTGTAGGTGACCACTTCATCGATGCGATAGCCCAGCGGGAACGCCGCCACATCGAGGAGGAAGTCGTAGGTCCCGGTATTGTTGATGTTGGCCGGGTTGGCGACGCTGTTCTCGTGGGCGGTGCCGGTGGTGCCGTTACGCTTGGCGGGCCCCGTGAGGTTGTTGTCCGTCACGCCGCCGACGACCGACGCCAGATTGGTCTGCAGCAGGTCGGTGTTGCTGGCGGCCGTGGTGGGCGCGGTGTCGCCCACGGTGGTCTGGGTGTTGGTCACGGTGACCGCGAAGGTCGGTGCGCCCAAGGCGCCAAGAACAACCAGGCCGATTGCTGCACGAAAGGATCGCGTTTCCATCTGTTGCTCCTAATCCGCTGAAAATGAAAGAGTGATCCGGTTGGCGGAACAACCGGGACACGGGTCAGTCAAGCTGAAAGCGAAGGTGAAAAAAGGCGAAGACACTTCTCGCGGAGATTCCTCTTTCAAGCTTCGGTAAGCGGCCAGTTCCACTCACTTTCTGAGTATACATCATCCGCCCAGACTTTAGCAGCGCTTTTTGCCATTTTTTTTCGCACGGCCTCGGAAGGGCTCAGGTTCTCAGTGGGCCTGTTCGCTCCGCGTTGCGAGCGGGCATTCCACGGCCCATGCGCGCCAAAAAAACAACCCCCGGCTTCCGCCGGGGGCTGATGTTCACTGCGGTTACGCTTGAACTTTGATCTCAAATCTCAGATCTCAGATCTCAGATCTCGGGTCTCAGATCTCGGGTCTCAGATCTCGGGTCTCAGATCTCGGGTCTCAAATCCGAAATCCGAAATCCCAAATCCCAAATCCCAAATCCGAAATCCCAAATCTCTTCCCTCTTCAACCCGCCTTCTTCGGGGCGTACGTCACCGTCGCCTTGGCGGTTTCGCCTTCCTTCACCGTCACCTTGATGGTGGCGTTGTCGGGCACGAACGTCTTGAACTCGTGCCACACGGTCAGCTCGTATTCGCCGGCGGGCAGGCCCTTGATCGTGCAGGTGCCATCGTCGCCGGTCACCGCGAAGAACGGGTGCGCCACGACGTGGACGTAGCTGTTCATCCAGGCGTGCACGTCGCACTTGACGAGGATGCCTTCTTCAACCTTGCCGAGCACGAAGTCATTCGCCATGCCTTTGACGGGCTGGCCGATGTTCCATTCGGTGTTGACCTTGGGCAGGCCGTGGACGTTGTGCAGGGTCGAGTCGCTGTTGGTGATTTTCAGTTTCTGGCCGGCGACGACGCCGATGACGTGCGGGGTGTACATGCAGCCGTGCTGATCGATCACCGCGGGCTTCTCCGGAGCGGCGAACTTCTTGCCTTCCAGGCCCTTGCTGACGGAAACGAAGACGTTGGCGATGGAGGTTTCATCCTTCGACCAGACCCACTTCTCGTTGAGCGGGCCGCCGCCGTCCTTGCCCTTGTAGTAATTGACGCAGTACGGGTCACTGCTGATGTCGAGGACCTTGCGGGCGGGCTTCTTGTCGCCGCCGTACTTGGCGGTGATGACGACGGTGCCGCCCTTGTCCTCGGTGCCGCCGACCTGCTGCGCCATCGCGTTGCCGCCCAGGGCGACGCCCGCGGCAAACGCAGCCGCGGCAAACGTACGAGTGAAGTTCAACATGCCTGTTCCTTTCGGTTGGGCCGGCGACGCCGGCTGCCTCTGAATCGTTACTGACAGTATTGGCCGCTGGTCCGCAGTCCTGCACCGATTGCAGAATGCGGGAAACCAGTGGGAAACCTGTGGGGCGACATTCTAGCGACCGTGCCTCGGCCTCGTCGCGGCGAAATGTCGCGGGGAGGGAGGGAGGAAGGGACGAAGGGACGGAGGGACGGAGGGACGAAGGGACGAAGAGACGAAGAGACGGAGAGACGGAGGGACGGGGAGACGAAGGGACGGAGGGACGGAGGGACGAAGGGAGGAAGGGACGAAGGGACGGAGGGACTTGGGGTTCGCATTTTTTTTCTGGTCACGCGCCCGCCACCTGCCTATCTTTGCCCGTGAACGATTTGAACGATTCGGATGCCGGCCCGTTATCGTTCTTTTCGCCAACAACGTGCCACGAACGACCATCCCTGCCCGATTCACCCTCGTTTTTCTGGAGTTCAATCATGCATCGATCCCACCCGATTCGTTCCTCCTTCCTGCTCGTTGCCGCCCTTGGCCTGCTCGTCGGCTGTTTTTCGTCAGCTCAGGCTGACAAGAAGTCCGCGGACATCGTGGACACCGCCGTGGCAGCCGGCAAGTTCAACACGCTCGCCGCGGCGCTCAAGGCCGCGGGCCTGATTGACACGCTCAAAGGCGAAGGCCCGTTCACCGTCTTCGCCCCCACCGATGACGCCTTTGCCAAGCTGCCGGCCGGCACCGTCGAGTCGCTGCTGAAGCCGGAGAACAAGGACAAGCTCGTCGCGATCCTCACCTACCACGTGGTCGCCGGCAAAGTCACCTCTGACAAGGTCGTCAAGATGACCGAGGCCAAGACCGTGCAGGGTCAGATGCTCACCATCAAGGTCGATGGCGGCACCGTCATGGTCGACGGCGCCAAGGTCACTGCCGTGGACATCGCCGCGTCGAATGGCGTGATCCACATCATCGACACGGTCGTGCTGCCCAAGTGAGCCGGGCCCGGGCCGGTCCACTGACCATCGGCATGGTCGGTAGCGAATGACGGGTCGAAACAGTTTGCCCCCCTGGTTGGCGGGCCCCACGTTGTGCGGGGCCCGTCGCCTTTTCGGCGGCGAACGCGCGGCATCCAGCTCCATTCACCCTGTCACCCCATGACCGTCTTGCTCATCGCCAACCTGCTGCTTGCGTCCTGCATGACCGGCTTGATCTGGTTTGTGCAGATCGTTCACTACCCGCTGCTGGGCGCGGTGGGGGCGTCCAGTGCCGTCGCGTACGAACAGTCCCACGTCACGCGCACCGGTTGGGTGGTGGCGCCCATCATGCTCGGCGAAGCGGCGATCGCCGTGATCCTGCCCCAGATGGTCGAGGCCCGCATGCAGTTTGCAGCGTGGGCGAGCGTGGTCATCCTCGTCGTCATCTGGCTCAGCACGGCTTTGCTCCAGGTGCCGTGCCATCGCCTGCTTTCGCTGCAGTTCTCGCCTCAGGTGGTGCGCAGGCTGGTGCGAACCAACTGGATTCGCACCGGGTGCTGGACCGGTCGCAGCGTGCTGGGCTGTGTCATGCTGCTCACCTTGGAACCGTGAAAGGAACTCTCATGCTTCGCCGATACCGCTGGATGCTTCTGATCGTTGCCGCAAGCCTGATCGCAGGTTCGCTTCTGCTCCTCAACGGCTGCGGCACAACCTACCCGCGCCGCGATCCGACCGGCGAGCGGTTCCCTGTCGTCAAAGGCACCAGCCTGAAGAACGAAGCCGTCGTCCTGCCCGATGCCTGGGCCGGTCAGCCGACGCTGGTGCTCGTCGGTTACCAGCAGAACACGCAGTTCGACCTGGACCGCTGGCTGCTAGCGCTGCAGCAGTCGCAACTGAGCGTGAAAGTTTTCGAGGTGCCCACCATCGTCGGCATGATCCCCGGCCTCTTCGCCGGCTCCATCGACCAGGGCATGCGCTCGGGCATCCCCAGCGAGGACTGGGCCTCGGTCATCACCGTCTATGGCGACGCCGACCAGATCGCGCGGTTCACCGGCAATGAGACCCCGCTGCCCGGGCGCATCCTGTTGCTGGACGCCCAAGGCAAGGTGATTTTCTTCCACGACCGCGGATTCAGCGTCGGAGCCTTCACCCAGATGGCGGAGGTGTTGAACAAGGCGGGCAAGCCTTGATGCTTGGCCGCGCCGTTGCAAGGGTGATCGAAGCCGATGAGACGGCGGAACTTGAAACGCTGAAACGCTGAAACATTTCTCCCTGTAGAATGCCGCCGTGGAATCATCCGCGTCACTTCCTTCGGCCTCGTTTCCCGGTTGCTCGATCTGGGCGGTCGTCCTCTACTTTCAAACCAAGGTCGAGCAGGTCATCCGCATCGAAGACATTCCCGATGCCGTCGCTCGGGGCGGTTTCGTCTGGATCGACGTGACCGTGGACGATCCGGCGGCGGCCCGCGACACCCTGCGGGCCATGAAACTCGTGGATGCCCACATTCTCGACTCCGCCCTGCACGGCGCCGAAGCCACCATGCAGGCACGATATGAGGATTGCCTGCATCTGGTCATGTCCGGATGTAAGCTCACCGGGCGAGACTTTTCGCTGCAGCGCATCGACGCCGTCATCGGCCGCACCACGCTCGTCACCATTCACCGCGGCCCGGTGCTGGTGGTCGACGCGATGCGGCGCGAGTTCTCCGCGGACTTTCAGCGCTATGCCCAGACCCCCAGCTTTCTCCTCTATGAACTGTGGGATCACCTCGTCGAGAACTATCAGGAAGTGCAGAACAGGTTCGAGGATCTCGTCGAAGGCGTGCAGCGCGAGCTGATTCAGTCCATGAATGAGGCCGTTTTCCTGCACGTCTCGGAACTGGGCACGGACCTGCTGCACTTCCGCAAGATTCTGCTGCCGGCCCGCGCCGTGCTCACCGAGTTGGCGACGCGCAAGAGCGTCTTCATCAGCGAGGCGACGCAGCCGTATCTGCTCAACATGGTCGGCGCGGTGGAGCGCGTGCTGCAGGACCTGATCGTCGATCACGAGGTCTTGAACAACTCGCTGAACCTGCACATGTCGATGGTCTCGCACCGCACCAACCTCATCATGCAGCGGCTGACCGTTTTCTCCGTCATCTTCATGCCGCTGACGTTTCTGTGCGGCATCTACGGAATGAACTTCGAATTCCTGCCCGAAGTGAAATGGGAGTTCGGCTACGTCATGTTCTGGATCGTCGCCGCGACCATCGTCGTCCTGCAACTCACCTGGCTTTCGCGAAAGAGATGGCTCTGAGCCGGGGCGCGGCAGTGCTTGTCATTTAGCCGGCGGGCTTGCCCGCCGAGAACCTCCAGCCGCAGTGCAACGTCGATTCGCGATATTGCGTCAGGCCGCCGGCGCGGTGAAACTGAAAATGCTCAGAGTTCTGAGAGGTCGCGGCGGGCAAGCCCGACGGCTAAGGAATGGAAACGAAATAACTTCCCGATTAGCACAGTTCGTACTCCCCTCCCTCTTAGGGAGGGGCAGGGGGAGGGTCGAGCAAACAGCCTGATTTCACGCACAATCACGCAGTGCGCCCGACCCTCCCCTAACCCCTCCCTAAGAGGGAGGGGAATCAGAAATGCGAAACGGGGAAATTATTTCGGCCCCATTCCTAAATGGGATTGCTCGAATCCAGCGCAGGCGCCAGTTCGCGTTCCAGTTCCTCCGCCAGTCGCTGCGCCGCCAGTTGAGTGTGCTTTCGCATTTTGAGCAATACGGGCAGCAGCGAGGGCCGACGCAAGAGCGCCAGCGTCGCGCGCACGATGCTCGGCGAACCGTCCGCGTTCACCCAGTCCGCCATCTGCGGCGGCAGTGCTGTGCCGACGTCGTCGCTGACAGCCCGCACCACCGTCAGCGGCACGCACGCTTCACGCGCCGCCTCCGCCACGGCGAACGATTCCATGTCCACGATCGCCGCGCGGAAAGTATCGCCCAGTCGGCGCTTCTCGGCGGGATCGCAAACGAGATGATCGCTGGTCAACAGCGTCAGCGCGCTGGAGCATTCCGCCGCAGTGACGACCGCCACCGGTGAGATTGGCGAAGAACCGAGACGCAGCGTTTCGCCCCGCGCGTTTCGCACCCACTGCGGACGGACGATGTCCGCGCCGGCGAGCGCCGGCGACAGGGCACCGCTGAATCCGATGAGGGTCACCCGCCCCGGCCGATGTTCGGCAATCGCCTGCCGCGCCGCGAGCCCTGCCCTGGCCGCGCCCATGCCGATGACCCGCGCGATGACGGGAACACCGCCGACCCGGCCGGTGAAATGATCCATGCGGCGCGTGAGTTTCAATCGATGTGCCGCGGGCAACAACTCATCGCGCAAGGCGGCAAGGATGAGCGTCGAGGAGAGCACGCCGGTGATGGTAGCGTTTGGCGCTGGTGAGAACGATGGCGTGGAACGTTTAGGATCGTGACCGAAATAACTTCCCGACTTGGCCTTTCCGATTCCCCTCCCTCCTAGGGAGGGGTTAGGGGAGGGTCGGCGCACTGCATGATTGTGCATGAAATCAGGCTGTTCGGCCGACCCTCCCCCTGCCCCTCCCTAAAAGGGAGGGGAGTTCGAGTCTTGCAAATCGGGAAGTTGTTTCGTTCCGATTCCTTACCGCCAGATCGAAGCGCGGGAGAACTCGGCTGACGCGCGCCGCCGACGGTGCGGGGATGAGAGGAACGTTCAGTTCGTTTCAGTCCCGCTCCTCGGCGAGTCAGCGATTCTCATCGTTGACCAGTCGCTGCGTGCCTTCGCCCAGCGCGGTGATGTCGCGTCCGACGCCCTTGACGGTTTCGCAGCCGGCCAGGATCGCTGCCGCCAGGGCAAGCAGGGTCACCATTCGCAGCAGTTTCATGACGGTCTCCAAAGCTTGGTTCCACATGCCGAGGTCTGTCGGGCTCGGCGTCCCTCGTTATCATCTCGGCCAATGAGCCCTTCGACCGTGAGCGTTTCCATCCGCCGGCTGCCGGGCAGCGACGATCTTCCGCTGCCCGATTATCAGTCCGCCCATGCCGCGGGCATGGACCTGCACGCCTGCGTGCCGGCCGACCTGCCGGCGACGATCGAGCCGGGGCGGATCATGCTGATTCCCTGCGGCTTCGCGATGGCGGTGCCCGTGGGTTACGAGGCGCAGGTCCGCCCGCGCTCCGGCCTCGCCGCCAAGCACGGCATCACGATGATCAACGCACCCGGCACCATCGATGCGGACTATCGCGGAGAGGTGAAGGTGCCGTTGATCAACCTGGGCTCGGATGCGTTTCAGATCACCCGTGGCATGCGCATCGCCCAGATGCTGATCGCGCCAGTGCCGCGCACGCAATGGGTCGAGGTGGCGGAACTGCCGCCCACCGAGCGCGGCGAAGGCGGGTTCGGTCACACGGGGGCGTGAAAACGCGAAGCGATCCTTACACTACTTCCCTTTCGGGAATGCGAGTGAACAAGCCCCGGACAAAGAAGCACATCCAGCGTTCGGACGTCAGTCAGAACCCGATCTTCACCGCCGCCCGCAGGTACGGCTCGTCGCTCAGTTCCGCGAACGTGTCGTTGTCGCGCCCGTCGAACCCGCGCGAGAACTCCTGGTCAAACGCAAAGCCCCCAGCCGCCGTCACGCTGAAATTGGCGCTCGCCTTCCACTCCACGCCCGCCTCCAGCCGGCGCTGGCGGAAGAACACTCGGCGGTTGTCCAGATCCTGGTCGATCGTGTACGAGCTGAAGCGATTCTTGAACGCGCCGAAGATCGTCACCGCGTCGGTCAGTTGGTAGCTCACCGTCGCGTCGATCGTGTAAATCGGAATGTAGCTCATTTCGAGGGTCAATTTTTCCATCGGCTTCCATTGGATGAGGCTGATGGGCAGGCCGATGGTGTAGAAGAACTCGTCGCTGACCTTGCGGGTGTACGAAACGGTGGGGAGCGGCAGGTCGGGGAAGATCGAGCGGTTGCCGTTGTAATTGATGCCAACCTGCAGGCTCGATTGCTCATCGAGTTTGTAGGTGCCGTAGATATCGCCCATGCCGTAGAGAGCCTCCGCGTCGGCGAAGGGGTTGTTGCCCGCATACCCCACGCCCAGCACCGCCGCCACCTCCCAGCCTTCGCACTGGCACAGCGTCGCGCCGACCGCGATCCGCTGATCCACCAGTCGCTCGGCCAGCAGCGGATCGGTCGAATCGATGTTCATGTAATCGAACACAGCGCCGACGGTCACGCCCTTGATCGCGCCCATGTCGCCCAGTTTCAGTCGGGCGTCCAGTTCATACCGCTGCAGCGCCGTGTCCACGCCGCCGCCGGCCGCGCGGACTTCGGTGTTGCCTTCCGCCTCGAAGAACGTGTCGATGTTCAGCTCAAACTTCTGGCCTTCCTTCCAGGGCAGCAGCATCAGCGCGGGCCCGGTCTGGGCCAGCGCGGGGCCGGCGGTGAGAGCGAATAGAGCAACGGACGCAACGCGAGGCAGGGCGGATCGCAACATGGCGCAACTCCAGGGAAGGTCACAACAGAGTAACCGCACGGTAGGCGCGATGTCGGCGCGGAGACAGGCGTGAATACTTTCATCACTGGTGGTCCTGTCGTTCATTGTTCCCACGACACCCCATCGGTAGCATGCAATCGTGAGCCATCACCGCACCCTCTCGTTCTTTCTCGTCTTTTTGATTCTCGCGGTGTCGCGGGCCGTGACCGGTGCGGCAGGCCCCGCCGCGCCGAACAGCGCCATCGCCGAGCCCGTGCCCGGCCTGCTCGTGATCCACGGTGGCGGCGAATGGCCGGCGGCGCTGACGCCGCAGCTTTTGAAGGCGGCCGGCGGCGACAAGGCGAGGCTGGTCGTGGTGCCCACCGCCGGCATCACGGAAGAGAAGTGCGATCCGGAGAAGATCGCCAAGAGCTGGAAAGACAGGGGATTTTCGCAGGTCGACGTGCTGCACACCATCTCCCGCGACAGGGCGAACGACAAGGCGTTCGTCGAGCCGCTGACGAAAGCGACGATGGTCTATTTCGACGGCGGGCTGCAGGAGCGGCTGGAAAAGGCGTTTGTCGGCACGCTGGCGGAGAAGGAGTTTCGCGCGGTGCTGCAGCGCGGCGGCATCGTGGCGGGCACCAGCGCCGGGGCCGCGATCATGTCGCGCGTGATGATTCGCAGCGGCAATCCGCAGCCGGCGATCGGCACGGGCCTGGGCTTTGTCACCGGCGCGATTATCGATCAGCACTTCGCCGCCCGCGATCGCAAGGGCCGGCTGATCGCTGCCTTGGCGCAGCATCCCGGGCTGGTGGGTTTCGGCATCGATGAAGGCACCGCCATGCTGGTGCGCGGGCGCAGCATCGGCATCGCGGGCAGTTCCACGGTGACGGTGTGCTTGCCGGCCTCGGCGACGCGCGAGGCGAAGTTCATCGAGCTGAAGGAAGGGCAAAGCGCCGACCTGATCGCGCTGAGCCGGGCGGCGATCGCGCGGGCCGCGCCGCCGTTTCCGCCGCGCGAATTGCCGGCGCCGGTGGGCGTGGGCGGCACGCTGGTGATCGTCGGCGGCGGCGGTACGCCCAGGGACGCGCTGGCGAAGTTCATCGAAGCCAGCGGCGGGCCTGACGCGACGATCGTGGTCATTCCCACGGCGCTGGGCGACAATCCGCCGGCGCATCCGGGTGAGGAGAAAATGCTGCAGGCGGCGGGCGCGAAGAACATCGTCATCGTTCACGCCGCATCGCGCAAGGAAGCAGGTGAAACGAAGGTGCTGGACGCGTTGAAGAAAGCCGGCGGCATCTGGTTCAGCGGCGGCAGGCAGTGGCGCTTTGTCGACAGCTACGACGACACGCCCGCGCTCAAGGCAATGCACGATGTGCTCGCCCGCGGCGGAGCGATCGGCGGATCATCGGCCGGCGCGACGATCCAGGGCGAGTATCTCGTGCGCGGCAACCCGCTGGGCAACCTCGACATGATGGCGGAGGGTTACGAGCGCGGCTTCGGCTTCATGCGGGCCACGGCGATCGACCAGCACTTCACGCAGCGGAACCGCTTCAAGGACATGGAAGCGCTCAAGCGCACGTTCCCGCAGCTCCTGGGCTTGGGCATCGACGAAAGCACCGCCGCGATCGTCACCAGCGAAACACTGCAGGTCATGGGCAAGGGACACGTGCACATCTACGATCGCAACGAGCCCGCTGAGGGCGCCGCGGCTTACACGAAGGTGAGCGCCGGTGGGAAGTACGATTTGAAGATGAAAAAGAAGCTGAATTAGACGACAGGATCGAACGAGCCATAGAGATCCACAAAGGACACAAAGGCACGAAGGACGCAAAGGATGAAGAGCAATGTTGAACGCCCCCGTTTAGCGACGGGGCTTGCCCCGCTCTTTTCGCTATACCTGCTCCCGCATCTCACGGCTTCTCCGCGTCCACCGTCGCCGGCGCTGCTCCCACCGCCTGCAGCACGATCAGTTTTTCCTTCGAGCCGGCTGGCAAAAGAGTTTCCACTTCGATCGTCGAGCCGTCGGGCAGCCTGGCGCTGATGCGATAAGCGCCGGCAAACACGCGATGGCGCACGTTGCCCAGTTCATCCGCTTTGATCGTCGAATCGCTCCACCAGTGCTTGCGGATCATGGCGTCGAAGAGATCGCCGGCTTCGTTCGGCTGCCCCTTCTCATCCATCAGCGCGGCTTCGTGGTCGTTCAGTTCGTCGCCGCGCAGGCCGTTGATGTAGATGCCGGCAACGCCCGGTTGCGAAAAGATCGACCGCAGCGCCGTCTCCAGATTGATCGCCGCTGCCGCAGGCGAAGGCCCCGCCACTTCCAATCCCGTCACGACGACAGGCAGCCCCGTGTCGCACATGGCCTTGACGCTGCGGGTCACCGGCGCTTCCACAATGGAGCCGCGCAGGCGCATCTCCGCGGCGACGGCGTCGGCGGGAATGAACGACTCGCGGCCGTTGATGACGCGCTGCACCGTGCGCGACAAGCGTTCGCCGAAGAAGCAGTCCTCGAACTTCAGGCACACCTGGCTGCGCGACCGGCCCTGCGGCTTGTGCAGGGCGTCCGCCTCGGCGAGTTGGTGCAGTCTTCGAATGCCCGCCACGCCCAACTCGCGCTGCAGATCGTCGTGATCCATCGCATGCGCGATCAGGTCGAACTGCTCCACGCTGCGGTTGAACCGCTGCACCACCTGCCGCGTGTGCCCTTCAACCGCCAGCCGCAGCGCGTCGCCCTTGAGTCCACCGGCCCACTGCGGCATGCGGCCGGGATCCGCCGAGACCACGCCGCCCCAGCGCACCAGCATGCTGCGATCCTGCGACCATTGAATCGCCTGGTCCACCGCCTCGAAATCCCAGCGGTCTTTCGCGGGCTGCGTGCGCGGCCACTGAGACAGCGCGTCCAGCGCGACGGCATTGAAGCAGCGCCACACCGGCGTCTTGTGGAATGCGTTCTTGTCCGGCGCGGCTTCAAGGGACTTGGCGGTGATGCGCAGGCCGAAGGGAAACGCGTGCCGCAACTGCTCGATGCGCACCGGTGCGTCGGCCACGTGATCGCCGGCGCGGTCCAGCACGAGGATGCGCACGGGCACCTTGCGAATCTCGTCGATGCGTTCCTCGGATTCGTCGACCCATTTGGCCTGGAGAATCTGGGCGCTGGCGGGATTGCATGGAAGCAGAAGTACGAGGAAGGCGGCCAAGGCGGATTGAAAATTGAAAATTCCCGGACTCGGATTCCGGTTGGTTGAAGCAATTTGCAATTGGCAATTTTCAATTTTCAATTTTCAATCCGCCATCGCTAGCTGAGCATCTCCATCGCCTGTTGCAGCGTGGCGACGGGGATCAGCGTGCAGCCTGCTGGTGCTTTCATCGACACGGGCGGACAGATGACATGACTGAACCCCAGGCGATGGGCCTCGCGGATGCGCTGTTCCAGGCCGGAGACGTGGCGCAGTTCGCCGCCCAGGCCGATTTCGCCGATGGCGGTGAGCAGAGGGCCTGGGGCCAAGGGCCGAGGGCCAAGGGATTTCGGATTTCGGATTTCGGATTGCGGATTTGCCTCGGCGTCCTCGTACCTTCGCGCCTCCGTGCCTTCGTGCCTTCTCTCTTCCCCTTGGCCCTTGGCCCTAGGCCCTAGGCCCTTTTCTCTGCTTATCGGCCCCAGCGAGCGATTCAGATGCGCGCCCGCGATCGCCAGGGCGATGGCGAGGTCCGCCGCCGGTTCGATCACCTTCATCCCGCCGACGCTGCTGGCGAAAACATCCTGATCCGCCAGTCGCAGGCCGCCGCGCTTCTCCAGCACGGCGATGAGCATGGCCAGGCGATTGGCGTCGAGGCCGCTGACTTTTCGCTTGGCGGAGCCGAGGATGGAATTGGCGGTCAGCGCCTGAATCTCCACGAGCAGGCAGCGCGTGCCCTGCATGACGGGGCAGATCACGCTGCCCGCCATGGCGCGATATTCGGCGGCGAGCAGGCCGCCGGCGTCGCGCACCTCGCGCAGGCCGGCGTCGCTCATTTCAAACAGGCCGACTTCGAGCGTGGTGCCGAAACGGTTCTTGATCGCGCGGACGATGCGGTGGCTGTGGTAGCGGTCGCCTTCGAAATAGAGCACCGTGTCCACCATGTGCTCCAGGAGCTTCGGTCCCGCCAGCGTCCCTTCCTTCGTCACGTGCCCGACGAGAAACACCGCGATGCCCGTGGCCTTGGCGAGGTAGACCAGTTCCGTGGCGCACGCGCGGAGTTGCGTGACGCTGCCGGGGCCGGCGGGAAGATCGCCCTTGTAAATCATCTGGATCGAATCGATCACGACGACCACGGGATTTACCTGCCGGGTCTGTTCGATGATGCGGGCGAGGTTGGTGTCGGCGAGCACATAAAGATTGTCGCTGGCGGCGCCGAGGCGGCTGGCGCGCAGCCGCGTCTGCTGCGCGGATTCCTCGCTGGTGACGTAGAGCACGCGCTTGCCCTGGCGGGAGAGCTGATCGGCAGCCTGCAGGAGCAGCGTGGATTTGCCGATGCCCGGATCGCCGCCGACGAGGACGACGGAGCCGGGAACGAGGCCGCGGGGGGAAGGGCCGAGGGCCGAGGGCCGAGGGCCAAGGGATTTCGGATTTCGGATTTCGGATTTCGGATTGGTCTCGGTTTCTTCCCCTTGGCCCTTGGCCCCTGGCCCTTGGCCCTTTTCCTCACCGCCTCCCAGCACACGATCGAGTTCGCCGATGTTGGTGGCGATGCGGGTGACGAGGGTCTGATCGACCTGCGTGATGGGCACCGCCTGCGGCACGGCGTCGGACGCGGTGGCGACCGGCGCGTCGCCGCGCTGGCGGTCTTTGTCGGCCCCGGCGCCGGCGGGGGCGCGGTATTCCTCCAGCGAGTCCCACTCGCCGCAGTCGGGGCATTTGCCCATCCAGCGTGACTGCACGCCGCCGCAGCTTCGACAGATGAATTGCGTCCGGGGCTTGGCCATGGAAGGGTGGGGAATGCGATCGAAATACGGTTGCGGAAAGCGGGGATCGGTGGCTTGGGACGGGCTCCCGCGTAGGGTGCGTCAAGGCTCGGCGCGGACGCACCGTGTTGCGCCTCCGATCACCGTGGTGCGTCCGCGCCGAGCCTTGACGCACCCTACGGTAAGGCCGCGCCGTTTCACTTCTTCGTCGGCGCCGCGAAGCGCTGCTCCGGCAGCGCCCAGACCCAGCGGCCTCCTTCGATCTTCAACTCGATGCGCTGGCTCTGGTCCTTCAGGTTCAGCACCATGTACGCGCCCTGCTCGCCCTGCGCCTCGATCACCATCTTCGGCGGCTGATCGTCGGTCACCTTCCGCCAGAGCAGTCCGAAAAAGCGCGCGGAGTTCAGTTCGTGCAGGTTGTTCACGCGATCGCCGCCCAGCCAGTTGATCACCACTTTCTGTTTCTCCGCATCGAGGCCGCGCAGCGTCTCCAATTGCACATCGATGAACCGCTTGCCTTTGGCGTCGAGCAGGTCGTAGAGCAGTTCGGGCTGCCGCTGGTTGACGGACGCGTACCACTTTTCGCGAAAGGCGTCGAGCGAATCATCGCCGCCGCGGTCACAGCCGGTGGCGAGCAGGAGTGAGATCAGGATGAGAGCGGAACGCGTCATGGTACGAGTGTCCATGTTCACCGCGTTGCGCCGAGGCGTCAAGAAGCGATCAAGGCTGGCACCGCAGGTGCGTCGATGACCATTAGCCCCGGGCTCCGCCCGGGGACAAAGCACCACACGTCACCTCATGTTCTTGAGGAATGAGGGTCGTCTCGATTTGAGCGAAACACCGGCCGAGCGCGCAAGGTGGATCGTCCCCGGGCGGAGCCCGGGGCTAATGGACGGCATTCGCCACGGCGCCCTTTGCTCGCAGTTGTGCCGCACGGGATGATGGCGTCATGCGCTGCCGCAAGTGCAACTATCCGCTGTGGAATCTGAGTGGGCCGCGCTGCCCCGAGTGCGGCGAACGGTTCGACATTCTCAGCTACTGGTTCGAGCCCGGTTCCGTCTGGTTCAAGTGTCCGTTCTGCAGCCACAAGCACGCCGGGCGGGACAGCCGCGGCATGCCCTTCGACGCCGGCCGGTGCGAGCAATGCGGGCAGATGCTGGTGGTGGAGCAGATGCTGGTGGAGCCGGTCGATCCCGCGCGGTTCGAGAAGCTGGAAGTTGAGTCAGATGAGGATCTGAACAACCCGCGCAAGCGATCTCCGCAACGCAGACGGGCGCTGTTTGCGGTGGCGATCGCCATCGTCGGCGTGCTGATCCTGGTGCTGTCGGTTCTGGGGCTGAAGGGAATGCTGGCGTGGTGAGAATTTGAAATTTGAAATTTGAAATCTGAAATCTGAAATCTGAAATCTCAAATCTGAAATGTGAAATCTCAAACCTGCAATCCGAAATCATCCTCACCCCACCCACCTGCGCACCACCAGCGTGTCATTCTGTCCGCCGAAGCCGAAGCTGTTGCTCAGACAGACATCCACCTTCGCTTTGCGAGCCACGTTCGGGACGTAGTCCAGGTCGCACTCGGGATCGGGATTCTGCAGGTTGATCGTCGGCGGCAGCACCTGATCGCGGATCGCCAGCACGCAGGTGATCAGTTCCACCGCGCCGGCGGCGGCGATGAGGTGGCCCAGCATGCTTTTGACCGAGGAAACAGGCACTTTTTTCGCATCGTCGCCGAAGACGCGCTTGATCGCGTTGGTCTCCGTGGAATCGTTTTCCTTCGTGCCGGTGCCGTGGGCGGAGATGTAGTCGATGTCGCTGGTTCGCACTCGGGCGTCGTCGAGCGCCATCTTCATCGCCACCGCGGCGCCGCGTCCTTCCGGGTGCATGTCGGTGATGCGATAGGCGTCGGCGGACGAGCCGTAGCCGGTGATCTCCGCCAGGATGGTCGCGTTGCGGGCGGCGGCATGCTCCAGCGTTTCGATGATCACGATGCCCGCGCCTTCGCCGAGCACGAATCCGCCGCGGTCGGCGCTGAACGGCCGGCTTGCTCCGCACGGATTGTCGTTCCTCGTGGAAAGTGCGGTGAGCCGGTTGAAGCCGGTGACCCCCAGCGGATGAATCATCGTGTGCGCCCCGCCGGCGATCATCACATCCGCATCGCCGCGGCGCAGAATCTCCGTCGCCTCGCCGATCGCCTGCGTGCTGGCGGCACACGCGGTCAGGCAGTTGTAACTGGGGCCCTGCGCGCCGAACTCCAGCGCCAGGTGACTCAGCGGCATGTTCGGTTCCTGCTCGATTTCCCGCAGCGGCTTCATGCGCTCAGCCGCCTCGCGAGCCCAGCGGACGGTGTCCACGGCGCGAGCCTCGGCGTTCCAACCGGCGAGGTTGGCGGCGAAGTAATTCTCGTGGTCGAGCACGCCCTCGCCGCTGCCGAGGTAGATGCCCATCCGCTCGCGGTTCAAGGTCGCCAGCTTGTCCAGCCCCGCGCTGCGCCATGCCTGTGCCGCGGCGCCCAGGGCGAAGCCGGTGTTCGGGCTGATGCCTTCGTGCGACTGCGCCTGCGTGACCAGCGGGCGATAATCGTAGTTTTTCACCTGCGAGGAGAACGTGGTGGGAAATGTCGAGGCGTCGAAGTTCGTCGTGGGCCCGATGCCGCTCTTGCCCGCCAGCAGCGCCGCCCAGACTGTTTCGATGTCGTGACCCAGCGGCGTGACCCAGCCGATGCCCGTGATGACCGTGCGTTGTCTCATGCGGGAAGTGTAGCGAAGGATGTGGACGAAGGCCGATCAGCGTCCGCGCCGCTTGAAGCGCGATCCCAGCGTGCGGTTGGGCGCTGACTTGGGGATGATGCCTCCGGGGAACATGCGGGCGATTTCCTCCGGGGACAGGCCTGAGAAATCGGGCGACGCGGAGGCCGCCGCTTCTTTTTCCGCGAAGAGTTCGTTGATCGACTGCGGGCGTTGCGTGATGACGGGCCGGGCCACGCGCACGTCGGCGGGCACGGGGCCGGGCTTGAATTCGGGGTACTCCACGCGCTCGATCATCACGCCGGCGAACATCTCCGTTTCGGTGAGGCGCTGGCCCTCGTCGCGGGTGACGAAACTCCACGCCACGCCGCGCCTGCCGACGCGCGCCGTGCGGCCGATGCGGTGAACGTAAATCTCCGGGTCCTCCGGCAAATCGTAATTCACCACGTGCGTGATGTGCTCGATATCCAGTCCACGCGCGGCCAGGTCGCTGGCGATCAGCACGCTCAGCTTGCCTTGCCGCATCGAATCCATCACGCGGGTGCGCTTGTTCTGCGGCATGTCGCCGTGGATCGGCCGGGCGTCGCAGCCGTGCTCGGACAGATATTTGCTCAGCTTGTCCACCGTCGCCTTGGTCTTGCAGAAGACCACGGTCGTCTCGGGCTGCTCCCGCTTCAGGAGCATCAGCAAGAGCGCCCGTTTGTCCCAGGGCTCGACCGCGAAGTATTTCTGATCCACCAGCGACACCGTCAGGGCGCCGGCGATGGTCACGATC
The DNA here is from genome assembly GCA_964426135.1 of uncultured Phycisphaeraceae bacterium. Lineage (GTDB taxonomy): Bacteria > Planctomycetota > Phycisphaerae > Phycisphaerales > Phycisphaeraceae > CAYRPN01. Next base: position 24,806 of record CAYRPN010000004.1, on the reverse strand, counting down.
TTCTCCGCGTCCGGCTTCATGAAGCTGCGGGCGAGGCGTTCGATCTCGCCGCTGATCGTGGCGGAGACGAAAATCGTCTGGTGATCGTGAGTGATGTTCTTGAGGATTTTGCGGATGTCCTCGCGGAAGCCGATGTCGAGCATGCGGTCCACTTCGTCGAGGACAGCGGTGCGTACATTTTCAAAATGGATCTCGCCGCGGGCATACATGTCCATGACGCGGCCTGGGGTGCCGACGATGATGTGCCCGCCGTGCTTAAGGCTGTTGGCCTGATCGCGCATGGACTCGCCGCCGATGATGCAGGTGGCGCGGATGGGGGTGAAACGAGCGAGGTCATCGAGTTCGCCGGCGACCTGGGCGGCCAGCTCGCGGGTGGGGACAAGGATCAACGCCTGCATGGGCTTGTCCTTGTCGGCGGTCTGCATGATGGGCAGGCCGAAGGCGGCGGTCTTGCCGGTGCCGGTGCGTGCCTGTCCGATGAGGTCTTTGCCGAGCAGCGCGGGCGGGATGAGCTTCGCCTGGATATCGGTGGGATGTTCGAATCCCATTTCCTTCAGGCCCTTGAGCAGGCTGTTTCGCAGGCCCAGTTGTTCGAAGGTGACGGACTTGTCGAAGATTTCGCGCGGGGCGACGACGGTGTAGTTGAGCGCTTCAGCGGGAGCCGGGGGCGCGCCGTCCGCCGACGTTGGCGGAGTCACACCATCGGTTGGCGTGGCCGTCGGCGCGGCATCGGAGGGGGAGGTGTCGGAACGAAGGGGCGCGTTGGGGTCGGTCATGGGTCGTGAGGGGCCGATGGGGAAAGGAACGCCGTTCAGTTTGGACTGATGCGGTGGCCAACAGCCAGAAAACGCGAGCCACGACCGTAAGGAAGGGGGTTCCGTGCTGTCTTGGGGGAACCGGCTCCCTGACGGTCGCGGCTCGTCCGGCAGCCGCCTGAATTTTCATTCTAAGGTGCCCATCTGACAGATACAAACAGGGAGGGATGGCCGCGATGCCGCACGCACTCGTTTCCCGCGGCCGGTCGAAGCTTGGGGCACTCCAACCTTTCGCGGATGGACCGCGTGAACGACTCGCCGCAAGCGGGTCAGGTGGCCGATATGTTCGCTTGACCCGCACGATGTGCCGCGGCGAAAGCGTGATCGAGAATCGTCATGACCGACACGAGCTGGATCGAAGTCGATCTCCTGAACCTGCGCCGCAATGTTTCCATCTGGCGAAACATGCTGCGTCGTCCGAGTCTGGGCGCGGCCAGCGCCCGGCCTTCGCCGCGCCTCTGCGCCATCATCAAGGCGGACGCCTACGGCATGGGCGCCGGCGAACTGGCCCGCTGCTACGACGAGGCGGGCGTCGATATGCTCGCCGTCTACTCGCCGGGACAGGCCAATGAAATCCTCCAGCATCCGGTCCGCAAGCCCATCCTTGTCCTGATGCCTGTGCGGACGAAGCCGCAGACGCGCGAGCTGCACGAGGCGATGCTGTCGGGGCAGCTGCACCTGAGCGTGGATTCGCCGGACCAGCTCATCGCGATTCAGGCGATCGGCGCCTCGGTGGGCGCGCGAATTCCGATTCACCTGGGCGTCGACACGGGCATGTGCCGGGGCGGGTTGAGCGCCGAGCAGTTCGCGTCGATCCTGCATCGCCTGTCCAAGCTGACCAACGTGAAACTGGCCGGCGTGTGGACGCACTTTGCCGCGGCCGACTGCGATGGCGATTACACGCAGCAGCAGTACGACCGCTTCCAGGACATCGTCCGCCAGAACGAAGCCCGCATCGGCAGCGACGTGATCCTCCACGCCGCCGCCACGCATGCGGCCCTGCGCCATCCGCGCTACCACCTGGACATGGTGCGCATCGGGCTGGGCCTGCTGGGCTATGGCGCGCCGTCCAAGCTCGCGCTGACGCAGCCGACGCGGCAGTTTCGTCCTGTCACTCCTTTCGATATTGCCGACGCAGAGATTCTCAATGACGAGGAACTCGACCGATTCTGCACCCGCACCGGCGAGGTGGAACCGCTCGATGGCGTGGATGGTCCCGACCTCGCTGTGCGCGGGGCGGGCGGCCTGGCGCCGGCCGTGCGCTGGCGCAGCCGGATCGTCCACGTGCGCCGCTTCGCCGCCGGCAGCGCGGTGGGCTACGGTTGCACGGCTCAGCTCTCGCGCGAGAGCTATCTCGGCATCGTGCCCGTGGGTTATGCCGACGGCTACCCGCTTTCACTGAGCAACAAAGGCGTGGTCACCATCGTGGGTCGGCGCGGCGTCGGCGGCGCCGGGGGCGCCGGCGGCACCGGGGGTGCCGGGGGGCATGGCGAAATCCAGACCGCCCCCGTCGTCGGACGCGTCAACATGGATCAGATCATCGTCGACCTGACCGACCTGACCGCCAGGCAGGCGGCTCCGTTGGCGCAGATCGGCGATACGGTGGAACTCATCAGCCCCGACCCGTCTTCGCCCTGCGCCTTGCCGAAACTGGCGAGCCTGGCGGATTCCACGCCTTATGAAATGCTCTGCCGCGTGTCGCCGCGCGTGCCCCGGCTGTATGTGAGCGTCGCGCCGTCGCCGGTGGTGGTCAGCAGCGAACGCATGCGCGTGACCGCGGCGTGAGGCGTCGCAAGGAAACGCGCCCCGCGGACGGTGCGGCTATGAGAGAGTGTCGAACGGCATTCTGTTCTCGTTCCTTGACCGAGAACAATGAATCGAGGGCGACACCTGATGCCTCGCTTTCCCTCACCACCTCATCTCCCGCCGCGGCGGCTCCTGATTCGCTATTGCCTACAATGTTTCGATGTTGCCCTCCGCCTATGCTTCCTCGCCGCGCGTGTTCCAGGGATCGCGCTTTGATGTGCACACCGTTGAACTCCCCGGCGCCGATGGCCGGCGGCATCGCAAGGATGTCGTCGCCCACCCCGGCTCCGTGCTGATCGTGCCGGTGATCGATCGAGAGCACGTGGTGCTGATCCGCAACTACCGCTTCAGCGCGGATGAGGAACTGTGGGAACTGCCCGCCGGCACGCTGGAACCGGTGGGCGAAGATCCGTTGCGCTGCGCCCAGCGCGAAATCATCGAAGAGACCGGCTACCGCGCCGGCCGGATGACGCCGCTGATTACGTTTTTCGTCTGCCCCGGCATTTCCACGGAGTTGATGCACGCGTTCATTGCTGAGGATTTGCAGCAGGTGGGGCAGGATCTGGATACGACGGAAACCATCACGCCGCACGTGGTGGCATGGAAGCGCGTGATGGAAATGCTGGCGACCCGTGAGATTCGCGATGCGAAGACGATCGCGGGCCTGCTTTACTACGATGCATTTGTCCGCCGGATCGGGTGACCGCTTGCAAGAGGATGTTTTCGATGGCCTGGCACGATCGCGATTACAACCGGGAGGAGCAGCCGACGTCCTCACGCCTCGGCGGCACTCTCACCGGGCAATCGGTGGTCACGTGGCTGCTGGTGATCAATGTCGTGGTGTTCATCCTCGACCGCGTTCTGACCGGCAGCAGCCGGGCTAACGCGTTCTCGCCGTTCGAGTGGGGCTACTTCAGCGTGCAGAAAGTGTTCCTGGAAGGACAAGCGTGGCGTCTCGTGACCAGTCTGTTCCTGCACGGCGACTTCTTCCACATCTTCTTCAACATGCTGACGCTCTACTACTTCGGCCCCATGGTCGAGCAGTGGTGGGGCTCGCGGCGGTTCATCGCGTTTTACCTGATCAGTGGGCTGGGCGCCGACGTGGTCTTCACCGTACTGTCGCTGATCCCCGAACTTCTGTCCGCATCCATCCACTCGCCCTGCATCGGCGCTTCGGGCTGCATCTTCGGCGTTCTTGTGGCGGCTGCGGTGATCGCGCCGCGGCAGCGCGTGATGCTCATGTTTCCGCCCGTTCCGATTCAACTGAGGACGCTGGTGTATTTCTTCCTCGGTCTGGCGGTGCTCAGTGTTCTCGCCGGTTCAGTCAACTCCGGCGGTGAGGCGGCGCATCTGGGCGGCGCGGCGATGGGATTTCTTCTCATCAGGAACCCGCGATTGTTGGGCTTCACCAGTTTCTTCGCGAAAGAAAATCGCCTGTTTCGGCAGCAGCAGCGCTACCAGCGGCAGCGCGAGGATGAACGCAAGGCGCTGGCCGCCCTCGACGCCGAAGTGGACCGCATCCTCGCCAAGGTCAAGGACCAGGGCCTGCACAGCCTGACCGACAAGGAAAAGAAAACGCTGGCGACGGCGACGGATCGGCAGCGCAAGGCGGGATGACGCCGCGTGATGGGCCGCTTCGTTTATTGAGGACTGGATTGCTAACGCGCGTCGGGTGCCATGGGCAAGCGGAGTCCGCGGAGCTTGCCCGTGCGTCACCGCAAGGCGCACGGGTAAGCTCCGCCGAGCCTGCGCTTACCCATGGCACCCATGCCCTGTGCGCGTTATCAATCCAGTCCTCAATAGCCGCGGCACGAAGGCCGCCGCAGTGCCGCGTTTCGGCGAATGAAACGCCTTGGTCAACGGTTCATCCTCGCCGCACTCCGGCGGCCTGCGTGCGGCGGCTAAACGCCGATGTCACATCGGAAATCGACATGCCCATCATCGCGCGAATCTCGCTGTTGCTCCTGCTGGCCTGTGCCGGCGCATGGGCCCCGGCCATCTGGTTCGAGGATGTCCGCCATTCGCCGACGCTGCCCGATGAAGCTCTGCGACCCGTCACGGCTTATGTGCGCCATCGATTGATGCAGGCGAGTGAGACTCGGAGCAAGACACCGGACTCACAGAGTCCGGCTCGCAAGGCGAATGACGCTGGTGATGCGAAGGTGAGTTCGTCGTCGCTGCTCAGCGCCCCGCTCCTGCCCAAATCCGCGATCGACGATTTCTTCCCGCGCATCGTGTTCATCTCCGTCAGCGACGGCATCGGCCCGGCGCGAGTCGCGATCGGTTCGGCGCGCGGCGTGGTCAAGGCCGCGGATCACGCTTTAGCGCAGCTCCTGCCTGCGACGCCAAAGGCAGACGCCGCCGCGAATGACCATCCGGCGAAAGGCGCCGCGGCGAACAACGCGCCGCCGTTCGAGCCGCGTTGGATCAAGGTCGATGTCGTCGACACCATCCTGTTCCTGGAGGATGTCGACTTCACCCGCAAGCTGGAGTTCGAGCGCAGTCTCTTCGGCCTCGCCTTCCCCCGCGCCACGCCGACCGCGCTCTTGCCGGAGGAACTCGTCGCCGGCGACGTCATCAGCTACCACCAGCTTCTTTATGTGGAACGCCTGCTCGATTACGTAAGCCGAAACAGAAACACGCACGCGGGGCCTGCGACGGGGCCTGCGGCGGGGCCGCTTCAAGCGGCCCCGCCGAACGCACCAGGCGTATCCGGCGCACCTGCCGCCCCCGGCGCTCCGTCCCCCGCGCGGCTCATCAACGATCCGCGCAGCGTCGATGTCTTCCGCTTCACCACCCGCAGTTATTTCGCCGACCGCAACAGCATCGAACCGCTCTACCGCGGGCATCGCCTGTTCAAGCGCATCGATCGCGATGAACTGGAAGCCTCCATCCGCGGCGCCGCCCGTTATCTCACCAAGGCGGTGAGCCGGGATGGCCGGTTCGATTACATCTATCAGCCGGAGCTGAACAAGCAGGTGGACGATTACAACCTCGTGCGCCACTACGGCACGATCATCGCGCTCTTGGAGGCGTACCAGGAACTGAAGGACCCCGACCTGCTCGCGGCCGCGAAGCGCGCATTCGGCTACGGCGAACTCTCCGTCGGGCAATGGGTGCAGGGCGGCGAGAAAGTCCCCTGCGTGATCGATGCCCGCATCGTCTCGCTCGGCGCCAACGCGCTGGCGGCGGTCTCCTATGCGAAGTACGTCGAAGTCACCGGCGACAAGAAAGAACTCGACCGCCTGCGCGGCTTCGGCCGGGCCCTCATTGCCAGCATGCGCGAGGACGGCAGCTTCGTCCATTACCAGCGCTTTCCCGATGGGCTGGTGCTCACCGATGAGTGCGAATTTTTCCCCGGCGAAGCAGTGCTCGCGCTCTTGCGCATCAACCAGGTCGACCCGAATCCGCAGTGGGTCGATGCGGCTGAGCGGGCGGCGAAGCATCTCATCCTGGTGCGCGACAAGGACGCCACGCTCCTGAAACTGCCGCACGATCACTGGCTTTTGTACAGCCTCAATGAGCTTTACCGCGTGCGGAAAAAAGAGCTGTACATGGGGCACGAGTTGAAGCTGGCCGAGGCGGTGTGGCGCACGCAGCAGCGGGCGCCCAAGTACACCGACTGGATGGGCGGCTACAGCACGCCGCCCGGCTCCACGCCTGCCGCGGTGCGCACCGAGGGACTCATGGCGGCGTATCGCCTGTTCCGCGATCACGGCCGGCGCGACGACGCGACCGACGCCCTGGAAGCCGTGGTCTACGGCGTCGCCTTCCAACTGCAGTGCCAGTTCCGCGGCGACAACGCGATGTATTTCCAGGACCCGGTGCGCTGCCTGGGCGCTTTTCGCGAGAGCCTGACCAGCGCCAACATCCGCATGGATTTCGTGCAGCATCACCTGCTGGGCATTCTCAATCTCTACCGCGTGATGAAGGAAGAAGGCATCACGAGCCTGGCGCTGCCGAAGGAGGATCGGCGGAAAGAAGTGGAAGGCATCGAGATCGATCCGACGAAGCTGCAGTTTGATTGAGCAAGGCAGGGTCAATGCGGCGATTGATTGGAGATGATCCCGTTCAGCGGTCGGGCCGAGCCCGCGAGGCCCACCTGTTGCTCGTGCGCCGAATCGGGTGGGCCTCGCGGACCCGGCCCGACCGCTAACCTGCGGAACTGATCTCGCACAACTATTTGGTTGCGTCATTCACACCGTCACGCGCGCCAGTTCCTTTCGGCGGAACGACAGCCACGCGATGGCGGCGCACATGCCCGTGTAGGCGACGCCCAGAATCAGCGCGGCGTCGAGCACCGACTGCGGCGCGACGTACTGGCCGTCGGCCAGCAGCGGCGTGGGATTGAACTCGCTGAACGAAGGCACGATCGCCACCGCGCCTTTGCCCACCAGCGTGATGAAGAGCTTGACCATCTTGCCGAAGTCCGCCTCGGTCAGGCTGGTCCACAGCGTGGCGAAGATGCTGACGATCACGTCCCACTTGCTCTTGTTCTTCACATCGAGGCCCGAGTAAAAATCCACCGACTCGGCCAGGTAGGCGCTCAGCGACGCGGCAATGTAAACAGACAGGCTCAGCAGACTTGCCACCGGGAATCCGAGGAACGTCCCGGCCATCACCGAGAGCATGCCCAGGAACACCAGCCGAATCCAGTGAATCGCCAGTGCCCGCGCCAGATTCGCGTCGAAGCTGCCGATGGTGTACGACAGCACCAGACCTTCGTCGGGCGTGAACTTGAATGCGTCGGCATGAGTCGCCTGCGGGTTGGCGGCGTTGACGTTCCAGATGCGGATCACCAGACGGCCGTCCTCCGTCACCAGCCGCAGCGGAATGGGAATGTCCCTGCTGGTGTTGTCGGGCATCGGCGCCAGCGCGACGCGGCTGCCGGCGATTTCAAGCACCATGCGCACCAGGTTGTCCTGCGGCGGCGAACCGTACTTGGGCTTCAGCCGCAGCTTCAACGGAGAGACCGGCTCCGTCATCGCGTTGAGTTTTTCGATCAGCGGTTCCGCTTCGCTGCCGCGGCCCTGCTCGCGCAGGTCGTTGATCTGCTTGACCAGTTCCTCGCGTGCGGTGAGGAACGTCTTGTACTGTCTGGCGAACTCATCGAGGCCCACGAACATGAACAGCGAGCTGCGGCCGGGCGCGATGGCGTGCCACGCGGCCAGCGCTTTGCCGCGCAGTTCGTTGAGGTCTTTCTGCGGCAGGTCTTCGAGCTTTTCCACGGCTCCGCCGTATTGCGCGCGGACCTGCTCGAACTGGGCCTCGACCATGCCTCGCAAATCCATGCCCGGGGGCAGTTGCGGGCTCGCCTCGACGCGCGCCACCAGGACTTCGCTCAGCGCCATCTCACGGTTGAGCTGGGCTTCGGGCGTGACCGGATCGGGCAACGGCTCATTGGCCAGCACGACCGCGCCGGTGTAAACGCCCACGCCCATCATCGCGACCAGCACGAGGTTGAGCGCCGCATAGCCAAGCCACTTGCCCAGGATGTACTGGAACCGGCCCACCGGCTTGGTCGCGATCATGTGCATCTGGCGATTGGCGATGTCGGAGCAGACGCTCCAGCAGGCGAGCACGACGGTGAGCACGCTGGTCAGGAAGACGCCGATGCCCATCGAATACTTGAGATAGTTGGTGACGCGGTAGTTCAGCCGTTCTTCCGCATCGAACGCGCGGGGCAGGAGCACGAGGACCAGCGCGAGGATGAAAATCGTGACCGTCACCAGGTGCATGCGAAACGCCTGATCAATGGCGGAGCGGGCGATGGCGGCGACGGGATGAGTGAGCGAAAGAAGAATGCGGGCCGCGCGGATGCCGAGCATGCCGACCACGGCCAGTGTCCAGACGCCCAGCAGGTTGATGCCCCACGTTTCGCGGCCGGCGGCAAAGAGGCCCCATGTGGTCAGCCAGGTCAGGTGCGTCAGCGCGAGATAGGTTGTGCCGGCCCTGGCCCACATGTGTTCGCGGGAGCGGTACAGGCCGTAGTAGCTCCAGAGTGAGGCGAGCACGAGGCCGGCGATCTGCACGCCCCGGGCGGCGGCGAAGAGTTCGCGATAGATCAGCGTCAACCACGTCGCCGCGCTGATGACCAGCACGCCGACGAACACGAGCAACCATTGGACCCAGGGCTTTCGCAGCACGAATGACACTCAGGAATGGGGACGATGTGGCGGTCGTCCGGTTGGGTTCGTTCAAAAAAACGATTCCACGGTTCGTTGTAGGGTGCGTCAAGGCTCGGCGCGGACGCACCTTGTTGCGTCTGAGTTCATCGTGGTGCGTCCGCGCCAAGCCTTGACGCACCCTACACCGGGCATCAAGCCTTGCCCTTTTCATCCTCGGGCAATGACTCTGCATCTTGCAAGGCGCGGAGGAATCCTTCGTCGGGCCGCTCGTTCGTTGCCGGTTCTTTGCGGCGCGGCGGCTGGGCGGCGGGCGGCGATCCAGGAGGGACGCTGCGGGCGATGCCGTCCATCAAACCCAGGCCCGATTCGCCCGATTCCTTGGAGACCAAAGGCTTCGGCGGCGGCTCGGGAATCGCCGGCGCGGGCTTGGGCTTCGGTGCGGGCGCCGGCTCCGGCGCGCGAGCTGGCGTCACAGGCACAGGAGCAGGAGCAGCGGCGGGACTGGCGATGCTTGGCGGTTGTGCGGCGGGAGGAGTTGGAGGCGGCGGCGCAGTCGGTGGCTTAGCCGCCGGCGCCGAGGGCAGAGCAGCAACCTGCTGACTGCTTGGCGCAGGCGGCGCGGGCGCAGCCGCGGCTGGCGGCGGAGTTACAGGGGCTGGTGCGTCATGTTTCCGCGCGGTCGCAGCCGGCTTGGCCGGCGACGGCGCTGCGACGACAAGGCCTTCAAGCACGGACAGGTCCAGTTCCGGCTCGACCGTGTGCGATTCCTGCGCCGCCGTCGCCGCAGCCTTCGAAGCGGGCGCTGGCTGGCTGGTCACCAGATTCTCCAGAACCGATGTTTCCACCGCCGGCTGCGCGGGAACCGCGGCGGCTGCTTCCGCGGCTGCGGACGGGGCCGGCGTCGGGGTCGGACGCGTCAACTCGTCGAGCACCAGCCGAGCCTCGGCCTCCTCCGGCGTCGCCGGCGCACCCGGCGAGCCGTCCATGAGGAAGCTGGCGATGCCGCTGGTGCTGCGGGCGCCGCTGGTGTCCGTGCCCTTGACCCGTTCGCGCTCCACCAGATCGAGGAACTTCCGCTCCAGCGTCTGCATGCGGTGGCTCACCCGGCCGATCCGGCTGCCCCGTTTGGCCAGCACTTCTTCGATCTGCTGGATGGTTGCGTCGTCGAGATTCGGCGTTTCGATGGTGGTGACGTCGTGCTCGGTGAGCAGTTCGCCGAGCGTGCCCTCTTCGATCACGCGCCCGCCGAACATGATCGCCACGCGGTCGCACACATCCTCGACATCCGCCAGCAGGTGCGAGCAGAGCAGGATCGTGATGCCCTTCTCTTTCAGTTTGATGATGAGGTCTTTGATCTGCTTGGTGCCGATCGGGTCCATGCCCGTGGTCGGCTCGTCGAGGATGAGCAGTTGCGGCTGATTGATCAGCGCCTGCGCCAGGCCGATGCGCCGCTGCATGCCCTTGGAATATTCGCCGACGGGCCGATGCTGCGCCGAGTCGAGTCCGACCATCTCGAGCAGTTCCTCGATGCGGCGCTGCCGCGTGTGGCCGGAGAGATGGAACAGCCGTCCGTAGTAGTCGAGCGTTTCACGTGCGTTGAGAAAGCGGTAGAGATACGACTCTTCCGGCAGGTATCCGATGAGTTCCTTGGTCGCGACATCCTCCGGCCGCTTGCCGAAGACGGCGATGCGGCCGGCGGTGGGATGCAGCAGGCCCAGGATCATCTTGATGGTGGTGGACTTGCCCGAGCCGTTGGGGCCCAGCAGGCCGAACACTTCGCCCCGGCGGATTTCGAGGTTGACATCCTGCACCGCTTTGACGCGGGGCCGCATCCAGAAATCCTTGAACGTCTTGGTCAGGCCTGCGCATTTGATGACCGTGGCGGCTGTGGAAGCGCCGCGCGCGGGGGATGCGGAATCGGCCAATGTCGCAGCGCTGTCAGGTGAGGAAGGAATGGTGGGCCGGGCGGTGGACATAGAAAAAGGATTCTACAGGAAGAACGCACTTGCGCCACGGGAGTGGTACGTCCTTGCCGGATCCAGGTTCACAGGTCCATTCGCTCTGTTCAAGCCACGCGGGCCGGGTGGCTGTGCGTGTGCAGTTGCAGTTTGCCGTCGACGACGATTTCCTGCCGCGGCTGGCCGCAGGTGGGGCAGACGGTCGTCTCTTCCAGCTTGCGGATGTACGACACCACGGTGGACACCACGGTCGCGTGGCTCCACGTCAGCGGCGACACGGACAGCGGCGCGTTGGTGTGCGGATGCACCTGCTCGGCCAGCACGCCCGAGGGCAGCGCGTGGTCGGCGACCCATTGCAGAATGGGCAGCGCGCCCTGCAATTCGTCCACGCTGCCGGCCCGCGCGATGCGCCAGTCCGCCAGCCAGAGCGTGCAGATGAACCACGCGTTGCCGGGAACATTTCGAGTGTCTTCGCTGACGCGGTGGTAGTAGTCGTTCTCGTACCGCGCCACGCCGCCGACGGGCGTGTGGACCCAGAGGCGTTCCTCGATCGCCTTCATGGTTTTCTCCACGCGCTCGTCGTGCGGACTGAGCAGGCCCATGGCGAAAATGGCGAACATGGAGGAATCGATGACGCTGTCGCGCTCGAACAGGATTTCGGATTTCGGATTTGGGATTTCGGATTTGGAAGAGGACTGCGGATCGGCGATCCCGGATTGTCCCTCGGTCCCTTGGTCCCTCGATCCCTCCGTCCCTTCCCTTGCCTCTTCCCCCTGGCCCTTGGCCCTTGGCCCCTGGCCCTTTTCCTTCTCCACACTCAGTGCCGCGAACTGCCGGTCGCGATCCGGGCTGCGCCCCGCGAGCACTTCCGCCATCATGCGGGCGGTGCGGTCGTGATCCAGGGGCACGATGCGGCGGAGGAAGCGATCGTGCTCCGCCGACCAGAAGTGCTTGCAGAACGCCTCGCGCAACTGCTCGGCTGCTTTGCCGTAGGCATCGGCGCGGCGGGTGTCGCCGAAGCACACCGCGAACTGCCACGCCGCTTGCAGTCCGCCGTAGACCGACGCCACGGTGAACGCATGCACGCCCCAGCGCTCTTCCCACAGGTCGTAGCTGGGCAGCGGCAGGTGCGTGTCCGGATCGCGGAAGCGCACGAGGAAATCGGCGGCCTTGGTGATGAGGCCGACCCACAGCGGGCGGACGAACTCGATGTCGCGGTACTGCGCGTAATGCCGCCACAGCGCCCAGAGCACCAGCGCGGTTTCATCTTCCTGGATGGGCAACTGCGGATTACCGAGTGACGCCCACGGATGCCAGCTTGAGGCGGGCGAGCCGTCGGGGTTGTACTTGTGCAGGAAGTATCCGCCGTCGTCGATGATCTCGGCACAGAATTTGTAGAACGATCGCGCCACGTCGGGGAACCCCGCGTCATCCAGCGACGCCGCCACCAGCGCCCCGTCGCGCGGCCAGAGGTAGCTGTACGTGTCGCGGCTGAACTGCATGATGTCCGTGTCGTTGGCGGCGATGATGGCGCCGTTGTTGTCGATCTGCGTGCGCACCACCAGCAGCGAGCGCTTGAAAAGGTCGACGATGTGTTTGCCCGGTCCGCCCTGGTCGGCATCGGGGAAGCGCACGCGGGCCGCGGTCAGCCACAGACGCCAGTAAGCCGTGGTGCGGTCGATCACCGCCTGCGGCCCGTGGTGATGGATGAAGCTGTGCAGCTCGCGCAGATCGTCCACGCTCTTGCCCGCGCCGATGACCATGTACACGATCCGGCTGCCGCCGGCGGGCAGTTCGACGCGCAGCATCATGGTGGAGTCCACCGCGCCCTGGGCGATGGAGTTGCCGCCGAGCTTGCCGTCCTCCGCGTCGCGCCAGGTGCCTTCCGCGTTGAAGAAGCCCGCGGTGCCCGTGGCGTATTCGTCGACTCGCTGCTCGCCGTCGGCGAACCACGTCGTCATCATGTAGCGGTTCTTGCGGTAGTGAACCAACGAGCGAAGCTGCGGATCGAAGTAGGCGGTGTCGCCCACCTTGTTGCCGTACATCTCGAAATTGTTGTGATGAAACAGATGCACGGTGCGCGGCTGATCGTGCAGATTGCGCACCTCGATGCGGCGGACGAGCAGGCTGCGGTGGAAGTCCACGATGTCGCTGCTCTTCATCTCGATCTTGAGCACCGGGTGGTTCAGGACCACATCGGTCGCCATCGTGTCGCTCTGGTAGCCGAGCTTCACGTCCCAGCCCTGGTTGGACCAGTAGAGGCGGCGCTTGCGGCGATCGCCGTTGGTGTGCTCGCTTTCGGGAAGCTGCGCCCACACGCCGAAGCGGCACGCGCTGCCGTTGGTGTGGTTTTCCTGGCCGATGTGCGGATAGTAGATGTCGCGGATCTGGTAGTGCTGATCGAACGTGACCAGCATCGAACCATTTCCAACGGGAATATCACGCGGCATTCGCAACCCTTCAAAACATGGTTGTCCGATAATCCGGCTCCAGGCGAGCCTGCGCGCAGCATCTGCGCGCTCCACTTGTGATTCATCGGTCGAATCAGGGGAGGCAATGCAGTGGAAACGAGGGGAGAAACTGCGATGGGTGAAAGGCGAAGTTTGAGAGGCGGAGTGGGAAGTGCGAAAAGCAGAGCGAAAAGTGAAAAGTGCAACGTGAAAAGTGCAAAGTGCAAAGTGAAAAGTGCAAATTGCAAAGTGAAAAAGGCAAAGGCACAATGCAAAGGCACAAGGCAAAGTGCAAGTTGCGAAGGGCGCTCTACGGAGGACGCCAAGGATTACCACTCTTCACTCTTCATTCATCATTCTTCACTTTGCACTTTTCACTTTTCACTTTGCACTTTTCACTCTGGCCTTTGCTCTTCCCTTCTCACCCTTCAATCACCTTCAGCGCCATCAGATCCTGCACATCGATCAGGCCCACCGGTTTGCCTTCGCGATCCACGACGGGCACTTCGTCGATGCGGTGCTCGCGGATCATCTGCACGGCGTCGCGCACCAGGGAATCCGTGGTGAGCCGGCGGGGGCTTGCGGTCATGATGTCGCCGACGCGAAGGTCGGAGAGTTTGCCTTCGTGCTGGATGAAGAGCCGGCGAAGATCGCCATCGGTGAAGATGCCCGCCAGTTCCCCCGGCGTGGCGGACGCCGGCTCATGGATCACGAGCAGCGCCCCGGGCCGGCGGCCACCCGTGTTCGCGGCTTGCCTCTTCGCTTCCGCCAGCGCTTCGCGCACGGTCAGGTCCTTGGTGAACAGAGGCAGGTTCACCCCCACCTTCCACCGCATCGCGTCGACCACGAGCATGAGCTGCCGCCCCAGCCCGCCGCCGGGGTGGACTTTCTTGAAATCATCAACGCCAAAGTTGCGTCGGCGGGACACGCACAGCGCCAGGGCATCGCCCAGGGCGAGCATGGCGGTGGTGCTGGCGGTGGGGGCGAGATTCAACGGGCAGGCCTCGGTTACATCGCCCACGCACAGCGCTTCGGTGGAAAGTCGCGCCAGGTCGCAGTCGCGCTTGCCGACGATGCACACCACGGTCGCGCCATCCTGCCGGAGCACCGAGGCGAGGGCGACGACTTCTTCGGTATTGCCGCCGAAGGAAAGCAGCAGCACGACATCGCCCTTGGCGACCCGGCCCAGGTCGCCGTGCATGGCTTCGGTGGGGTGCAGGAAATGGCTGGGCGTGCCGGTGGAGGCGAAGGTGGCGGAAATCTTTCGCCCGATAAGTCCGCTTTTGCCGATGCCACCTACGACGACGCAACCGTTGCGCGGCTGGGTCGTCGCGCCGTGAATCAGGTCAACCGCGCGATGGAAAGCCGCATCTATATGGATACGCGAAACCGCCTCGGCTTCGGTGGAAAGCACCTGCCTGGCGAAGTCGGCCTCGGCGGCGAAATGGGCGTCGGTCTGGGAGCGTGTTGAACTCATGGCGGAAGTTCGGATAAGCTTAGCGAACGGATAGCCGTTAGCCATTAGCCATTAGCCGTTAGCCGTTAGCCATTAGCCGTTAGTCGATAGCCGTTAGCTTCAAGCGTGGCTCCCAGGCGACAACTGTATTGGGCTAACGGCTAACGGCTAACGGCTAACGGCTTTTCGCCGCGAAAGGATTCGCCCTCGTGCAGGCCACCTTGGAAGATTACCGCGTCGAGCTTGATTACTTCTCGGGTCCGCTCGACCTGCTGCTCTTCCTGGTCAGGAAGAACGAGATCGACCTGCACGATATCCCTATCGCTGAGCTGACCGAGCAGTACCTGCAACACCTGGAAGAAATCAAAACCATCGACGTGAACCTGGCGAGCGAGTTTCTCGTCATGGCCGCGACGCTTTTGGAAATCAAGAGCCACATGCTCGCGCCCAAGCTGGAAACCAGCGAGGGCGAAGGCGACGAAGCCGCCAAAACCGGCGACGCGCTGGCGGGCTTTGGCGGCGATGGCGCTTCGGGTCCCAGTGGCGGAGGCGGTGGGATGAACCCGCTCGACCCGCGCTACGAACTGGTCCAGCAACTGCTCGCCTACAAGCGCCTCAAAGACTGCGCGATGGAACTGGACGAACGTCGCGAAGAGTGGGACGCCCGATTTCCGCACAAACCCGCCAAGCTCGTCCGCGGCACGCCCGCCTGGATGAGCGACGGCGGCGGCGACAGCGATGACTTCACCGCGGAAAGCACCGGCGAAGCGCTGGAGTTCGACCTGGAAGACGTCAGCATCAACGACCTGGTCGAGGCCTTCTCCCGCATTCTCGAATCCATCGGCCAGACGCCGGCGATGCATGCCGTCACCTACGACGACACGCCGATTTCCGTGCATGCCGACGATCTGGTGGACCGCCTGACCCGCGAAGGGCCGCTGACCTTGCAGAGCGTGTTCGTGAACAAGCGCACCCGCAGCGAGATGATCGGGCTGTTCCTGGCGACACTGGAACTGGTGAAGCTGAAGAAAGTCCGCGTCACGCAGGACCGCATCGTCGGCGAGATCAAGCTCGAACTTCGCCCCATCGAAGAGCAGCTTCGCGCCGCCGACGACAAGCCCACGGATTGGAAAGATCCTGTCACCGGCGAAATGCAATACGAATGGCCCAGCGAGGCGGCGAAGGAGCGTGCCGAGAAGCGTGCGACGCGCCGGTTCAACCGCATGGGCAAGGGGCTCAAGCCGGATGACGAGCATGATCCGGCGGACGGCTCCACGCCGTTCATTGTGATCAATAAGGACAGCCTGGAGGAAATGCTCGAGAGCCACACGCCTAAGCCGGCGCCGGCGGCGGAAGCGGCGGATGGGTCGGAGCCGCCCCCGCCAGAAGGCGGTGCCTGCGAACTCCCTGCGGCATCCGCCACGACGGCGGCAGCGGCGGACATCGCGAACATCGTGGACATCGCGACGATCTCCAGCCCAGCGACGATCTCCAACCCATCGGGAAGCGAGTCCGTTGCCGATCCGATTGCATCTCTCGCTGACGCTCGCGGCTCCGACCAGCCTGCCGCCGAGGCCTGCACGCGCATTGCCGCGCTGGCGCCGCTGACCGATTCCGCGACAGCCGAGATTCTTCGCGAGGCGCCGGAAGACGAAGTGCCGGCGGCGCTCGACACCCCGCTGACTTCATGCGCGGCTGCTTCCGAACGGATTGAACCGGAGACCGGCGATATCGGTGCGTCCGTGTCGGCTTCGCGATTTGAAACGATTGATGAAGTGAAGCCGGCGGCGACTGCCGAAGGTCTGACTCCACACAACTCCGATGTGGCGCAGGAGCCTGACGGCGGCCACCCCGGGCAGAGCCCGGGGCTAACGGACGAAGTTGAGCAGCCGACAGCCGAAAACGAGCAGCCAATTGACGAGGCAGATCAGCCTCGCTTGATCCCCTGGCGTCGCGGCGAGCACCAACCCGTGGCGATGATCCCCTTAGAGCCACCCGATTCGCCCGCCCCGACCTGACGGGGTGCTCCGGGTGACGAATGGATTTCGTCCGACCCACACCGGCAGGATGCCGACGCCCCAGTCACGACGCCCGAATCACCCATCGCTTCCCCAGCGTGCCCGGAGGAAGTCTGTCTATCCAGTGGCGACGGCGTCTCCGTATCAGCCGCCGATTTCGAAGCCGCCGCGCACGAAGCCAGCGATTCCGCCGGCCTGGCTGGAGCCGCGCACGCAGTAAGCGGTTCCGCCGGCCTGGCTGGAGCCGCGCACGCAGTAAGCGATTCCGCCGGCCTGGCTGGAGCCGCGCACGCAGTAAGCGATTCCGCCGGCCTGGTAGGAGCCGCGCACGCAGTAAGCGGTCTTGCGACTCCAGCCGCGTTGCATGATCAGGATTCAGCGCAAACCCCACTAGTTGAAGACGCTGCCGCGCCTCCGCTTACTTCGTGCGCGGCTCCTTTGCGGCCGCCCGTGGGCGATGGCGTCGTGACCTCGTCACTGCACATCCGCACCGATATCGACACCGACCCGGTCGCGATTGATCCTGTGGCGATTGATTCGGCCACGATCGCCCCGGTCCACCATTTAGCCGGCGGGCTTGCCCGCCGCGATGTCGACGAACTCCCCACGCCTGCCGACCCGAGCGTGGCCGCCCCGGTCAGCACGCCAGTCTCCACACCAGCCGCCGCGACGTGCAACACGCCAGTCGCCGCGCCGGTCAGCACACCAGCCGCCGCGCCGGGCAACACGGCCGCCACCGAACCTGTCGCCGATCACCTCCACGAACCCGCCTCCGATCACATCCACGAACCTGCCGCCTCACCCATCGCCGAGTCTCCCAACGTGTCGGCGACCGTTTCGGTTGCGGAGCCGATCGCCGTCAACCCGGCGGCGGACATCGTCGTCGTCATGACCGGCGAAGTGGCCGACGTTCATTTCGCTGCTGAACTCGATTCACTCGCCACCGGTGTCGGCCTCGTGCCGCTGCCCAGTGACGCCGATGTGGACGACGAAACCGCCAGCCGTTGGAGCAGGACGCGCGATGCAGTTCACGCGGAAGATGCCGGTGATTCGAGCGATGTAGCGGCGGCACTCCGTGACGCCAGGGCGAGCGACCTCGCAGCCCCCGCACCCGTTTCGTCTTGTGCTGCGGCTTCCTCGCATCTCGCAGAACCGCAGTCACTGCAAGCGACGCCTGCGGACCTGGTGGCTCGCATCGCGCTGGGTTTGAAACAGTTGCGTGTGAGGCGAACCGTTGCGCCGATTCAGGTCTTGCAGACGTCAGGGACGCTGCCCGCTGCGAGCGCGGAGGTGGCGGTTACTTCCTCGTTGGCTGCGACGGCAGCCTTGATTCCAGGCGATACGCTGACGACAGGTGGTGCCGACGCACTGGCTTTGCCGGCCCTCACCCCAGCCCTCTCCCGGGGGGAGAGGGGGTCGGAGTTGGCGACTGACGCACAGGCTTTGCCGGCCCTCACCCCAGCCCTCTCCCGGGGGGAGAGGGGGTCGGAGTTGGCGACTGACGCACTGGCTTTGCCGGCCCTCACCCCAGCCCTCTCCCGGGGGGAGAGGGGGTCGGAGTTGGCGACTGACGCACAGGCTTTGCCGGCCCTCACCCCAGCCCTCTCCCGGGGGGAGAGGGGGTCGGAG
>CAYRPN010000004.1:0-6446 GCA_964426135.1 uncultured Phycisphaeraceae bacterium | reverse complement strand
ACAGGCTTTGCCGGCCCTCACCCCAGCCCTCTCCCGGGGGGAGAGGGGGTCGGAGCCAGCGCCTGCAGTTCGGCCGCTCGTCGCCACGTTGTCCGCGTTGGCACTGATCGCGTTGATCGCGCACCTGGACATGGCCTGGCGAGGGCTGGCGCTGGGTGCGTGGGCGGCTGGCGCGGCGGAAGCAGTGAATCTGAGCGACATCATTCGTCGAGTGCTGGCGGGCAATGCGATGGTCGTTTGCTGGCTGATGCTGCTCCGCATGGTGGGGCGATCCACGGGTTTCAGGAATGAGGATTCGGGCAGCGGGATTCGGGACTTGGGATCAGGGATTCGCAGGCAGGGGGACGAGGGTCGCAAGCGGACCGCCCTGGTGATTTCACCATTGGCGGTTGCCGTGGCGTGCCTCATCTGTCTTCCCGGTGCGGTAGTGATGGCGATGCTCGAAGCAGGGCATCAGGCCGATTGGGGCTATGGGATTGGTCTTCACTGGCTTTGGTCGCGGGCCTTGGATCATGCGATCGCGCTGGCGGTGCTGGTGCAGGCGATGCTCTGCGTGACGAGCTGGCTGGCGCGCGTCGGCAGCGGGTCGAAGCAAGGTGACTCAGCCCGCGCAACCCAATGGGTTCCGGCAGCGGCAAGTGTCACCTTGGCGGTCTGGGCGCTGGAACAGGCGTGGTCGCAGCCCGATTGGCCTACGGTCGGCGTGATGACCTGGGCGGCCATGCTGCTGCTGCCGGGTGTGATCGCTGCTTGCCTGCTGCGGGTCGCGACAGGCAGCGCACAGGACCGTCCTGCAGACGCAGCCGGTGCGTGGAAGGGGGCGGTTGCCGTGGCGCTCGTCTCAACGGGTCTCGGTTGGCTGGTGTGGTCGCTGCTGGCGGGGGCGGCCGGCTGGCATTTCTGGGTCGCAGCGCTGCTCCTTCTCGATGCGCTGGCGCTGGCGGTGACCGGCGGGAGTTTCGTACGCGATCTGGCAACACGCCGTTACCGGCCCTGGCTGGACGCTGCGGTTGCCGGCTTCATCGTGGGGGCGGCGTGGTGGTTGGCGGGCCAGGGATTGCGCGGAGCATGGGGCGGCGGCAGCGCGGTGGAGTTCATCTCCGCCTTCCGCCTGGGTGAACCCTGGCTCTGCGGGCTTCGCGCCATTCCAGTCGGGCTCGTGGCGGTGCGTGCCTGCCTGTTGGCCGACGGCTTGCGTGGGTCGCGCCGCGATTCGTCGGGACGGGATTAACGCTTGAAAACTAGGCAGATTTCGCGCATGATTTGAAACCCGTGCGGTGCCAGCGGGCAGGCGTCCGATAAAAGAGGCAGAAAAAACTGCGGTTTCAACCGGGCTCGTGGCGATAGAAGCAGTCAGTGCCGAGTCGGGTTGGCAAATTGGGGTGGGTGTCGGGTTTGACAAAACTCACACAAACCACACAATGCCCGCCATTGACAACTGAGCTTCGAGATGGGCCGCTTGACATGTTGCCCAACTTTACGCCAGAATATGGGCAATGTCGGAACGGGTCTGATTCCATCAGGGTTGGGTTCCACCAAGTCGGCTGCCAGGGTTCCAGGTTTTTTGGGCTATCGGACAGACACAAAAAAGTTGAGGCATCCGCGTCGTCAGGTCGATCATCGACCCGGACAGGCATCAGGGGATCCTCGTTTGACAATCGTTCGAAACCGTCGGCGTTGTGTTGACGCCGCAAGTCCCGACCTCAGTCGGGCCGTGTGGGACCGGCCTTCCACGTTGGAAGGCGCACGGGTGACGCCCACCGCTTAGTGGTTCCCGTTTTATTGGAGATGGTCCATGAATCATCGCAAGTTTGCTCTCGCTCTGGGCGGAAGCCTGTTGATGGGTCTCGGTAGCGCTGCCAGCGCTGGCGAACTCGAAAACATCCGCGCCGAGCTCCGCGCCACGCAGAACCGTGTCGCTGAGCTCGAAGGCAAGCAGTCCGCCACCTGGCTCGACCAGCGGCGCGCTGAAGAAGTCAAGGCCCTCATCCGCGAGGTCCTCTCGGACGCCGACACCCGCGCCAGCCTCATGGCTGACGGCGCTGTCGCAGGCCACAACGGCAAGAACTTCTACCTCGGTTCGGCTGACGGCAGCTTCCAACTGCGCATCAGCGGCGGCATCCAGGTCCGCTATGTCCACAACTTCGAGAACACCCCCGCGGTCGTCACCACCGGCACCGCCGGCGGCAACGACTCGGATGACGGTGGCTTCGACGTCGCCCGCACCAAGGTCAACCTGGCCGGCCACATCACCGCCGGTCGCAAGTGGGACTACGAAGTCGGCCTGGCGCTGGGTTCCGAGCCGGACACCACCAGCGGCGACGTGGAAGTGGAAGACGTCAAGATCGGCACGGCTCTGAGCGATCAGATCCGCGTCGATGCCGGTAAGTTCAAGCTTGCCTTCCTCCGCGAAGAGCTGACCAGCTACAGCCGCCAGACCGCGGTTGAGCGCTCGCTCACCAACGAGTTCTTCACCCTCGGCCGCTCCGAGCAGATTCAGATCAGCTACAAGTCGGACATGCTGCTGCTGCGTGCAGCCATCAGCGACGGCGCCAACAACGGCGCGGGCGCTGGCTCGGCCACCGGCTTCTCGGCGGTCGGCGCTGACGTGTCCGAGTTCGCGGTCACCGCTCGCGCGGACTTCAAGTTCTCCGGCGACTGGAGCCAGGCCGACGACCTCTCCGCCTGGAGCGGTCAGCCCACCGGCATCTTCGCGGGTGCGGCCATCCACTACGAACTGGGCGACGGCAACCAGGGCGCTGCCGGCACCATCCCCAGCCACGGTGACTACCTGAGCTGGACCATTGACGGCTCGCTCGAGATGAACGGCCTGGGCGTTTACGCCGCGGTCATCGGCGGCCACGTCGATGCGGACGCCACCGGCGTCGGCGGTGCGAACGAGAGCCGCGACATGTTCGGCATCGTCGCGCAGGTCAGCTACAACATCAACGACCAGATCGAGCCCTTCGTCCGGGCTGACTGGACCGATGGCGACGACAACGCGGGCGCTGGCATCGACAGCACCGTCCTCACCGTCACCTTCGGCGCCAACTACTACTTCGCCAAGAGCCACGACGCCAAGCTCACCCTCGACGTCATGTGGATCGTCGACGGCCCCGAAAACCTGGTGGACCTCGCGTCCAACAACTTCGGCGGTCCCTCGGCCAACAGCAACAACCTCCAGGGCCTGTCCACCGGCGACGCCCAGGGCGAAGACAGCGTCATCGTCCGCGTCCAGTTCCAACTCTTGTATTGATCTGCCGCAAGGCCGATCCGTACGGGTCTGATCTGAACCAAGGTTGAATGTTCGAACATCTGAATAACCCTGCCCGCGGCTTAACCGCCGCGGGCAGCCTTCACCGGCTGGCCACTCCCGTGGTCAGCCGGTTTTGCTTTCCCGTTTAGCCCGGATTATTCGAGGTTTCAGAAAGAGCCGCGCACGAAGTAAGCGGAGTTCGCAGCGTTCTTGACGACCTCGACCTTCTCTCGCGGCCGGACAGGATGCGCGGGGCGTCCGTATGAAAATGACGCGCGTGGAATCTGAAGAACCGCTTACTTCGTGCGCGGCTCCTGTGCAAGCTCATGAATAATCCGGATTGGCCGGCGGGCTTGCCCGCCGTGATTCGCCAACCTCCATGTGCCGAAGGAACGCCGTTTCACTTGGTGCGGATGGGGTTCGGTCGTGTGATGATTGGCTCGAATCGGTCGACCCGCAGCGGGCAAGGTGTGCCCAGATTTTGTCGCAATGCCTGCTTTCCAGCGTAGGGTGGGTTGAGTCCGCGAAACCCACCACGGGCGACCCTGGACATCCATGGCATCGATTCACCGCAGATGGTGGGTTTCGCCGAGCCTCAACGCCCCCTGCTTTCCAGCGTAGGGTGGGTTGAGTCCGCGAAACCCACCACGGGCGACCCTGGACATCCATGGCATCGATTCACCGCAGATGGTGGGTTTCGCCGAGCCTCAACGCCCCCTGCTTTCCAGCGTAGGGTGGGTTGAGTCCGCGAAACCCACCACGGGCGACCCTGGACATCCATGGCATCGATTCACCGCAGATGGTGGGTTTCGCCGAGCCTCAACGCCCCCTGCTTTCCAGCGTAGGGTGGGTTGAGTCTGCGAAACCCACCACGGGCGACCCTGGGCGTCCATGACATCGATTCGCCGCAGATGGTGGGTTTCGCCGAGCCTCAACCCACCCTACCCGAGGTGGACGCCTTGCCACGGCTTCCGGGCACGCCCGGCGGGCAACCCCGCCGGCAAAATGAAAACACATCGGGCATTCGCCGCTATCATTCCAGCCCGCCGGCGAAACCCAGAAACCCGAAACTAGAAACTAGAAACCAGAAACTAGAAACCAGAAACTCCACACTCCCATGGCCGAAACCACGCAAGTCATCTTCTCGATGGTCGGCGTCTCCAAGACGATCGACAAGAAGCCAATCCTCAAGGACATCTATCTCTCCTACTACTACGGCGCGAAGATCGGCGTGCTGGGCCTCAACGGCGCGGGCAAGTCCACGCTCCTGCGCATCATGGCCGGCATCGACACCGCCTACGATGGCAAGATCACCAAGGCGAACAACTACACCGTCGGCATGCTCGAGCAGGAGCCGCGCCTCGACGAAAGCCTCACCGTCAAGGAAGTCGTCCAGCAGGGCGTGCAGCCGGTGTACGACCTCTTGAAGGAATACGACCGCGTCAACGAAAAATTCGCCGAGCCCATGGACGACGACGAGATGGAGCGCCTGCTCGCGAGGCAGGGCGAGTTGCAGGAGAAACTCGACGCGATGAAAGCCTGGGAAATCGATTCGCAGCTCGACATGGCGATGGACGCCCTGCGCTGCCCGCCCGCCGATGCGCTGATCGAAAATCTCTCCGGCGGCGAGAAGCGCCGCGTCGCGCTGTGCCGGCTCATGCTGCAGAAGCCGGACATCCTGTTGCTCGATGAGCCGACCAACCATCTCGATGCCGAGAGCGTCGCCTGGCTGGAACATCACCTGCGCGAGTACGAAGGCACGATCGTCGCGGTCACGCACGACCGATATTTCCTCGACAACGTGGCGGGCTGGATTCTCGAACTCGACCGCGGGCAGGGCATCCCGTGGAAGGGCAACTATTCCTCCTGGCTCGATCAGAAACAGAAGCGGCTGGCCATCGAAGAGAAGGTGGAGAGCCAGCGGCAGAAAATGCTCAAACGCGAGCTGGAGTGGGTCAACAAGAACCCGCAGGGCCGCATGGCCAAGAACAAGGCCCGCATCGCGGCCTACGAAAAAATGGTGGCCCAGAACGTCAACGACAAGGTCAACGAAATCGAGATCTACATCCCGCCCGGACCCCAACTGGGCAACCTCGTCATCGAGGCCAAGAACCTCACCAAGGCGTTCGGCGACAACGTCCTGATGGACAAGATCAACTTCGAGCTGCCGCCCGGCGGCGTCATCGGCATCATCGGCCCCAACGGCGCGGGCAAGACCACCCTTTTCCGCATGATCATCGGCGACGAAAAGCCCGACTCAGGCCAGCTCCGAGTCGGTGAAACCGTCAAGCTCGGATACATCGAGCAGGTCCGCAACATGGACCCCGCCAGCAACGTGTGGGAAGTGATCTCCGGCGGCGAGGAGTTCATCATGCTCGGCGCGCCCGGCGCCCAGCAGGCGCGCGTCAACAGCCGGGCGTATGTCGCACGCTTCGGATTCACCGGCAACGATCAACAAAAGAAAGCCGGCGTGCTCTCCGGCGGCGAACGCAACCGCGTCCACCTGGCCCGCATGCTCAAGAGCGGGTGCAACGTGCTGCTGCTGGACGAACCGACGAATGACCTGGACGTGAACACCAGCCGGGCGCTCGAAGAGGCGATCGAAAACTTTGCCGGCTGTGCTGTGATCATCAGCCACGACCGCTGGTTCCTCGACCGTGTCGCCACGCACATCCTCGCCTTCGAAGGTGACAGCCAGGTGCGCTTCTTCGCCGGCAACTGGTCGGCTTATGAAGAAGACCGCAAGCAGCGCTTAGGAGCCGCCGCCGAGATGCCGCACCGGATCAAGTATCGCAAACTCACCCGCGTGTGAAGCGTCACGCCGCAATCAAGAACAATAAAATTGCTTGAACAAATACGAACGCCCCCCCCCGGCGCCCGCCGTCGTTTAGCGTCCGCTCGAAGAGCGGAAGATCTCTTCGCGGTGCACGCAGTCAGAAGAAGATGAATGTCCCTTCCTTAGTCCAACGTTTCACAATAGAGGCATCGAATTGGGGAATCGGAGAATTGGGTGGCTGGGGCTGGAGTCCGCGTAAGCCCCGGCCCGGATGACCCTGCACCTTGTTCCGCCGGGGCTTCGCCGAGCCTCAGCCCCAGCCACCTGGAGATTGCACTCTTTTCAATGAAACGCTGTACTTAGCCCAACTTCCGCAGTTCGCCATCAAGAACGCCCCTGGCGATAGCGCCAAGG
>CAYRPN010000003.1:0-91051 GCA_964426135.1 uncultured Phycisphaeraceae bacterium | reverse complement strand
AACCCATTCACAACATCACACTTGCAGGCAGTCGCCGGAAAAGTGGACTACACCCGCGATTCATGGTCTGCCGTCGTGGATTGAACTAATCGGCAATGCTCTGCCGATCGTGGTGCGTCCTCGGCGCGACTTGCTTGTCATGCTTTGTCTGGCCTGGCGGTGGCGTCAGCGCGGTCGTTCCCTGACTGCCGGTACATCTCCGTTTCCCGGCGATTCCACGCCTTTTGCATCTTCCGCTCATCCTGTTAATATGCTCGGCTCGCTGTGGGAAGCATGCGCTTTCCGCCGCCAGCAAGGAAACCCGACATGTACGCCATCATTGAAGACAGCGGTCAGCAGATCAAGGTTGAAGCGGGCGACACCCTCAAGGTCGCGCTGCGTGATTTGAAGCCTGAACAGGCGACGATCACGTTCGACAAGGTTCTCCTCGTCAGCAAAGGCGAGGGCGACGCCACCATCGGCAAGCCCTACGTCGCCGGCGCCAAGGTCATCGCCGACATCCTCGGCGAGTTCCGCGGCCCCAAGGTTCGTGTGACCAAGTTCATCCGCCGCAAAAACTACAAGCGCATCAAGGGCCACCGTCAGGATCACCTGAAGGTGAAGGTCACCGGCATCGAAGGCTGAACGCCTGCGTTCCGGATCACCAGGTTCCTCAACACGCTCACGCCAAAGCCGCGCATCGTCGCGGCTTTTTTCATTTCACGTTCCGCACTCGCGACGCGCGTGTGATTGGTATAGTGCCGGCGCGTGGGTGAAACAGGGACCGACCTTCGTGGGGAACGCCGATGTCTCCCGTGATCCTGGCTGGGCTGGCGATCGTTGTCGTGCTCGTTCTGTTGCTGGTGTTGCGGGCTGCCGTCGCCCGGCGCAAGCCGGTGGCGTCATCTGAGCAATCCGGCGGCCCGCCCACGTCGCGTGCAGACCTCGGCGAACCTGCCGCCGAAGCCGCGGCAGATGACGCGGAGTCCTCGCTGCACGCCCTGGTTTGGCTTCTGCGCGAGCCGCGCTTTCTCGATGCTCGCGTGTTGACCACCATTGTCTCCAGCGCGATCGGGCGCAAGCTCGATCCGGACGACAGCGAGGCGACGGAGTTCGCGGTGGGGGAGTTACCGACGTTCATGGTCGCCCTGGAGCATCGCCACTTTCTTGTTCACAGCTTTCCCAAGCCTTATGTGGACGATCCCGAGGCGACGGCAGAGGAGATTCTCGATCTGCGACTGAGAGCGAAAGTGGCCTCCCATCGCGCGTGGTTGTCGGTGGATTTGCTGGGGGCCGATGACATGTCCGAGGATGAGCGTACCGCGGCTTATCAGATCGCCGCGAAGATTTTCGCCGAGCTTGCCGACGAAGAAGACTGCCTGGCGATGTACCTGCCCGCCACCGGGCGCATGCTGCCGATGGATGGCGAACTGCTTGAAGGTCTTCGCCGCGGCGATGAAGAAATCATCGGCGGGCGCATGGCTTACGTGCCGGTCGTGCCCGTCAGCGACGATGACCCGCGCATGGCCGCCGCCGTCGCCGAGGCCCGCGGCAGATTCAGCGACTTCGTGGCGGCGTTTGAAAATCGCGGCGAGGATCAGAACTTCTCCGTCAAAGGCCCCATCACCCGCGGCGAGCGCACCGAGTTCATCTGGATCAACGTCGATGCCATCGAAGGCGACGTGATCTACGGCAAACTCGGCAACGATCCGATCGACCTGCCCGGCCTGAAACTCGGCGACCGCGTGCGCCTCCGCGCGGATGAACTGAATGACTGGATCTATTTCGAAAACGACGAAATGCACGGCGGTTTCTCCCTCAAAGTCATCCAACAGATTCAGGAAGAACACGCCAAGAAACGCAAGTGAGCGAAGAAGCAATCAACCGTCAGCCATCAGCCGTTAGCCGTTAGCCGTTAGCCACCAGCCTTCAGTCGTTTAGCGACGGGGCTTGCCCCGCCTCCGCTTTCGCAGGTTCCGCGGAGGTCACCTTCAACCCCACAATGCCCGCAACGATCACGGCGACGCACGCCAGACGCGGCCACGTCGTCGGCTCGGCGAACCAGATGATGCCGACGATCGCCGTGCCCACCGCTCCGATGCCGGTCCAGATCGCGTAGCCCGTGCCCAGCGGAATCTCGTGGGCGATGGCCTTGGAGAGAAAAAAGAAGCTGCCGATCATCAGGGCGACGGTGACGGCACTGGGCCAGAAGCGCGTCCAGCCATCCGTCTGCTTCAGACCGATGGCCCAGGCGACTTCGAGCAGGCCGGCGATGATGAGATGGATCCAGGCGGTCATGGGGTGGTTCCGGAGAGGAGCCTTTAGCCTTTAGCCGTTAGCCGTTAGCTTAAGACACCAAGCGAAATCCGTTGGCTCGAAGCTAACGGCTAACGGCTAATGGCTAACGGCTCTCCGCGTCAGCATATGCCACAACAGCCCGATCACGATCAGGTCGATGCCGATCACCGCCACGCGCGGCTCCACCCAGTACGCCATGCTCAGGCAACCGATCAGCCCGAGCCACGCGACCCAGCGCGGGTAGCGGCGATGCTCGCTGGGCATCCGCAGCGCGGCCAGATTGGTGATCGCGTAGTAGATCAGCACGGTGAACGCGCTGAACGACCACGTCGTCTTCACGTTGCCGATCAGCGTCAGCGCGCCGATGAGCACGGCGACGAAAATCACGGCGGCGGTCGGCGTCTTGCCCGTCGCATCAAGTCTGGAAAAAGCCACGGGTAGATCGCCGCGCCGGCCCATCGCCATGACCACGCGCGACAGGCCCAGGATCAGATTCAGCAGCACGCCCAGCATCGCTGTGATCGCGCCGATCGCCAGAATCAGGCCCGCCCATGGCCCGCCCACCACGCCGCTGCGGGCGATGGCTTCGAGCGGCGCGCCGGTTTCCTTCGTTGCTTCGGCGAGAAAAATGTCGCCCTTGGCGCCGACCGCCGCCAGCGCGACGCATACGTAAATCACCGCGGAAAGAAAGAGCGAAATGACCAGGGCGCGGGGAATGCTGCGGCGCGGGTCGTGCACTTCCTCGCCCAGCGTGGCGATCCGGCCGTAGCCCGTGTAGGCGACGAACATCAGCGCCGTGGCCTCGGCGAAGGCGGGCCAGGGATTCTGGGCGTCGGCATTCGGCCCGCCGAGGAACGGCGAGAAGTGATCGTGAGCGTGGCGAATCGTGCGCGGGATGCAGAGCACGACGAAGAACAGCAGCGTCGCCAGCGTGATGCCCACGATGATCGTGTTCGCCCGGTTGGACCGGCGCAGGCCGGCGGTGACGATGAAGGTCAGCACGATCACGGCGCAGATCGCCAGCGGGATGCGGAATTGCTGCATCGACGCAATCGCGGCGGCGGGAAACTGCGGCGCGATCTGGGGCATCACTTCGGTGAGCGCGCTTAGGAAATAGCTGGCGAACCCCAGCGCGGCGGTCGCGGCCGAGGCGGTCTTGGCGCAGACAAACATCCAGCCTGCGGTGAACCCGAGCCACGGGCGGAGGTAGGTGTAGCCGTATTCGTAGGTGCCGCCGGAGACGGGATGCGCCGCGGCGAGTTGGGCGCTGGACAGGCCGTTGCAAAGCGCCAGGAGCGCCGCGAGCAGCATCGCCACCACCACCGCCGGCCCCGCCAGGCCCGCGGCGATGCCCAGCGTCACAAACACACCGGTGCCGATGATGGAGCCCAGCCCGAGGAGGATCGCACCGCCGAGGCCGACGACGCGCGGGAGTTGTGGATGTGCCGGGGTCATGTGCGAGGCATGATAGGGCGAGGGCCCATCGCGCGACGTGGAATGGTGCGACGTGGATCGTTCCGCACGTTTAGCGGAAGCACCGCAGGTGCCTGGCGCTGAACCCCGTGTCGCCGATACGTGAACCCGCCGCGCATCGGCCAGACGCCTGCGGCGTCTCCGCTAACCGCCATCCTTCCGCCGTCGCCTCAGATGTACTCGTTCAAAATATTCTCCAACAACTCCTGCCGGCTGCTGGGCACGCAGCAGATGTCGTTCTTCTCCGCGATCGCCGCCAGTTCCGTCAGGCCGATCTTGCAGCCTTCAATTTTCTTGCCCAATGGCGTGGACCAGCTCTTGTAGCGGGCGGCGATGAAGTCATCGATGCGGCCGTCCTTCTGAATCGCGGCGGCGGCTTTGAGGCCGCGGGCGAAGGCGTCCATGCCGCCGATGTGGGCGTGGAAGAGGTCGATCGGATCGGTGGACTGGCGACGGACTTTGGCGTCGAAGTTCAGGCCGCCGGTCTTGAATCCGCCGTGGCGAAGGAGCGTGAGCATGGCCATGGTGGTGTCGTAGAGATTGGTGGGGAACTGGTCGGTGTCCCAGCCGAGCAGTTCATCGCCGCGGTTGGCGTCGATGGAGCCGAGCAGGCCGTTGCTGGCGGCGTATTCCAGTTCGTGGTGGAAGCTGTGGCCGGCGAGCGTGGCGTGGTTGGCTTCAATGTTCAGTTGCAGGTGGCCGGTGAGGTCGTACTTCTGCAGGAACGCGTGGCAGGCGGCGGCGTCGCTATCGTACTGGTGCTTGGTCGGCTCCTTGGGCTTGGGCTCGATGAAGAACTGGCCCTTGAAGCCGATTTTCTTCTTGTAATCCACCGCCATGTGCAGCAGCGTGGCCAGGTGATCGAGCTCGTAGGACATGCGCGTGTTCAGCAGCGTGTCGTAGCCTTCGCGTCCGCCCCAGAAGACGTAGCCCGCGCCGCCCAGTTCCTTCGTCGCCTCCATGGCCTTCTTCACCTGGGCCGCGGCATGGGCGAAGACTTCCACGTACGGACTGGTGGCGGCGCCGCTCATGTAGCGCGGATGGCTGAAGAGGTTGGCGGTGCCCCAGAGCAGCTTGATGCCGGTGTTCTTCTGGAGCTTCTTGGCCAGGGCGACGATGCCGTCGAGCTTCTTGTTGGTCTCGCTGAGCGTGCAGCACTCCGGGGCGATGTCGCGGTCGTGGAAGCACCAGAACTCGATGCCGATCTTTGCGACGAACTCGAACATGGCGTGCATGGTGTTCTCGGCAACTTCGACATCGGAAGCGCCGTCATTCCACGGCATGCAGCGCGTGCCGGGGCCGAAGGGATCGCCGCCGCCGTTCTTCATCGTGTGCCAGTAGCAGGAGGCGAAGCGGAAATGCTCGCTCATGGTCTTGCCGGCGATTTTCTCCTTCGCGTTGTAATGCTTGAAGGCGAGGGGATTCTTCGAATCGGCGCCTTCGTACTTGATGGCTTTGACGCTGGGGAAGTATTCGGTGGCCATGACTGCTCCTGCCATGAAAGATCGGGAAACGGAGAGCCGCGAAAGGTCGCGGCATCGGGCCGAAAGGATAGTCGAACGGCGTCGTGAGGCAAGCTTGCAACCTATGCAAAACGCCTCGTGGGATGAA
Organism: uncultured Phycisphaeraceae bacterium; assembly: GCA_964426135.1. Classification (GTDB taxonomy): domain Bacteria; phylum Planctomycetota; class Phycisphaerae; order Phycisphaerales; family Phycisphaeraceae; genus CAYRPN01. The sequence goes on along the minus strand of CAYRPN010000003.1, from coordinate 85,690 downwards.
AAAAAACAGCCCCCGTTTGGCGGGGGCCGTCGATGAATCCGATTGTTGCAGGCGCGTCAGCTTACTTCATCGCCTTGCCGACTTCTTCCATGGCCTTCTCGACATGCTTGCCGAGTTCGGGGTTCATGCCGATGCGCATGGCGCTGCCCATGAACTTGCCCATGACTTCGGTCATGTCTTTCTCGTACTTGGCCTTCAGGGCCTTTTCGACGTCGGCGGAGGGCTCGCCGAGTTTGTCGGCACGGGCCTTGAGATCCTTCATATTGGCCGCGATCTTGTTCAGTTTGTCGGAAGCGGACTTGGCGCTGGCTTCGTCTTTGATCGTTTCGAGTGTCGACGCGAAATCTTTCATCTGCGTGACCATGTCGCCCATGACTTTCTCGTGGGAGTCGCCGCCGCAACCGGTCAGCGCCAAGGCCATCACCAGTGCCGCCGCGATTGTCATCAATTTCCTCATATGCCACCTGATCCTTTCGTTGGTGGGGTATCCGCCCCCTCGGGTTCCACGCTGGATTCGCGACATTCGCGAGCCGGCGCGCCATTACAGTACAAGCCTGTCGATGCGAACACAAGAGTGCGAGTACGGTGAGAAGCGATGGCGCAGCGACTTCGGCAGGGTTGTCATTCCGCGACGAGTCTACGAGAATCCATATGATGCCTGCACGCGCCGCGAACCGGCCGCCTCGCGCTTTATTTGACGCCCGACTGCGACGGTCGTGGCAGCCGAACTGCTCACACCATGGCTACCGTTCACCTGACACTTCCGCATCATCGTTACGACATCCACGTCGCGCCCGGCGGGCTTGCGTCGCTGGGCGCATGGGCCCGCGCGGTGGTCCCGCACCAACTGGCGGCCATCCTCGCCGACGCGAATGTGTTCGATCGTTACGTCCCCGTCGCGCAGCGGTCGCTTGAGAGCGCGGGATACACCGTTATCGCCAGGCCGGTGCCGCCGGGCGAGGATCACAAGAACATCGCGCAGGTCGCCTCGCTCTACGACGCTTTGATCGACGGCAAACTCGAACGGCGCAGCCCCGTCATCGCGCTGGGCGGCGGCGTCATCGGCGACACCGTCGGATTCGTCGCGGCCAGCTACCTGCGCGGCGTGCCGTTCATTCAATGCCCGACCACGCTGCTGGCGATGGTGGATGCATCGGTGGGCGGCAAAGTCGGCGTGAATCTGCCGCGCGGGAAAAATCTCGTCGGCGCGTTTCATCAGCCGCACCTGGTCGTCTGCGACACCGACACGCTGCGAACCCTGCCGCCGCGCGAGCTGCGCTGCGGCCTGGCGGAGTGCGTCAAGCACGGCATCATCCGCGACGCGGCGCTCTTTGAATGGATCGAGAAGAATCTCGACAGCATCGTGCGACTCGACTCGGCGGCGCTCGTGGAACTGGTGCGCTGGAACGTGCAGATCAAGGCGAATGTCGTGATGGCGGATGAAAAGGAAACCGGCGAGCGCGCCCACCTGAACTTCGGCCACACCTTCGGCCACGCCATCGAAGCGACCAGCGGCTACGGCCATTACGAACATGGCGAAGCGGTTTCACTGGGCATGGTCGCGGCGACGCGGCTGGCGGTCAGCGCCGGGCGCGTGCCGGGCGATCTGCTCGATCGCCTCGTGGCACTTTTGAATCGCATCGGTCTGCCCACGCGGGCGCCGGACCTGGCGCCGACGCCGGTGCTGATCGAATCGATGCGGCTCGACAAGAAAGTGGCGGGGGGACGCATTCGCCTTGTCCTGCCGGACAGACTCGGCGCGGTGTCGATGGTCAGTGACACACCGGACGACGCAATCGCCGCGGCGTGGGAGACGCTGCGATCAGCGTAGGGTGCGTCAAGTCCGCGCGGACGCACCTTGTTGTGCGTACCGATGCTGGGGCGTCTCCGTTGACCCTGGTGCGTCCGCGCCGCCCCCGGGGGAGCCTTGACGCACCCTACGCTGTCGCCCGGCACTTGCTTCTGGAGTTCCCCATGATTTCGCTTCGCCGCCCCGATCATTCGCCGCGACTGGAACTCACGCCGCTCATCGACGTGATCTTTCTGTTGCTGACGTTTTTCATTTACAACCTGATCGTCAGCGTGCAGGCGGAGATTCTGCCCGTGAAGTTCACGCCCGTCTCCAGCGGGCAACTCGCGGGCAAGGGTGACGTGAAGTGGGTGCAGATGGACAAGACCGGCAAGCTGTTCTTCAATCGTGAACCAGTAAGCGACGAGCATCTCGACGCGAAGCTGAGCGAGATCGCGAAGGATCCGTCGTATCCCACGCTTTACCTCGTGGTCGAGGCGGCCGGCGAAACCGACCGCGCGCCGCTTTTGATCAGCCTGTTTGAGCGCGTGAAGAAGGCGGGGGTCAAGAACGTGGCGTTCGTGGGGCAGCCGGAAAAGAAGCCGTGAATGATGCACCAACACGACAAGGCAAATGTCTCTTGTTGAGTGTCGAGTGTTGAATGTCTATTGGGAGAGGCAATCAACACCCTATGCAATAGACAATCAACACTCGACACTCGACACTCAACATTAGACATTTGCCTTGTTGATTAAGGTAGCCCCGTGAGTCCTGACGAGTGACGCCGAGACTTACGCCAGCACTTCCTTCACCACGTGCCCATGCACGTCGGTGAGCCGGTAATCGCGGCCCTGGAACCGGAACGTGAGCTTTTCGTGGTTGAAGCCGAGCAGGTGCATGATCGTGGCCTGGAAGTCGTGGACATGCACTTTGTCCTGCGCGACGGAGAAACCGAGTTCATCGCTTTCGCCGTGCGAGAACCCGCCCTTGACGCCGCCGCCGGCCATCACCATCGAGAAGCAGTCGGGATAGTGGTCGCGTCCCAGCACGTTGCCGCCGGCGGTGCGCCCTTCGCGGAACGGCGTGCGGCCGAACTCGCAGCCGATCACGATCAGCGTGGAATCGAGCATGCCGCGGGCTTTCAGGTCCTTGATCAGGGCGGCGATGGGCTTGCCCATGGTGGCGCACTTGTTGGTCAGGCCGTCGCGGATGTCTTCGCCGGGGCCGGTGCCGTGGAAGTCCCAGCCCCAGTCAAAAAGCTGCACATAGCGCACGCCTTTCTCCGCAAGCCGGCGCGCCAGGAGCACGTTGTTGGCGAGGCTGCTGCCGCCGGGCTGCGCGCCGTAGGCTTCGAGCGTTTCCTTTCTCTCCTTGCTGATGTCCATGACCTCCGGCGTGCTGACCTGCATGCGATAGGCGAGTTCGTACTGCGCGATGCGGGTCAACGTTTCCGGATGACCGAACTCACGGGCCTGCATTTCATTCAGATCGCGCAGAGCGTCGAGGCTGTCGCGGCGAAGCTCGCGGTCGATGCCTTCCGGATCGGAGAGATAAAGGACGGGATCGCCCTTGCTGCGGCACTGCACGCCCTGAAAAACGGAAGGCAGGAAGCCGGAGCCGAAGGAGTTCTTGCCGCCGTTGGGCTGCACGCCGCTGGAGATGAGCACGACGAAGCCGGGCAGGTTTTCGTTTTCCGTGCCCAGGCCATAGGTCGCCCACGAGCCGATGGAGGGCCGGCCCGGCCGCGGCGAGCCGGTGTAGACGAAGAGCTCGGCGGGCGCGTGGTTGAACTGGTCGGTGTTCATCGACTTGATGACGCACAGGTCGTCAGCGACCTCGTGCAGATGCTTGACGGCATCGCTGAGCCAGACGCCGCCCTTGCCGAACTGCGCCCATTTTCGCGGGCTGCCGAGCAGCTTGGGTACGCCGCTGGTGAAGGCGAAACGTTTGCCCTTGAGGAAGGCATCGGGGCAAGGCTGGCCGGTGAGCTCGACCAGCTTGGGCTTGTAGTCCCACATGTCCAGGTGCGGCGGCGATCCGGTCAGGTGGATGTAAATGACGCGCTCGGCCTTGGCCTTGAAGTGCGGCTTGCGCGGCGCCAGCGGATTGGCCGGCGCGGTCGGCAGCGGGGCGGCGGACGCCTTGCCGTTGAGCATCGATGCCAACGCCATCGCGCCGATGCCGGCGGAGGATTGCCGCAGGAAGTGGCGGCGGGTGTGGGCGAGGAGGTTGTCGTAGGCTGGGTTCATGTCATTTCCCGTTCAGTCGGGGTCAGCATTCTCGTCGAAAAAACGTTTGAAACTGCGGGCACCATGCCAAAGCCGGACAATGTTGATGGCGTCTTCGATGACTTCGTACACGATCACATAATCACCGACGGGCACGCTTCGTAGTCCCGCGCGGATATCCTCGTCGCGAGGTCGGCCGGAGCGGGGAAAATCAATCAGGTGCTCTACCTTCCGCTCAACCCGATCAATGAATCGATCGGCGGCGTCCGGATTGTCCTGCGCAATGAAATTCCAGATCGCAATCGAATCCTGTTGCGCCCGGATGCTCCATTGGACGCGCATTCATCGCCCCTCCAGCTTGCGGCGCTGTTCCGCCTTCATTTGTCGCAGGTCGAAAGGGCCGACGCGACCCGCACGAATGTCGGCGTCACCCTCGGCCACCGCCTTGCGCAGAGCGGCGAGATATTCGTTCGACTCGGGCTCCGCGTCCGACATCATCGATGAGACAGCCGCTTCGAGCGCCTGCGATTCCGACTCAAAGTCACCCGCGGCGATACGCGAGCGAATGAAGTTCTCGTAGGGCTTTCCAAGGGATACTTGCATGGGACTGCTCCAGCGTTGAACTCTTCACATTCTAGTTCACCGACTCATAAACATCTCATCCAGGTTCAGCATCACATTGCTCACCAGCGTCCACGCGGCCAGGTCCACGACATCGCCGCCGGCGGGCACGGGGCCGATCGGTTTCGTCGCCATGCGTTCAGCCAGGGCCTTGTCTTTGGCGTAGCGTTCGGTGGCTTTCTTGTGCAGGTCGAGCAATCGTTTCATCTCCGCCGGCTCGGGCGGCCGGGCGAGGCAGAGACGGAAGCCGTAGCGGATGCGATCCTCCAGCGAGCTACCGCCTTCCTTCACGATGCGCCGACCCAATGCCTGCGAGGCTTCCACGTAAACCGGATCGTTCATCGTCACCAGCGACTGCAGCGGCGTGTTGGTGCGGTCACGCCGGATTGTGCACACCTCGCGGTTGGGTGCGTCGAAGGTCGCCATCGACGGATACGGATTGCTGCGCCGCCAGGTGGTGTAGAGGCCGCGGCGATACTTGTCTTCGCCCTCGCTGGTGTTCCAGTCGATGCCGCCGCCGAAAGCGGCGCTGACGCCCAGTTGCGGTTGCGGGGGCTTGACGGGCGGGCCATACATTTTAGCGCTGAGTTGGCCGGCGACGAAGAGGGCCTGATCGCGGATGGACTCGGCGGTGATGCGGAAGCGCGGGCCACGGGCGAGGAAGCGGTTCTCCGGATCCTTGACAAGCAGCGCGTCGTCGACTTTCGACGACTGGCGATACGCGGCGGAGGTGACGAGCATCCGCACGAGGGCTTTCATGTCCCAGGCGGCGTGAGGCGAAGAGGCAAGCACGTCGGCTCCGCCGGGTTGACGCTGAGTGGCGAACTCCACCGCCAGCCAGTCGAGCAGCTCCGGATGCCAGGGCAGATCGCCTTGCGAGCCGAACTCTTCGCTGGTGGCGACGATGCCGGTGCCGAAGATTTTTTCCCAGTAGCGATTAACGATCACGCGGGCGGTCAGCGGATTATTCTCATCGACGAGCCAGCGTGCAGCCGTCAGGCGATTCATCGGCGCATCCTTCGGCGCTTGATGGAACGCCGTGGGCAGACCTTCCTTCACTTCGGGCCCGGTGTCGAGGAAGTTGCCGCGATACTGGAATTTCGTCACGCGGCGGCGGCCGGCGGGAAGCTCGCGATAGATCGGCACCGTCACCGGCTTGATCCCGGCCAACTGCCCGCGCAACGCCTCCAACTGCTTGCGATCCGCGGCAAGCTGCGGAGCGATGTTGCGGACGTAATGCTGCGTCAGCGTCTGCTTCTCCGCGTCGTCGCGTTCCTGCGGCGCCTGCGCCAGCAGCGTGGCGATTTCCGGCGGCGTCGCGGTCCAGGTGGCGACACCGTCCGATTCGGTGGCCGACACGCGGAAGGCGCCGAGCGTCGCCTTGGGCTTGGCCGACTGCTGGTCGATGACCACGACGAGTTTACTTCCTGCAGCAACCGGCACGGGCTGCTTGGCAACGAGCGTCAGGCTCGCGGCCTTGCCCGCACCCGCCGCGCCCTTGCCGGCCGCGGGCGACCAGCCCTTGCCTTTGCCGTCGATCACCGACGCCGCGTTGAATCCCTTCTCCGTCGAGTCCGCCAGCGCGAGGCTGAACTCCACCGGCATCGGTCCGCCGCCGGGCACCAGCGCCACATCCTTCGCCGGTGCCTTTTGCGGGGCGCTGGTCCACACCACCTCACGCTTCTCGTTGAACACATGCACCTTGAAGCCTTCGATCCGGGTCTCGACATTCTCCGTGCGGTTCCACACCACGATGCGATCGATCGGCAACGACGACTTGAGGTCCACTTCCCACCACGGATTGTCCTGCATGGCTGTGTGCGTGACCGACTTGTCGGCGAAGACGCCGCTGGTCTTGCCATCGATGGCGAGATTAGCCGGCCCGTCGTAGTCGGTGCTGCTCTGCGAGGCGGCGCCTTTCAAGGCGACGTTGTTGCCGCCGCTGAAGACCTGCACCTCGGCCATGTGCAGAAACTTGCCGGCCCCGGGCAGCTCGATGCGCACGAAGCGACCGCTGGTCTGCTTCTGGTCCGGCGGGACGATGGTGGCCTTGATGTGCGTGACGATGAAGTCGCCGTTAGCCGCGTGACCGGGGCCTTTTTTCGGCAGCGAATCGTGCGGCAGCGCTTCGAGGCGCAGCGCGGTGAGGCGTTTGAGGTCGGGCGAAAGCTCGATGGTGTAGCTGTCGGTGTTCGCGGCGGAGGGCACGATCACCACGCCGTCGTCCTGCACCTTCGCGGCGGCTTTGCTCGTCGCGGTGACGGCGGATGGCTTGGGTCCACGCCACTTCAGATCGCGCGGGAAACTCTGCTCCCATTCCGCCTGCGCGGCGAGCAGCGCCGGCGTCGGCGTGGAGAGCTTCTTGTCCAGTTCCGCGATCTGTGCCGCCAGCGCGCCCTTGCGGCCTTTCATGTCCTCGCCTTCGATCGGCAGCGTCGGCGATTCGTCGCCGCGGTCCGCGTCTTCCGTGTTGTTCAGGATCGCGTAGAACTCGAAATACTCCTGCTGCGTGATCGGGTCGTACTTGTGCGTATGGCACTGGGCGCACGCCATCGTCGTGCCCATCCACACGGCAAACGTGGTGTTGACGCGATCGACGATCGCCACGTTGCGGTATTCCTCATCGTTCGTGCCGCCTTCGTTGTTGGTTTGCGTGTTGCGGTGGAACGCGGTGGCGATGAGCTGGTCCTGCGTGGGATTCGGCAACATGTCGCCAGCCAACTGCTCGATCGTGAACTGATCGAACGGCTTGTTGCTGTTGAACGACTTGATCACCCAATCGCGGTAGGCCCAGATCGTGCGGGCCGGGTCGTCGGCATATCCCGAGGAGTCGGCGTAACGCGCCAGGTCAAGCCACATGCGGGCCCAGTGCTCGCCGTAGGTTTCACGGGCGAGCAGTTTGTCCACGAGTTTCTCGTACGCCAGCGGATCCTTGTCGTTCACGAAGGCGTCGACCTCGGCGATCGTCGGCGGCAGGCCGGTGATGTCCAGGGACACGCGGCGGATCAGGGCGTAACGGTCCGCTTCGGGCGAAGGTTTCATGCCTTCGCGCAGCAAGCGGGCGAGGATGAAATGATCGACGCCGTTCTTTGGCCAGCTTTTCAGCGCGTCGCGCTCGGCGGGCGTGAGGCCTTTCGCGTCACGGAGTGCCGCGGCCGCATCGGGCAACGGCGCCTTCACCGGCTTCACATAGGACCAGTGCTGGGCGTACGGCGCGCCTTGCGCGACCCAGCGTTTGAGCGTGGCGATGTCCTTTTCACTGAGCTTCTTGCCGCTCTTGGCCGGCGGCATCAGGTCGTCTTTTTCCGTGGTGATGATGCGTTTGATCAGTTCGCTGTCGTCGGGCTTGCCGGGGACGACGGCACGGACGCCGTCGTTGTCGTGGAGCGCGCCTTCGCGTGTGTCGAGGCGCAGCTTGGCCTTGCGTTCCTTCTCGTCGGGGCCGTGGCAGATGAAGCAGTTGGAGGCGAGGATAGGACGCACCTCGCGATTGAAGTCAACGGGAGCGTCTGCGGCGCGAAGGGTGGACGCGGCAACGGCAACGAGGCCGATTGCAAGAGAAGTCAATGTCAATGAAAGTCGCATAGTGAACAGGCTCCGAGTTTCGTCGGGCGTTGCGGGACGCCTTCCACATCATATTGGCCAATGGATCGCTGTGGTTAGAAGGAGCTCGACGAATGCCGGCACGACAGCATCGCGGCGACATCGCCCGACGGCTCAGACCCGACGGCATGCATCGGCTGGTACGATTCGACACATCGCACTGTGCGACCGTTCGTTCGCCGGCTACGTCCCAGTTTCCACCGGGGCCATCGGGCGAAGCGGCGCGGTCGCCGAAAATGGAGGCCTCCGATGAAGTCAGTCCAGAGTCGACTTGTTGTTGCGTTGGCCATGCTGGTTGCTGGCAGGCTTGTCCACGCCGACCTGAAAATCGAAGTCGTCGTCGAAGGCGGCCGCGAGCGCACGGGGCCGCTCGATACGCCCTTCGGTATCGACTTCGACAAGGCAGGCCAGGGCTGGATCGTGGAACTGGACGGTGGACGAGTACACAAGCTCGATCCGGCGGGCAAACTTACGACGCTCGGCGGAAGGAAGGAGAAGGGATTCGCCGGTGATGGGGGGCCGATGAACGGAGCGACGTTCAACGGCATGCACAACGTGGCGGTGACGCCGGCGGGGGATGTCTACATCGCGGACACGTGGAACAACCGCGTGCGGAAGATCGACGCCGGCACCGGTGTCCTCAGCACGATCGCGGGCACAGGCAAGAAAGGCTTTGGCGGCGACGGCGGCAAGGCGGAGGCGGCGATGTTTGCGGGTGTGTTCTGCGTGTCGCTGAGCCCGGCGGCGGACAAGCTTCTTGTCACGGACCTGGACAACAAGCGGGTGCGGGCCATCGATCTGAAAACGATGATCGTCACCACCGTGGCGGGCAATGGAAAAGGCGGCATTCCCAAGGACGGCGCGGTGGCGACAGAGAGCCCGCTGGTCGATCCTCGGGCGGCGGCGGTGGATTCGAAGGGAAACATCTACGTGCTGGAGCGCGGCGGCCATGCCCTGCGCGTTGTGGATGTGCAAGGAAAAATCCGCACCGTCGTCGGCACCGGCAAGTCCGGCAAACAGGACGGGCCCGGCATCAGCGCGACAATGAACGGGCCGAAGCATCTGTGCGTGGACCGCGACGACAACGTGATCATCGCCGATGCGGAGAACCATCTGATCCGCAAGTACGACGCGAAAGCCGGCACGCTTTCAACGCTGCCGATCAAGGGACTGGCGCGACCGCACGGCGTGACGCCGCGTCCGGATGGAACGCTGTATGTGGTGGACAGCTACAACCATCGGGTGTTGAAGGTGAGTGAGAAATGAACCGGCGCGGGTGAGTGACGGATCGACGCGCCGTCAGCCCGGATTGACAGGCCGTTAGCCCCCGGCTTCGCCGGGGATGGGAAAAGGAGGAGGTCAGTGGCAGGAAGATCGCCGTTTTGAACGCGTCCGCTCCCGACGTCGGGTGGCCGGGGCAGTCGGCTCGGCGGATGCCCCGGAACGGGACACCTTGCTCAAACGAATCACGATTTCCGCTGGTCTTGCGATCTCCGCGCGATCGTTCCGGGGCTTGCGCCGACTCCAGCCCCGGCCACCCGGATCATTTCTCAAACTCGGCGCCCAGGTGAGGGCAAGCTGGTCCTCACCTCGGAATCCGATTCGGCGGCAGCGGTTTCGTCTCCGTCGGCAGCGGCGGGGCGGCGACCGTGTCGTCGGGAAGATCGACCTTGTACAGCTTGGCCAGTTCCTCCCGCGTCGTGGGGATCACGTCCCGGCCTTCGGCGAGGTTGCGTCGCGTCAGCGCGCCGACCTTGTCGTAGTCGGACATCTGCTCCGGTGCGTCGGGCGTGGGGCGGGAGTAGATGCGGAAGCCGTTCTCACCTTCCGACAGGACACGAACGGTGCGAAAGGAGATGCTGCCGGTCTGCGGATGGTAGGCGTAGAAGCCGTACTCCTCGTCCTGCCGCGGCAGCAGTCCCGACAGTTGCATCAGCTCGATCTGCGAGATGTAGCCGTGGGGCTTTTTCCATGCGAATCGCTCGACGCCGCTGGGGCCTTCGCGAATGATGGTGATTTCGTCGTGGGTTCGCACGCCGGTCTCCATATAGGTCACCTGCGTGACTGCGGGGGCCGCGGGCTTTTTCGGATCGACAGGTGCGGGGGCCGGCGCGGGTTTGAGCTTCGCCGACTTCGCTTCGACCGCCGCCGCGGTGGGGTCCTTGTGCTCGCGCACGGTCGTGCGCGTCGCCCAGCTTTCATAGTTGCCGTCCTGCGACAGGAAGAGCTGGCTGTGCGTGTCGATCGCCTTGGTCGGGCCGAGAATCAGGCGGTAGTAGACGTCGATGCCCAGGCCGTTCACGCCCGCCTCGCGCTCCACGGGCAGCTTGATGTATTTCTTGCGGCCGGTCTTCGGATCGATCTCGACTCTTGTTTCCAGGCGGATGATCTCGTCGCGGCGCAGGCGGTGCACGACTTTCATCCACCCTCGGTCCTCGGCGCCATCGACGACGCGCAGGTACTGCAGCCGCAGCGGCGCGACGCCCGCTGGCTTGCCATTCTCGTCGACGATCGGCACGCTCACCTCCGGCAGGAGCGATCCCTTGAGCTTGTCGAAGCTGAACGTCTTGCGAATCACATCCCCGCGATCGATCAGTTGCTTGCGGACCTTGTTCAGGTCGTCGGGGTGCTGCACGTCGATGGAGCGAATCACCGCCTCAAAGATTTCTTTCGAGGATTCGAACTTCTCATACGAGCATTCCATCTGCAGCGTGACGAAGTTCTGGGGCGATAGCTGCATGAACGCCTGGCCCACCACCCAGGGCCGCTTGTCGTTGACGAAATCATTCACCTTGTTGCGCCGGGCTTCGTCGGCGAGGAAGCGTGCGATGAATCCACGATCCACCTCGAATGCCGCCACGTGCTGGGCGGCCTTCTTGCGGATTTCCGCATCGGGTGAGTTCTGGGCCACCGCCTTGTAGATGCGGTAGGCATCAAGATCCTGGCCCTTTTTCTTCAGCAGCATGGCGGCGGTGTCCATCTGCGTTCGGGCAACCTGCTTGAGCGCTTCCACGTCACGCTCCGGATCCTTCTTTTGCTTCTCCGCGCCGGCGGGCAGGTTGCCGCCGAAGTAAATCAGCCAGCCGGGACGTTTGGCGGGCTTGACCACGCGCTGTTCGATGATCTTGGACGTGGGCTGGGCGAACCCGAACTGCTCAATGGCGGTGCGCACCACGTTGTCGATGTTCATCTCCTGCTGTGTGCTCTTGATGTAGACGCCGATGGAATACTCGCCGCTTTTGCCGATGCGCACCAAGGCGTCGTCATAGGTTCGCGCGCTGAGATTCGTGCCAAGCGGCGGGCGGAGGGATACGCCGAAGGAACTCTCCCGCCATCGCTTGGAGTCGAGCATGGCGGCGAACTCGTCGTCCTCGCCCCGGGCGCTGCCGCCGGGCAGGCAAGTCAGTGCAAAAGCCAACGACAACGCGGTGACGACGGCGTGTGCGATCGGGGCGTGCTTACTCTTCATCATGGCTGGCGTCCTGTTGCCAAAGTCGGATGATGTCGCGGGCGCGGGGGTAGCGGCGGACGACGCTGTCGGCATCGGTGGGGATGCGGGTCAGCGTGACGCCGCCGGCGGGAAGGCGTGCCGTCTCCTGCCACTGGGCGGCCAGGATGTTGCCATCGGCGTCCAACCAGAACCGCTCGGCGTCCATGCCATACATCGGTCGAAGCGTGAGCAAAACTGCGGCCTTGGCGGGGCGGGGGTACTCGCCGGCGCCCGCGCCGGCGGCGGCGGCCGCATCGAGCTTGTACGTCCGCACCCACCAGGGCGTCGGATGCAACAGGCCTCGCGATCGCCACACCAGGGCCGGTGCGTCGACCGACTCATTGTAGATCGACTTCATGCTCCAGGTCTCTTCGAGGAAACCCGGCAGGTACTGCTCCGTCACATCCTCGGCCCAGAGAATCGGCGAACCGGCCGCCGGGTTGGCGCGGATCGTCAGCCGATCGTCGCGCAGCACCATGCGGTAGCTGACATTCTGCTCGAACATGCCCTGGCGCAGTTCGTGATAAATCGCGCTGTCCAGGCGCTGTGCATCCAACGACGCCCACCAGTCGGCCCAGGCGACTTCCTCGCTGGCGAGTCCGATCTGACGGATTCGCTTGCCGCGCACGGGCAGCTTCAGGTCGTCGCGCCGCTGCACGTACTCGACCTGCACGCCGATGGGCTGGTGGCCGCGCTTCAGGATGAAGAAGCGCCAGGCGGGCTCCTTCAGCGCGGGCAGCAGGTCGCGCTGGCCCTGCACCACGGCTGCGCCGCGTTTGAGGGCATCGGCGGCGTCGGCTGCGATCGGCGCCTGCGGCGTTTCACGCAAAGCTGCGGCCACTTGCGACGCCAGCGTGCCTGTGGCCGCAAGCATCGGCGCTTCAGCGAGAATCTCCAGCAAAGCCGCGCGGCCGGGGGCGATCGGCACCAGCCGCCACTCGCGCTGAAGGTCGCCGTCCTGCGTGCCGCTGGTCAACGACACGGACCAGCCGCCGCCGGGACCGTCGCCCAGTTGCTTCAACTCGGGCTTACGCCCCATCGCCTCGGCGGCGTGTCGCGCCAGGTGCGCCGGCGGATAGAGCACATGCTTCTCGTCAACACCCGGATCGAACGTTCCGATCACCCGCACCACGCCGACGTGCCCCGTGCTGGTCCCGGTATCCGGCACGACCACGATCGGGCGCGGCACATCACCGGCCTCCGTCAGCACCAGCGCACCATCAACCTTGAACGGCGGCAGCATGGCGCCGGCGAAATCCGCGGGACTCGGCGAAAGCGAAGACAACTCCGAAGCGCCCGCCACCAGCGAGCGCAGGATGCGCTCGTTGGCGTCCTGCGCCCGGTCCACGAAATGCTGCGGCATCGACAGCGCCGCCAGCCAGTGCCGCCGACCGTCGCGCGTGAAGACCACAATGCGGTCGCTGAAGATCGGCGATTGCGGCTGCGACTGACTTTCAGCGTGATACCACGCGGCGCAGAACTGCCCCAGCCGCAGCCGCTTGACCGGTTCGCGGTCCTGGTAAATGCGAGGCTGGGCCCGCACGATCTGCGTCAGCGCCTCGCGAAGCACCACCTCGGGACTCAGCGGCGTGTGAACCTCCACCTGCCCGATGATCAGTTTCCGGCCAACCAGCACCGGATCCTCGAAAACCGAAACGGTCGACGCGAAACCGGGCTGCGGTTCGCGCACATCCGTGCGAATCCAATGCTCAGGCAGGGGCGCCGTCAAGCCCGCCACTTCGCCCGTGACGGAACTCACGTCCCAAGGCGTCTGGTGGGCGTTGGTGTAGAGCCACGCCAGCAGCAGCGCCAAGGTGAAGACGGTCGCGGTCAGCACGCCCACGGCGGTGCGCTGCGCTCGCGCGGATTGAAATCGGACGGTGGGCATCAGATTGAGGGAGAGCCTGGGGAACAGTAGCGGGCTGCTCGCGCATTCGCAAAAGATTCGCGCGGCGAGGTTCGGTCGGGTGGCCGGGGCAGCAGGCTCGGCGCATGCCCCGGACCGGTTCACCTTGTTCCAACGAATCACGATCTCCGCGGACCTGGTGAACGCCAGCGCGGCATTCCGGGGCTTCCGCGGACTCCAGCCCCGGTGACCCGACGTGGGAACGGCCCGCGCTCCCCTTCGGTGATCGCAGCCGGTCGGAGGCTTCATCCGACGAACGCCTTGTAAATCGCCCGCATCGCGTTTTCAAAATCCCTGGAATCCACGCCGATGATGATGTTCATTTCGCTGGAGCCCTGGTCGATCATGCGGATGTTCACCCCGCCGCCAGCCAGGGCGCTGAACACTTTCGACGCCATGCCGGGCGTCTTCGCCATGCCGCGGCCGACCACCGCGATCAACGCCATGCTCGGCAGCACTTCGAGCGAATCCGGCTCGCAGTCCACGCGAATCTGATCGAGCACTTTGTCGAGTTTGCCTTCCAGCGACGCGCCGCTGACCACGACGCTCATCGTGTCGATGCCGGTGGGCGTGTGTTCGAAGCTGATGCCGTGATCCTCCAGCACCGAGAGCAGCCGCCGGCCGAAGCCCACTTCGGTGTTCATCATCGCCTTGTAGAGCGTGATGGTGGTGAAGTCCTTGCGGCCGGCGATGCCGGTGATCGTGCCCTTGTGAGCGACGTCACTGGCGTCGGGCATGATCATCGTGCCAGGGTCTTCCGGGCGGTTGGTGTTGCGGATATTCACCGGAATGCCGGCCTGGCGCACGGGGAAAATCGCCTCGTCGTGCAGCACGGTGGCGCCCATGTAGGCGAGTTCGCGCAGTTCGCGATAGGTCACCATGTCGATGGGCCTGGGATTTTCGACCACGCGCGGGTCGGCCATGAGCAGGCCGGAGACATCGGTCCAGTTTTCGTAGACGCCGGCGAAAGCGCCGGCGGCCACGATGGAGCCGCTGATGTCCGAGCCGCCGCGGCTGAAGGTCTTGATCGCGCCGTCCGGCGTGGAACCGTAAAACCCCGGCACCACCGCCCGCGGCGTCCGCGACAGGCGACCGCTGAGCACCTCCTGCGTGCGCTGCATGTCGAGCCGGCCGCGCGAATCGAAGAAAACCACCTGGGCCGCGTCGATGAACTCGAATCCAAGCAACTCCGCGACGATCAGCCCGCTGAGATATTCGCCGCGGCTGGCGGCGTAATCGGCGGTGGGCGCCAGCGGGATGTTCGCCTTCACCTCGTCGAGTTTCGCCTTGAGATTCTGCTTCAGGCCAAGTTGGGCGACGACTTCGAGATAGCGGTCCTCGATGATTTTCCAGACCTCATCAAACGGCAACCCCTGCCGCGCGTGGCTGTCGCAGAGGTAGAGCAGGTCGGTGATTTTCTGGTCCTTGCCCGAGCGCTTGCCGGGCGCGGAAGGCACGACATATCGGCGGTCCTTGTCCGCATCGATGATGGCCTTGACCTTGCGCATCTGGGCGGCGTCCGCGAGGGACGTCCCGCCGAACTTGGCGACTTTGACTGGCATGGGGTGCTCGCTGGGGGACTCTGCCGGCGGTGGATCGCGACGGCGATCGGGCCGCGGGGGGCGGCAATTTACAGGAAATCGAGCGGTCGGTACATCGGCGGACCAGTCGGAATCGATCGCCGGCCGCACCAGCAACATTATCCACAACCTATTTGCGTGGTCATCCTTCGTTGGTATCATCTCCTACGGAGCTGTCCGACCAAACCTCTTTCACGTATCGGGGAAAAAACCATGGGCATCATCGGAATCATCATCCCTCTGGCCATCGTCATCGTCATCATCGCGGGCATGTGGAAGATGTTCGAGAAAGCCGGCCAGCCCGGATGGGGCGCGATCGTCCCGATCTACAACACCATTCTGCTCCTGAAGATTGCGGGCCGGCCGCTCTGGTGGTTCGTTCTCCTGCTCATCCCCATCGTCAGCATCGTCATCGTCATCATTGTGATGATCGATGTCGCCAGGAACTTCGGCAAAGGCACGGGCTACGCCATCGGCATGGTGTTCCTCGGCTTCATTTTCATCCCCATGCTCGGCTTCGGCGATGCCCAGTACAACCCGGTCACGCCCGGCAGCGGGCAGTGAAACCGCGGCAACTGTGGAACGGAACCGAAATAAGTTCCCCATTTAGCCGGCGGGCTTGCCCGCCGAGACGCCCGCGGCGGGCAAGCCCGCCGGTTAAATGGGGACCGCCAGTTCGCGAAGTCATTTCGCCCCCGTTCCTGAGCTTCTGAAATCGCTGATTCATCGCTCCGTCTCGACCTGATCGTCATCGTCGAGCAGCGGCAACTGCTCGGGCAACGCCGGCGGCGCGATGTCGGTGCCGTTGGCGGTCGCAATGTATCGCTCGATGACGTGGCGCACGTGACGTGCCCCTTCGCTGTCACAGCGCACGCCCGCATCCAGCGCCGTCTGATAGAACGTGCCCGGCCGCGAGCCTTCGCGCCCAATGCGCAGGCGGAACCACGTCTTGCCTTTCTGTTCCAGCAGCACCGTATCCACGTCCCGCCAGGGCGTCAGGATCGGCTTTTCATTGGACTCCGCCGTCAGGTCGCCGCAACTGCCGAAGCCGCCGCTGGCAAAGAGAAAGGGCTCCATCCCGCGCTTCTCTTTCTTTCCCGTCGCCAACAGCCAGATCAGGACCACCAGCCAGATCACCGCGAAGATCGCCAGAACGATCGCCAGTTCGCTCCCGCCGGCCCGCCCGAACACCAGCGGCAGCACAAGTTGCGGCCCGAAACTGGCAAAGACGCCAATGTAAATCCAGCCCGCCACGCGCCACGGGTTCATCGTGGACACCCCGCGGGAAATGCCGTCGAGGACGAACGTGGAATCGTCGTAGACAAACCCGCACTCCGGGCACCGACCCGCCGCCGGCAGTCCTTGGAATGAATAGGAGCACTGCGGGCATCGGTTGAGGCGGATGCCGAACTTGCCGGGCAATTGCGGTGGGGCTGATGCGGGCATGCGGACATTTTAATCAACTCCAGACGATGCAAAGGCGTAGGGTGCGTCAAGGCTCGGCGCGGACGCACCACGTTGCACCATCGATCGCCGAGGTGCGTCCGCGCCGAGCCTTGACGCACCCTACCCGCAAGCCCGCGCCTCCGAGCATCTTGACTTGTTTGTTGTTTCTGTCTATACTGAAATCACAGTTTAAAAAGGATAGAGCCATGCGGCATCCTCAGCGCATCGTCATCGCAGGCGGCAGCGGTTTCATCGGACGGGGCATTGCCTCGCGACTCGTCCAGCGCGGCGATGACGTCGTCATCCTCACCCGTACGCCTGATCCAAACGCCGCAGCGCCCAGGCAGGTGTACTGGGATGGCCGCACTCTGGGCGACTGGGCTCGCGTCGTGGATGGCGCTGATGCCGTGATCAACCTCGCGGGCAAGAACGTGAACTGCCGCTACACGCGCCAGGCGCTGATGGAGATCGACCAGTCGCGCGTCGATGCCGTCAGCGTCATGGCCCAGGCGATCAACGCCGCCGCCAAGCCGCCGCCTGTTCTCATCCAGGCCTCGACCACGGCGATCTACGGCCACACGCTCGATCATTGGTGCGACGAAACGCAGCCGCCCGGCCACGACACGCCCGGCCCCGGCTCCGCCGTCGCCGTGCATACCGCCACGCAATGGGAGGACGCGTTTGCCGCGCATCCCACGCCGCGCACCCGCCGCGTGCTGCTGCGCATCAGCTTCGTTCTGGGGCGCGGCGGCGGGGCGCTCACCACGCTGGCCACGCTGACGCGCTGGTTCCTCGGCGGCGCGGCGGGCATCGGACGCCAGTACATCAGTTGGCTTCACATGGATGATTTGTGTCGCATCGTTGAAGACGCAATCGCTTCGCCGGACATGGAAGGCATCTACAACGTCGCCACGCCGAATCCCGTGACGAACGCCCAGTTCATGCGTGAGCTTCGCCGCGCCTTGCACCGGCCATGGAGCCCGCCGGTGCCGGCGCCGCTGGTGAAACTCGGCTGCTTCCTGATGCGCACGGAGCCGGTGCTGGCGCTGACCGGCCGGCGCGTGACGCCGAAGCGGCTGATCGAACGCGGGTTCAAGTTCATGGATGAGCAACTGCCCTTCGCGCTGAGATCGATCTATGGGTGATCGGTTGTTCTGAAGAGCGGTGCAGCGGCAACGTGGCCCGTCATGGGCGACCTGCCCGGGGCCTGGACATGAATAGTCAGAACGCTTGCATCGCGCAAAGGCGCAAAGGCGCAAAGTTCGCAAAGAATAGGATCGTGACCGAAATAAGTTCCCCATTTAGCCGGCGGGCAAGCCCGCCGGCTAAATGGGGTACCGCCAATTCGCCAAGTTATTTCGGCCCCATTCCTTAGTGCCTCCTTTGCGTGCTTTGCGCCTTTGCGCGAGATCCACTCGCGGCCACCCACTTGACCGTATCCCCGATCACCACGAAGATCACGCCGCATGAACGACGCATCGAATACGCCTGCCGCACAGGTGCTGGTTGTGGACGACGAGGTGGAGCACGCCGAGGTCATGGCCGAGGCCCTGCGCCGCATGGGCCACGTCTGCACCATCGTCCACGATCTGCCCAGCGCCGAGGATGAACTGAAGCACGGCAGCTTCGATCTTGTCGTCACCGACCTGGTGATGGACAGCGAAACCGACGGCATGAAAGTCCTCGCCGCCGCCCGCCAGAACCAGCCCAACGCCGAGACCATCATGGTCACCGCCCACGGCGACGTGCCCACGGCCAAGAGCGCCATCCGCGGCGGGGCGTACGATTTCATCGAAAAACCCCTCGATCTCGACGTGTTCCGCAACCTCTGCCAGCGGGCGATCCAGACCGTCATGCTGCGCGTCAGCAACACGGAGCTGCGCGGCCGGCTCGACGAGCGCTTCGGTTTCGAAGGCATCGTCGGTTCCTCGCCCACGATGCGGCAGGTGCTCACGCTCGCCAAGCAGTTCGCGCCGACCAACACGCCGGTGCTCGTCATCGGCGAAAGCGGCACGGGCAAGGAACTGGTGGCGCAGGCGATTCACAACAATTCCAAGCGGGCCAAGGCGCGCTTCGTGCCGCTGAACTGCGCGGGACTCAGCGAGAACCTGCTGGAGGATGAACTCTTCGGCCACGTGCGCGGCGCGTTCACCAATGCGGAGAAGGAACGCGAAGGCCGGTTCGAATATGCCGACGGCGGCACGCTGTTCCTCGACGAAGTGGGCGACATGCCCGTGGCGATGCAGGCGAAATTGCTGCGCGTGCTCGAGAGCGGCGAAGTAGTGCGCATCGGCTCCAACGAACCGCGGCACGTGAATGTCCGCCTGATCGCCGCGACCAACCGCGATCTGAACGAGGCGGTGAAGACCGGCAAATTTCGTGAGGATCTTTACTTCCGCATCAAGGGCATCGAGCTTCGCATTCCGCCCTTGCGCGACCGGCGCGAAGACGTGCCGCTCCTGGCGCAGCATTTCGCCAACCGCATCGCCCAGCAGTTGGGCAAGCCCGCGCCGCAGATCGGCGAGGACGCGCAGCTCGCGCTGATGCGTTTCGACTGGCCGGGCAACGTCCGGCAGATGATGAACGTGGTGCAGAACGCGGTGGTGATGGCGGCGGACAAGATCGAGCCGCGTCACCTGCCGC
The DNA here is from genome assembly GCA_964426135.1 of uncultured Phycisphaeraceae bacterium. Classification (GTDB taxonomy): domain Bacteria; phylum Planctomycetota; class Phycisphaerae; order Phycisphaerales; family Phycisphaeraceae; genus CAYRPN01. The sequence continues at coordinate 66,384 of CAYRPN010000003.1, read as the reverse complement.
CGGAGGTGCTGCAAAGCGCCGGCGTGGCGACGGAACAGATGGAAACCACCGGCGTGCCGGCGGGCCTGAGCCTCGACCAGATCGAGAAACAGGCGATCCGCAATGCGCTCCGCGTCTGTCAGGGCAACCGCGAAGTGGCGGCGAAGATGCTGGGCATCGGCGAACGGACGCTGTATCGGAAGTTGAAGGAATATGGACTCAAGTGATCGCTCCAAGGAACGCAAAATGAAGTTCCTTTCCCGTGGAAAAATCGCACTGGTGTTGGTCATGGTGATATTGACCGCTGTTGTTTATCAGCAAGTCACGCAGCGAAGCAACGATCGGGAACGGTTGCGTAATGATGTGAGAGTAGCGTTGGAGGCGGTCAAGAATCTCATGGTTATTCAGTTGACGGGAGAGAGTGATATTGAACAGAGCGTGGAGAAGCAGATTTGGGTCCACGAAGGACTTCGGGCAGGCGCGGATAGCGGAGGCGACAGTGTGGGCGCGAAGTCAGCCGAGTTGAGCAGAACACTTTTTGAATGCGTTCAGGAAATCCACGCCCCCATGCACTCGTACATGAAGGCGCGTACGGCAGTGCAGAAGGAGTGGGGTGATACTCTCGACGGAGTTCGCTCGGTGGATGAAGTCCGACAACGAATCGCCGAGTTCGAGGCGCTTCGTTTGGCGAACGATCTCTTGGACTCCGCATATCAGACACTGCCTGTCCGATTGAAAGCCAGGCTGGTGGAGGCCGATCTTTCTTCAGACGAGATCGGGCTCAGCTTGTTTGCTATGGAATATCGAATTGAACTATTCGGTCGTTTGCGGCAGGCAACTCGTGAGATCATCACCGGAAGAGTCAAGCAACTCGAAGTACTCCAGCGCGAGTTCGGGAGATGGAGTGTGGATAGTGATGGAAATGTGTACTTCGAGCGCGACGCAGCCAATGCCGAGTACACTCGCTACGGCAAAGAGATTCAAGACGCATCAGAAGTAGAGACAAATCTCGAGAGAAAGCTATTCACCCGAAAAGCCCAAAGGTGAACAATGTTTAATGACTTTCCGATGTAGCCGGACATGCTTTTATGAATGATCTAAGAGGACCTTTCCGCATCGGCCACGGTTTCGACCTTCACCGGCTCGAAGAAGGCCACAGGCTCATCGTCGGCGGCGTGCACATTGAACACGACCGCGGCTGCGTCGCGCACAGTGATGGCGATGTGGTCTATCACTCTGTGGTTGATGCCATCCTCGGCGCCCTGGGCCAGGACGACATCGGCCAGCTCTTTCCCGACAACGATCCGAACTGGAAAGGCGCCGACTCGCGCGTGTTCATGGAGGAGGCGGTCAAGCGCATGCGGCAGGCGGGCTTCGCGATCGGCAATCTCGACGTGACCGTGATCCTGCAGCGCCCCAAGCTCAGCCCGCACAAGAGCGCGATCAAGGCGAACCTTGCGGGCTTACTGGGCTGCGAAGTATCGCAGGTGAACATCAAGGGGAAGACGCACGAGAAGGTGGACGCGGTGGGGGAGAACCGGGCGATCGCCTGTCATGTCGTGGTGCTGCTGATGCGCATGTAGGCTCGATGGTGCCTGATCGGCGTTTAGGAACGGGATCGAAATGAGTTCCCCATTTAGCCGGCGGGCTTGCCCGCCGAGACGCCCTCGGCGGGCAAGCCCGCCGGCGAAATGGAGGACCGGCAATTCGCGAAGTCATTTCGGTCGCATTCCTTTAGCCGCGGAGCAGAGGGCCGCCGGGGTTCTTGCCGGCCCCCGTAACCCGGGGCATCGATCGGTCAATGTAAGGTGTCAATGACACTGCCCGCTGAGTCGGGCGTCGGTTGTTCTTTGGCATCTTTGGATCGACCAGAGACGGAACGGGACGGGTGTTCTACCGTCCGGAAATAGTGGCCGGAAAGTGTCCTACCTTTCTGGCAGTCAATTTGTAAGTGATGACACCGACTGGAGTTGGCGTGATTTTCTGGCCCCCGGGGGTCCGTGGCCGGCCACTCTTGTTGGAATCTGGGGCCGGCCAAAGGGTCAATCCAGCAGCCGCAGCAGGGGGGTGGGGTCGAGGAGGTTGGGCACGACGAAGTCCGCGCCGGCGGCGTGCAGGGCTTTGGCGTCGTAGTGGCCGGTGGCGACGGCGAAGGCGACGCAGCCGTGGGCCTTGGCGCAGTGGACGTCGCGCGGGGTGTCGCCGATGACCACGACGCGGCGAGGTTCGATTCGCTTGTTGTGCCGCTGCTCGAACTTCTTCAGGGCCAGTTCAACAAGCTGCGGTCGAGTCGGGGCTTCGTCACCGAAGGCGGTGATCTCGAACCAGCCAGGGTCAATGCGGGCAGCTTTGAGTTTCACCGGCACCGCGCGGGTGTAGTTGCCGGTGACCAGGCCCATCGCGATGTCCTGCTGCGTGGCGGCCCGGCGGCGCAGCATGGCGAGCAGGTCGTGCACGCCCGGCAGCACGGTGAAGACGTGCATGTTCGCGGCGATCTGGGCTTCGAGTTCGGCGATGTAGTGATCGTGGAACGCGCGGTGATGCTCGTCGTTGATGGCGACGCCGCTGACGGCGGCGCCCTCGGCGAAGATGACGGGATCGAGTCCGCCGCTGTTGTTGACGCCTTCCCAGTGAAAGTGATTGCCGAAGAGTTTCTTGGCGACGTTGTCCATCGCCTTCATTCCGGAGCCGCCGGTGAGCAGGAGGGTGGCGTCGATGTCGAAGAGGAGGAGGGTGCGGGGCATGGTCGGGGCCGTTAGCCCCGGGCTCTGCCCGGGGTGGGATAAGGACGTTGCAGGACACGAACAACGGATCATCCGATGGCAGGTTCACGAAAGAATCAAGGGTTGACCGTCCCCAGGCGGAACCTGGGGCTAACGGCCGGCCAGTTCGCGAACGAAGTGTTCCACTTCGCTCGCCACGGCATCGCCGCCGCGTTCGCGCATCGGCGCGATGCGACGCATAATCGCGCTGCCGACGATCGCGGCATCGGCGACGGCAGTGACTTGTTCGACCTGCTGGCGGTTGGAAATGCCGAAACCCACGGCGATGGGCAGGTTCGTCACGTTGCGGAGCCGTTGAATGCGGGCGGGCAGGTCGGGCGGCAGTTCGGTCTTCTCACCCGTCAGACCGGCGCGGGACAGGACGTAAACGAAGCCGGTGCAGGCGCGGGCGATGCGTTCGGCGCGCTCGTCGGAGGTCGAAGGCGAAATGAGAAAGCTGCAGGTCAGATCGAGCGACTTCATCGCCTCGACGACCGGCTGGGATTCCTCGACGGTGACATCGGGAATGATGAAGCCGTCGATGCCGGCATCCTTGGCGGCCTTGAGAAACGCCCACTTTTCGGCGGAGTCTTTTCGCGGATGGCCGATGCGATAGACGATGGTGTAACTGACCATCGCGATGACGCCCATGTTCAGGTTCGCCCGCTGCCGGCGGACAATGTCCAGCACCTGCTGAGGGCGGGTGCCTTTGGACAGGGCATGCGTCATCGACGCCTGGATCACCGGTCCGTCGGCGATCGGATCGGAGAACGGGATGCCCAGTTCGCAGATGGCGGCGCCGCCGCGCTCGATGGCCGGCAGCAGGGCGGCGGTGGTTTCGATGTCCGGGTCGCCGGCGGTGATGAAGGGCATCAGCGCCTTGCCGCCGCGCGATTTGAGGTCAGAGAAGATTCGTTCGATGCGATTCATGGAGGCGGAATGGTAGCAGATGACGGAGCAGGCATGGATGGGGCATGAACGATCGGCGGATGACGGTGCGACAACGTTTATTGACGGTCACTTTAGAAAAGGCCGCCGATGGCTGGATTCGGACTCCCCTCCCTCCTAGGGAGGGGCGGGGGGAGGGTCGGGTCAGCAGCCTGATTGGAGCCACAATCATGCAGTTCGCCCGACCCTCCCCTAACCCCTCCCTAAAATGGAGGGGAATCGAACCGCGGCCTTTTCTAAAGTGACCGTCAATAGCGACGGAGCTTGCCCCGATCCGTGCGAACGGCGAAATCGTGCAACAAGGACAGAACATTGGGCGGTTTCGTGCGTTGAAATGGATGATCGGAGTGGACTTTTGGCCTCCGATCGGGTTGAATAAGAAGTGCAGTCGCCTCGCGTTTCCGATGTGGCGATCCTCGCTTGGGAGTCTTCGCATGTTCTGGATGAATTTCGCCGAACCTCGTTCCGCCTCTTCGATGCCCACTCCCAAGCCCAAAGGCCCAGCCGCCGCGGCAAAGAAAGCCGGCCCCCCCGGCGCGGCCGGCGCTGCTGGTCCGAATGCGGAGGTGGTTGACGAAGAGGAGGAAGAGGGCGGCGAAGCGGTCAGCGCGGTGGTGTCCGATCTGGTGCCTTGGGGCGTTTCGATCCTCGTACACGCAGCCTTGGTGCTCATCGCGATTCTCTGGGTGTGGGCCACGATCCAGGCGAAGGTGGAAGAAGAAGCCCCGATCATTCCCATCGCGCGTCTGAGCGAAAAGCCCGGCGCACCGCTGACGATGAAGAGCACCACGCAGCCGACCAAAGCCAGCGCTCAGAAGCGCAGCGTCACCAAGAGCGAAAAGACCGCGGAAAAAATTGCCAGCAAAGTGAAAGCGGACACCAGCTTGATCGGCGTTGCCGGCGGCGCGGAGTCCAAAGGCAGCCCGTTCGGCAATGCGAATGTCGGCACCGGCGGCCCGTTCAAGGCCGGCTTCTATGGGTCGGGCGGCAACGCCAAGCGACTCGCCTACATCATCGATGCTTCCGGCTCGCTCATCGACACCCTGCCCTTCGTCATCGACGAACTCAAACGCTCCATCAATGAATTGAGCGAGCAGCAGTCCTTCACCGTGATTTTCTTCGGGATCAGCGAGGGCAAAGTTGCCGAGGTGCCTCCGCCCGGACTGAAGCCGGTCACCAGTGAGACCCGCACCAATGCTTTCAAGTGGTTCGATCTGGAAGAGGGCAACGTCTCCCCCGGCGGCCAGGCGGGCACCGCTCCGGTCGAAGCCATCAAGCGGGCGCTTTCGTACAAGCCTGACCTGATGTTCCTGCTCTCGGACAACATTACCGGACAAGGTCGGTATGAGTTGACGCAGTCGCAGCTCACGACGGAGATCAAGTCCGCGAACAAGAACAAGACCAAGATCAACACGATTCAGTTCCTCTACCCCGATCCGCTCCTGAACGTGAAGGGGATGAAGCCGACGTTGCAGGTCATTGCGGACCAATCGGGCGGGTTGTTCAAGTTCGTCCGTGGAGAAGATCTTGGCATCAGCGAATGATTCATGTCCCCATCTGAGGCCTCTTGATTTCACACAGCGAGGCTGGGCGTACGAAAAACCAGCGGCATGCTGAATCGCGGCATGGCATGTGCCGATAAACGCGATAGCGCGTTTGTTCCTGCGCGGAGGAAGTCGGTCTGCGCCGGGCAGAGGAAGCCATGCCATCCAAGCCGTCGACATCCACGGAATCCGAGGCACTCCAGGACCAAGAGGACTTGCTGGGTGACTTCGTCACTCCGGATCAGGCGCAACTTGCCGGCGATGCGCTGGCGGACGAATTGCAGTCCATTCTCGATGAAGCTCGCGCCACAACCACCGAAGCGATTGATTCGCCCCGCGTCTCAGCCGATGTGAAGAAGCACTCAGCCGACGCTGCTGCCGTCGATTCGCATGCCAGCCAGACCTCCGACCCGCAACGGGTCTCCGATGCACCGGCTTCAGCGCCTGTGCCACACGTTGCCTCGCCTTCGCAAGCCAGCAAGTCCAACGTCGATCCGGCCAAGTGGCACGATACACCGGCCAGCCCGAGCAACCAGGAGAATGTTGTGCCCTCCGAAGTGTTGCCCCATTCCAGCCAAGCTCCTGTGTCACCGAGCAAGGCGTCCGCACCGGCGCCAACCGGCGCCGACACGGACGATCTGGATGCAATGAACATGGAGGCGTGTTTCGCCACGCCGGAAGAAGTCGCCGAATCCGCGGCGGATGCGATTGCGGTTGCTGAGGCCGCCTTGGAGGATGTCGGCGACCGGATTCGTGATTTGTCCGCCAACGGGCCGACACCCGCACTCGAACCGCTGGATGAATCGGAAGCCGACGAGATGACGGCGGAGCTTGAAGGCATCCGCCAGCAACTGCACGACACCCAGGACGAGGTCGACCATGCCGTGTCGCCGACGACCGCACGGGGCGTCCCGAATGACCGGCCCGGCCCAACGGCGAAGTCATCGCCCGTAACGCCCGGGGCTTCTTCCCCATTGCCGCCCCGCAGCGAACCAGCCACGTCGGCAGTCAACGCGCCGTCCAACGAACGTGTCGAGACTGAGCTTCCAGATCCGCCCGACGACCAGGCGGCTACCTTCGCATCGCCGGCGGAGGTTGCGTCGGCAGCGGAACCCACGAGTGCGGCCGCTTCAACGCCGCCCGGTCCTGCCTCGCTCAACCAGATCGATGAGTTCCTGGCGGGCCACGCCGATCACGCAGTGTCGGGAGACTTTGAGACGGCCCACGATGTGATGGCGGCGGAGCAGGCAGCCAGCAGTTCGCCGGCGGAGGCTCCCAAGCCTGTGCCTGTGCCTGTGCCTGCGGCCGTGGTTTCCGTTCCCCCGACCGCTCCAATTCAGCCATCGCCTCCTCCATCAGTTGCGGTGCCATCGACGGCTGCCGTGCCGCCGGTGGGCGGCGCAGCCGAGCCGGAAAAGCCCGCAACGGCGGGGGATGCCGGCTCCAGACTCAAGCTGGCGCACCTGGTGCGGCGGGCCGTCATCGGCGGCGCCGTTGCCACGAGCAATCTTGCATTCCAGGCCTGCGCCCTGATCAACGTGCCGCTCGCCAAGGCATCGGAGCAGACTCGCAAGATGGTGGGTTACGCCGGCCTGATCACCGCCTTTAATGGCTCCATTCTCCTGCTGATCAAGTTCATTTCATCGATGAAGGGCTGAGTCGGCGTGCTAGAATGACGCGGGCTCGCCGTCTTCTGAAAGGATGAAGGATGTCTGCGCGAATCTGGCTGTCGATGGTGGTGGCGTTGTGGTGCATGGCCGGCGGCGCTGTGCGCGCTGCGGAGGAACCCGCCAAGGCGGCGCCCGGCAAACCCTCGGCTGCGGATGCGCCAAACGATGACAAGGAGAAGCGAGACACCACGCCGATCCGCGTGCTCTTTGTCGGCGATGAACTGACGGAGAAGGGGCACCTGGGGCAACTGGTCACCCGCATGGCACAGGCGGCGAAGGAGCCGCGGCGCTTCTACAGCGAGGACATCGGCTCAGCCAACAGCACGCTCGAGCGCCACGCCAAGGGCGACGCGTTCTGGAACAGGATCGGCGGCCAGCGCTGGGACTACGTGGTGCTTCAGGAGGACTCACGGGTCATTCAGCGCTACCCCGGCGCGACGACGCGCTTTGCGCGGGAACTGGATCGTTCGATCCGCAAGCGTCGCGCGGAGACGGTCCTGTTCAGCCCCTGGGCGCCGCAGGATCCGCCCGATGGCCACGCACAGCTTGCAAAAGCCTATGACGAGGTTGCCGCGGCAATCCGCGCCAAGGTGCTGCCGGTGGGGCGGGCCTGGCAGGAAGCCGGCGCGTCGGCGAAAGACATTCCGCTTTATCTTTCGGACAAGCGATACGCTTCGCCGCAAGGAGAATATCTGACGGCGTGCGTCTTCTACGCTTTTTTCTACGACAAATCGCCGGAGCAACTGCCGACCGATCTGCACAAGGGCGTCAAGGCGGATGAGGCAAAAAGCTTGCAGGCGATCGCGTGGAAAGTCGTGCAGGAGTCCAAGAAGGTGAAGCCGCCGCAATCGGATGTGAAGGAAAAAGATGCGAAGGAAAAGACCCCGGTGAAACCCGCGTCGCCCAAGCCAGCGCCATCCGAAACGCCCGCACCCAAGTAATCGCCGCGTCGACCATCGTCTCCCCCGTTTAGCGACGGGGCTTGCCCCGCTCCGCACGCGCGTCCACCCGGCGAGACTTCTCACGGGCTGGGCACCAGAATCGTTTCACCGGATGTGAACGCACGTTTCCCCGTCATGCATTGACCGATGACTTCCGCGACCTGCTGAGCCGACAGCGCCTTGCCGGGCGGGATCATCTTTTCGTTGAACATCGAACGCAGCATCGGTGTCTCCACCGCGCCTGGCGCGATGCTCACTGCCTTGATCTTCAACGGCGCGCCCTCGCTGGCAGTGCAGCGCGTGAACATGTTCACCGCCACTTTCGCGGCGGCGTACATGGCGAAATTCGGAAACGGATCCACGCTGGCCATCGAGGAGACGTTCGCGATCACGCCGCCCTGCACGCGCAAATGAGGCCACGCGGCAGCCGTCAGATGCACGATGCTGGACAGGTTCACATCGATCGTCCGCAGCCACTGCGAATCGGTGATTCGGGCGATGGGCGTCAGCGACGCGAACCCCGCGACATTCGCCAGAGCATCGAGCCTGCCGAACAGCCGGACCGCTTCCTGCACCAGCTTTCTGCACGCCGCCGGATCGCCGACATCCGTCGGAATAACAGCCACTTCGCCGTCCGGCCTCGCCAGTTCCGCCGCGACGGCGCGGAGCTTGGTGTCATCCCGGCCCGCCAGCGCGAGACGATAACCCGCTTGCGAAAGGAAGTGTGCGGTGGCTTTTCCGATGCCGCTGCCGGCGCCGGTGACAATCGCGGTGAGTGAAGTGGTCATGGTCTTGGGTCCGGTACGAACTGGGCGACGTTAGGCCGGCAGTGCGATTCCGGCTCGCGCGATTGGGAAGCGTTTCGTAGCCGCGTGGCTCCGTGACTACTTTGCCGGAAGCCGTCGACACGATCCGGGTTGGCGACTGAATGTGTTTGCTGGGACGGCTCACATTACAATGGATTGGTGAGGCGATCCTGCGCACTACTTTTTGTCGCGGCCTTTCTCGTGCTTGTAGATGCTCCGCGCGATGCCGTCGCTCATCCCACTGCGCTGATCAGCGGCGCGATGCAGGTGGATCGTTCCACGGGCCGGTTCGAGATCACGGTGCAGTGCGACGTGATCTGCTACATCATGGGTACGCCGCCGGGACACATGACCGACGAACTGGCGGGCCTGTTGCAGAGCATGTCGGACAAGGACGTGGAGGACGAAATCGCTCGCAAGCAACTCTGGTACGAGTCGCAGCTTTCCATTCTCGCCGACGGCAAGGAAGCGATGATCGAATCGGTGACGTTTCCACCCGTGGCGAAGGTGCGTCAGATGAATCGCGGCCCGCGCGAGGAATGGGAAACCGCGCGGCTGCCCGTGACCGTCAAGGGAACGCTGCCGCGCGGAACAGGCCGATGCACGGTGCGGTTTCCGTTTGATCTCGGCGTCGTGGTGCTGAGCGTGACGCGCGACGGCGGCGGCGTCAGCGTGGAGATGGCGCCGGCAGGCAAGCCGACCAAACCGATCATCCTCGACGACGGCGCAGCCAGGATCGCGGCGAAAGGTACAGCGAGCAAGCCTGTCATCAACAAGCCTGTCGCTAAGGACGGTCCCGCATTGCGGACCGATACGGCCCCGGTTGACGAAGACAAGAATGTCGCCTTGAACGACGATCCAGCGAAATCCACGCCAAAGTCCGCCGCAACACTGGAATCTGCGGAGGAGTCCGGAGGCGTGCCAGCGGAGCTATTCACAGGCGCCAACTTCCTGGCCATCGGCATCTGGCACATCGTGCCGGAGGGGCTCGATCACATTCTCTTTGTGCTCGGCCTGTTCCTGCTGAGCCCCACGCTCAAACCGCTGCTCTGGCAGGTCACTGCCTTCACGCTCGCGCACTCGGTGACGCTCGCATTGGCGATGTACGATGTGGTGCGATTGCCGACGGCAATTGTCGAGCCGCTGATCGCCGCATCGATCGCATTCATCGCCGTTGAGAACATGTTCACCTCGAAGCTCCAGCCCTGGCGGCCCGCCGTGGTCTTCGGATTTGGCCTGCTGCACGGACTGGGATTCGCCGGGGTGCTGATGGAGCAGGAACTGCCGCCGGCGCATTTCGTCCCCGCGCTGATTGGCTTCAACGTCGGCGTCGAAGTGGGGCAGCTCCTGGTGATCGCCGCCGCGATGTTGGCCGTGGGTTGGTGCCGCGGCAGAACCTGGTATCGCCCGGCGATCACGATCCCCGCGTCGCTGGCCATTGCGTGCGTGGGAGTTTACTGGGCGGCGGAGCGCGCAGGTATAATCTGACCATGCACCGCACGATTGCATCATTGCCAACCCAGTCGCGACGCACTCGCCGCCATCGCAGCGAGCAGGGGATCATCGCCCGACATCGGTTTTCAGTGGATGATTTTCAACGCATGTCTGACGCGGGCATCCTCGACGTGGATCGCGGCGATTTTGAGCTTCTCGACGGGGAGATTTTCTACATGCCGCCTCCGGGACCCTCTCACGCCGAAGTGGTTGATCGCCTGACGTCGTTGTTCGTGGAACAGGTCGGAGCTCTGGTTCGCGTTCGGGTTCAGAACCCGGTGCGTCTGGGCGATCACTCGCAGCCGGAACCTGACCTGTCGCTGTTGGCGCGCAAATCCTATCGCGCGGCACACCCTGGGCCGGAGGATGTCGTCCTGTTGGTCGAGGTGGCGGACAGCTCGCTGAAGAAGGATCGCGAGTTGAAGATTCCGCTCTACGCCCAAGCTGGCATTCGGGAAGTGTGGCTGGTCGATCTGGAGTTCGCCAGCGTCCACATCCATCGCCAGCCGCGCGGACGAGCCTATCGCAAGTGCGTGACGCTGCACCGCCCCACGGATGAGCTGACCTCGCCCGCCCTTGCCGACCTGCACATCAATCTCGGCGAACTGCTGGCGTGAACCTGCGCCGCACGCGCCACTCAAGCACCTCGACCGACTTCGGAGTAACTCAGGCATGCATCATTCCCGCCAGGAAGGCCCCGCCCCTGAAACCCGCATCCGCACGGAGGATCACGCGCTGTTCAGCGCGATGGATGTCGTCATTCGCCAGGCCGGCGCCGATCCGGATTCGCTGCACGGATCGGTCGCGCGGGAGATCATGCACACCGCAGTCAAGCTCATCCGCGACAAGGCGGACGACCATGAGATGAAGCTGATCAGCCGCAGCGTCAAGGAACTGCGCTACGCGCTGAAGGTGTTCCGCGGGTACGAGAGCGTGCGGAAGATTTCCATCTTCGGCTCGGCGCGCACCAAGGAGAGTCACCCCGAGTATCAGGCGGCCGTCACCTTCAGCAAAGACATGGCGGCGGCGGGGTGGATGGTCATCACCGGCGCCGGCGGCGGCATCATGGCGGCGGGCCACGGCGGGGCGGGAGCGCAGCAGTCCTTCGGCGTCGCCATCCGGCTGCCTTTTGAAACCACCGCCAACGACACCATCAAGAACGATCCGAAGCTCATCACCTTCCGCTACTTCTTCACCCGCAAGCTCATGTTCATGTGGCAGGCGCACGCCGTCGCGCTTTTTCCCGGCGGCTTCGGCACGCAGGATGAAGGCTTCGAGGCGCTCACCCTCGTGCAGACCGGCAAGGCGCCCACCGTGCCGATCGTGCTCGTCGATCAGCCCGGCGGCGATTACTGGAAGCACTGGGACAAATATGTGCGCGACGAACTGCTGGCCGGTGGACTCATCGGCGAGGATGATTTGGCTCTGTACCACGTCTTCGACGATCCGGTCGCCGCGGCCAGGCATGTCTGCGACTTTTACCGCAATTACCACTCGCAGCGTTACGTGAACGATCTGCTCGTGATCCGCATGCAGCGACCTTTGCAGGAAGCGCAGATCGCCGCGCTGAATGTGGAGTTCGCGACATTGATCGCGGAGGGAAAGATCGAGCAGGGCGGTCCGCTGGAGCAGGAGGACGAACTCCTGCAGATGCCGCGACTGCGCTTCGTCTACACCAAGCATCACTTCGGTCGGCTGCGAAAACTGATCGACCGGATCAATGCATACGACGTGGCCAACGCGAGGTGATCTTCCGATAACGGGCCGAAAAAATCACTCGCGCTACCCGCAGATTTTTCTTGCCAACACCCTGTCGGCGGGGGTACACTTCCCCTGTCGTCAGTCCGCATTCGCGGGTCAGGTGCTGGTACGGGGCAACGCATTTTTCCCCTTGACAGGGCTGGTTCTTCAAAACATGAAAGGAGCCTCGCATGGCAACCGTTCGTGACATCCTCTCGGAGAAGGGGACACATGTGCTTTCCATCGGTGAAGACGCCACCGTCCTCGAAGGGGCGCTGCTGATGAACGAGCACAAGATCGGCGCCCTGGCGGTGCTGCGCGACGGGCGGATCGTCGGCATGTTCACCGAGCGCGACATCCTCCAGCGCGTCGTCGCCGAGCAGCGCGACCCGTCCAGCACGCTCGTCACCGACTGCATGACGCGGCGCATCACCGTGGCGAGCATCGATACCACGATCGACGAAGCTCGCAGCCTGATGAAGCACAAGCGCATTCGTCACCTGCCGATCGTCGACGATGAGATGCGGATGCTGGGCCTGATTTCCATCGGCGACCTGAATGCTCACCTGATGGTCGATCAGACCAAGACGGTCGACGCGATGCGCGAGTACATCTACGGGTTCAGCTCCGTCAGCGTCGTCGTCTGATTCCATGCCCCCAATCCCGGAGCGTACCGGGCGCCGAACGTCGCGAGCGCGGCGTTCGGCTTTTTTGATTTCGGCACTCAGTCACTACAGGCGGCGCAGATGCTCCGCCATCAGGCGGGTGGCTTGCCCGCGGTGACTGATCGCGTTCTTCTCGGCGGACGACAGCTCGGCGGTCGTCTTGCCCTGCGATGAAATGAAAAAAAGCGGGTCGTAGCCGAAGCCGTTCACGCCGCGTCCGCGACCATCATTGCCAGCTTCATCGCGCGTCAGGATGCGGCCTTCCACGGCGCCTCGCACGATCGCCAGCGGCTCGCGGCCAGGCACGCAAAGCGCCATCGCGCAGACGAAACGGGCCGTGCGCTTCTCCTTCGGCGTGTCGCCCAGTCTCTGCATCATCAACCGGTTGTTCGCGGGATCCACCACGGAGCGCGGCCCGGTCACGCCGGCGTACCGCGCACTGATCACGCCCGGCGCGCCGCCCAGCGCATCGACCTCCAAGCCGCTGTCGTCGGCGATGCAGGGCAACCCCGCCGCCGCCGCGTAGTACCGCGCCTTCAGCGCCGCGTTGCCTTCGAACGTCGGCTGATCCTCGTCCGGCTCAGGTATCACCTTGCCCACATGCTTCAAGTCGACAAACTCCGCAATGACCGGCGAAGGCAGCGCCGCCAGCGTCTCGCGAATTTCTTCGATCTTGTGCGGGTTCGATGTGGCGATGAGGATGGGCATTTGCAGAGAGGGCCAAGGGTTGAGGGCCAAGGGGTGAGGGCCGAGGGTTGAGGGCGGACGGCCGAAGGGCGGAGAAGAAAAAAATGTCTTGAACTGAGGCACGGAGATACTGACAACTCCTCTGGGGGGCCGGGGCAGTAGGCTCGGCGGATGCCCCGGAACGGTTCACCTTGCTCCGCCGAATCACGATTTCCGCGAGTCTGTTGTCCGCCTGCGCGCTCGTCCGGGGCTTCCGCGGACTCCAGCCGCGGCCACGCGGAAAAGTTCTCAGGCTCGAAGTGCCAAGATAAGGTTCTTCCCCTTGGCCCTTGGCCCTTCTTCCCTTGGCCCTTTCATCTCTCACATGTTCCACCAGTTCAGATCGATGTGCTGGAACACGGGATCGTGCAGGTCCGCGTCCTGGACTTCCAGTTCCTCCAGAGGCGTCAACGGTTCGCCGCGGGCGATTTTTTCCACCAGCGCCGACAACGTCTCGAACCGGCCGGCGTGCAGCACGAAGCGCTTGATGCCGTAGTCGATCGCCTGTCCCCGGCTGATGACGAAGGGCCAGTCGCTCGCCTGCATCAGCAGCAGTTCGCGGCCGCACCGCTGCAGCATCTCACGCAGCTTCACGTTCTTCGGATCGCGCCAGTCGTTCTGGAAAGTGAGCTTGCCGAAGTGGGCCTCGGCGCGGTACTCCACTTCCCAGATCCAGCGCGTCTGCTCGTTGTGCCACACGCGGTGATCGCCGCCCTCGCCCCAGGATCCTTCGGGCAGCGACACGACCTTGTCCGACGGGTGCTTCTGCAGAAATTCGTCAGCCGTGCAAAGGTCGATGTTCGGATCGGCGTTGAGCGTGAGCATCACATCGCGCAGGAACTGCGGGCCCTCGAACCACCAGTGGCCGAAGAGCTCCGCATCGAAGCAGGCGACGACGACGCCGTGCCGGCCGGTCTGCTGCTTGTAGTCCCACAGTTGCTTGCGGACGGAATCGCAGAAGTGCGACGCGTGCTCGAAGATGCGGGCCTTGATGTCGTCGGGGTAGTAGCTGTGCTTGTCGCCGAGGTTGACGTTCTTGCCGGTGATTTTCCAGTAGCGCAGGCCCCGGCGTTCGCCGAACTTTTTGTGGAACTCCAGGTAGGCGCCGTCGGCGGGATAGCCGATGGTGCCCGACCAGACCTGCTCGCAGATTTGCGGATCGCGAGCGAACACGTTGAGCCGGGCGGGGCCGGTGCCGTCGCTGTTGACGCCCTGCGGTTCGTGGACATTGCGCCAGCCGCGCGCGGGATATTTTTCGGACTCTTCCCAGCCGACCTTGTGATGGTGGCCGTCGTTGATGACGTATTCGCTGCGGGATCGCTCGACGAGGTGGTTCTCGACGAAGAAGTGCGTGATGCCTTCGTCGGCGGCCAGGTGCTCGACGCCGATCCGGCTCGGTTTGCCGCCCCAGTTCACCGGCGGTGTCCACGGCCCCGACGGCCGATACGCGCACTCCGGCAGCCACATGCCCTTGGGCTGGAATCCAAGGATGCGCTTCGAGGTCGCCACGCCCGCGCGAATCTGAGCCCGGATGCACGAATCCTCCAGCACCAGCGGCAGGTAGGCGTGCGTCGCGCAGCTCGTCAGAATCTCGACGTAGCCTTTGCGGGCGCGTTCCGCATAAGCGGCGGGAATGTCGCGCTTCATCTTCTCAAACTGCTCGACGAGACCCTTGAAATAGTTCTCCCATCGCGTGGCCAGATACGCCATGTGCGGCTGGTTCATCCGCTCGAAATCGCCGCGGTCCTGCTGGGCCCGTTGAATGCGGTCGACCAGGTAGGCGAGGAACCCGGCCTTGAAATGGTCGTGCGACAACTGCTCCAGCAGCACCGGTGTCAGACCGATCGTCACCCGCGGCACCGCGTTGAAGAAGACGCACTCGTCGACCATGTTCAGCAGCGGCAGATACGTCTCGGCAGCGGCTTCGTAAAGCCAGTCCTCACCATGCGGCCAGACGCCGTGGTGCAGTACGTAAGGCAGGTGCCCGTGGAGCACCAGCACGAAACTGCCGATCGAGTTCTTCATGGCCTCATGGTAGCGGAAATGGAAACTCAGCGTGCTTGAACACGCGCCCCGCGTCAATGCGTCAGCGAACTCTTCTTCACCGTCATCTCGTGTACCTTTTCGCCATCGATGTTGACCACCGCGTAGGTCACCGTCGGATCGGCCGCCGTGAGATCGAACGTGACCAGGCCGAAGGACTGCGACTTGTTGTACGAGAAGATCGCGTTCTTCATCTCCGGATGTTTGTGGATGTTGGTCAGGCGGGAACTGTTGAACTCGTACAAGGCGTATCCGTTGGGGCGATCGATCTTCCACAGATCGGAGCGATGGCGATCGGCCGAGAGCAATAGAACGCCGTCGATCTTGTGCGCCGCGAGAAAATCGAAGATTTCCGTTCGCTCCGCCTTGTATCCGTTCCACGTGTCCAGGCTGTCGCCTTTAGCCTCGTAAACCCACGGCACCGATGAACAGATCACGCGGAACGTGCCCTTCGATTTCTTCAACGTCTCCAGCAGCCACGCCTTCTGCGCCGGCCCGAGCATGCTCGGCTTCGGATCCCTGGGATTCGTGCGGTAGTACCGACAGTCGAGCATGATGAATCGGCAGTTCCTTCTCCAGTTTCAGCAAGTCTTCAAACGCCTCTCTCGCGTTCCCCTCGACGATTTTCTTCAGCGGCCCCTGGTGGAAACGCTTGTAGTCCTTCTCGGCGAATGGTTCGTTCTTCGCCTGGGCGC
This sequence comes from uncultured Phycisphaeraceae bacterium, assembly GCA_964426135.1. Lineage (GTDB taxonomy): Bacteria > Planctomycetota > Phycisphaerae > Phycisphaerales > Phycisphaeraceae > CAYRPN01. Next base: position 50,371 of record CAYRPN010000003.1, on the reverse strand, counting down.
ACAGCGTCGAAGCCAGCGCCAGGTTGATCGCAAGGCATGCGAGCAGGAAACGGCAAAGCATGGTTGCCTCCAGGGAATGGCGCTGAAAACTGGCTCATCCGCTATTTGCGTACTTGACACCGGTTGGAACGGGCGTTTCGGAGTCCTGAACAGAGCCGGAGTCTGTGACTCCGGTCGATTTGAAGCGGCTCAATGCCGCTTCAAATCGAATTCGCGCCCTGCGTTTCCGGCTGGCCGTGCGTCCGCCGCGCCGAGTTTCGCCTCGCCGGCATCGATCCGGCTCGGCGAACCGGAGTCACAGACTCCGGCTCTGACAAGACGAGTACGCATTGGCCGGATGAGCCCGAAATCTCTTCCCGATCTGAGCGCGCCGGGACGCCGCGAAACCAGGCACTACTCCAGCCGCACTTCGTCAAAGAAAATCTGGCCGCCCGTAAGTTTGGCCATGTATGCGTCCACCTGTTTCACCGGCGTGACGCGCTGGATGAAACGCGAGGCCTTGATCAGGTCGATCATCTGCTGGTGCTCGGTGAATGTCGGAGGTAGTCCCAACCGCGTCGAATAAAATGCGCAGCCCTGATGGGCGATGAGCACGACGCGCTGCAGTCCGTGCACCTCGGCGAGGAAATTCAGTTCCTGGATGATGCCCTGTTCCTCCACGTGCGCTTCGGTGTGACCGGCGATGCAGGCTGGTCCGCCGGGCAATGCGACGCGGTCGTAGCGCGGTAATTTCAGGCCGTTCTGGAGAAAATCGTCGAAGTGCTCGCCGACGCGGCCGTCGCTGCAGTAGATCGCGGCGGCGTGGATGCGGGCAGGTTCGTAAGTGATCTGGCTTCGGTAGGTCATGGCTCGATAGGATAGGCGACAGAACGGCACCTGGCATCCGGGCGCCCGCTCACTTCTTGTCCTTGTCCGTCTGCTTCTGCAGCGCGGCCACGAGATCCTTCAGTTTCTGTGCCTCCGCCTTGCGACCCGTCGCCTCCATGACCGCCGCGTAGTTGAGCACGGCGATCGCGTAGAGCGGACTGCCGGGCCCGGGGTTGCGCTGGAAAATCGCGATGGATTTTTTGCACATCGGCTCCGCCTGATCCCACTTTTTCGCCTGCGCGTAAAGTCGGCCGAGGCTGAACGCGGCCTTTCCCGCCTCCAGGTTGTTCGCTCCGCCTTTCTCGGCGATCACCAGGGCGCGTTGAAACAGGACTTCGGCTTCGGTGTTCTGCTCCAGCGCCGCGTGCGTGTTGCCGAGAAGATAGGCCGCGACGCCGACCTGGGCGTGATCCTTGCCTACATTCGCTTCCAGCACTTCCAGCATGCGCTTGCGCAGCGGCAGGGCGTCGGCGAACTTCTTACGGAACTCGAGCAACTGTGCCAGCCGGCCCAGCGCGTCGTACTCGGCCTGCTTGCCCGGCGCGAGCTTCTTTTGAATCGCAAGGCTGCGCGTGTAGTGCTTCTCCGCGTCGTCGAGTTTCTGCAATCGGAAGTACGTGTTGCCCAGATCAGCACAGGTCTGGGCCACGACAGGCGACTCGGCGCCGAGCTTGCTCGCGCGGATCGCCAGCGCCTGTTCGAGCAGCGCTGCCACTTTGTCGTGGCGATTGCGCAGGCCTTCCAGCGCGGCGAGATTGTTCAGCGCGGTGGCCACGCGCTCGTCGTCTTTGCCGAAGGTCGCCTCCACGATCGCCTGAGTGCGCTTGTAAAGAACCTCAGCGTCGTCGAGTTTGCCCGTCTCGCGGTACACCGTCGCAAGGTTTTGCAGCGTGATGATCAGATCGGTGTGGCCCGGATCCCGGGCGGCTTCGATGATCGCAATCGCACGTTTGAAAAGCGGCTCGGCCTTGGCGTATTGCTTCTGCTGGCTGTAGATCGCGCCCAGGTGATCGAGGCTGCCCGCCAGCCGCGCGTCTTTCTCGCCGAACCCCTCGGCGATCTTCACCGCCTGCTCGAAGTGCTTCAAGGCGTCGTCGGGTTTCTTTTCCGCATACGCTTTTTTCCCCGCATCGATCGCGGCGTTCCAGTCATCGACGGGTGCGGCGAGTGCGACCGTCGTCATGAGCAGCAGGGCGACGAAAACGCGAATTGGGTGGGACATGGTGATTTCACCTGGATGTTCAACACAGTATACGTCGGCAATGAGCGCGAACCGTTTAGCGACGGAGCTTGCTCCGTTCCGCGAGGCGCGAGGTGGCCGCTCGAATGAGGCCGATGACAGCGCGGCACATGTGTGAGCGCGGGGCGACCGCCGGAGCGGGGCAAGCACCTTCATTGGACCTATCGGAACGGCGCGCTCATTTCGCAACGGCATCAACGGCCGCCTCGACGCGCGGCATCGGTTCGCCCTTCGCCGGCGGCTGCTGGGCCCAGGGAGCGAACACAAACGCGGCTCCGACGCAGATCAGCACGAATCCAACCAGGTAATTCCACTTCAGCGGTTCGCCCAGGCGATACCACGCGAACAGGATGAACACGCTGAGCGTGATGACCTCCTGAATCGTCTTCAGCTTGTACGCACTGATCCCCGCGTTGGAGCCCAGGCGATTCGCCGGCACCTGGAAACAGTACTCGACGAACGCAATGCCCCAGCTCGTCAGGATCGCAAGCCAGAGCACGGTCTGCTTGTTGCGCAGATGGTCGTACCAGGCGATGGTCATGAACACGTTGGAACAGATGAGCAGGATGACGGTCCAGAACATAAGCAATCTCCAGGGGCAAGGCGTTTTGGCGAGATCGTAGCGATCGCATTAGAATGCGTCGGCCCGCACACTGCCGGGCAGTTGAGGTTGCTCTATGAACAAGCGCGTCAAACGATTCGGGTTGAAGTTCGTCGGCGTGGTGCTGGGCCTGTGGCTGGGCTGGCAGGCGGCGGGCGTGGCGATGATGCAGGTGCCCGGGCCGGAGCAGGAGTTCGCCCGGCAGGCGGCGACGACGGCGACGATGGCGGCCGCCAAGGAATCGGCGCCGGCAGGCGACGCGGGCAAGGCGACGGGACATGACGGCAAGGCCGGCGGCGCGGAGCATCCCGAATCGACGCATCTGCTCAAGCCTGGTGAAGGACAGACGCCTTGGTACGGCAGGGTGGTGTTCTGGGCGGTGGCGCTCTTCGTGCTCGCCGCGATCATCGGCCCGCTGGCAATGAAGCTCAAGACGCCTGAGCCGCCCGATCCCGCCGACGCGCATGGCCACGACGATCATGCCCATGACGATCACGGTCATGGCGCGAGCCATGGTCACGAGACGAAGGCCCACGCCCCGGCGGCCCACGCTCCGGCTCACGGGCACTGAACGCAACTATTTTTCTGCGAGTGATGGAGCCGTGCGCGGCGAAAGGCGCTGCTCGGTGTGTTATCCCATCGCCGCCACGACCGCGTGCTGCGTGTCTTCACTGATGCCAGGCCACATCGGCAGGCTCATCACCTCGTTACACGCCTGATCGGTGTGCTTGAACACGCCGCCGATGTGGGCATAAACCGGCAGCCGGTTAATGGGGATCGGGTAATAGACCATCGCGCCGATGCCGCGCTCGTTCACGCGCTGCACCAGGGCGTCGCGCGGATTGGCGGCAGTGCCGACCGTCGCATGGGCGCGGGTGACGCGCACGGTGTACTGATGGAACACGTGCTCGGCGTAAGCGGCACGCTGCGGGGTGACGATGCCGGGCACGCTCTTCAACATCGCGTCGTAGCGATCGGCCGCCGCGCGGCGCTGCCTGTTCCACTCGTCGATGTGCGGCAGCTTCACGCGCAGGATCGCCGCCTGCAGCGCGTCGAGGCGGGAGTTGTAGCCATCGAGCTCGTTGTGGTAACGCTTCTTGGAACCATGCACGCGCAGCATGCGGGCAAGATCGGCGAGTTTGTCGTCATCCGTCGTGATCAGTCCCGCGTCGCCGTAGGCGCCCAGGTTCTTCGTGGGGAAGAACGACCAGCCCGCGAGGTCGCCGAGCGTGCCGAGCATCCGGCCCTTATAGCGTCCGCCGAATGCCTGAGCGACGTCTTCAAGAATGCGCAGGCCGTGCTTCTTCGCAACCGCGACGATCGCATCCATGTCCGCGGCCTGCCCGAAGAGATGAACGGGAATGATGGCTTTCGTCTTCGCGGTGATCTTCGCTTCGATCTGGGCGGGGTCGATGTTGAACGTCGCCGGCTCGATGTCGCAGAACACCGGCTTCGCCCCGATGATGCTGATCGCGCCGGCGGTGGCGACGAAAGAGAACGGCGTGGTGATGACCTCATCGCCGGGTTTGATGCCCAGCGCCCGCAGCGCGATCACGAGGGCGTCGGTGCCGCTGTTGCAGCCGATGGCGTGCTTGGCGCCGAGATATTTCGCCGCCTCACTCTCAAATGCAGCTACTTCGGGGCCGAGGATGAACTGCCCGCTTTTCATCACGCGCATCACGGCGTCGGTGAGCTGCGGCCAGAGCGAGGCAATTTCGCCGGAGAGGTCGAGAATTGGAATAGCTTGCGTTTGCGACATTCTGTTATCCAAGGTCAGACTTTGTCTTCAATCCAGTTCAGGAATCCAAGTGCCGCGTGTCCCCAATCTCCAGTTAATCGTTGATCATCTTCTCGACTCAGACACCATTCATCTAAAGCGAATCGTGTCTGGCCTTGATTCAACTGCTTCACCGCAAGTCGAATTCGCATGCGTTCATCTGCTGACAAACGCCGAAGAAGTCGGCGAAGTAGTCTCTCGCTCTGGTAGCCGCCGTAATTTCGTGCAATATCCTTGATGAAATCCAGTGAACGCGGCAACTCAGACCAGTCGAGGCGAGGCGGCACGCAGGCCTTCTCGAACCGTCCGGCGTGGGACGCGAACGGGTGAATGTTGGCATCGGCGAGGTGGTCGAAGAAGATCAGGAGCGAGAACATCCGTGAACGCGCGCTTTGAAAGGACACATTCGCCGAACCGGGAGGGTTATCAAGCCAGTCATCGAGTAGCGGCTCATCCTGACGCGCGATGATCTGCTCGTAGACTTTGCCCAAGACATGGAGATCGTCTGCGCTGAGGCTCTTGATGAGCAACTGCATCTCATCGTCTTGGGTTCGATCACCAATGATCTCGGCCGCTGGCGCCAGATAGTCGAATTGGGCGGGCCAGACTGTATCCATGCTGTTCGCTCGAAATGAGTCCGAAAGTTACTCACTCATCCGTCACGCAACCCTCGCTGGCGCTCTTCACATTCTTGATGTATTTGTAGAGCGTGCCGCGCGTCTTTTTCAGCGGCGGCGCTTCCCACGCGCGCTGCCTTAGCGCCAGTTCCTCGTCGTCGATATTGTCGATGGTCAGCGTGCGGGTCTCTGCGTCGACGGTGATGATGTCGCCATCCTGCACGACGGCGATCGGGCCGCCTTCCTGCGCTTCCGGCGTGACGTGGCCGATGATGAAGCCGTGGCTGCCGCCGGAGAATCGGCCGTCGGTCACGAGCGCCACGTCCTTGGCCATGCCGGCGCCCATGATGAGGCTGGTGGGCGTGAGCATCTCGGGCATGCCCGGACCACCCTTCGGTCCCTCGTAGCGGATGACGATGACCATGCCCTTCTTGATTTCGTGGCGCTCCATTCCGGCAAGCATGTCTTCTTCGCAGTCGTAGCACTTGGCGACGCCGGTGAATTTCAGGCCTTCTTTGCCGGTGATTTTCGCCACCGCGCCTTCGGGTGAAAGATTGCCGTAGAGAATCTGGATGTGGCCGCTGGACTTGATCGGATTGTCCAGCGGACGGATGACGTCCTGTCCTTCGCGCAGTCCGGGCAGGCTCGCCAGGTTCTGGGCGAGGGTCTTGCCGGTGACGGTCATGCAGTCGCCGTTGAGGAAGCCGTGCGCGAGCAGGTATCGCATCAGCCCCGGCGTGCCGCCGACGGCGTGCAGGTCTTCCATCACGTATTTGCCGCTGGGTTTGAGGTCCGCCAGGAAGGGCACGCGATCGCTGACGGTCTGGAAATCATCGATGGTCAGATCGACGCCCACGCTCCGCGCCATGGCGATCAGGTGCAGCACAGCATTCGTCGAACCGCCAGTCGCGGTGACCACGACCATGGCATTCTCGAACGCTTCGCGGGTCATGATGTCGCTGGGCTTGAGATCGAGTTCGAGGAGTTTCTGAATCGCCGCCGCCGCCTGCCGGCATTCGTCGAGCTTGGCGGGATCCTCCGCGGGAATCGAAGAGGAGTAGGGGAGCGACATGCCCAGCGCTTCGATGGCGCTGGCCATGGTGTTGGCGGTGTACATGCCGCCGCAGGCGCCGGCACCGGGGCAGCTCTTGCGGACGATTTCCTTGCGCTGCTCTTCGGTGATAGTGCCTTCCATCGCTTCGCCGTAGGACTGCGCGGCGGAGACGATATCGCGTGCCTGCTTCTTGCCGCCGAAGACGGTGCAACCGGCGCGGATGGTGCCGCCGTAGACGCACAGGGCAGGCCGGTTGAGCCGACCGATCGCCATGATGCAGCCTGGCATGTTCTTGTCGCAGCCGGGGATGGCGATGAGGCCGTCGTAATATTGAGCGCTCATGACGGTTTCGATGGAGTCGGCGATGATGTCGCGCGACTGGAGCGAGTAGCTCATGCCGTCGGTGCCCATGCTGATGCCGTCGCTGACGCCGATGGTGTAGAAGCGCAGGCCGATCATCTTCGGGCCGCTCACGGCTTTCTTCACTTCGTCGGCGAGGCGCCCCAGATGCATGTTGCACGGGTTGCCGTCCCACGCCATCGCGGTGATGCCGACCTGCGCCTTGTTCATGTCCTCCTCAGTCATGCCCGTGGCATAGAGCATGGCCTGCGAAATGCCGCGCTGCTTGGGCTGCGTGAGGATGCGGCTGAACTTGTTAAGCACCGGCTCCTTCGCAGTTGCAGTGGAAGGCGCGGGAGCGGCGGGGGCGTCAGTGGCGGGGGGCATGGGTGAACTCCGTATGTGGCTCGATTCAGGGCGAAAGAGTGTAGCAGAGTGCGCCGCTTCGCGCGGATCGGGAAAAGCCGGAGGTGCGGTGCAAGGCGTCGCCCGTTAGCCCCCGGCTCCGCCGGGGGAGCGAAACCAGAGACATGACGAACGAACGGCCAAGCCCGTACGAACGCATCCGCATCGCAACGTCCGAATCTCGATCGTCATCGAACCGTGGACTCCACGCGACGATCACGCGACGACCGCACGACCCCCGGCGGAGCCGGGGGCTAACGGCACAGTTCGCCGCTCCGCGCAGCTTGACGCACAGTTCACCAAGAGTTAATCATGGTACATGGCAGCCAACCTTCACTCGTCACGTCTCGCCTCCGATGGTTCCGCCGACGCGGAGGCTTCCCGGATCATCTACGACGCGCTCACCTTCGATGACGTGCTGCTGTTGCCGGCCCGCAGCGACTTTGTGCCTGCCGAGGCGGACACCTCCACGCAGCTCACGCGGCGCATCCGGCTGAACATTCCGCTGCTCTCAGCGCCGATGGATACGGTGACGGAAGCGTCGCTGGCGATCGCGCTGGCGGCGGAGGGGGGACTGGGCGTGATTCACAAGAACCTCTCGCCCGATGGGCAGGTGCGCGAAGTGATCAAGGTGAAGCGCTCGGCCAACGGCGTCATCACCGATCCCGTCACACTCACGCCCGATGCGCCTGTCGCCGAAGCCCGCCGGCTGATGCGCGAGCAGAACGTGTCGGGCATTCCCATCGTCGAAGGCGGCGCCCCCGGCGCCCCCGGGGATGCCGGCAAGGGCGTGGCGCAGAAGAACGGCCGGCGCGGCCGCGTCGTCGGCATTCTCACTCGCCGGGACATGCGATTCCTCCCCAACGACGATCAGCCCATTCGCGAGGTGATGACCAAGGAACGCCTGGTCACCGCGCCGCCGGGCACCACGCTGGAGGAAGCCGCGAAGATTCTCTACCGCGAGAAGATCGAGAAGCTCCTGCTGGTGGACAAGGACAACCAACTCCACGGCCTGATCACCATGCGGGACATCGACAAGTACGAGCAGTTCCCCCGCGCCTGCCGCGATTCGCGCGGCCGGCTGCGCGTGGGTGCGGCTGTGGGCGTGCATCAGTACGACCGTGTCGAAGCGCTGATCAAGGCGGAGGTGGATCTGATCATCGTCGATACGGCGCACGGCCACAGCAAGAACGTGATCGACACGGTGCGCACGATCAAGCAGAAATGGGATATCGACGTGATTGCCGGCAACATCGCCACGGCTGAAGGCGCCGCCGACCTGATCGAGGCCGGCGTCGATGCGGTGAAGGTGGGCATCGGCCCCGGCTCGATCTGCACGACGCGCATCGTCAGCGGCGTGGGCGTGCCGCAGATCACCGCGATCATGAATGCCCTGAAATCCGCCGCGCCGGCGGGCGTCCCCGTCATCGCCGACGGCGGCATCCGGCACAGCGGCGACATCACCAAGGCGGTGGCCATCGGAGCCTCGGCGGTGATGCTCGGCTCGCTCTTTGCCGGTCTCGACGAAAGCCCCGGCGAATCGATCATCCACGGCGGGCGACGATACAAAACGTATCGCGGCATGGGCAGCGAAGGCGCCATGATGGCGGGCAGCGCGGATCGCTATCGCCAGAGCGGCACGACGGAAAAGAAAAAACTGGTGCCCGAGGGCGTGGAAGGGCGCGTGCCGTATCGCGGCCCGCTGAGTGATTTCGTGTATCAACTGGTGGGCGGGCTCAAGGCAGGCATGGGCTACTGCGGCACGCCAACCGTGGACCAGCTTCGCAAGAACGCGCGCTTCTGCAGGATCAGCGGCGCGGGCCTGACTGAATCGCATCCGCACAACATCACGATCACGAAAGAAAGCCCGAACTACTCGGCGGAGTATCGCACGGAAGAGAAGTGAGAAATACCGGCTTCGTCGTCAAGGCTGCGCGGGTTCGGCGCCCTGGGGCGAAACCGGAGGCAGGGGGGTGGCCTTCTCCGGAGTCTTCGCGGGATCGACAGATCGCTTGTCATCGGCCGGCGGAGTTGAACGGCTTTCGCCGCCCTTGTCTTTTCTCGCCTCGGCGCGGTCCACGCGTTCCTGCGCCATTCGCCTCGCTGCGTCGAACAGCGTCTTGAAACCCTGGTGCTTCTCCGCCATCTGACTGAGCTTGTAAAGGCGAAGATCCTCCGGCGACATGTGCGCCTCGAGCGTCACGCTCTTGAGAGCGTTGCCGTCCTTGTCGACATAGATCGTCACGTAAACAGTTTGGCTTTTCTTGTTCGTCAGCTTCTTCATCGCGTGGAACGTCGATGAATCGGTGTCGAACTTGCGCACCTCGGCGTACGGCTGAATCGTGTCCGGATCCCAGTCGATCTTCGCATCCGCGCGCGGCTCATACGCGCGATCTTTCTTCGATCCGCCCAGCGACTCAACCCACTCGGTCGCCGACTTCAGGTTCTCCGGCTTGATCCGGTTGATCTCGGCGGTCTTGGTTTCCAGTCGCCGCAATTTCTCCTCGTCGGACAGGCGGGCATTCTCAGCGAGGCCGGCCTCGATCAGCCCCTTGACGTCGACGCTGGTCGGCGCTGGCCCGCCCGTCGTGGCGTCGGCGTTGCCTTCGATGCCGGACGGTCGGTTGCCGCCATCGCCCGCGGCAGCGACGCCTTTCACCGGTTCATCCGTGTCGTCATCCCAGAAAAAACTGAATCGGAAGCCCGCCAGAAAAAGCGCGATGAACAGGACGCCATAGAACGTCGAAACCCAGAACAGCACCCAGAACCAGTGACGTCGGGAAGATGCAGCCATGATGATCGCCAGGCTTGGGGAAGTTGAGCAGCCAAGGCAATGATACCGACGCGCAAGGAATTACCATCTCGCAACCGGCTCCTGAAACACCGCGGATTGCTGCCGGTGCGTTTCGAGCATCGAAAATCAGAAAGCTGAAGTTGAAACGCCCCTAGAAACCCCGCCGAACCGCCCCGCCTTTACGTCCGATAATATACGTTATGTTCAACTCAACGGTGGGGCGGCAAAACAGGGCGTTCCCAGGATCAGGAATAGATTCGGCACGTAGGCGGCGTTATCGAAAATTGAATCGCCAAGCAGCACATCGTGTGGCATGTGAATCCCCTGCCGCCGAGTGCCGGCAAGCCGTCATTGATTCTCCCGGACGGAGAATCGCCACGATTAGACGTCGCATGCCGGCTGGATGATCGCTCACAGATTGAAGTTGTATTCCGGCAGGAACACGAAGTACTTGAGCGTCATCGTCCAGCGCAGGATCATCTTCAGGGGCAGCAACGCCAGCACCATGAAGTGAATCATCATGAACCAATAGCGGATGAAGCCCATCTGTTCGTACATTCGCCGGAACAACGTCTTGGCGAAGACCATCGGAATCACAAAGACGAATCCGAGGATGAACACCATGCCTGGGATTTCGCGGATGAGGGATGTCTTGGGCGGCGCCATGCCCAGTCCGTAGTTCCAGACATAGTCGGAGAACTGGACGTTGGTCAGAGGGACCTGGGTATGGGCGTTCCACGGCTCGTACGGGCCGAAGAAGTTCCAGTTCGGTCCGCGCAGGAACGTGCCGAACACGATGAGCACGACCCACAGGATGAGGAATCCAAAGAGCCAGACCCACAGAGCGAACGGTCGCTCGCGGACGGTGTAGTAGCCGTTGCCTTTCGGATTCGTATCCACGTACGGCATCATGATCAGTCCCGTGACGATCATGCCCGGCAGCACCACGCCTGCCATCCAGGGGTCGTAATAGACCAACATTTCCTGGAGACCCAGGAAGTACCACGGAGCTTTGGATGGATTCGGCGGGCCGGCCTGGTTCGCGGGCGCTTCGAGCGGGGCGCGCAGCAGGATGGACCAGAGCACCAGGGCAGCCGTGGCGATGACAAGGCAAATGAGTTCGGTATACACCAGGTCGGGCCAGGAGAGGACCTTCTCGTCCTTGTTCGCCTCAGGCAGCGGCTTGCCCTGCTCCAACAGCGCGTCATTCTGCGCCGCCTGGCGAAAGGCCACCCAGAGGCAAAGCCCCGTGAAAATCAGCATCAGCGTGATCGGCACGTTGTCAGGCTTGGCGAGAATCGAGTAGTAGCTCTTATCGATCGCCATGCTGCCGAAGTACACCACGCAGAAGACGAGTGCAATCGCGGCGCTGATCGCCGGCTTGGTCCAATGACGGTACATCACCATCATCAGGATGAAGATTGGCATGAAGAAGAACGGGAGACTGATCTCCGGCACGCTCAACTGGTTGACGATATGTTTGAATGTGTCGATCATCGACGAGTCTCGTCCGTAAGTCCGGCGTCGGGAGTGCTGAGTCTTGAGCGTCCTGAATCCTGGGGGTTAGGTCTTGAGTCCTGGATCCTGAGTTTCACCAGGAGCGGGGCAAGCCCCGTCGCTAAACGTTGCCGTCCCCTTCCATTCTCCCGCTCCTTATTCGCTCTTCCGCTCACAGCGGGCCACTGATGCCGCCGTCCTTGCGGATGCGCCAGAAGTGAATCGCGATGAGCACGGACGCCGCCAACGGCAGCGCCACGCAGTGCAACACATAAAAGCGCAGCAGCGCATTCTCCCCGACGCTGGTGGCGGCGAGAAGCAGATACGCCGCATCGCTGCGGGCGGTCACGAGCGGGATGCCGCCGGGCAGTTGCAGCACATCACTAAAGGGTCCGCCGAGGCCCACGAACGGCGTGGCCTTGCCCATGTTCGATCCGACCGTGATGGCCCAGATCGCAAGCTGGTCCCAGGGCAGCAGGTAACCGGTGAACGACAGCAGCATGGTCAGCACCAGCAGAATCACACCCACGCCCCAGTTGAACTCGCGCGGCGGCTTGTAGCTGCCCGTCAGGAACACGCGCATCATGTGCAGCCAGATCGCGATGATCATCGCGTGGGCCCCCCACCGATGCATTTCACGCAACAGGCCCAGCGTCATCGCGGCGCGCATGCGGATGACGTCCATGTACGCATATTCCACCACCGGGCGGTAGTAGAACATCAGCAGCACGCCGGTGATCGTCTCCGCGAGGAAGAGGAAGAACGTCAGCCCGCCCATGCACCAGGTGAAGGAGAGGCGGATGCCGCTCTTTCGCACCGCGACCGGGTGCAGGTGAAGGAAGACGTTGCTCATGATCGCCATGACGCGCGTGCGTCGGTCGCGCGGAATGCCGTGGCGAAAGATCGAGCCCCAGACCTGCGTGCCGCGCACGTAGTTGAGCGGTTTCTGAATGGCGCTAAGCAATGCGTCGAGCATCGTGTGTCACCTGTCGTAAAACAGCGGTCGGCCGCAGTGCCGACCGAGAGTCGAGTCGGCATTGTTGCGTTTTGTTCATGGTTCGCAAGTCGGCATCGCAATCGCTGTGGCGGAATGACGCAGGCCGGGCTGCACGTTGAACGCGCGACGCCGCATCGCGGCGTTGCACCGGCCCTCTCTCCCGCCGGTAGAGGGCAGGGGTGAGGGCCGGGTTACGTGTGGACACCAAGCCCAAAGAGTCAAAACAGTGAATGCCGAATGCAAAGGTCAAAATCCAGGAAGTCAGCGCTGACGCAATCCCGAAATGGATCTCTAAAAAAGACCACCAAGTATGCCCAGCCCGCGGAGAAAGGCGGCGTGCTTTAGCGAGTCCAAGGTCGGACGGCCCTCATCCGAAGTCGGCAGAGCCGGGAAAAGTCAAAATAGTGAAGTGTGAACTCTGAGAATCCGACGAGCATCGCGCGCCAAGGCGCAGAGCACGCAAAGTTCGAGGCGTTTCTTCGCGAGCTTTGCGCCTTTGCGCGAGACTTCTTGGGTTGTTCAGGGGGTCCCAAGTCAAAATGCAAAAGTCAGAAATCGACGCTCCCGCCGCTACTGACTTTTGCATTCACTATTCTGACTTCTCCGATGCACACTTCTGTGCGCCGTGCGCAGCAGTGACAGTGTCAGAATCTACCCGTCTCCCGGTGAGAGAAGGGATTGGACGGCCAAGTCGACAAGTTGTGATTCATTTCCGTTTTTCAGCTCTTGCGAGCCGTGCTCCTCTGCGTTACATTCCGATCGTTCGACAGGTGCCCTCGCCGCAGCCAGCGGCGTGGGTGAAAAGGGAAGTGGAGTGTGAGACGACGAACGTCTCGAATCTCCCGCGGTCGCGCCGCCGTGATGGGTGGCTGGTGAATCGTCGCCAGCAACTGATTCGTCGCAAACGCCACTGATCGATTGTTCGATCGGGAAGGCTGACGGATCGGTGCCCTAAGCCGGAAGACCTGCCTGTTGCACGCCCGTGGTCCTCGCGGTTTGGGACCCGGCGGGCAAGGTCTATTCGTTTCCCCTGGTCTAGGCCCCCTGCCGGCTCGGCTCCGTAGGACGACTTATCAAGTCGTCGCGTCAAGAAGCGGGATGAAGCCCCTTCTTCCAACGCGACGGAACTTGAAATCGTCTTGACGAAGCCCCGATCCCCACCCATCGCAAGGACATGTCCAACACCTTCAGGGGTGTGGCTCTGCGCGAAACAGAGCCGGGAGTGTCACATGTTGCGTCATTCGTTTCGGAAGAGTTGGAGATGCTGCGCGATTCTGGGCGCGTGGCTGGCGGGCGGCGAAGCGGCGTTGGCCGTGGTGTTGCCGCCGCTGGATTCGAGTTCGCCCTTCGCCGAATACGGCCTGGGCTTCAGCCAGAACCACCTTTACCTGCACACGGGCGATTCGATTTATCGTCTAGGTCAGGATGCCGGCGGCAACGACGAGTGGCAACTTCGCTTCAGCGGAATCGAGTCCGCGTTCGCCGGCGGACTGCGTGGATTCGAAGGCGATTTCGCCACGTCGCCCAATCACGGAACAGCCGCGATCTCCATGGGTTTCACCGACGGCGGTGTGCTGCATGTGGACCTGAACAGCGGCGCGACCGTCGAGATCTCGACGCTCGACACCGCCAACATCTTCAGTCTTGCGGGATCGCCCGATGGTTCGTTCGCGGGCATGAATGCTTTCTTCGACACCACCACGTTCACCTTCAACGCCACGCAGATTGTCGCGATCGATCCCGTCACCGCCACGCACGATGTGCTCAAGCAGGAACTCGCTCCCGGCGAGTTCAGCGGCGGCCTCGTGTTCGATGAACTCGGCAATCTCTACATCAGCACGTTTCGCTCAATCTTTCCATCAGGCGAAGCGACCTTCTATTTCATCTCCGCAGCCGATCTGCAATCGCCCTCCCCTGCCGTGGTTGAACTGGGCACCGCACCGACCAACGGCGCCAACTCGCTCGCGGTCAACAGCGACGGCGATCTGTTCTTCGGCAGTCAGACCGGCATCGGCGTGCTCCGCGCAGGCGCCACCATCGCGGAAACATTCTTCGGCGACCTCACCGAGGACATCTTTGCAGGCCCCACCAACTTCAATATCACCGGCGGCCTGGCTATCGATCCGCTGACCGACGAACTGCTCTTCATCGACCGTTCCGGGCAAACGGCGGACCTGACGAGACTCGTAACCGTGACGCAAACAGCGCCGGTTCCCGAACCGACGGCGATGTTCACGCTGGGGCTGGCCGCGCTGGTCTTCACACGACGGTCGCGCGGCACAACGGATCATCGCAAGTGTGTCGCACGAACGAACGACGATCGGGCGTCGCAACGAACATTCGACGGGCACTGACATGGGGCGGATGAGGCACGGAAGCAAAGTGAGTACGAGCGTCGCGAGAACGACGCTCGCTGGCCACCACGGGCGGAGCCGCGCAACCAGCGCGGCTCCGCCTGTGACCGGCGATTCGCGTCACGGATTGACGCGGCTACGCGCCTTCACGCTCATCGAACTACTCATCGTCGTCTCCATCATCGTCGCGCTCATCGGCATTCTGCTGCCGGCGCTGGGCGCCTCACGCCACACGGCTCAGCGCGTGATCTGCGGCTCCAACCTCCGCCAGATGACCACCGCCCTGCTCACGTACCTGGGCGACAACCGCGATTCCATGTTCCCCGCCTGCGAAGCCATCGCGGGCCAGGGAGATCTCTGGTGGTTCGGCTTCGAGGCACAAGGCGGGCCCGCCGCGGAGGGCCAGCGCATTCTCGACCGCAAGCGCGGCCGGCTGTTCCGCTACTACGAAGATCCGGACTCGGTGGAGATTTGCCCTTCCTTCGCGCTGGCCAGCCCGAAATACAAGCCGAAGTTCACGACCAACTGGACGACCTACGGCGCCGCTGAGAAGTTCATGAACAATGTCGGCGGCCCCATCAAGCTGCGCCAATTGATCGACCCGGCCCGCAGTCTGGCGCTCGGTGACAGCGCTCAGCTCAATGTGTTCCAGGCCCCCGCTTCGCCGGGCAATCCGATGTTCGAGCAGTGGCATTACATCAACCGCACGGGCCAGCACGTGCACTACGTTCACAACCGCGCAGCCAACGCGGGGCTTTTCGACGGTCACGTCGCACTGCTGGAAGCGGACACGCCCCTGCTTCTGGCGTTTCGTGAGGCACCGCTGGGCCGGCCGCCGGCGTCGTTGAAGGTGGAGATCCCGTGAGAGGCGATGGCAGACCAGTTTATTGACGGTCACTTTAGTAAACGCCGCCGATGGCTGGATTCGGACTCCCCTCCCTCCTAGGGAGGGGCGGGGGGAGGGTCGGGTCAGCAGCCTGATTGGAGCCACAATCATGCAGTTCGCCCGACCCTCCCCTAACCCCTCCCTAAGAGGGAGGGGAATCGAACCGCGGCCTTTTCTAAAGTGACCGTCAATAGCGGAAACGCCGCAGGCGTCTGGCGATTGGTAACGATTGCGGAGATCCAAGGATCCCACCAGACGCCTTCGGCGTTTCCGCTAAACGGTTGAACGGGGCGGCGCATCTACATTCTCGGCGCATGCACATACTCAGCGCATGCACGTTATCGTGCACGTCACCCTCCGTCGTCTCCATTCGATCGGCAGTTCGCGTTTGCTACCATCCGCCTCATGTCTCCGCGAGATCGCAACCTGACCTGGCTCGCGCTGATTCTGGGCGTCGTGCTCCTCATCGGCGCGATCGTGATGGCTGCGCGTCATGTCGACTGGTCGCAGTTGGAGCATGCGGAGGCGTGGCAGATCGCGGCGCTGGTCCTCGGCGTGCTGGCGAACCTTTTCTTCACCGGGCTGCTCTGGTGGGCGGTGACGTTGTCGTTCGACGCCAAGCCCCGCGTGCCGATGTTGCGCATGCTGGCGCTGGTCGCGGCAAGCGGACTGCTCAACTATCTGCCGCTGCGTCCCGGACTCTTCGGACGCGCCGCCTATCTGAAAGCCCGGCACAATCTGCCGCTGCGACAGTCGGTGCTTGCGCTCTTTGTCGTGCTCGGCCTTTCGGCGCTGGTGCTCGGCGCTGCCGCGGCGATCGCGCAGTTCGTGCCGCTGAAGTGGTATCGACATGTCAGCATTGCAGCCGCGGTGATTCTGATGGTGCTCGCCCCGATCGCCGCCGGCCGACTTCTGCGAAGGCGGATCGTGGCGGGCTGGCTGTGGGTGCCGCTGAGGATTCTCGATGTGCTGGTCACGGCGATTCGTCTGTGGGCGGCGTTTGCCGTGGTCGGGCACGATCTGGATTTCGATCACGCCGTGCTCGCGGCGGCGGGCGGCTCATTCATTTCGCTGCTCGGTCTGACGCCCAACGGCATCGGCATGCGCGAGTGGACGATCGCCGGTCTCACCGCCGCCAGTGCGGGCTCCGTCGGCTTCGCCGCCGCCGTCGTGGATCGCGCGGTGGAGGCGATGGTTGTTCTTGTCGTGGGATTGTGGTCACTGGCGAAGTTGGGGTTGACGCGAGAATCAAAGAACGAAAAAACATCCGATGAGAAGTGAGTCATCGAGGAGAACTGGCGGAAGTGAAAACGTCGGCGACAGGGACCGCAAAACCTGCCATTAACTTCGAGCAGGCGTTCTCGCCCAGCCCGAACTCGCCGTGAACAACGTAGGAGCGGCCGGACAATGCCAAGACCGTGATCGCCCGCCTTTTCGGATCGACGATCCAGTACTCGCGAATCCCCGCCTTGGCGTACTCCCGGCGCTTGATGACCAAATCGCGCTGTCGGTCCTTGCTGAGAACCTCGACGACGAAATCCGCCCCTTCTCCCATGTCCTCGCCAAACTGATCCGCATGCTTTCCCAAAGCGGCAACGATATCGGGCTCACGAACTTTTCCCGGCCAGAGTCGCACGGGGTATGGCGCGATTAGAACCTCGCCAAGGTTCGCGCCTTCAACGTGCTGGCGAATCAGGTTGAAAAGAAAGATCGCGATGCGCTGGTGACTCTTGCCCGGCATGGGCAGCACCTCCAGAAAACCGTCGCTCAATTCGATGAGCCGGTTCGTCCGTCCGCTCAGTTCGAGAAAGTCATCGACTTCCCACTCGCCTTGTGTCGGGAACAGGTCCAACGACTCCAGCGTTCGGCTGGAGGATTGGCGGCTGCGTCGAGATCGCGTGGTCAGTGGCATGGCAACGACTGAAGATCACACCATTCTACTTGCTGTCGCTTTCAATTTCGATCGCCACGCCGCACTTGGGGCACTCCGTCTGGCTGCTTGAAACAGCCGCCTCGCGCCAGAGCGTTGGATTCTCATCGAAAACCGCCTGCGCCGCGTGCAGGCAGAAACCGGCGGGCAGCCCCGGGCCGAAGACAAACGGCGTCTTCACGGGGCAGCGGGCCGGGCAGGCGTTGCCCGGATGCTGCACGAGCCAGGCGCGGAAGCGCAGGCCGGTGTACTTGGGCGCGGTGTTGGCGCCGGCCTTTCCAACGGCGGCGGAACTCGGCGATGCGCTCGCCGAGACCGCGTCTGAATCAGCACCGCCGCCCGCCGGCGTGACCGCTGCCTTTGTTCCCGGCCCGGCGACCAGAATCACATCCCGGCCCGCATCGAGCGCCTGATTTGCCAGCAGGTCCGCGCGGGCGTTCTGTTCGCGAGGCACATGCCGAATCACCCAGTCGCTCAGCTTCAGCAGTTTCGCCTGCGCCTCTTCCAGCAGCGGTTGCAGATCAGCGGATTTAACGCGGTATTCGCCGGTGATCTGCCGGACCATGAGCTGCGAATCGCTGTTGATGTGAACGCGCCCGACCTTGATGCCCTGGGATTTCATCGCCTTGAGAATGGCGTCGAGCAGATCGAGCCCGCGAAGCAGTCCCTGATACTCGGCGACGTTGTTGGTCATCCGTCCGAGGATGTATCCAGCTTCGTGAATCACCTTCGGCGGCTCCACCTGTTTGATCGCAATGCCTGCGGAAGCGGGCCCGGGATTGCCTCGCGAGGCGCCGTCGATGTGAACGGAAAGGTCCATGAGTGTGAGGGTGGGAATCGAACGGGATTCGGCTGGTTCGATGGGAAGTGGATTTCCAGGCGGCGATCTTCGCAGGCGCGGCGGCGATGATCGATGGCGAGCGCGTCATTGAGCGGCATTGCGGAGCCCCACCGTTGTCCGGCGCGGGCCGCCGCCGAGCCTTTGGCCCGCCGCTAAACGAGGAGGGATCACTTGCTGGTGGTCAGCGAGGATTTCAGTTCATCGCCGATGTAGAGAATGCGCCCGCAATTGGGGCAGCAGATGATGTCGTCGCGCTTGGTCATCAGGCCATTGACGCGCTCGGCGGGAAGGCCCATGTAGCAGCCGCCGCAGGAGTATTCGTGATACCGGCGATCCTCCTCGACCACGGATGCCAGCGCTTCGCCGTCGTGGGCGTTGGCGGCCCGCTTGAACTGCGCCATCGCGGTTTCGGGCAGCTCCGCCGCCGCCGTGTCCCGTTGCTTCGTCACTTCGTCGAGCTTCTGCCCGACCTCGGACAACCGGTCC
Source organism: uncultured Phycisphaeraceae bacterium (assembly GCA_964426135.1). Taxonomy (GTDB): domain Bacteria; phylum Planctomycetota; class Phycisphaerae; order Phycisphaerales; family Phycisphaeraceae; genus CAYRPN01. The sequence continues at coordinate 31,686 of CAYRPN010000003.1, read as the reverse complement.
CCCACTTCCTTCTCCGCGCCGGCCACCAGCTTGCGCTGCTCCTCGATCTTCGCTTCCACTTCCTTCAGTTGCCCGCCCACGCGCTCGCGCTCCTCCATCTGCTTGATCGCTTCGTCTTCCTTCTTGGTCTTGTCGATCTTGATCGTGCTCACCTCGACCAGCATGGCCGAGTATTCCTTGTTGCTGGTGACGCTGTTCATCCGGGTGCGGATCAGATTGATGCGGGCTTCGACGTCGTTGGCCTCGCGTTCGAGGTTGGCGGCCTTGGCGGCCACCTGCTTGAACTGCTCGCTCAGTTCGCGCTGCTGCTGGCTGAGTTGGTCGAGCCTCGCCAGTTGCGCCTTCTGCCGGGCGCGGGCCGCGTTGAGGCGGGTGCTCAGGCCACGAACATGCTGATCGAGCAGGAACAGTTGGTACAGCTTGGCTTGCAGCGACATGCAGTGGGTCTCCAAGGACGGTTGCGAACGAAACATCATATCGTGCAACGGCGTGCGGAGGAAATGAGCTGACGACGTTTCGAGAGCGGGTCTGCCCAAACTTCCGGGGCTTGGTCCCCTCTCCCCCAGTCTGCTGGGGGAGAGGGCTAGGGTGAGGGGGTCGAGCGGCCCCCTGCGAGCGTTGCGCCACTGCCTAATCGAAGCCCCCTCACCCCAACCCTCTCCCCCGCCGAGCCGGGGGCGAGGGGGCCGAACCGCAGTCCCCGGAAGTTGGGGCAGATCCTGAAGTGCCGCATGATCGATTACCGCTCGCATTCCCACTTCAGCCCCACTGCCGCGCGCCAGCGGTCCAGCGTGCGCATGTTGCTCAGCGAATCGTCCCAGCTCATCGCCGGGGTCTGTCGCTGCCCGATGCAGGCAGCCACCAGATCGACTTCGATCGTGTAAAGGTCCACGCCCCCGTCATCGACGATGATCGTCTCCGGCTTTGTGCTGCCCGTGCGCTGCAGCGTGACTTTTCTTCCGCCCACATGCGGCAGCCAGGGGTCGGCGATGCGGATGTGGCCCGACTCGCCCCAGATGGAGAACGTGCGGTCGGCGTCCGTCCGCATGCCGCACGAAATGGAGGCGACGATGTCGGGCCGGCCTTTGGGCCCGGCGAATCGCAGCGACGCCGAGGCGATCTCATCGATCTGGTTCACCGGCAGGATCATCGCGCTGCCGGTGACTTCGATCGGATCGGCGAATGGTTTGCCCGTGACCACACCGGCGATCAGGCGGGACATCGACACGGGATAGGTGCCCACATCCATGATCCCCCCGCCGCCCATCGCGTTGATCATGCGCACATCGGGCTGCTGGAGATATTTTTCGCTCATGGCGAAACTGAAAGTGCCGGTCAGCAGGCGCACGGCTCCCACGGCATCCTGCTTGAGCAGTTCCACGACCTTCGCCGTCTGAGGGTGGCAGCGGTACATGAAGGCTTCCATGAGGAAGACATCGTGCTTCTTCGCGGCTTCCACCATGGTGCGCGCCTCGGCCTCGTTCATGGCCAGGGGCTTCTCGCACAACACGTGCTTGCCGGCCTTGGCGCACTTGATCGTCCACGGCGCGTGCAGATGGTTCGGCAGCGAGATGTAGACGCAATCCACGTCGATGTCATTGAGCACCGCGTCGTAACTGTCGTAACGATGCGGCACGTTGAACTGCCTGCCAAACTCCTCAGCCGACGCGGCGCTGCGGCTGCCGATGGCGACGAGCTTGCTGGTCGCCGACAAATTGATCGCCCGCGCCAGCGCGGCGGCGATCCGGCCTGCACCGAGGATTCCCCATCGCAATGGTTGCTTGACTGACACGCCTGGTCCTTTCGCACGGGTCGGGGTGAAGAGCGTGGAGATTAACGCATTCCCTCGTCGATGTCAGGTTGAATGACGCGTTGACGCCGCCATGCGGCGAATCGCGGGATTGTCCGGTCGCTACAATTTTCGCATGCTCTGACAAGCCTGCCGCCGACCTATGCGTGTTCTTCTCCAACGTGTCTCCGCGGGCTCCGTCACGGTCGATGGCCAGATCGTCGGCCAGATCGAGCGCGGTCTCGTGCTGCTCACCGGCATCGGGCCAGACGACAACGAGGCGATCGTGCAGCGCATGGCGGACAAGGTGGCGAACCTGCGCATCTTCAGCGACGCGCAGGGCCGATTCAATCTTTCGCTTCTGGATGTGGCCGGCGGGGCGCTGGTGGTTTCGCAGTTCACGCTGTTCGCCGACGCGCGGAAAGGCCGGCGGCCCAGTTTCAGCGATGCGGGCAGGCCCGAGGCGGCGGCGCCGCTGTGCGACCGCTTTGCCGAGTCGCTGCGAAGTCTTGGTGTGCAGCACGTGGCCACGGGACGATTCGGGGCGCACATGGATGTGGTGATCCACAATGACGGACCGGTGACGCTGTGGCTGGATAGCCGGGAGTTGGGGATGGAGATTTAGATCCTGACACCGTCACTTCGGCGCACGGCGCACAGAAGTTGGCATCGGAAAAGTCAAAATAGGAACGGGACCGAAATGACTTCCCGGATTCAGACGCCAGATTTTTCATTAGGAAAGCAGGAAAAGAGGAAATGAGGAACAGAACCAGAGTGCGTCAATCGCCTGAATTGTGTCTGTTCCTGCCTTCCTCGTTTCCTCATTTCCTTAGAAATTCTGACTCGGTCAGTTGGACGAGAATCGGGAGGTTACTTCGGTCGCATTCCATAGTGAATGCAAAAGTCAGAAGCGGCGGGAGCGTCGATTTCTGACTTTTGACTCTTGCATTTTGACTTCACTAGTTTGACTTTCTCCGGCTCTGCCGGCTTAGGAATAGGGCCGAAATAACATCGCGAATTGACGGTCCCCATTTAGCCGGCGGGCTTGCCCGCCGTGGGCGTCTCGGCGGGCAAGCCCGCCGGCTAAATGGGGAACTCATTTCGGGCCCGCTCCTAAGGTGCGTCAAGGCTCCCCCGGGGGCGGAGCGGACGCACCCTGTCAACCAACGACCAACACGGTGCGTCCGCGCGGACTTGACGCACCCTAATGTCGCCACTGTTCGATCAACGAGCGCACCGTCCGGCCTGCATCCTTCGGCGGCGCTTCCACTTCGTGCCATGCGATGGACGCGTTGCCGTTGTCGGCGACCAGAATCAGCCCCGTCATGCCCTTGCTTTTCTTCAGCGTCTCCAGTGCCTGCGCCGGCGTCTGCGCGATCGGAGCGCCGACATTCAGCGACGTGTTCACGCTCACCTCGGCGCCGACCCGCCGGCCCATCGCCCGCAGATACGCATGCACAAAGGGATCCACCGCTTCGCGCACGATCTGCACCCGGCAGGTGCCGTCGAAGTGAATCACCGCGGGAATCGCCGCGTGTGCCTGCGGCCTGGCGCGGGTGGTGAGCACCATGTAGTTGTAGGCGTTGTACTCATCGTCGCTGGCGCCCTCGGCCAGTTCGAACCACTTCTTCGCCGCCTCCAGCGTGGCCATCGGGGCGAGCGGGCGGATCAGCTCGCGGAACTTCACGAGCTTGTTGAGCGTCTCCAACGTGCGCGGATTCGCCGGATTCGCAAGGATCGAACGATGCCCAAGCGCCCGCGGGCCTGTCTCGGCGGCACCCTGGAAAATACCCACGACGCTGTCCCGGCTGACGATGAACGCGAGCAGGTCGGCAAGGCGCTCGCACTCCTGCCGCGAGGCGCGGATGTTGCCCAGTTGCTCGTGGCCGATCTCTGAAACCTTCGTGAACGCCTCGGCGATCTCGTTCTGCGTCGCCGGCACGCCGCAGTAAAACGCGTGGTGCAGTCGCTCGCTGCGCGCGATGAACGACGTAGGGTGGGCACCGCCCACCATCGGGGCGCGCGGCGCGGACGTTGTTGTTGTTTCGGAGGTGGCTGTGGCGGCCGTGGTAGCCGTGGTAGCCGTGGTGGGCGGTGCCCACCCTACGCCGGTGCGAGGCAACGGATCCACAGATGAGTCGCCGCGCACCGGGATTGCCGTACATGCGAAGTGGTAGGCCGCGCCGATCGCCACACCCATGTCGCCGGGCACGGGCGGGACCCACAGGTGCAGCGTCGCGTCCTTCATGCCCATGTTGCGTTCGTACCACGCGCGGTTGAAGTGATCGAGCAGGCGCATGTTGGCCACGCAGTTGAGCGCGGTGCCGCCGGTCATCACGAGCTTCGTCGAGCGCGTGGTGCGGATCAGGTGCTGCACGATGTGAAAGAGCGCGTCCTCAAAAACGAGCTGCACCGCCGCGGCTTTGTCCACGCGATCCACCGTGATCGGAGCGTGCTGGATGTCCTCCACGCGCAAGACCGCGTCGGGGTGCCACATCTGCTTCGGCAGGATCGGCTCGCCGAACATTTCACTGAGCCGGCGGGTGTAGGGCTTCGAACATCCGCCGCGATGCCAGTGCGCCAGCGAGCGGTTGAGAAAAATCCTGCCTTCGCATTCGAACACGAAGATGTCGCGAAGCCGGGCGTAGTACTTGTTGGTCAGCCGGTTCGAATCGCCCCACGCAGCCGCGCCCATGTACCGCCCTTCGCTGCTCATCAGCGGCCAGCCGCCCTGCGTGCTGCTGAGCAGCCCGTACATCATGCCCAGCGAATCCCAGATGCTGTCGTTCTTGTGAAGCAGGCGAAGCGCCGGCCCGCTGCGGTCGGCAGGATCGGCGACGTACGTGGAGATCGCGCCATCATCGCCGGCGCCGTCGAGCACCAGCACCATCACCGGCTCCTTGCTCGCCGCGAAAGGCGAAACGCCCCACGAAAACCACGCGTGATTGTCGTGGTGCCGCAGGTTGATCACCGGCATGCGCTTGCCGTCCGTGCGAAAGCGTTTGCCCAGCCGCTTGGGCGCGCTGAACGCATCGAGCACGCACCTTGCGTTCATCTGCGGCGAAGCCTCGCGCGTCAGCAATCGCCACGATCCGGGCAACTCCTGGGCCATCGCCTGCATCGCCTTGGCGGACCACATGGGATAATCCCAGCTCGCGCAGGCACAGTGAATCTGCGCCGGATCGATTTTCAGTTTCTTCAGGTGATCCAGCAGCACATGCACCGCCAGCGTGGGAAACCGCTGGAAATGCTTCTCCGCGCGGAATCGCTCTTCCTCGTGATTGGCGATGAGCTGAATGCCCTTCTCGTTCGACACGGCGATCAGGCCGACGCCCGCGTTGTGTCCGCCGGGGCCGATGCCCATGACGTAGACGGTTTCGCCGCGCTCGATCTTGTCGCGCATCGACGCCCGGCGTTCCTGGGCATACTCGCTGTCGGCGGTCACCATGCCGCGCAGCTTCGCCGTCAGCCGCGCGACCGGCAGCGTCATGGCGTAGGCGGCCGCGCCCAGCCACGGGTGCGCGGGACCAAGACTGGCGGTGCGAGTCGACATCGCCGGTAATGTAGCGGTCGCGGTAGTTTGATGCAGGTGACTACAATGCCGCGAGTCGTGCCGCCGCGACTGCTGTAGAGTGGGTTGAGTCCGCGAACCCCACCAAGGTCATGCTGGACGGCCAAGAGTCCGCGAACTTCACCAAGGTGAAATTGGATGGCGTTGAGTCCACGAACCTGATTCACATGAAAGCGGAGTGGTGGGTTTCGCGGACTCAACCCACCCTACCGCGTATCTCAGGGAGTTTTACACATGGCTGCGAAGAAGATTCTGTTCCTCGTCGGCGACTTCGTGGAAGACTACGAAGTGATGGTGCCGTTCCAGGCGCTGCTGATGCTCGGCCACACCGTGCACGCCGTCTGCCCCGGCAAGAAGGCCGGCGACAAGGTGCGAACCGCCATCCACGATTTCGAGGGCGACCAGACCTACAGCGAAAAGCCCGGCCACAACTTCGCGCTCAACGCCGCGTTCGACAAGATCAAGCCCGCCCAGTACGACGCACTGGTGATTCCCGGCGGCCGGGCGCCGGAATACATTCGACTCAACGACAAGGTGCTCGCCATCGTGCGGCACTTCGCCGACAAGGACAAGCCCATCGCCGCGATCTGCCACGGAGCGCAGGTGCTTGCCGCCGCGGGCGTGCTGGCGGGCAGGACTTGCTCGGCGTATCCCGCGTGCGCCCCGGATGTGAACTCCGCCGGCGGACGATGGATCGACGTCCCGCTCGACGCCGCCCATGTGGACGGCAACCTGGTCACGGCGCCCGCCTGGCCAGCGCATCCGGCGTGGCTGGCGAAGTTCATCGCGGTGCTGGGAACGAAGATCGCACTGTAAGGAATGGGATCGAAATGACTTCCCGAATTCAGACGCCAGCATTTTCATTAGGAAAGCAGGAAAAGAGGAAATGAGGAACAGAAACAGAGTGCGTCAATCGCCTGAATTGTGTCTGTTCCTGCTTTCCTCGTTTCCTCATTTCCTTAGAAATTCTGACTCGGTCAGTTGAACGAGGATCGGGAAGTTGTTTCGATCGCATTCCTAATCGCGCGATCCCGCTGCGATGCCGCCTGACTCTCGTCGTACTCTGATCAAGCTCCGGAGACGCGCATGACCACGACCGACTCCATCCTCGCCGCCGCGGCCGCCGGCGATCTGCGCAGGGTCGCGCAGCTTCTGCATGAAGACCCGCAGCTCGTCAATGCCGCGGACGCGCAGGAGATCACGCTGCTGCATCAGGCGTCGCGCGACGGCAACCTGCGGCTGGCCACGCTGCTGATCAATCGCGGCGCGGATCTCGATGCGATCGACACGGAGCACAAGGCGTCGCCGCTGAATTGGGCGGCTTTCTTCGGGCGCGCCGCGATCGCGCAACTGCTCCTCGACGCCGGCGCCGACCCGCACCAGAAGAACGCGCACGGCCTGGTGCCGCGCCAGTGCGCCGAACACGGCAAAGCCGGCCACTGGAAGGATGCCGCCCCGCATGCCACCGAGGCGGATTACCAGGCGATTCTCGACCATTTCGAGAACTACTGCGAGGAGTGCGCGGAGGAGTCGGGGTTCTGACGGGTCCGCCAAAACTTCCAGGGGACGATGGTCCGGCCCCCTCTCCCTCCGGGAGAGGGCTGGGGTGAGGGCCGAGTTACAACCGGCGCCCAATCGCGAGGCGTGCGTCCAACGCCCTCACCCGGCCTTGTCCCCCGATGGACTCGGCCACCCTTCCCCGGAGCGAGCGGGACAAACGGCGCCCCCGGAAAAGTTGGCAGACCCTTCTGACGCTCGCTTGCATGGCTCATGTTGTTCTGTTAATGTTTGGATATCGTCCGCTCAGGGATCTGACAACTCCAGAAAAGGTGGGAACCATGATTCGCCTGCTCACGATCATCGTTGCTTTCTGTGTCGCCGGCCCCTTGCTCGCTGAGGATCCAAAGGCCAAGGACCTACCTCCCGCCGCGGTCAAGCCGGGCGAGAATGCGGAAAAGTCGGCGCATCACCTTTCGCAGCCCATCGTGAAGGACGTTGACGAGATTCCCAATCTCATTTTCGCGGAGACGGAAACAACCTTCGAGGAGTTTTCGGACACCCTCGGAAAGCTGTTCTTCCCCATGATGGAGAAGGAAGGCGAGAACGGCACCGTCTACTGGGGCGCTCCGATCTTCATCTACCACGGCGCGTCGAAAGATCCCAAGGCCAAGTTCAAGTTCACCGTGGGCTTCGCGGTCAAGCCGGAGTCGAAACCGATCGGCGAATTCAAGATCAAGAAGGTGGACGGTTACCGCTGCGTGTCGGTGTACTACACCGGGCCGCTGAGCAGCATCAGCAAAGCGTACGAGGCGGTCTTCGCTGAGATCGGCAAGTCGGGCCACAAGCCCACCGGGCAATCGCGCGAGTTGTACCTGGACTGGCACGGCGAGGATTCGGCAAACACGGTCGTCGAGGTGCAGGTGGGGATTGAGGGCCGGAAATCGTCGAAAACCGTCGACCCAAAAGTTGAAGCGCCCAAGCCTGAGTCGAAGTAGCTGCTGGTGTTGTCGTTTCTGTGCTTGTCGACAGACTCATCCATTCTTGCCAACGTCGACCATCGCCGCGACAATGCCCGCAGTGAGACTTGACCTTCGTGATCGCGAGCGCCGGTATCTGTTTCGGATCAAGATCGATCCGCGCAAGCCGCCGTCCATCGCGCACCCGCCGGGTGCCACATCCATCGAGACCGCCGGCGCGTCGAACGCGACGAGCGTCGACCACGCCAAGGCTCCGGCTTCCACGACCGGCGCTTCCGCCGGGGAACCGGTCGGCAGGAACAAGGAAGTCTTCCTCGACTGGGATGGGGCGTTCGACGATCAGCAGCACCTGCGTCGCTGCCCGGCCTGCGGCTGCCGGGAACTTTTCGTACGCAAGGATTTCCCTCAGATCACCGGCCTGGTCATCGTGCTGCTGGCCGTGGTCATGGCGGTGGCACTGTTCAGCAGCCAGTTGGACATTTTCGGCTTTCTCCTGCTGGGCGCGGCGGCGGTGATCGACGCGATCATTTACTTCTTCGTCGGCAAGTGCCTGGTCTGCTACCGCTGCCGCAGCGAGTTCCGCGACACGCCGATCCGGCCCGATCACGCGGGCTGGGAACTGGCCACCGGCGAGAAGTATCGGCAGGCGGCGAAGCAGGAGTGAGAAGAGGGAGTAGGTAGCGATGGACGACCTGCGTTCAGCGTCCGCGTCAAGAGCGCAGGGCTTTTCAATTCTCTCAAAAGCAAACGGCTGTTCGGGTGAACCACAAAGAACACAAAGACACAAAGGACACGAAGCCGATGAGATTGTTCGATTCCCATGCCATTTCTGCAATTTCTTCGTGTCCTTCGTGCCTTCGTGTCCTTTGTGGTTCATTCGAATCCGGGCCGAGCCGCGAGAATTGAAAAGCCCTGGTCAAGAGCGGAAACGTCTTGCTTAAAAGGTAACAGTTTGGTACACTATCCGCATGACGATTCAGGGCCACTGCGAGTCGGCGATATCCATTGGCTGCGCCGGACTTGATTGCAACGATGGCGGACGGCCGCTGAAAGTGGCCGCAATGTGTCCTACCTTTTTGGCAGTCATATCCGCAATCGCTTTACTCGCAATGGGTTGCGCTCGAAATGGAGGGGGTGGGGGTACCGTGGCCGGCCACTTTGATTCGGACCTTGGCCGGGGATGGCGGTGCTGCTCGCCGGGAAGTCCGCTTGCGGCGAAGGCGGCTCCTTCCACGCGGCCGACTCGGTGAGACTGAGGACATTCGCGAGGCGGCCGGCAGTTCGCTGGATGAAGGCGCACCCGTCCGGGGCATCCGACGAACCTCCCGCCCCGGCCAGCCGACGAAACCCGCCAGGCGCCAGCGACAATCTCTCACATACCGTTGGGTTTCCCATGCTCACTTTCCAAAGCCAACTCGCCCGCCAGTATTGCGACGGGCTGTCGCGCCGCAGCTTTCTGCAGGTGGGCGGGCTGGCGATGGGCGGCATGACGCTGGCGAATCACCTGGCGCTGCAGACGCACGGAGCAGTGAATGCCGGGGCCAAGGGCAAGAGCGTCATCATGGTTTGCCTGGGCGGCGGACCGTCGCAGCTTGACATGTACGACATGAAGCCCGACGCGCCGGCCGACATTCGCGGCGCGTTCAGCCCGATCAGGACCAACGTCGCCGGCACGCACATCTGCGAACTGATGCCGCGGCAGGCGAAGTTGGCGGACAAGTTCAGCATCGTCCGCAACATGACGTGGATCGAGCCGGACCATCAGCGGGCGGAAATCTTCACGGGGTATCCGAAGAACAAGCCGCGGCCGTCGTTCGGCTCCATCGTCAGCCGACTCTACAACCGCGCGGACAAGTCGTTGCCGGGGTTCGTCAGCGTGTCGAGCGAATACGACCAGGAGTTGCGTCACTTCGAGCAACCGCTGTGGGCCGGCGCTTCGCATCGGGCGTTCATTCCATCGAGCTCCGCGCTGAACAATTTCACGTTGCCGCGCGAGGTGTCGCTGGAACGGCTGGACAACCGCAAGCAACTGCTCAAGTCGATCGACCGCATCCGCCGCGATCTGGACAGCACCGGCGAGTTCGCCGGGAAAGACGCCTTCACCGCGCAGGCTTTGGAGATGATCACGGCTCCCTCCGTGCGCGACGCCTTCGACCTGAGCAAGGAGAAGCCGGAAACGCTGGCCCGCTACGGCCGCGAAGGCTCGATGTTCGTCTACCACAACTCGCCGAATTACTGGGATCACAAGGCATTCATCCGTGCCCGCAGGCTGGTCGAGGCGGGCGTGCCTTACGTCTCGCTGCAGGTGGGGACATGGGATCATCACGGAGCAAGCGGCGACGGCGGCGGCATTGCCGCAAGCTATCGAGAACTACTGCCTTATTACGACCAGTGCATTTCCGCGCTGATCGAGGATCTGCACGAGCGCGGCCTCGACAAGCAGGTCGCGGTGATTGTCTGGGGCGAGTTCGGCCGGACGCCCAAGGTGAACAGTGTGGGCGGGCGGGATCACTGGCCGCAGGCGGGCTGCGTGCTCTTTGCCGGCGGCCTGAAGACGGGGCAGATCATCGGCGCGACGGACAAGACCGCTTCCGCGCCGACGACCAAGGCATACGGCCCGCAGAACGCGCTGGCCACGCTTTATCATTTCCTGGGCATCGATCCGGAAACCGCGCTGACCGATTTCAACGGCCGGCCGACGCCGCTGCTCGATGATCGCGAGCCGATTGCGGAGTTGGTGTGAGCGTGATCTTGGCCACATCGTTCAAAAAGAATCGACGGGCGTTCCCATGAAAAGACTGGCACGACTATGGTTTCTGCTGTTCGTTGCGTTCACGGCTGTCTTCATCCTCTTCGTGAACCACGATCTGCTTGGGTTTGCCGGAGATCGGATCATCATCATGGAGAAGGCGAGCCCGTTGGAGGTGGCGTCGGGCAGCGCAGTCGCAGGATTCATCTTGTCTTCTTTGACGACCGCGCTGCATGCGGCGGGCGAGCGGTTCTTGGATCGGAAATCCATCCGTTGATTACTTCTTCGACATCCCCATCTCCACCGCCGCCGCGGTTGCCGTCGAGAGCGTCACGCCGCCGCGTTTTTTCTCCGTCAGGTTCTTCACGACGCCGCCGGGAATCATGTTGCTGATCGTGCGTTCGTAAATGATCTCGATCTGGCCGGTGGCGGAATCCACCACTTCCTTGCCGTTGAAAACGGCGGCTTCTATTTCCTGCTGACCCACGGTGACTTTCTGGCTCAGGGACACGCACTGATAGTCCACACGATAGGTCGCATTGTCGCCATCGAGGCTGGCGACGCGCACGACGCCGCTGTCGAGCACGGCAAAGCCGCGCGGAATCGGGAACGGCTGCGGCGGCAGGTTCAGACCCGCGGCGGTCCAGGTCTTCAGGCGTTTCGGCTTCGTCTGGCCGGTCTTGCCGTCGGGCAGCACGTACTCGACCGTCGTGCAGGGAACGGACCGGCCGTCGATCTGTAGCGTCTCCTGCTGCGGCTGGCCGGCGGTGTAACCGAGCTCGACGAAGTTCTGCCCCTCGGCCATCCACGCCACGGGACGGCTGGCGGTCTCCCATTTCGTGTCGACGAACCGGCTCATCAGCACATTCTCCTTGCCGAGCGCTTCACCCTGAAACACAAACGCGACGCGGGTCGACTTGGGCAGTTGCCCGGCAAGCGACGACTCCTCCTCCAGAACCACGAACGCACCCTGCGGAAAACCGGACCACGTTCTGCCTGCGTCGGCTTTCATGCTCCTGGCCAGGGGCACCGGGTTGGCGACGGGCAGCAAAGGGAGCTTCTTCGTCTCCGTTGGCGCCGACGGGTCTTGGGGCGTCGGTGCCGTCACCGTCTTCGGCGGCAGCTCTGTCACCGTCGTGGGCGGCGCCGGGACGGGCACGCTTGGAATGGGACCCACCTTGGTCGCGACCGGCGTTCCGCCTTTGCGGCGAGTGAGTTTCTGAGGCGTGTTGAAGACCACTTCGTCGCCGCGGATCGTGATCGAGAATTGAAACGTCTGCCCTTCGAACTCGAACGCTCCGCTGAGCGTGTCGCCGCTGCGGGTGCCTTTGAATGTGAACGAATGGCCCGCCTTCACCACTTCGCCGGCGTAGCCGCTTTCGCCGCGGCGAACCGTGACGATCAGATCGTCGCCGTCGAACACGCCGACAAACGGATCGATCGTCGCCAGCGGACTCAGCGGATTGGTGCGCTTGGGCGGTTCGTCGGCGCGCAGCGACGACGAAACGTGGAGAAGAACAACCGCAAGAACCGCCGCGACGAAGGCCGCCGTCCATCTGGATTGATCGCTGGTCATGTGCCACTCCCGTTGCCGCGACGTCGGCATGAAGTCGCTATTCCGCTTCCTGTTCATTCGGTTATCGCACCCCTGAAGAATAGCTCGCACCGTGTGGGGAAGCGGTTAGTCAGCCTGCTTTCGCTCCTTCACTTTGCCCACTCGATCCTCTGCCGACGCGTATTCGTAAAAAAGCACCTCGTCGCCAGGTTGTTGCTCCAGCTTCGGCGCCTGGTTCGGTTCCTGCTTCACCACGTAGCGGACCGTGCGTGCTTCCAGCGGGCGACCGAGATCGTCTTTCTTCGTCACCAGCGCGCCGTCGGCGGTGAACTCTTCGCTCTTGTCGCCGACCTTCCGCGTCCAGCCCAGCGGCGTGCCCTTGTCGTCATAGCGATATTCATCTCGCCATCGCTTGGGCAGATCGACCAGCGGATCCACATAGTTCTTGCTCACCACCGGATCAGCGTAGTCCATCACCTTGATCCGCTTCTGCTCGTCGTACTCGCGTTTCTCGTTGTCGAGGAAAAAGCAGGTGACGAACGCGGGAGCGGAGTAGTGATTGCCGTTGTGGGCAAAGCAGCCGATGTCCACGCGGTTGGTCTCGATCTTCGCAGCCGGTGCGCCGGCCTCGAAGGTGAATCGCTCGTGATAGGGAATGAGAATCTCCACGACGGACTTTGCGTCGTTCAATGGCTTGATCTTGATCTCCTCTGCTTTGCCGCGCAGCACGCTCCAGTGGAACGCCAGCGCTTGGCCGTTGGCGTCCTTGCTCGCCTCGGCGCTGACGACCATGCGTCGCCAGTATTTCGCGGTGCGGAAGACACGGGCAATGGCGCAGGGCGTGTCGAAAAGCTTCTCGCGATCCGCCGACGCCGGCGCAAGCTCCGGCGCGGGCAGCCCTTGCCGCCGGCCCGTGCCCGGTCCGCGCGGGGCATAGGGACCATCATTCACATCCATGTAGTCGCGGCCCGGCTCGCCGTTGTCTTCTTCCACGACGCGCAGTTGCACGATCGCAGGCACGTTCGTCGGTTTCATCTCATGGGCCAGCTTCACCATGCCCGGCACATTCACATTGCCGCCCTCGAAGATCGTTGGGTGCGCCTTGCCGGTGAGATACTCCTTGTCATCCGCGATGTTCTTGTTCGCCCGGCGGAAAATCATTTGCAGTGTCGGTGCAATCAGGCCGTGCTTCGTCAGAACCGCCTTGGTCTCCGGCTGAAACGCGGCAAGCGTCGCGGCGATGGCGTCCATGAACGGCCGATCGCTGCCGCTGCTGCCTTGCGACGTGATGACGTACGGCGTGTTGGTCGGATACACGTCGCCGAAGCCGTCGGGCTTCTTCTCGCCCTTCTCATCAGTGCCCCCGCCGTTGCGGCCGGGATCGTGGTCGCGATGCTCCGGATACATGAAGAGATGATTGCTCGTGTACTGCAGATAGAGAATCGAGACGTTGCGAGGATTGGTGTAAGCGAGGCGGGTCTGGCTTCGCCAGAACGGGCCTGAAACGAGGGCCGTCGAAGAATTGCCGAAGGTCACGCCGTTGTAGAAGAAGATGCCCTGAAATCCGCTGTGCATCCGCATGTCGATGACGGGCTTGTCGAACTCGATGCGGGTGAGCTGCGGGAAGTTCTCGTAGCCCATGTTGCTGTGATCGCCATCGTGGTTGTCGTAAAGATCGCCGACATTGCCGGCGGCGGTGCCTTCGCTGTGCCACTTGCGAAGGAGATCACCGGTCTCGCCCCAGCCCTTGATGACTTCGCTCTTTTTCAGCAGATCGCCTTCCGCTCGGAAGAACACACGGAAGACGCCGATGCGCGGGTCCCACGCGGTGTTGGCTTCCCCCACGCGGGCTTCGCCTTTCTCGATCAGGGCCGGCGTGATCTGGCGGTTAAACAGCGGACTCGGCGCGGGCTTGGCGGTTTCGGCGGCTTTCGCGGCTTTCTCAAAGCGATCATCACCGCGCAAGGAACCGAGATCTTTGTCCTCGCGGATGTGCTGCGCCTGGTTGAAGCCTTCCTTGACCGCTCGTTCAAGTTGGGCGAGCGCCTCATCCTTCTTGCCCTGCAGGGCGAGCGCGCAAGCCAGGTTGTAAAGTGCGCCGGGCTCATCAGGAATCAGCGTGAGCGACTGCTCCGCCAGCTTCTGCGCCGCAGCCGTATCACCCTTCTGCAACGCGGCGCGGGCGCCGATCTGCAATGCGGCGAACTGCCCTTGAATCTGCGGCAACCTGAAAACGCTGACCTGTGGAGTCGTGGTTGGCGGCGCGGGTGTCGGTTTCTCGGCCGGCTTCTCGGCGGCTTTGTCAGGTGGCGATTTCGATGCGTCGTCCGCAACCGCAGCGACGGAAAGAGCAAGTATCAGAGTTAGCAGCAGTCGATGCATGGCGGATTCTCACAGGAACGTGATCGCGTGATCTCGGAGCGAATTCCCAAACGGGATTTCAGGCACCACAGATTACACTATGGGAACCGCCGGCCCGCTGCCGATGCCTCCAATTTCCGCAGCGACAGCGCTTTTCGGCCGATGCTCAACAGCAGCAGGCGTAAAGGTTCACTCTCATGCTCAATCTCTTCGGAAAAGGCTCGATCCGCACGTGCGACGGCGTGACGCGGCGCGATTTTCTCCAGGCCGGCACTCTGTCGGCGATCGGGCTTTCGCTGCCGCACCTGTTCGCCGCGCAGGCCGCCCGCGCCGCGACGGCTGCGGGCAAGAGTGTGAAGGACTACGCCGACCGCCGGTCGTGCATCATGATCTTCAACCTCGGCGCGCCGAGTCAGCTTGATCTCTTCGATCCCAAGCCCGACGCGCCCGCCGAGATTCGCGGGCCCTTCAGCGCGATCAAGACGGCGAGCAAGGAGATTCAACTCACTGAACTCTTGCCCATGCACGCGAAGGTGGCGGACAAGTTCTCGCTCATCCGTTCCTGCAACCACGGCGCGGCCGCGGTGCATGACACGGGCCACCAGATGTTCCAGACGGGCAGGCTCTTCGCCGGCGGGATCAACACGCCACATGTGGGCAGCGCGCTGACGTTCCTGCGCGGCTCGCGCAATGAACTGCCCAGCCACGTGATCCTGCCCGAGCCGATGGGCCGAACGGGCGGGAACCTGCCGCACGGGCAGGATGCTGGCTTCCTCGGCAAGAACCACGACCCGCTCGCGCTCAACGCCGATCCCTCCAAGCCCGACTTCAAGGTGCCCGACCTGCTGCCGCCGAAAGAAATCGGCGCGGCCCGCATCGAGCGGCGAAGGAAGATGCGCGATGTCGTCGATGGCGCAGTGAAGAACTTCGAAGCCAGCGACAGCGCGGAACTGATGGACGCCAACTTCGCGCGGGCTTACGAACTGATGACCAGCACCCGCGCCCGTGAAGCCTTCGATCTCTCCAAGGAACCGCAGGCCGTGCGAGAGCGCTACGGCATGAACCGCTTCGGCCAGTGCTGCCTGCTGGCGCGACGCCTCGTCGAGGCGGGCGTGCGCTTCGTCACCATCAACACCTTCATCACCGTCTTCGGCGAGATCACGTGGGACATCCACGGCTCGCGCCCGTTCACCACCATCGCGGGCATGAAGGAGATCGTCTGCCCGATGTACGACCGCGGCTACGCCACGCTCATCGAAGACCTCGACCAGCGCGGCATGCTCGACGACACGATGGTCTGCAACCTCGCCGAGTTCGGGCGCACGCCGCGCGTCAACCCCGCCGGCGGCCGCGACCACTGGCCGGCGTGCTGGTCGATCTATTTCGCCGGCGGCGGCGTGCAGGGCGGCCGCGTCATCGGCCGCAGCGACGAGATCGGCGCATACCCCGCCGAGCGCCCCGTCACCGCGCCGGAGGTTGTCGCCACGATTTATCAGAGCATGGGCGTCGATCTGGAAACGCACCTGCCCGGGCCGCAGGGCAGGCCGTTCCCGGTGGTGGATTTCGGGACGAAGGCGATCCGGGAATTGTTCTGACGTTTGGCTCGGACGTTTAGCCGCGGGGCTTTGCCCCGCGCGGACCGCCGACAACCTTGTCGCGCAAGAACCCCGATGAATAGGATGATTCACACGAGAGGAACGACCATGGTTGCACCGAATCTGAATGCCGTTCGCGAAGCGGCCCTGAAACTCAGCAAGAAGGAACGCGAACTGCTCGCCGAGGAATTGCTTGCGAGCGTTGATCCAGCTGAACAGACGGAGATCGACGCGGCATGGGAAGAGGAGATCGCAAGGAGAGTCGACGCGTACGATCGCGGCGAACTTAAATCGATCGATGGCGAGCCGATCTTGCGCGCCCTGAAGGAGGGCCGGTGCCCGTGAGATTCCGCGTACTTCCAGAGGCGTTGGAGGAGATTCGCAATGCTAGCGAACACTACCGAGCGATCAGCGGAGAACTTGGGGAAGATTTCGCAAAGAAGCTGAATGATGCGATTCAAGACGTGATTGATACGCCTCGCGCATGGGCGAAGTCGATGCGGAAGACTCGACGCAGGAATATGAAACGGTTCCCGTATTCCGTCATCTATCGGGAAGAGCCGGATCACATTCTTATCGTTGCGGTTCAGCATAATCGTCGCCGACCCGGATATTGGCGAGATCGCCTGTAGATGAATTCGCTCACGCGCCAGTTTCGCAAGGCACCATGGAATCGATTCTCCAAGCAATCTGGCATGCCTTTCGCAAAGTGAGACTCGAAGATGGCATCAGCATGGCGCAAGCGCGCGCCATGGATGACTACAATTCGCAGCAGGAGTGCAGAGCAGCGCGTGCGAAGGATAAAGAGAAATCGTGGGAAGATATTGCCGACGACAAGATTGAAGAGTACTGCGACGTCTTGCCTTGGCTGGATGCGAAGGGATTTCGCTTCTATTTGCCGGCGTTCATGCGGTGGACGCTGCGGAATCTTGATTCGCGGAACGCCGCTGGCGAGTATGTCGTGCGAGCGCTGAATCCGATCCGAAGGACGAAGAAAGGAACAACGGTTGACGAGCTTTGCGCAATGAGCCACGCGATGCTGACGGCGGAGCAAAAGAAAGCGGTTCAAGCGTTTCTGGAGTTTCTCGCTTCGGGATCAAACTCGCTTGCAGCCGACGCGCGGACCGCGCTAGATGACTATTGGAGAACGCCTTAGCACAAACGACCTCTATGAAGACCATCGCTGCGATTCTGATTGTTGTTCTGGCGCCGGCCGTGTCGGTCACCGCCGCCGACGGCATCTTCCGCAACCAGGTCCAGCCGATCCTCGCGCGCTTCGGCTGCTCCACCGGCGCGTGCCACGGTGCCGCCGCGGGCAAGGGCGGGTTCCGCCTGTCGCTGCGCGGCTATGACGATGAAGGCGACTGGCGCGCCATCACGCGGCACAGCCTCGGCCGGCGGATTACGCCTGCCGATCCCACCGCGAGCCTGTTGTTGCTGAAGGCAACCAACTCCATCGCGCACAAGGGCGGCAAGCGGTTCGAGGTCGGCTCGCGCGAGTACCACGTGCTGGCGGATTGGATCGCCGGCGGCGCTGCCGGGCCCGATGAGAAGGACCCGCGCATCGAGCGCATCGAAGTCGTCCCCGATCGCGCGACGCTCAAGCCCGGCGACGCCAAACCCTTCGCGGTCAAGGCGTTCTTCTCCGACGGCTCCACGCACGATGTCACGCACTGGGCCAAGTACACCAGCAGCGACACCACCGTCAGCAATGTCGATGAGTTCGGCAAGGTGAATGTCGTCGGCCACGGCGAAGGCGCGATCACCGCGTGGTACCTGAGCAAGATCGCCATCACCACGGTGACTTCGCCTTATCCGAATACGCTGGCCGCGGATGTGTTCGACAAGGCGGCGAGACGCAACTTCATCGACGAGCACGTGCTGGCGAAACTGAAGACGCTGAATCTGCCGCCGTCGCAGCCGTGCTCGGACAGCGAGTTCCTCCGCCGTGCGTTCCTCGACACGATCGGCACGCTGCCGACGACTGATGAAGCCCGCGCGTTTCTCGCCGACTCCAGCCCCGACAAGCGCGACAAGATGATCGATTCGCTCCTGCAGCGATCAGAGTTCGCCGATTACTGGGCGTACAAGTGGAGCGATCTGCTGCTGGTGAACAGCAAGAACCTACGGCCCAGCGCCACCTGGGCGTACTACCACTGGATCCGCAAGCACGTGGCCGCCAATACGCCGTGGGACCAGTTCGTGCGGCAGATCGTCACCGCCACGGGCAGCACGCTGGAGAACGGCGCGGCCAACTTTTTCGTGCTCAACGACGACCCGACCGAGATGGCCGAGACGATGTCCATCGCGTTCCTGGGGATGTCCGTCACCTGCGCCAAGTGCCACAACCATCCGATGGAGAAGTGGACGAACGACCAGTACTACGGCCTGGCGAACCTGTTCGCTCGCGTGCGCGGCAAGAATATCCCCGGCGACGGCAACATCGCGATCTTCAGTGATGCCCAGGGCGAGTTGGTGCAGCCGCTGACGGGTAAGCCGCAGTTGCCGCGCCCGCTCGATGGCGCAGCGACGGCGTTCGATGAGCCGGGCGATCGCCGGCAGGTGCTGGCGGACTGGCTGGTTTCGCCGAAGAATCCGTACTTCAGCCGCGCGATCGCCAACCGTGTGTGGAAGAACTTCATGGGCGTCGCGCTGGTGGAAGCGGTCGACGACCTGCGTGTGACCAACCCGGCGAGCAACGAGGCGCTGCTGACCGCGCTGGCGGATCACCTGGCGAGAAATAAGTTCGATCTGAAATCGCTGATGCGCGAGATTCTCCGCTCGCAGGCGTATCAGCGATCCAGCGTGGCCCTGAAGGAGAACGCCGGCGATCAGCGGTTTTATGCCCGCTACTACTCGCGCCGACTGATCGCGGAAGTGGCGCTCGATGCGCTGAGCCAGGCGACGGGCACGCCGACAAAGTTCCGCGCCTACACCGGCGACTACGACAAAGGCCCCGAGTACCCGCTGGGCATGCGGGCGGTTCAACTGCCCGACAGCTACGTGGAGAGCTATTTCCTCAAGGCGTTCGGCCGGCCCGAGCGCGTCATCACCTGCGAGTGCGAGCGCGTCAGCGAGCCGAGCATGGCCCAGGTGCTGCACATCGCCAACGGCGACACGATCAATGACAAGCTCAAGGCCAAGGGCAACCGCGTAGAGCAGTGGCTCGCGGGCAAGCTGAACGATGAGAAGATCGTGGAGGATGCGTATCTGAGCGCATTGTCGCGCTATCCGAGCGAGAACGAGCGTAAGGAAATGCTCGCGATACTCAAAGCCGCCACGCCCGCCGAGAAACGCGAAGCGATCGAGGATTTGTTCTGGAGCGTGCTGAGCAGCAAGGAATTTCTGTTCAATCACTGAATGACGAACGGACAAGGGCCGAAGGCCGAGGAGGAGAGCCGAGGGACGAATGCCCAAGCCGATCCTTTGCCCGGTTAGCGGAAGCACCGCAGGTGCCTGTCCGGAGAACAAGAACGCCAGCCATCACCATGCATCGCCATTCACTCATCATCGCCCTCCTCGCCTTCGCCACGCTGTCGCCGCGTCTCAGCGCTGACGCCAAGCCCGCGCCCGCCCCGCAGTTCGCAAGCTACGCTTCCGTCCACGCGATCTTCGCCCGGCACTGCCTCGCGTGCCACGACAGCAAGGAGGCGGAAGGTAGCCTGATTCTCGAATCGCACGAAACCCTGATGAAAGGCGGCGACACCGGCCCCGCGCTCCTGCCCGGCAGACCCGACGAAAGCCTGCTGGTGAAACTGATCGAGCACAAGGAGAAGCCGTTCATGCCTCCGCCGAAGAAGGCGGACAAGCTTTCGCAGGCGGAGATCGAAGCGATCCGCGCGTGGATCAAGGCGGGCGCTCCCGCGCCAAAACCCGGTGAACTGGCGGCGCTGGCGATCGCGGCGCGCCCGCATGTGGCGCCGAAAGGAGCCCCGCGGCGGCCGATTCAGGCGCTGGCGTATGAACCGAAAGCCAAGCTCATCGCGATCGCCCGGCCCAATGAAGTGGAACTCGTCCACGCTGAGTCGCGCGCCGTGATCCGCACGCTCACCGGCCTTCGCGGCCATGTGAACAAGGTTGTTTTCATTGACAACGGCGCGAAGGTCGCCGCCGCCGCGGGCATTCCCGGCCTCGTCGGCGAAGTGCGCATCTGGAAGCTCGCCGACGCCGCCGACAAACCCGCACGCGTCATCGAAGGCCACAGCGATGCGATCTACGGCGTGGCGATTTCTTCTGATGGCAAGTTGCTCGCCACGGGTAGCTACGACCAGAAGATCATGCTCTGGAGCCTCGACGCACCGCCGGCCAACGCTTCGACCGCATCCACGAACCCCGGCACTTCCTCGCCTATTCGCATCCTCACCGGTCACAACGGCGGTGTCTTCGATCTGGCGTTCCGCAACGACAACCAGGTGCTCGCCAGCGCCAGCGTCGATCGCACAGTGAAGCTTTGGAAGGTCAGCGACGGCGCCCGCCTCGACACGCTCAGTGAAGCCACCCAGGCGCAGCAGGTCGTCGCCTTCGCTGCTGACGGCAAGCGGTTGCTCGCCGCCGGCGTGGATAACCGCATTCGCGCGTGGAACGTCAGCGCTGAGGCGAAGGAAGGAACCAACGCCATCGCCATCGCCCGCTTCGCCCATGAAGGCGCGATCCAGGCGCTGGCCCTGTCGCAGGACGGCGCACTGCTGGCCACCTCCGCTGACGATCGCACGGTGAAGCTCTGGAACGCCTCCGACATCTCGCCGAAGCTCGCGCTGGAGAAACAACCTGACTGGCCCACGGCGCTGACATTCGCGCTCGACGGCAAAGCGCTGGTCGTCGGCAGGCTCGACGGCAGCCTCGCGTTCTACGACACGAAAACGGGGCAGCCGCTTGCGCCTCCGCCTCCGCCGAAGGTGGAGTTGGACTCGATCTGGCCGCCGGGAGTGCAGCGCGGCACGACGGTCGACCTTCACATCACCGGCAAGAACCTCCAGGCAGCGGCGCAGGCGCGCTTCACGAGCGAAGGTATCAATGGCGCGGTGACGATCATCGATGCCGCGGGCGCCAGCGCCGCGCTGCGCGTGACCATCGCCGCGACCGTCGCGCCCGGCACGTATGAAGTCTCGCTCGCCAACGCCGCCGGTGAGAGTGCGAGGCTGAAGCTGCACGTGGACACGCTGCCGCAGGCTCGCGAGGTGGAGCCGAACGACGACGCCGACAAAGCGACAAGCGTGCCCCTGCCCCTCAGCGCGTGGGGCGCGCTCCGTCAGCGCGGCGATGTCGATCATTACGCATTCGACGGCAAGGCTGGGCAGACCGTCGTCATTGACGTCGCCAGCCAGCGGCTGGGCAGCAAGGCGGACGTGATGCTGACGCTCGCCGATGCGGCCGGCCGCGTGCTGGCGTCGAGCAACGACTTCGAAGGCTCACCCGATTCGCTGATCGCCCACAAGCTGCCCGCCGATGGCCGCTATGTCCTGCTCGTGCGCGATCTGCAACTCAACGGCTCCGCCGCCGATCACGTCTATCGTGTCACCATCGGTGAGTTGCCGCTGGTCACCGGCGTGTTCCCGCTGAGCGTCCCGGCCGGCAAGGAGGCGAGTGTGCGTCTGCTGGGCATCAATCTGCCCGCCGACGCGGCCGTCAAACTCCCCGCGTCGGCAGGCGGCGAGGTCGGCGTGCCGATCGATGCGAATCGCTTCCGCGCCCGCCGCGCCCTGAGCGTGCTGGTCACGACGGACATGGCGGACGGCGTGGAGAGCGAGCCGAATGATGAGCCGGCGAAGGCGAATGCGGTAGGCGTGCCGGGCGTGGTGAATGGGAGGATTCATGGCGCGATTGCTGGTGGAGACGCGGTGAGGCCGGCCCTCACCCCAGCCCTCTCCCGGGGGGAGAGGGGGCCGGAGCAGAGCGCGACGGACGCCACCACCAACTCCACCGCCACCGCCAACTCCACCGCCACCGCCAACTCCACCACCGCCGCCAACACCGCCACCAGCAGCACCACCACCGATTCCGATCTCTTCCGCTTCACCGCCAAGGCTGGCCAGCGCCTCGTGATCGAAACGATGGCGGCGCGGCGCGGCTCGCCGGTGGATACGAAGATCGAGATTCTGCACGCGACTGGCCCTGCAGACGATTCCGCGCTCGCCGGCAAACCTGTCGAGCGGGTGAAACTCCGCGCCGTGCGCGACACCGTCAACACCTTCCGCCCCATCAATTCCGACGCCAACGGCGCCCGCCTCGTGAACTGGGAAGAGATGGAGCAGAACGATTTCCTCTACATGAACGGCGAAGTCGTGAAGCTGTTCCTTCCGCCGCGCGGCCCCGATTCGCAGTGGGATTTCTACACCATGAGCGGCAAGCGCCGCTGCTACTTCGACACCAGCCCCACCGCCCATGCGCTCGACGAGCCCTGCTACATCGTGGAGCCGCTGCCCCCGTCCGCCCCCCTGCCGCCATCCAACGGCCTGCCCGTTTTCTCGCTGCCGTACGCCAACGATGACGACGGCGATCGCCAGCTCGGCACTGACTCGCGCCTCCTCTTCACCGCGCCGAGCAATGGCGACTACCTCGTGCGCGTCACCGATACGCGCGGCTTCGGCGGCGAGGACTTCGCCTATCGCCTGATCATCCGCGAGGCGAAGCCTGACTTCACCGTGGCCCTTGTCGGCGCCAATCCCAAGGCGCCGGCAGGCGGCGGCACGAGCTTTTCCATTGTCGCCAACCGCATCGATGGTTTCGATGGCGAGATCAAGGTGGACATCGCCGACGTTCCGGCGGGCTTTGTCGTCTCGAATCCGCTGCTCATCGAGGCGGGCCATTTCGAGGCGAGGGGCACGGTCTTCGCACTGCCGGTCGCAGAAGGGAAGGATGCGAAGCCGCAAGCGGTCGCGCCGGCGTCCATTGCGATCTCTGCCACGGCCACCGTCGACGGCAAGCCCGTCACCAAATCCGTCAACTCCCTCGGCACGATCGCCCGCGGCCCAAGGCCCGCGCTGCTCGTGTCGATGACGCCGGAGCCGCTAAGCAAGGACGCATCGAGCGATCCGCACAAGCCACTGGAAATCACGCTCGTGCCCGGCCAGATGACCACCGCCCGGCTCAAGCTCGATCGCATCAGCCACAAGGACCTCGTCAGCTTCGACGTCGACAACCTGCCTCACGGCGTGATCGTCGCCGACATCGGCCTCAACGGCGTGCTCATCCGCGCCGACGAAACCGAGCGCGTCATTTTCATCCAGTGCGCCCCGTGGGTCGCCGACATGGACCGCCTCTGCCACGCCAAGGCCCGCGAGGCCGGCAACCCCACGACGCTGCCGGTGATGATCAAGGTGCGGCGGGGCAAGTGAGGCGACTCGGTCGCACCTGAAAGTGGCCGGCCACGTACCCCCGGAGGCCAGAACGCAAGCTAAATCATGCAATAACAAGCGTTAACGCCAAGACTGCCAAAAAGGTAGGACACTTTCCGGCCACTTGCCGCGGCCACCCCGACTCACCTGAATCGACCCAAAGGTTGCCAAAGAACAACACGGGCCCACAAGCGGGCCGGCGACCGCGACTACCTTACATTGACCGAGCGGCGATGAAGGTAACGGCCGGAGCGACATCCAAATCCGTGAGACTCAGCAATGGCCGCCTGTTCATTGGAGGTGGTCATCAAAGGCGGACGTGAAAACCGACCGAGATCACGAAGAATGGGGACAATGAAGATGCGGGCGGCCCGCGAGGCGATCTTCCCGGGCGTCCCCTGGCAGCGCTGCCAGTTCCATCTGACCCGCAACGCCATGGCCTTCGTGCCTGAACATGGAGTGCGAAACCTGAACCCAGAAAGGGACCCGAGCGCCCGCCGTGAATCGGCAGTCCAGCAAGGCAGTAAATGATTTACAGAAGAGAGGTTGCTTTAGGAATGGGATCGAAACAACTTCCCGAATTCAGACGCCGGAGTTTTCATTAGGAAATGAGGAACAGAAGCAGAGTTCGTAACTCGTCTGAATTTCATCTGTTCCTGCTTTCCTCGTTTCCTCATTTCCTTAGAAATTCTGACTCGGTCAGTTGAACGAGAATCGTGAGGTTGTTTCGGTTGCATTCCTTATCAGCGCATCGCTCTGGGCGATCGATCGAATCAAGCGAGCACCCGTGAATCATTGAGCGCGATGGAGCTACGCTTTGCTGAGTGACAACTCCTGCTGGGCCTTGTGATCGACAAGCTCACACCGCCGGACGGGTCACCGGTTTGCCGCGTGCCTTGAGCGCCGCGTCGATCGCCGCCCTTTGCGCGTCGCTGAGATTCCATCCCATGCCGCCGGCGTTGTCGCGGGCCTGGTCGGCGCGCTTGGCGCCGCAGATCGCGCTGGTGACGCCGGGCTGGTGGATCGTCCAGTTGATGACGAGCTGCGCCAACGTTCGGCCGGAGTCCGCCGCGATGGGGCGCAGGGCTTCGATCAGGTCCTGATTCCGCAGCCACTCTTCGCCTTGGAACATCGGGTACTTCGCCCGGCCGTCCTTCGCCTCGAACTTGAAATCGCGCGGCAGGCCGCCGGAGAGCAGGCCCTTCATCAAAGGCCAGTACACAAGCACGGACACGCGATGCTGCACGCACCATGGAATCACATCCGCCTCGATCTCGCGCATGAGCATGTTGTAAGCCGGCTGCACGGCGCTGATCGGACAGACCTTGTGAAACGCATCGAGCTGCGCGAGATTGAAATTGGAAACGCCCACCGCCCGCGTCTTGCCTTCATCGAGCAGGCGCTTCAGTTCGCCTGCGGAAACTTCGACCGGCGTATTCGGATCGGGGGCGTGCAGATAGAGCAGATCGACGTGATCGGTTCGCAGCCGGCGCAGCGACTCTTCACACTGGGCACGGAGCGTGGCGGGCCGGCCGTCCTTCGCCATTTTCGCATTGGCGTCATAGTGAATGCCGCCCTTGGTGCAGATGACCATTTCATCGCGGCGATGGCCCAGCGCTTTGGCGATGAGCTTTTCACTCTCGCCAGTCAGGCCGTAGGAATACGCGGTGTCGAAAGTGTTGACGCCGCGGTCCAGCGAGGCCTGCAGCGCGGCGAGGCTGTCCGCCTCGGTGACGCCGAGACTGGTCATGCCCGCGATGGGCCAGCAGCCCATGCTGATCGGGCTGACGCGGATGGAGGTGTTGCCGAGGGGTCGAAGTTGCATGGTGCAGGTGATTGCAAATTGAAAATTGTCAATTGCAAATTTTCAATTTGCAATTCTTCCCCCTCATCCCAGCCATCTCCCGAACCGGGGGGCCAATCCCTCACGCCTTGATGATCGCCTGCGCCGCGTTCAGGCCGCACGCGCCCATGACGCCGCCGCCGGGGTGCGTGGCGGCGCCGCACATGAACAGGCCGCGAATCGGCGTGGTGTAGCCCATGCGGAACGGGCCAAGCTGGTGCATGCTCATGGCGCCTTGGAAAATATTGCCGCCGGTCAGGCCGTACGTGCGCTCCAGGTCCACGGGCGTGAGCAGTTGCTTATGCAGGATGAGGTTGCGGATATTCGGGGCGTACTGGGCAAGCACCTCGATGCAGCGATCGAGGAACACCATCTTCTTCGCATCGTTCCACTCGCCCTGGCGCAGGTGATATGGGGCATACTGCACGAACATGGAAAGCAGGTGCTTGCCCTCTGGCGCGAGCGTGCGATCGACCGTGGTGGGCATCGTGATTTCCAGCACGGGCGTCTGGCTGGGTTGGCCGTACTTCGCATCGTCGTAGGCGCGCTCGATGGTGTCGAGCGTGGGGCAGATGTGCGTCGTGCCGTGCAGCGCGGTTTCCAGGGGCACGCTCAGGTCGCGCACAAGAAACTGCGGCAGCGCGTCGAGCGCGAGGTTGATCTTGGCGCTGGCGGAAGAGTAATCGACGGTGCGAAGCTCTTCGATGAAATCCGCGGGCACCGCAGCGGCCAGATCGGCCTCGGCGATGAGCCTGCGGAAGGTCACGTTCGCATCCACGCTCGAAGCCACGGACCGTGCCTCAATCTCCCGGCCGTTCTCCAGCGTGACGCCGACGACGGTGCCGTTGCGAAGGTTGATCGTTTTCACGCCCGCATCGCGCACCACATCCACGCCGAGCTGCACGCACGATTTCTCCAGAGCATCGGCCAGGCCGCCCATGCCGCCCTGCACGTAACCCCACACGCCGCGAGCGCCGCCCGCTTCGCCCATGACGTGATGCAGGAGCACGTAGGCGGTGCCGGGCATCGACGGCGCGGCAAAGGCGCCGATGATCGCGTCGGTGGCGAGCGTCGCCTTGAGTGCTTCATTCTCAAACCAGCGATGAAGAATCGGCGTGGCGGGACCCGTGAGCAGTTCCACCGCCGCGCGAAGATCAGGCCCAAGTTCGCGGGTCAGCTTCCAGTAGCTGAGCATCTTGAACATGTCGCCGAAGCCCGGCGGCACGCGCGGCGGCGGCGCCATCAGGATCGGCTCGAGGTGATGCGCGATGCGCGTGAGCAGCGCTTCGTACCTGGGATACTGCTCCGCATCGCGCGGAGAAAAGCGGGCGATTTCACGCTGATTGCTCGCCGTGTCCGGGCCCAGGAGGAAGCTGCTGCCATCGGGCAGCGGCGTGAAAGACGAAGGATTCCGCGGCAGCACGGTCAAGCCGTTCTCTTTCAGCTTCAATTCTCGGATGATCTTCGGGAGAAAGAGGCTGATGACGTAGGCGGCTGGCGAAACTTTGAATCCCGACCAAAGCTCTTCCGTGGAAGCGCAGCCGCCGAGCACGTGGCGCTTCTCCAGCACACAAACGCTGCGGCCCGCCATTGCCAGGTACGCGGCGCAGACCAGGCCGTTGTGTCCGCCACCGATGATCACGCAATCGTACTTCGCACGCATGGCGGCATGGTAACAATCGCCAGTGGCGGCGTGTGTCCGACCCTCTCCCTGATCGGGGGACGGGAGAGGCGCAGGAATCACATCCATCGGCCGATGATCGGCAGTCGACGAAGCCCGCTTCGCAGCGCGTGCTTGAACTGGGCCCGGCGAATGCGTTTGCCCAGGCGGTGGATCATCGGATCCCTGGCGTTCAGTCCACGAGCGCGGCGATAGAACGCGATGGCGCGAAGCAATTGTCCCTGCGCCAGGTATGCCGTCGCCAGGTTGTTCAGCGTCATCGCATGGGCCGGCGCCAGCCGAATCGCGCGGCGCCAGTCGCCGATGCCGGCCGCGCGCCGCTGGGCCGCCAGAAGCGCGAAGCCGCGGCAGATCAGCGCCTCGGCCAGTTCGTGCGGATCGATCGTCGCGGGGAGGAACCGGCTCAAGGATTTGGCTGGATTCTCCTGCCGCGCCAGCGCCGCTTCTTCGGCCAGATCGGTTTCCGTGATGACGCGGGTGAGCAGCGCGATCGCTTCGTCCAGGAGGTTCACCTCGATGAGCAGCCGGGCCATTTCCACAGCCTCGGCGACGCAGTGATCGGGCTTGTCCACTTCCTTCATCAGCAGCGATCGCACGCGATCGACGCGGCCGCGCAGCATTTCGATCTGGGCAAGGCGCAGATGCACGTAAAGCAGTCGTGGGTCGAGCCGCGAGGCGATCTCGTACTCGGCGGCCGCCTCCTCGAACTGTTCGCAGTCCACGGCCAGCTCGCCCATGTGAAAATGCGCCTCGGCGTGAGCGGGCTCGCGCTCGATGATGCCGCGAAAGGTGCGCGACGCCTCGACGAACTTCGCGCCTTGCATCTGCAGGCGTCCCAGGTGCAGGCGAACGTCCAGGTCGTCGGCCTGATGATTCAACTGCTGCTCGAAGAACACGCTGGCGCGATCGGGCTTGCCGCTGCGCCAATGCGCCAGGCCCAGATGGGTGCGGACATCGCGATGGTCCGGCGCAAGGCGCAGCGTCTGCTGCCAGCACCAGATGGCGCGATCGATCTGTCCGCGGGCCATGAGGCTGTGCGCGAGGTAGTCGTAGCAATACGGGCATTCGTCCTGCAACTGCCTGGCGAGATAGAACGCGGCCTCGGCCTGCTCGTGATCGCCGAGCCGGGCGGCGGCCTTGATGCGATAGCAGCAGGCGGGCTCGAACTCCGGATCGAGCCGGCTCGCGCGATGGAGCGCGGCCAGCGCGGCTTCGTGCCGATTGAGGTGGATCAGGTTGGCGCCGATGTGCGTGAGCGTCTGGGCGTCGGCCCCGCGCAACTCAACAACCTGCTTGAACGCCGCCAGCGCTTCGTCGTAGCGCTTCATCGCCTCGAGCGTCAGTCCGACGCCGAAGTGCCACTCACCGTGGTGCGGATTGATCGCCAGGGCCAGTTTCAACTCGGACAGCGCCTTGTCGAGTTGCCCGTTCTGTAGAAATGAACGGGCACGCTCGGCGTGCTCTTCGGCATTGATCCAGTCGTTCATGGGATTCCATCCCTATGAGCGCCGCCCGATCGATCCTTCTCGGCGCCGTGTCCGTGCATTTTATCAGGATGTCCGGACAACCCAAATCCAGTGGTCGATTTCAGGGTTCTTCATTTCTCGGGAATCAACGGATCCTCGTTTGAACCACCAAGGACACAAAGGCACGAAGAACACAAAGACATGACTTGGAAATGAAGTCATCTCATCTTCGGTTCGTGTCTTTGTGTCCTTTGTGGTTGATCGGAGCAACCCCTGACCAGCGAGAATCGACAAGCCCTGTCGATTTGGAACAACGTGCCTGGACACCCATCCTCGGGAAGGCTCAAGGAATCGCCACCGAGCGGGCATTGTCGGCGGTGGTCAGTCGCGATCCGCGTCGGCACTTCGCACTGCTTCGAACGCTTCAGGATGCAGTGGAATGATCCACGGTTTGGACGCGAGCGTGACAGGTTGACGAGCGAGGTCGACGGCCGGATCGATCAGCGGCTGCGGCGCACGACCGTTCAGAGCGACCAGCGATTGGACGTGGATGCGGACCTGGCCCAGCCCCTGCGATTCGAAGCGCCGGCCAAGATGGCGGGCGTACTCGTGAATCATGTCGGGCCGGGCAGCCATCTTGCGAATCTGGCGCGTGGAGAGTTCGTCCTGAATACTGATGACCCAGGTGCGGCCATCCTCAGGAGAACAGGCGATGAACCTGACCTGCCCGCTCTTGTCGCGCAGCTTCATATGCCAGGAGAAGCAGTGGCCTTCCTCGGTCCAGTGAACGGAATCGGGATAGAGCAGATGACGGAACGGCATGCCCACCTGGATCGCGAAGTGAACGGCCAGGGCCGCGACGATGGCGCGCCGATGCAGTCGCTGCCGCGGCGACATGGGAAACGGTGGATGTGCTGCCGAATCATCTGCCGCGTCACCCACGGGCGAACTTTTTCCGCGACCGACCAGCACGCGAACGACGCTCCGCGGCCAGTGAGGCGGAAAGAACATCAGGGTCGCCGCGATCATGAACCACGGGAAGATGCCGATGCTGAAGAGATGGGCGTTGGTGACATTGAATCCCACCGCCAGCAGGAGTGCGAACCCGCGCGACCTTCGCCACATCAGCATCGGCACGATGAGCAGGTCGAAGAGCATGCCGCCCCAACTGAGAAGGTAGACGACGAACTCCGAGTTCAATGGCCCCACCGCGCGGTTCGGGGCGCCATCGAACAGCCACGTGCGCAGCGGTTCACCTTCAACGAGCCAGTCGGTGTTGAGTTTGGCGATGCCGCCAAAGAAATACGGCACCGCGATCTGGAAGCGCAGCAGCCACAGCGTCCAAGCCGGCGCGGTCTGCGAGCGAAGGTCAGGTCGGCGCCACGCGTCGATGGAGAACGCGCGATGAGCCGGCAGACACGCCATGATGAAGCAGATCAGGCAGATGAGGTAGAAGTGGTTGAGGTAGTTCGCCTTCTCCAGAAGGAACACGTAGGTGAAGCCCACCGCCAGGAGCGTGGCGCAGACGCGATAGAACAACCCGATCATCACCGCCGCGGCAAGCACGCCCAGAGCCACGAAGTGGACGTACATGCCTGCCCCGGGCCAGGGGTTGACCCATTCGAATCCAAAGTAGTGGAAGTGAAACGTCGGCTCGATGTAGTAGTGACCAATCCAGCCGGCCTGGAAGTACCGGCACACTTCCCACAGCATGATCGCGCCGAAGGCAATGCGAAAGTACGCCAGCGATGCGATATCAACCGGAGCGAACAGTCGCTGAAGAACTGATCGCTGACCGCCTGCGGGATTCTGCCGTGTGCCCACTTATCCGCCTCCTGGACTGCGGAATCGGAGAACTGTCCCGATAAGGAGCCGTGCAGGATCAACTTCGCATGTGGGACGACTTTCCAAGTCGTCCGGCTGGGAGCGAAGCGATTCGAAACTGCGGAGTTAATCTTGCACGGCTCCTAAGTGCATCGGCAATCCCGCGCCTCCACTGAACCGCGACAGCGCCGAGTGAGAATCGCAACCTCCCCTGCCGGTTCGCGTCGTTCGCGCGGCATGCGGTTGGAAGAAAAAAAACAACGCCCGGCGATGAAGCCGGGCGTTGTGAAAATCAGTCGAAACGGGTGCGGCGAATCACTCGCCCTTCTTCTTGGCGGGAGCGAGCTTGCCGAGGACCGCGACCTGGTCCTTTTCGCCCTTGCCCTTGCAGTTGTTGCAGCAGAAGGCGACCTTCACGGTGCTGCTCGCATCGCCGGCATCTTTGCCGCTGAGGGGGCACTTGTCCAGAGCCTTGACGGGCTTGGCAGCCAGGCAGGCCAGAGGATCCTTGTCGAACTTGCCCTTGCAGTTGTTGCAGCAGAAACCGACTTTGATGTCGATGGTTGAATCCGCGTTGACATCCTTGCCGGAGAACGGGCACTTGGCGTTGACCGCGCCAGCCGACTTCTCCTCAGCAATGCCGACCACCGCGAACGACGCCATCGCCACCACAGCCAACACACTCATCCAGATCTTCGTGCTCATACATGCCATCCTTTCGAGAGAAACAATTCCGCAAATCGGCCCGTTGACACGGCGGGTCGATTCGTGATCAGGTTTGGTTGCGACGCTTTCCCGCGCCGCAGCGTTGCACCAGCCTACCGCAACACCCTACTCTTGGCAATGGTCGCCTCATGGTTTCACCTACGCCGTCCTTACGAATACTTTCCAGCCATCCATTTTATTCCGCACGAAAAAAGGAGGCCACCCTTTCGCCGCGGCCTTGCCGACGGAATCCACCTGCGCCATGGGGGCATGCCAGGCTTTTTAGGCTCGCGGAATCTGTCGCCTCGGCACGAACCTGATTTGGAAAAGGAAACAGAGATGGACCGGGTTGCCCTGGCGTGCTTCTCTAGCTCGAGGAGAACCCACTTGCCCCCCGCCTTGGCCCCAGCGCTCATCCTGAGAAAGTGGGAGCCGATCCGCCGCCACCGCAAGTCCTGCCGCATCCCCCCATCCGGTGGAGAATCCAGGGCTTTTCAGTTCTCGCGAAACTGGGGGCGACTCCAGAAACCGCAAAGGCCACGGAGACGCGAAGAACACGAATAGGGACTCGAGTTCGCTTGATTCTCTGAGTCATTCTTCGTGTTCTTCGTGACTTCGTGTCCTTTGTGCTGAACCCGGTGATTCGCAACCTCTCAAGGATTGGAGAGTTGAAAACCCCCGGGGTGTAGTCCACTTTTCCGGCGACTGCCTGCAAGTGTGATGTTGTGAATGGGTT
>CAYRPN010000002.1:207410-211405 GCA_964426135.1 uncultured Phycisphaeraceae bacterium | reverse complement strand
TCGATCCGGCTCGGCGAACCGGAGTCACAGACTCCGGCTCTGACAAGACGAGTACCCATTGGCCGGATGAGCCACTTATTTCGCCGGCGGCGGTGACTGCGATCCCGGCGCATTTGAGATCGACCGGAGGGCGGTTGCCCTGTCGGCGATTCACGGCGGGCGAGCCCGCCGGCTAAATGATCGCGACTACGGCTGCTGTTCCTTGATCCGTTGGTCCAACCGGCGACGAATCAGCTCCGCGCAGCGCTGGTACACCGTGAGGTTGCCGCCGATCGGATCGTCGATGTCGCTGTTGGGGTCGAGCGTGAATGTCTTGTCCATCGCGGTGCGGTCGTACTCGAGCACCGCTTCCAGATGCGAATCGGTCATGCAGTAGATCACGTCCGCCTCGCGAATCAATTCGGGGCTCAGCGTGCGGGAGCGATGCGCCGACAGGTCGATGCCCAGTTTGCCCATCGCGTCCACCGCCTCGCGCGTCGCGGGGATGCCCGGCGAAGTGAACGCGCCGGCGGAGACCACGCGAACGCCCGCCGATTCCAGTTCGTCCTGGGCCACGTTGCGCTGTGCCGACAGCATCTGCCTGGCGATCGCCTCCGCCATCGGCGAGCGGCAGGTGTTGCCGCTGCACACCAGCAGCATCGTCCAGCGGAGCATCCGGCGAATGGTGCGCTCGTCGTACACGCCTTCGCGTTCGACCGTGATCTGCGGCCCTGCGTCGGTCGTGCGCACGCGAACGATGGTCGAAGGCTTGGCGTAACGGCAGCGACCGCCGTCGACGATCAGGTCGGCGGCTTCACCCAGCGCGGCGGCGGCGGCATCGACATCCATCGGCGGCGGCGAACCCCGGCGATTCGCGCTGGACGCCACCACCGGCGAAGACGTGGCGCCGAGGATCGCGCGGGCCGTCGCGTCATCCGGACAGCGCAGGCCGATCGTGTGATGGTGGTACAGTCGTTCCGCCAGTTCCGCCGCGCCGCCCGCCGGCAGATGCTTGCGACCCAGTTCTTCGAAGTGCGCCACCTTCTCCTTGATGACTTCATCGCTCACATCAACCACCAGCGTGACGGGCCCGGGGAATGCCTTGCCGACAAACCGCTTCATGCGCGGGTTGGTCATATCGACATAGCGCGCCGCCGCCTCGGCGCTGGGCAGATGCACTGTAAAGGGCTGCGTCTGACTGCGGCCTTTGACATCGAGCAGCGCGGCGAAACCCTTATCGCTGGCGGCCGCGGCGCCGATGCCGTAGACGGTCTCGGTCGGAAAAATGACCAGGCCGCCCGAATCGAAGACCCGGCGGGCCTCGCGCACGGTCTCCGCCAGGTGCGCCGAATCGCGAATTTGTACGACTGAAGTCTGGGCCATGGTGCGTACCGGGCGAACAGCGAAATTATCAGCGCCGCATTTCGCGAAAGCAAACGCAGCGCGGCATTTCATTCAGGCGGAGCCGAAGCGGGCCCGGTCAGGAACCAGTCGGGGATCGCCTGCGGCTTGCCCTGCCGGTCCACGCATGCCAGCGTCGAGGTCGCCTCGGCAAGCACCTCGTCGCCGCGCATGATCGTGTACTCGTGATCGATGCGGATGCGTCCGATTTCGGTGTGCCTGACGCGCACCGTGATCATGTCGTCGTAAAACGCTGGACGGCGATAGCGCAGGTTCAGTTGCGTCACGACGAAGAACAACCCTCGCCTCTCGCACTCGCGATACACGAGTCCATTGACCCGCAGCAACTCGACGCGCGCGATCTCCATCCACACCGGATACACGCTGTGATGGGCGACGCTCTGCGCGTCGCACTCGGGATACCGCACGCGAATCTCAACCAGGGTTGAATCGATCATGCGGACAGGAAAGCACAATCGCGGGAGGAGGGCAAATCGAGAGATGGCCCGGTGATTGGCACGATCGTCCGGCGACGGGGCTTGCTCCGCCTCCGCGCCGCAGGGTGAATCGCAGGGGCGGGGCAAGCCCCGTCGCTAAACATTGTGGGAATTCGGCGAGCGCCGATCCTGTCTCACGGCGTGTACGCGCGATTGCTCGTCGGCTGGCGCACGCCGTCGCGGCCCGGTTCCTCCTGCGAGCGGATCGGCGAGATGTACCAGCCCGTCTCGCCAATGTGGCGCGGATCCGGGCCGGGCAGTTCCTTCCCGGTCATGTGCCTGATCGCCCAGCGGCAGGAACCGCCGATGTGCAGCCCCTGCTTCTCCATGTCGTAGAACACATTGAGCGCCTTCAGACCGGCGTCCGCCTTCATCCGACCCAATGAGATCGCCGACATCCGGCGAACGCCGACCATCTCCGGATTGTTCGGATCAATGTCGCTCAGTCGGCTGATGAGCAGCGGCACCACGCCGCCGTCCGCTTTGTCCTCATAAATCTTTCCCAGCGCCCATATCGCCGCGGCGCGGCTTTCGGTCCAGAAGCCGCTGTCCTTCGGAATGAATCGCTTCATCAGCGGCACCGCCGGCGCGTACTTCATCATGCCGAGGAACTGGTGCATCTGCGCCAGTTGCCGGTCGCGCTGATCGTTGATGCGGAACGGACGAGCGGTGTCGGCGATGGCTTTCTTTTTCTCGGCGAGGAACTCGTCGGTCTCCTTCGTCGCATGGGCCAGCACCTTCCCCAGCATCGCATCATCGGCGATCGCGAGCCGCCGCAATGCGACGATCGCCGCGGTGCGCACCTCGTTGCGGCGATGAGGAAGCAGTTCCATCAGCCGCGGCGCGCTGGCCTCCCAGTCGAGCCGGCCGACGATGGCACACGCCTGCTCGATGCCGCGCCAGCCGGCGCCGTTCAGTAACGCCAGCGTCTGTTCACGAACGGCCTCGGTCAGTTTCTCGTCAGCGGCGAACACGATGAACTGGTGGCGGATGAAGGAGCGCACCTGCGGGCTCAGGTCGTCCAGGTGCGGGCCCAGCACGCCGATGGCGCGCGGGGTCTTCTGCGCCGCCAGGGCCCGGGCCGCGTGCAGCCGGACCATCGGATCGCCGTTCTTGAGCAGTCCATCGGCGAGCGGTTTCACGAGCCAGGGATCGAGTTGCAGAAGCCGCTGAAGGGCGATCGACGCGACGGTCGGCTCCTTGTCGGCGGCGAGCTTGATCAGCAGTGTGACAACCTCGTCGCCTTTGCGCGCCTTGAGCAACGCCGCGGCCAGCACTCGCTCAAACGAAGAACCATCCGCCAGTTGGCGGGCGAGTTCGAGATGGCCGTCCACCTCCAGCGCGGCGAACGCCTGCGCCGCCGCCAGCCGCAGCGAGTCGTCGGTTGTGGCGCGATCCGTCACGATGGTTCGCAGCGCGTCAGCCGCGGGGGCGTGGCGGACGATTCGAATCGCTTCGATCGCCGAGGCGCGCACGGTGCGCGGCGCGGCGACATCGGCGATCCGCCTGACCCACAGCGGCTTGGCCTGCTCGTGGTTCCACCGCGCCAGCGCGGGATCGGTGATCAGCAGCAGCTCAATGCCGCCGCCGGACGATTCCTTCGCATCCTTGGGCGTGATGCTGCTGCCGCGAATGACGCCCATTTCGCCGGCGCGAAGGTTGTGCCGGTGGAAACTGTCAGCCGCCTGCTTCGCCTCCAGCAGCATCAGCGCCTTGCACGCGGCGATGACGAACACCGGATGCTGCTTCGGCTCATCCATCTGCGCGAGCAGGATCGGCACGAACTGCGTCAGATCCTTCATGCCCAGACTGTGGGCCCGGCCGATGTCCTCCGCGGCGTGACGGCGCGTCTCCACGTCGGGCTGCTTCAGGGCCGCCGCCCACAGCGCGCGAAGCTGCGGATCGAACACGCGCATCTCCGCAATCTCGCCTAGATCGGGATCGAGATACATCGGCCAATCGATGTCGGCGGCGATGTCCGCGGGCGTCTGATCGTCGACCTGATCGGCGATGACCACCGCCGTCATCGGCAGGACGAGAAGCAGAGAGTACAGGATGGACACAAGGCGTTTCATCGGGGTCGCAACCTTCGTTTCGCTGGCACTTCGCCGCCCGGGC
>CAYRPN010000002.1:20112-207310 GCA_964426135.1 uncultured Phycisphaeraceae bacterium | reverse complement strand
AAGGCGTTTCATCGGGGTCGCAACCTTCGTTTCGCTGGCACTTCGCCGCCCGGGCGCTTCGCCGCCCGGGCACTTCGCCGTAGGGTGCGTCAAGTCCGCGCGGACGCACCATCTCGCGTTTCCGTTCACCGTGGTGCGTCCGCGCCAAGCCTTGACGCACCCTACACGAGTGCCGCCTGCTACTGCGGCCGCGTCAGCGCCCTGACGCGCAGCATCAGCGTCAATAGCAGCAGCACGCAGCCGCCGCCCATGAACCAGCGGTTCACCGGTACAACGAGCGGGTAATCATCGAACATCGGCGCATTGATCTGCGTCAGCGCCGCCGCCAGCGGGTTCACCGTCAGCACCATCTCCACCGCCTGGTGCGAGAACGGCGCGTCCTCGGCGAAGCGCACCAGCATCGTGCCGATGCAAAGCACACCCAGCACGACATACGACACGGCGGTGGCGGTGGCGGTGCGCCGGAAGACGGCGCTCATCGCGGCGCTGAGCAGCACGGCGAACGCGGTCAACAGCAGCATGGACAACTGGATGTTCATGATGTCCTGCGTGTGCGACGATTTCAGCAGCGCGTTGAGGATGCCGTCCTCCGACGCGCCGAGGAACAGAATGACGAAATAGCCCGGCACGGTGGCCAGGAGGATGAGCAGGAGCGTGACGACGACGCTCATGAGCTTGCCGCCGACGATGGCGAGTGCGGACATCGGCGTCATCTGCAGGAGCTGCCAGCCGCCGCTTTCGCGCTCGCTGCTGATCAGTCCTGACGCCAGCGCCGGAGTGACGAGCAGAATCAACGTGACCTGCAGCAAGACGAGAATGGAGCGCACCGTGTTGATGTGGCCTTGCGTCTTTTCCGTGGTGGCGAACATCAGCCCCAGCGAGAGCACGATGCACACCGCGAACAGGCGCATCAGCCAGTGCGCCCGGCCGAAGCGGCGTGTGCGGAACTCCTTCATCATCACCGGATTCGCCAGGCCGATCGAGCCGCTGCGCCGCTGCGGATCGAAGAACCAGAGGAACATGAACCGGCGATACGCCTTGGCGCCGGCGGAGCGGTCATCGGTGATGACGCCGGCGGATCGCGCCTTGTCGAGCATGCCGGGGCGAAGCCGGCGCGCGATCAAATACAGGATCACCGCGCTGCTGACGACGGCGAAGAAAGCGTATCGCCACACCGCGCCGCCCGACTCGGACCCGGCCGCGCTGAACACCGCCTCATCCTGCAGGATCGCCGTCATCGCCGGCGCCGGCGAAAGGAATCTGCTGAGATACGCGATGAACACGACGACATACAGAATCACCGCGTACACCGACGACGCCAGCCCCTTGGGCAGCCAGGCGAACTCCTGCTTGTCCGCCCAGTCCGGCACGTTCTTGAGGTATTGAATGAACTCGGCGGGTGCGAACGGCATGGGCTGATCGCGCGGAATGAACTGCACCAGCACCAGCGGAATGACCGCCAGGAACAACACGAGGCCGAAAGTGATGCGCAGCGCCGAATCGATCGAGCTGGTGGAACTGCTGACGTACAGCGCGATGCTGCCATATTGCAGCGCGACGATCACCAGCACTGCGTAGACGAGCAGCACCTGCTTCAACTGCACGCCGCCCATCGTGAATGCGGCCGCCGCCGCGGGCATGCTCAGGATTAAAAGCAGCAGCATGAATCCCATCGAGCTGACGAGTTTGCCGATGAGGATGGACCACGGACTCATGGGCGAATTGAGCAGGAGCGCGAGTGTGCCGCGCTGTTTTTCTCGCACGATGCTGGTGGCGGGGAAGACGGGGGCGAGCAGGATGACGCTCATCATCAGGCCGTAGCCGAACACGCGGAGCACCTGCTGCGCCTGGAAACCGCTGGTGTTCACGCGGGCATCGGTGGGCCAGCGCAGCACCACGAGCAGCGACAGCACCGCGACCACCGCCACCTGCAGGGCAAACGCCTTGCGAGTGCGGAGCATGCTGATCAGTTCGCGGGTAATGATCGGATTGGTCATGGTTCCCTGTAGGGTGCGTCAAGTCTGCGCGGACGCACCAATTTGCGTTTCCGATTGTTGCGGTGCGTCAAGGTTGCGCGGGTGCACCGGTGTTCTGGCGCTCTGACGGTGCGTCCGCGCGGACTTGACGCACCCTACGTCGTCGATTCATCAACCGTTCACGCCCACCGCCTCCGCCGTGTTCTGCTGCGTCTGCCGGGTGACGGAGAGGAACGCATCCTCCAGGTCCATCGGCACCTCGTGGAACTGCCCCACCAGCAGGCCCTGCTGCAGGGCCGCGCCGATCAGGCCGGCCATTACGTCGTCGGCGGCGCTGGTGGAGATGCGAATCTCGCTTTCCGTTTCGCTGGCGGTGACCTGGGCATCGTCCCCCAGCCGCGCCTGCAGCAGCGCTGCCATCGCGGCGACCTGTTCCCGTCGGACCATTTGAATTTGAATCAGCCGGCGCTGGCGCACCTGCCGCATGATTTCGTCGAGTGTGCCGAAGGCGCGCAGCTTGCCGTGGGTGATGATCGCCACGACGTTGCAGATGCGGGCGAGTTCCGGAAGGATGTGGCTGGTGACGATCAGCGTCTTGCCCATGTCCGACAACCGCAGCAGGAGCTGGCGCATTTCGATGCGGGCCTGCGGATCCAGGCCGTTGGCCGGTTCGTCGAGGATGAGCACTTCCGGGTTGTGCAGCAGCGTGCGGGCGATGCCGACGCGCTGCTTCATGCCGTGCGACAGCGTCTCCACATAGCGATCGCGCATGTAGGTGGCGCCGGTGATCTCCATGACCTCCTCGATGCGTTTGCGACGGGCGTCGCGCGGAATCTTGAACGCCGCGCCGAAGAAATCGAGGTACTCATGCACCCGCATGTTGTCGTAGGAGCCGAACGTATCCGGCATGTAGCCGACGCGCTGCTTGAGCGCCTGCACATCGCGCGTGCAGTCGCAGCCGGCGACGACGGCCTCGCCGCTGGTGGGCCTGGCCAGGCCGACGAGGATCTTGATCGTCGTGGTCTTGCCCGCGCCATTGGGCCCGATGAAGCCGAGAATCTGGCCCCGGCTGAGGCTGATGGACAGGTGATCGAGCGCGACGAAATCGCCGTATTTCTTCGTCAGGCCGCGGGTTTCAACAACAGGCTCGGTCATGCGTCACTCCGAGAGAATCAGAACTCAAGGCTTGTGAACTCCGCCGTAGGGTGCGTCAAGGCTCGGCGCGGACGCACCAGGTTGCGTCTTCAGCTATCTGGGGTGCGTCCGCGCCGAGCCTTGACGCACCCTACCCGAACTACGGCCCGATCGTTCCCTTCAATTCCAGCTTCACATCGCGAATCTGCCACATCGTCTGCGCGCCGTCGCCGGCGGTCACCGTGACGGCGATGCCGCCCTCCGCGTCCGGCTGTGCCGCGTCGGCGGGCAGGACAACTTCAAGCACGCCGGTGACATTCTCACGCTTGATCAGCGTCTCCGTCTTGCCGCCGCGCTCGATGCGCACTTCGATCGAGCGCCCGGGGCAGTTCACATCGAGGGTGAACTTCGCTTCTTCGATCCGCATCGGGAGCAGTTCGCGCGGCACCTGAAACCGCGTCAGCGCCGAGCCGCCCGTGGTCAATCCGAGCCAGGTTCGGTTCTGCACATCGAACGGAGTGACGAAGCGGCCGCTGCGGGTTCGCAAGAAGCGGTACGGCAGAAACGCCGACGGAATCGCCACTTTCGTGCCTGACTTGGGCCGCTGAATCACGAGAGGAACGGAAATGAGCGATTCGCCCAGTTGCTTCTGCGCCGGCGGCAATTCAAACCCGGTGGGCATGAGATCCGCCCAGGCCAGGAGCGTCGGCTGCTGAGGAAAAGCGGGTTGAGCCATGCCGCGAACATCGGTCAATCGCGTGGTGGCGGCGATTCGTTCCCCGCGCGTCTTGGGCGTGGATGCCTGCGGTTGATCGACTTTTGCCGAGTGCACCAGCACGCGCAGCAGTTCCTGCCGGCGCCGCTGTGCGTCGTCGAGCACCGTACTGGCGCTGAACTGTCCGGTCGGCAGCGCATCGGCGACCGCGGCGACAAAGTCGTGCGGATCGCCCTGCTTCGTTGCGTCTGCCGCGCTCGTCGAACCGGCGGGCCGCGTCGCCAGGGTTCCCACCGGCGTCACGATGATCGGCTCGCGCCATGATCCGAGCGTGCCCGTGCGGTAGGACCCGACCACGCCGGATTCATCGAACGAAATCGTCACGCTCACCGGCCTGTCGAGCGGCGTCACCTGTTCAAACGTGGCCTTTCGATTGGCGCCGGAGGGCATCGTGACATTCTGCCAGTGCCAGCGATCCAGATCGGTCCAAACCATGCGGACATAGCGCGAGCCGAGTTGCGAAAGATCAGCCGGCAAAATCAAGCCGCCAGCGCTTGCGGCAAGGCGCGCATTGCTGTCGCCCTGCCCGCCGTCGCTCGAATCCTCGGCGCCAGAGGAAGTGTCGCCGGTGCCCGGGTTGTAAATCGTGATCAGGCCCGTGGCCACCGCATGCTGCTGATCCGGGGCGATCTGCACGAACTGGCCCTGCGCCACGGTCAACGGCACCGCGCCCTGGTTCGACCGGCCGATGGCGATCAGCGCCACACTCGCCGCCACGGCAAGCATCGCGGCGATCCAGCCCAGATGCTCCAGCGCCCCGCGCTTAGCCAGCACGAAACCATTCAGCAGCAAAGCCGCGAGAAAAACGCCGAAGACGAGCATCACGTGCTGCCGGCTGACGATCTCGTAACCGATCTGCTCGCTGAGGAACGCATCAAACGCCTGCGGCCGCAGCGGCTCCATGCGTTCGTCCTTCTGAAACCACGCAGCCAGATCAGTCATCGGTTTCAGCGCGGCGAAGTTGTGCATCAGCACAGGCTCATTCTTCTCGTTGCGAACCTCGCTGCCATCGACATTCACCTGCTGCGTCAGTACCGGCTCCATCCAGCCGCGCGGCGCCATGGTGGTGACCATGAGCCAGCCCTGGCCGACGGGCTTGCGCAGCGACGCGGGCCAGCCGTTGACGGTGTGCACGACTTCCATGTCCGGCGCGACGACGCGCACGAGATCCACCGGCCGCTCATGCTCGCGCTCCACCTGAGCCTCCTGAGCGCCGACGCCGCGCGCCGCCTCGATCACGTCGACCACCACCTGCCCCGGCACGCCGCCGGTGAAGTGGAATGCGACGTTGCGGCCATCGCGATCGTCGGAGTCTTCAATGCGCGGCCGCAGCGCATCGCGGAACTTCTCAAGCGACTTGGGCCGGGCGCGGTCGTCCCACGCCAGCGCCACCACCATTTTTCCATCGAGCGTGACATTCAGATCATCATCCACCGCCACGCGCATGTTCGCCTTTGGCGACGGCTCAATCTTCACGACATCGAGCGGCACGCGATCGATCACGCGGAGCGTCCACGCATCGCCCAGCAGCGCGGACATGAACGCAGGATCGACGCGATCGACCATGATCCAAAGCCGGCCGCCGCCCAGGAGCCACTGCCGCACGGCTGCGGTCTGCGCGGCATCGAGCGCCGGTTGCGGGGCGGAGATGACCAGCGAGGATAAGCCGCGCCAGCCGGCGACCATCGAAGGCAGCGCGCTTTCGCGCAGGAACGCCATGCGCCGGCTCAGGTCCATCGACTGCCGCATCGCCAGGGCCGCGTTGATCGAGTCGTCCTCCGCCTCGTCATCGCCTTCGCCGCCGCCGGAGAGCATGCCCGTGATCCAGTGATCGCGCGACGCGATGAGCAGGCCCTGCTGCTGCGAGAGCATGACCGGCTGCGACCCGTTCATGTCAAATAGCTGCTGCGTCAGCGGCAGCGTCCGGGGTTTGAATGGATCGATCTCGAAAGAGTTCGTGCGGATGGGCAGCCAGACCGTCCGCCGACTCTGCGGCGGCACCCAGACCTGCGACGCAAACTGCAAGGTGGAGGTGTCGTCGAAATTGAACGTGACCAGCAGTTTCTGATCGGTGTCCGTCGGATTGACGATCGTGCTGGCGACGACGCCCCAGCTCAGAGGCGGATACTGCCCGATGCCAGCCGCCCCTCCCGCGCCGGCTAGTGCGGGCTTGCCCTCCTTGTCCTGCCCAAGCGCGCTACCTGTCGAAAAGTACAGCAGCGTCAGGAGAGTAAAGCTCAGAACGATTCGCCGCATGCGCTGGGCTCCGCAGATCTGTCGGAATGAAAACGGATGATAACGGAAATTGGAGTGAAGGGAGTGGAAGAGGTTCAGGATCGCCGTGGAGTTAGGAGTGGCGCCGAAATAACTTCGCGAATGAGCGGTCCCCCATTTAGCCGGCGGGCTTGCCCGCCGCGGGCGTCTCGGCGGGCAAGCCCGCCGGCTAAATGGGGAACTTATTTCGCTCCGATTCCTTAGCCGCGACGGCCTTCAACTTCCCGGCAACGAGTTCCTTCGACAAGCGAGTGCCACCGCGGTGTCGAGCGGATCGTGGACGCCTCAAGCGCGACGCCCCGCACGATAAGCCGTCGGAGTCGTCTTCAACTGGTGCCGGAAGACATGACGCATATGCTGGGCGGTCCCGAAGCCTGATTTAGCGGCGATTTCGTCGATCGGATCGTCCGTGCCCGCCAGCAGCCGCTTGGTCAGTTCGATGCGCAATGCGACGATTTCGTTGTTGATCGTGCGCCGACCGGCGGCGCGGAACTGCTTTTCCAGATTACGGCGACTGCAGCCGACGTGGGCGACGACGTCCGTCACGCTGATCGGCGTGCCGCAGTGCTCGGCGATGAAGCGCATGGCGCGGCCGACGGTTCGGTCGGCGGCGGCGTAGACGTCGGTCGAAAGGCGCGGCACCAGATCCGCGGGCGGCGAAAGAACAGGCCCCATGGGCGGTGCGCCGCCGCGGAGCAGGTGGTCCAGGAGCTCGGCGGCGCGGTAGCCGGCGCGATAATGACCGGCGTCGATGCTGGAGAGTTCCGGCTCCGACCCTTCACAAAGCATCGAGTCGTCGTTGGCGCCGATGATCGCGACATGCTCCGGTATCTGCCAGTCGCGGCGCAGGCACTCGGTGGCAAGCGTCCGCGCCAGGTCGTCGTACGCGGCGGCGATGCCGACGGGCGTTTGCCACGAATCGATCCAGCGATTCACGCCGTCGAGGTATCGGTGCCAGTTCTTCTCATTTTTCCGATTGCTGAAACTGGCGAGTTGGCAAGTGACGGGGACGTGATGCACGTCGGCGACGGCGGCAACTCCCTCGATGAACCGCGCGGTGGCATAGTCGCGCTTGTAACCGGTGCACGCCAACTGCCGCAGGCCGCGTGAGACGAGGTGCTCAGCCGCCATGCGACCGATCTCGATGTAGTCCACCAGCACCGAGGGCACCTTGTCCCTGACCGGCGAGTTGAGCCAGACGTTGACGATGGGAATGCGGGCGCGCCTGGCGGCGCGGGCGTCGCTCGCCGAGACGCGTCCGACGATGCCGTCGTATCGGCGGGCCGATCCG
The DNA here is from genome assembly GCA_964426135.1 of uncultured Phycisphaeraceae bacterium. Lineage (GTDB taxonomy): Bacteria > Planctomycetota > Phycisphaerae > Phycisphaerales > Phycisphaeraceae > CAYRPN01. The sequence goes on along the minus strand of CAYRPN010000002.1, from coordinate 199,860 downwards.
CGCAGCCTGACCCACCTGGCCGGATAGATATCGGGCACGAGTTCCCAGTGCGGCGCGTGCTCACGGGCATAATCCTGGATGCCGGAGAAGACCTCGTGGTGCCGCTTCAGCGGCCAGTCGAGGTCGATCGGGATGGCGATGCGCAAGGTCTTGGGCATGGCACGGTTCCTGTCTCGCAGTGACCTGTCCCGGAAACTCGGGCGGGTTCGAGGCGGCGCTGCTCCCGTCCGTTGTGTCCTGCGCAGGCTTCTCATCGACCTGGCCCCGCCATCCTATCAGAATATGCCAAAGCCGACGCCATTTATGCGTCATGAGCACAACGCCGGGGCTACTATAGATGAGGTTATGCAGCCCGCGCCGCATGCGATCCTCCACCTTCCCGCACGGGTGTTCTCGTGGATCGAAGAGCGTTCACCGTCCCGGAACTTCTGGCTGTCGTCGCCGTCATCGCGATCATCATCTCGCTGCTGATGCCTTCGATCGGCAAGGCGAGGATCACTGCCCGGCGCGAGATGAACTGACTGACAAGGAACTGGCAAGCAGGCGGATCTGCGACTGCCGGCGGCTGGCGCAAAATATGCGTTATATTTTTTGAAGTATGCGTTGTGAGGTGAAACTGTGTGGTACTCTTTTTGGTCGAGATGGTTGTTCGGCGGTCCCGTCGAGCTTGACATCGGCGATGACTTTCCCAGCGCGGGCGGGTCAGCAGGTGTTCCGGCGGCTCATGCAATGCACCCTTATTTGAGGAGTTCCAAAGTGAGAAAGAACAATCGAACCAGAAACATCGCCTTGGCACGTCTGGGCATGGCGATGATGGCCTTTGCCGCGACTGACCCGCGCGGCGCTCAGGCGATCAGCATCACCTGGGACGCCGGCGGCGGCGGCGGCGCGGTCACCAACGGCGGCGGCGCGTGGCTTGGCGCGGGCCTCTGGAACAACGCGGGGGCCGCTGCAAGCTGGACCTCTGGCGACGACGCCACCTTCGGCGTCGCCGCGACCGCCGGCGGTGCCGTCACTCTGGCCAGCCCCACGACGGTCAACTCCCTGACCTTCAACGCCTTCACCGGCACCTACACCCTGGGCTCCGCCGGCCAGACCATCACCCTCAACAACGGCATCACCAAGAACGCCGGCAGCGGCGTGGTCGCTCTCGCCAGCCCGATCGTCCTCGGTGCGGCTCAAACCTGGACGAACAATTCGACCAGCGCCATCCAGCCCTCCGGCGCGCAGACGCTCAACAACGGCGGCTTTAATCTCACCATCGACGGCAGCGGAATCACCTCCATGGTCGGAGGCGCCGGCAACACCATGGCCATCAGCGGCGCCGGCGGCATCATCAAGAACGGCGCCGGCCAGCTCGTGTTTGACAACAACCCGGCCGTGGCCCACACCTTCACCGGCGACATCACGGTGAATGGCGGCTCGATCGGATTCCAGACGTCGTCCGTCCTTTCAGGCAAAAACACGAAGCTTACCAACGGTTACCTCGGCGGACGCTTCAACAGCGGCTTCATCTGGACCAGCGGCCTCGGCACGGGCGCGAACCAGATTCAGATCACCGGCGGCACCAGCGGCCTCAGCGGTGAGGGCGCCACAAACTCCGCATTCCAGATCGGTACCGCCCTGTCCACGCTCAAGTGGGGCGCTGCCGGCGAAAACGGCGCCACCGGCTTCTTCAATCCGACGGTACTCCTGCTCAACGGGCCTGATCGGTCGAACACCAACGGCAAAGGCTCGCTCAACAACGGCATCGACCTCAACGGCACCACCCGCACCATCACCTCCACGCAAACCACCAACGGTGCGCAAGACAGCGGTTTCACCATCACCGGCATTGTCAGCAACAGCACCGGCACCGCGGGCCTGATCAAGAATGGTGTCGGCAACGTCCGTCTCAACGGTGTCAATACTTACAACGGCGGCACGACGATCAACCAAGGCTCCCTCACCGCCCTCAACGCCAGTTCCTTCGGCTCCACCAGCGGTACCATGACGGTCAACGGTGGCCTGCTTAACCTCAACGGCCAAAACATCACCGTCGGCAATCTCACCGGCACCGGCGGCACCATTGCTGTCAACGGCGGCGCCGGCGCTCTGATCCGAACCTTGACCATCGGTTCGGGGAACACCGGGGGAGGCGACTACCAAGGAGTGCTGGCCAACAACACGATCGCCGGAAACAACGGCATCCTTAATCTCACAAAGATCGGCAACGGCACCATCACCCTCTCCGGCGCCAACACCTACACCGGCACCACCGCCGTCAACGGCGGCACTTTGCTCCTCAATGGCACCAGCTCGAGCCCCGTTGTGATCGGCAGTGGCGCCACCTTCGGCGGCACCGGTTCCACGACCGGCTCGATCTTCTTGAATCCCTCCGGCACCCTCTCTCCAGGTGCAAGCATTGAAAGCCTGGCCACCGGGAATAACCAATGGTTCGCCCACTCGACCTTCAAGTTCGAGTTCAGCACGGACGGCAGCGCCGGCTCCGCCGGCAGCCAGTGGGATCTGCTGGCCATCAACGGCTCACTTGACGTTCTTGCCGGCGGCTTCGGCAGCGCCATCACCATCGACCTCGTTTCGATGGCCAACGCGCTGGCGCCCGGTTCGCTGGCATCGTGGGATCCCAACGCCAACGCCGAGTGGGCCGGCTTTGTCACCACGACCAGTGGCATCAATAGTTTTATTGATCCCAGCCAGTTTGCCTTCAACACCGCCGGGTTCCAGAACCCGCTCAACGGCAACTTCTCGGTGGTGCAAGACGGCAACAACCTGAACCTGGTCTACACCACGAACTTCACCGGCGTCGTCGTCCCCGAGCCCGCCTCGGCGACCCTGGGCCTGCTGGGAATGGCCGGCCTGATGCTGCGTCGGCGGCGCGGGGCCAACGCCTGATCCGGCGCGGAGTGGTTTCAAATCCAACGACCGCTTCGGCTGACGCCGGGGCGGTCTTTTTTTATCGAGGCACACAAAGGCCTCATCAGAGCCGGAGGCGTGAATGAGAGGTTGCCCCGCATTCTCCACGAGCCCCACCATCCGCTCGCTGAGGCGTCCCGACTCCGACATGGCGTCGATGCGAACCAGCCGCCCGCTCATGCATCGCGGCTCAGACAAGACATCGCAGGGCAGTTTGGGCAGCCGGTCGCCTGATAGGATGGCTGATCGGAGTCGCACCATGCATCATATTCGTCCTTGCCGTTTTTCACGACCAGCGCTTGGGATCGCGGTCATGTCGCTGGCAATGCTGCTCAGTGCCGGCGGCTGGGCGCAGCCCCGTGATCCCGCCAGCGCTGCCCCCGCCCCCGGCCCCGTCTCTGCCCCGGCGGCGGCGTGGGTGGGGAAATTCACGGGGACGAGCCTTTCGATCATCATCGAGCAGGAAGGCGGCAAGCTTCGCGGCACATTGACGCGCGGCGACAAGACCTTCGCCTTCACCGGCGAAGTGAAAGGCGATGCGCTGGCGGGATTGCTGGATGTGGACGGCTCGCCGACGGCGTTTGCCGGGACGATTGCCGGTGACGTGCTGACCGTGAAACTCGGGCTGGACACGCACAAGCTTTCGCGTGCGGATGCGAGCGAGTTCGTCGGCAAGTTTGCCGGCGGTGAGCTGGCGATCGCGATCGTGCAGGAGGAGGGAGGATTCAGCGGCACGATCACGCGGGGCGGGCAGGAATATCCTTTCAAGGGCGGGAAGAAGGATGGCCAGTTGAAGGGCACCATCGACGTCGAAGGCGATCAAGTGGGATTCGCGGCGACCCTGGCGGGCCAGGAAATCACCCTGAAGCTTGGCCTGGACACGCACAAGCTCAAGCGCATCGAGTTGCCGCCCCCGCCCACGCCCGGCAGTCAGGCCAGCAACACGATCCGCAAAGAGACTCTGCTGGCCAGAGGCGTTGATGTGCAGGCAGGCAGCGTGGCGGTGAGCGTGGGCAACCGGAAGATCGCGTTCGTCAGCCAGCGGGACGGTCTGCGTCGCGTCGTGATCAACGGCGTGGAAGGCAAGCCGTTCGCGCGGGCCTTGCGTTTCACGTTCAGCGAAAACGGCGAGCATTACTTTCACTTCGCGGAGCGCACGGATGGACGGGGCTGCGTGGTGGTCGATGGCGTGGAGAGCGAGCCCTGCGAAATGCTGGCAAACGATGCCGCCCGGATCAGCCCCGACGGCAAGCGCGTCGCCTTTGCCGTCAAGCGCGGCGAGAAGTGGCGGATGGTGGTCGATGGCAAGGAGGTCGCCGCCGGCGACGCGATTCAGCACATCACGTTCAGCCGCGACAGCCGGCGTCTGGCGTACGGCTTGCGGAAGGACGGCAAGTGGCGGGTGGTGATCGATGGCGTCGAGCAACCGGCCTACGACGACCTGGGACGCACGGGCATCCAGTTCAGCGCCGACGGCAGCCACATCGCCTACACCGCCATCAAGGACGCGCGGGAGTGCCTGGTGATCGACGGCAAAGAAGGCCCTTTCTTCGACGCGATCACCGATTTTCGCCTCACCGCCGATGGCAAGCGGAGCTACCTCATTGCCCTGAGCAATCAGCGCGGCGTGCTGGTCGTCGATGGCAAGGAGCAGGCGTCGTACCAGAAGCCCTTCGGCCTCAGCTTCAGCGCCGACGGCGCGCGAGTCGTGGTCGGAGCGCGAAACGATGGCAAGGATTTCCTGGTGATCGACGGGCAGGCGCAGGCGCCATTCGACGACGTGACCGAGCCGGTGTTCAGTGCCGACGGCAAGGTGATCGTCTACGCGGGAAGACGAACGGAGAAGTGGCGGCTGATCCGCGAGGGAAAGGAAGGCAACCCGCACGACGAGATTTTGCATGTGGCGATCAGTCCCGACGGCCGGCGCGTCGCGCACGCCTCCGTTGACGGCCAGATCGCGACGGTTCAGGTCGATGGCCGGATCCTAGGCAAGTACAGCGAAGTCTGGAGCGGCGGCATTCACTTCAGCCCCGACGGCAAGCACCTGGTCTACGGTGCGAGGCGAAAGGATCAGTGGTTCCTGGTCGTCGATGGCGTCGAAGGCGAGCCGGTCGGCGATTTCGTCGCCGGCAGCAGGCCCGTGTTCGACGGCCCCGACCGGTTCAATGTCCTGATCCGCCGCGGCGTCGCGTACCACCGGTTGGAAGCGACCATCGTCGAGCCGAAGCAGGGGAAGTAGGGGCCGCGTCGCTCGCCCGGCCATCGCGGCGTCGGCGGAGAGTCGGCGCGGTTTTTGCGTTCGCGTCTACGCATTTCGCCGCGGCGCAAAATATGCGTTGATTATTGTTCCGGATGTGTTGAAAAGATGAATTCCTGATGTACTCTCACTTTCAGGCGGGCGTATGCCGCGCGGCTGTCGCCCTCGCTTTCTGCGTTTTGGAGAAAGCCCGTCCATCCGATTGTGTCCATAAACCCCTTGTCTGGAGAGACCACCATGAGCGCGAAGAGAACCCTGTCTGCTTTGTCCGCAACCCTTTTCATCGGGCTGGCCGCGCCCGGCGCCCACGCGGCGCTGATCGACGGGCTGGTTGAATACTGGGAAATGGACGGCAATTTCTCCGCGAATGTCGTCGCGGCCCACGCCGGCACCTTGACGACCAACGGCACCGGCAGCGGCACCTTCGCCGCCGGCAAGTTCGGGCAGGCCATCGACCTGGAAAACAGCGTCGGCAATCAGGCGTTCGTCGTCATCGGCGGCAATGAGAACGACTTCGACTTCGCCGGCGGCAGCATGAGCGCCAGCGCGTGGTACACCACCGAATCCCTCTACGTGAACTTTCAAGCGCTGATGGGCAAAGGTGAGAACGCCTCGTGGCGCATCGCCCGCAACAGCGGCAGCGGCACCAGCTTCAAACTCAGCGTCAGCGGCGCCATCGGCGACGCGGAACTGGACCAGCAGAACGGCTCGTTCCACCACGTCGTGTTCATGTACGACGGCGCCAACGGCACGAAAATGTTCGTCGATGGCGTGCAGGTCGGCAGCACCGCGGCGGCGTACGTCCTGCCCGACATCGGCAACGCCATGCAGATCGGCGGCAACCCCCAGGCCGCCGGCCGCGGCTGGGACGGCATGATCGACGACGTCGCCATCTGGAACCGCGCCCTGACGACTGAGGAAATCGCCTCCATCTTCAACCGCGGCCAGGGCGCCAGCATCCGCAGCCTGATCGCCCCGGCTGTCCCCGAACCCGCCACCGCGTCCCTCGCTGTGCTGGGGCTGGGCGGCCTGATGCTGCGTCGGCGCAGCACGCGCTGAACCCCGTCTTCAAAGTCGCACGACATCCCCGAGCGGACCTGGCTTCCACGCCAGGTCCGGTCTTTTTGTTGGATCATCCGGCACTTGCGTACTTGACAACTGTTGACACGGGCGTGGCGGAGTTTCGAACAGAGCCGGAGTCTGTGACTCCGGTCGATTTGAAGCGGCTCAATGCCGCTTCAAATCGAATTTGCGCCGTGTATTCCCGATTGCACGAGGGTCCGCTGCGCCGAGTTTCGCCTCGCCGGGATCGACCCGGCTCGGCGAACCGGAGTCAACTACTCCGGCTCTGACAAGATGTGTACGCATTTGCCGGATGAACCTGATTTCTTTCATCCGCTCCGCCGAGGCGGGAAGTCGTCTTGCGGTGGTTGAAATTCGTGCGAGGGAAAGCGCAAGATATGCGTTGCCGCGACTGGGGGCGGGTCAACATTCATCAGGGTGTCTGCGTGCGTTATTGCGCAGGCCACCTTGTTCCCGGCCCCAGTGCCGCAACCCTCACGCAAAGCCGATCAATGGATTCGATGAAGACGACCGCCTTCGCCCAACGTTTCCGGATGCTCGTGACCGCCCTTGTCCTGCTCGCCGCGGCCGGTTCCCTCGCCGCCGCCGAGCCCGCGCCGCGCAAGCAGCCGGCCAACGGCAAACTCAAGATTTTCATCCTCGCCGGCCAGAGCAACATGGTCGGCTTCGGGACGGTCGCCAGCGCGCCAAACGCGACGACGCCGACGCCCGGAACCATGGACGCTTGCGTGAAGAGCAAGCCCAAGGACTACGGCCACCTGATCGACAAAGCGGGCAAGCCCGTGGTTCGCGATGACGTGTGGATCGTCGATCTTTCCTATGCCGACAAACAGCGGAGCGGCTGGCTCACCACCGGTTACGGCGCCAGCGCCGATCACATCGGCCCCGAGTACGCGTTCGGCTTTGCCGTCGGCGATTACTACGAAGACCCGGTGCTGCTGATCAAGAGCGCCTGGGGCGGGCGGTCGCTGTTTCTCAATTTCCTCCCGCCCAGCGCCGAGCAGTATCCCAAGCCGACGAAGGACGGCGACAAGGGATTTCAGTATGCCGAGATTCTCCGGCATGTGAAGGAGATCACGGGCGATCTGAAGAAGCACTTCCCCAGCTATGCCGGCAAGGGCTACGAGATCGTCGGCTTCGGCTGGCACCAGGGCTGGAACGACCGCATCAATCAGACGGCGGTCGATGCTTACGAGAGCAATCTGGTGCACCTGATCAAGGACATCCGCAAGGACCTGGGCGTGGCGAACATGCCCTTCGTCATCGCCAACACGGGCATCGGCGGATGGGACATCCCTGAAAAAGCCCCGTACAAGGTGCGCGTCGAAAAGCACATGATGGCGCAGCTCGCGCCGGCGGATGCGACGAAGTATCCGCAGTTCAAAGGCAACGTCGCCGCCATCGAGACGCGCGGGTTCATGCGCAAAGCGGAAGAGTCGCCCTCCAAGCAGGAGTTTCACTGGAACCGCAACTGGGAAACGTACTACCTCATCGGCAAGTCGATGGGCGATGCGATGGTGGGACTGCTGACGGAGCGCGGCGCCAAGCCGTGATGGATGAAGAGGGGCATCGCCTCGACGGATCGTGAACGAAATGACTTCGCGACTTGGCCGTTTGCGATCCCCCTCCCTCGTAGGGAGGGGAGTACGAAACCGAATCTAGAGCTGTTGCATTGAAAAGCAGGAGGAGAGGAACTGAGGAAATGAATGGCCTGAATCTCATCAACTTCTGCTTTCCTCGCTTCCTGTTTCCCTTGTTCAATCTGGCTCGGCGTGTTGAGTAACACTCGGCGAGTCACCTTTTCCCATTCGTCAATTGATCATCCTCCAAGACTCTTCAAAGGAATTCTCCATGCTTTGCCAATCGATCCCGCGTATCTTCGCTTGCTTCGCGCTGCTGCCGGCGCTGCTCATCGCCCCGGCATTCGCCGCCGAGGCCGCCCCCCTGCCGCGTCCCGACGGCAAGCCCGCCGACATGAGCAAACCGGTGAAGGTTTTCATTCTGATGGGCCAGTCGAACATGGTCGGCGCCGGCAAGGTCGCCGGCGCGGACAAGGTGGGCACGCTCGAGAATGCTGTGAAGCAGGAGAAACTCTATCCCTATCTCATCGATGACGCGGGCAAGTGGACGGAGCGCATGGATGTGCGCAACGTGCGCGTCATGGTGTCGCGCGGCGGCGGCATGGGCGTACACAACAACGAGTGGATGACCATCAAGGGCGGAACGATCGGCCCGGAGATCGGCATCGGGCATCAACTGGGCAACGCGCTCGACGAGCCGGTGATGATCCTCAAGAGCTGCATCGGCAACCGCGCCCTGGGCTGGGACCTGCTGCCGCCTGGAAGCGAGCGCTACGAGTACGAGGAGGTGGATCCCAAGACCAAGGAGAAGGTGACCTGGATCTACGCGGGCTCCAAGGACGTGAACGAGCGCTGGCTCAAGGGCGAGGAGCCCAAGGCGGTGCCGTGGTACGCGGGCAAGCAGTACGACGACGACGTGAAGAACGCCAAGGCGGTGCTGGAGAAACTCGGCGAGTACTATCCCGGCGCGACGAAGTACGAAGTCGCCGGCTTCCTATGGTGGCAGGGCGATCGCGACCGTTACAAGGAAGGCCACGCCGCGCGATACGAGCACAACCTGGTGAACCTGATCAAGTCGCTGCGCAAGGACTTCAACTGCCCCCAGGGCAAGTTCGTGCTGGCCACGCTGGGTCAGACCAGCAAGGAGAATGCGACCGGCAACGACGGCCTGATCTTCAACGCCATGATGAACATCAGCGACGGCGCCAAGCACCCGCAGTTCAAGGGCCACATCGCCACCGTCTACGCCCACCCCCTGAGCAAGGGCGGCGCGTCCAACGGCCACTACAACGGCGACGCGAGAACGTACATGAACGTCGGCGAAGCCATGGGCCGCGCTATGGCCGACCTGATCGCCGGCGCCCAGAAACGGTGAACCAACCTCGCCGCGCCCACAGCGCGAATCGTCGCGGCCCGATGGCGCTATCGCGCCGGGGAAGCGCGATCACTTCTTCTCCTCCTGCTTGGGCGCGGGCTTGATTTCCACTGGCTTTTGGGGAGTCTTCGTGGCCTCTTCCTTCTTGCCGTATCGGTCTTCCATTGCCTTGCGAATCGCCTCGGCGTCGCCTTCGGCACCCTTCTTGAACCACTCATGCTCAGGCCTGGCAAGAATCGCCTCGATCACGTCATTCACCGCCTTGGCCTGCTCCGCGTGCCCCTCCTTGATCGCGTGCTCGATCTTCTCGCGAGCCTGCGGGATCAGTTCCATGTAGAACCGCTCGGCGACCTCATACATGCCATGCCAGTGCGTGTAGTCCGGCGCCATCATGCTCGCGCCGTGGCGGGCGCGCCGGCCTTCGTGGTGCCAGAGATAGAACCACGTCCATTCGATCTCCTCGTCAAACTCCGTCTTGGTACGCATGCCGTTCTTCAACAGCGCATCCATGATCGACTGGCCGGGCTTGGCGAACTTCTCGTTGAAGAGAATGACCAGGTCGTCGTACTGTTTGTAGAACGAGCCGATGTAGTCGGGCGTGTGACAGTGCGAGCAGACTTCCTGCATGCGGGCCCGCTTGGCTTCGCCCGTGTCAACGATGAGCTTGGCTCGCTCCGCGGGATCGGCGGCGCCGACGATGACGTGATTCGCATCGGTGTCCATCCACTTGCTGACAGGCGGGCGGTTGGTCCAACTGATGCGTTCGCCCGGATCGTGCGTCACCTTGCCGTTATTGCGCAGGTGCCCGGACATGTGACAGGTGGCACAGGTCGGAGCGGCGGCGTAATCCTTGCCGAGGATCCATTCAGGCGCATCGAGATTCATCTGCGCGATCAGATCGCGGAACGCCACGCCGTGCTTGGACTCCTCATAGATTTCCTTTTGCGGATGGTCCGGCCCCAGATGGCACTTGCCGCAGTTCTCCGGCTGGCGTGCGCGACGAGGTGAGAAGTCGTGCCGGCTGTGGCACGCGGAGCAGGATCCCTTGGAGCCATCCAGGTTGAGCCGGCCGATGCCGGTATTGGGCCAACTCGACGAAGCCAGCATCGGCCGGCCTTCGTTGTTCTTCATGATCTTGCCGAGCGCCGCCTTGTTCGTCGGCTTTCCCTTGGCGTCGGGCTTCAGATCGTCGACGGTGATCAGGCTGCCGTCGGTGCCGGTGAGCGCGACCTTGGCGCCATGGCACTGCTGGCACCCGCTGTTGGCGCTGGCCATGCCGTTGACTTTGTCCACGGCTTTGCCGAGCGTCGGCGAGTGCGGGTTGAAACTGGTCCGCGAGCCTTCCACGGTCTCCGCCAGGAAATTATCGAGCGATGCCAGAATATTGCCTGCCTTGGCGTGGTGGCTTCGCTGGAACTCCGCGGCTTCCGTCTGATGGCAGCGAGCGCAGTCCATGGGGGTCACGACGGTGGCGATCAGAGCGCCGTAGTGGTTGAAGCCGTCCGCGTCATCCACTTCCGCCTGGTGGCACTCCACGCAGCCGACGCCCTTGATCGCATGCGTGCTGCCTTCCCAGTGCGCGATGATGCCGGGCGTCTGCTGCCGGTGGCACTCCACGCAGGTCTTACTGCTGGCCGGGATCACGTGCACCGTCGGACGGCGCTGGCCTTCGCGATCCTTGCGCTGGACTTCCTTGTACTGCACCAGCACCAGCGAAGCGAGAAAAATCATCGCGAGGATGGAGATGACGATTTGTTTGTGGCGAAGAGTCATGGGAACCAGAAATCAGAGAACAGAGAACAAAGAACAGAGAACAGCGGACAGAACACTTGAAACTCGAACCGGAACAATCCGCAGGTGACGGCCCTTCAGGGCCGTCGCCTGCGTTCGCACTCAATGCTCCACCAGCGCCTCCCAGACGGTCAGACCGATGATCAGGCCCGCGCCGACGATGCCGATCCACACGCTGGCTTCCGACTTGGGGAACCAGCGCCGAATCGCACCGTCAATCAGCGGCCAGATGAACATGGTGAACACGATGAAGCCCATGCTCAGCACCGCGAATGTGCCGGAGAACAGCTTGAGCCAGCGGAACGTCACGTAGAAGAACCACTCGGGCTTGATCACTTCCGGCGTCGAAAGCGGGTCGGCCGGCGGCCCCATGGTGGCGGGGAAGACCGTCGCCAGCACGCTCAGCAGGATCATCAGCGCCAGGCCCACCGTCAGCTCGGTGAGCAGGTGATCCGGAAAGAAATTGAAGTGCGTGGGCTTGTGAGCCGGCTCATCCTCGAAGCGGAACTCGGTCACGCCCTGGAGCCGAATCAGCCCGATATGCACGATCAGCAGCAGGATCATCACCACCGGCAGCACCGCCGCGTGCAGGATGAAGAAGCGAGACAGCGTGCGCTCGTTGTACGTGTCGCCCGCCAACAGCATTCGCTTGAGGAAGCCGCCGATGATCGGCACCGTGTCGCTGATGTTCGCTCCGACCGTGGCGCCCCAGTAGCTGAGCTGCTCGTACACCAGGCTGTACCCGGTGAAACCCACGACCAGCGTACACATGAGCAGGCAGCAGCCGATCATCCAGTTCAACTCGCGCGGCTTGCGGTAGGCGCCGGTGAAATAGATGCGGATCTGGTGCAGAATCACCGCGGCGATCATCAGCGTGGCGGCCCACTTGTGGACGCTGCGGATGAACCAGCCGAAGGCCGCCTCCTCGGTGATGTACCGCACCGAGGCGTACGCGGTCTGCGGCGAAGCCTCGTAGTAAAACGCCAGCAGAATGCCCGTGAAGATCTGCACAACGAACAGATACGCCGGCGTCCCGCCCAGGCAGAACCACCACCGCTTCAGATGATTGGGCACCGGCTCATTCGTTAGTTCCGCCAGTTGAACGCCGGAAACAGGAATGCGATCGGCGAACCATCGTCGAAGAGTACTCACGCGACACCTCCGTGGCCCTCGCCCGATTCAGGTGCGCGAGCGGCTCCATGCGCCGGCGATGGCGAGACCGATGCGTCCGCCAGACCGGTGAGCGACTCCGTCTCCACCTCGATGAAAAGCAGGCCGTTGTCCATCTTCAGCGGGAACTGCGGCAGCGACTGGCCGGCGTCAGCGGGCGGGCCGGAGATGGGCTTGCCGGTGGGATCGAATGCGCCGTTGTGGCATGGACAGAAAAACCGGTTGGTCGGGCCCTCCCAGTGGACCTGGCAGCCCAGGTGCGGGCAGGTGGAGGACAGCGCGATGAAATCGGACACATCGCCTTTTTCCCCCTGCCGGGCGATGGCGACGCGGGCGCCGCCGGGCGTCTTGAATGAAAGCGAATCGCCGACCGTCATACGCGCGGCCTCGATGACGAACATCCATGCCTTGGGTGTGGGCTTGGACGGATAGAGAAACTGTCCCGCATAGGTGAACAACGTGCCGTAGCTGGCGGCCAGCGCACCGACCATGGTCGCGCCGCACGCCTTGCCGACGAATGATCGTCGGCTGTCGCCGTCGTCTGGCGGGGTTGATGCTGTCTCGGAACCGTGGGCCGACATGGAAGCACTCCGATCAGGCGGTGTTGAACGCTGCGACCGCCGTGGAGTTGGAACTATCGGCTGAGGAAGCCGGTCGTGGTATCCAGAAATCCACCATGAAGGGGTAGGGCATTCCCTTATTTTTCGATAAATAGGTCTAAATGATCGTTTAATAAACTCAAAGCACTCGACGACACCGCTGCCAACAAATCGATGCGAGATAGACCATGTTCATTCTTCTCGTCGTCCTTGAGTTCTGATCACGATTCGCGTCACCGGCGATGCAGGCAGCCCCTGTCGCATCATCGCGGCCAATTGAACTACCTTTGCAAACGACGCCGACATATAATTGGGGCGTGATCACCCGGCGGCACGGCGACCTGCCCATGACACTTCATCGCACCAAACAGCGCGAGGCCTTCACCGTGCCGGAGATTCTGGCTGTGGTGGCGATCATCGTCATCATCCTTTCGCTCCTGCTGCCTTCATTCCAGGCGTCGCGCGAGTATGCCCGCAATGTCGTGTGCATGTCACAACAGCGGCAACTCGGTCTGGCGATGCTGGGCTTCGCGTCGGACAATCAACTTGCTCTGCCCGGCTGCTACCTGCCGCCCTACTCGGGCACGGAGGTGGCCAAACGAAGCTGGATGGGCAAGGAGGCGTTCTTCGCGGTTACGTATGAGGGAGCGGTCGTGCAGTACCTGGGCGGAAGCACTCAGGGCGGCGCGGGCGACGCCATCGCGGCCACACCTCTAAGCCCGGCGGCACAGGTCGCCCGGAAACTGTACCGCTGCCCTTCGCTCCCCACGGGACCGACCTTGGGCGGCAGCGTCGGCAGCAACGGACTTTTCGACTACACAGGGCTGCTCGTTTTCACCGGAGCCAAGAAAACCAAAATACCTTCCACATCGACATGGACCGACCCAGGCAACAGTGCCGTCAACACCGCGCCGACGCCTATCATCGTCGAGGAAGACCCGGCCGCCTACGTCAACGGATGCTGCGTCGATCCCGGCCACTCCAACATCGACCGCACCGGCACCTGGCACTTCGGCGGCGGCAACTACATCGCGATCGACGCCCATTCCGTTCGACTGCAGCCGGTGACCAGCCTCGGTCCCACCACGCACATGTGGTCCGCCAAGGCGCCCAGTGGAGCGACCGTCGGCCTCACCGCCCACACCAGCGGCTTCGGCGGGTGGAACACGCGGTGAGGCGCAGGCTGAAATTCCCGGGACATCGCCACCTGCCCTGTCTCGCCAACTTCCGCCACGAGTACTGTCATTTCCTCTCCTTCGGTGGCCACCTACAATGGCTGGCGATTCAACATTGAAGGGAATCTCCATGCCCAATCGTTCCACGGTGCTCGTCCTGATTGCCCTGGCGCTGGCCACGTTCTCCGCCGTGCAGACGCTGGCGGTGCGCAACGGCGTGTTCGAGCAGCTCGACCTGCTCGTCGATGTGCGCCACGAAATCGTCTCTGAATATGTCGAGGTGCCTGACGAAAAGAAAATCATCGACGCCGCCGTGCGCGCCATGGTCAACGCCCTGGGCGATCCCTACACGGTTTATCTTTCGCCCGAAGAGATGCCCGACTTCGACAAGCAGGTGCGCGGCACGTTCTTCGGCATCGGCGCGGAGATCGACATCCACGAGAACTTCCTCCGCATCGTCACCCCGCTGGAAGACTCGCCCGCCTGGAAGGCCGGCGTCATGGCGGGCGACGTCGTGCTGGAGATCGACGGCAAATCCACCGAAGGCATCACCACCGCCGAGTCCATCAAGCGCCTCACCGGCGAAGAGAACACGCCCGTCAAACTCAAAGTCCGCCACGGCGACGGCAAAGTCGCTGAACTCACCATCACCCGCGCCCGCATCGTCGTGCCCACCGTTCGCGGCTGGACACGCAAGCCCGATGGCCACTGGGACTACATGTTCGACAAGGAAAACAAGATCGGCCTGATCCGCCTGTCGCAGTTCACCGAGGACACTGTCGACCGCATGAAGGCCGCCGTCGGCGAACTCAATGCCCAGGGCGCCAAGGGTCTGATCATCGACCTGCGCTTCGATCCGGGCGGGCTGCTCGATGCCGCGGTGCAGGTCTCCGACATGTTCCTGGGCGCGGGCAAGACGATCGTTTCCGTTCGCGGCCGGTCGCAGCGCGATCGCTCCTTCGAATCCACCGCGCAGGCCGGCGACATCGTCGATCTGCCGCTGGTGGTGCTGGTGAATGAGTCGAGCGCTTCCGCTTCAGAAATCGTCGCCGGCGCTTTGAAGGACAACAACCGCGCGATCATCGTCGGCACCCGCAGCTTCGGCAAAGGCAGCGTGCAACAGGTGAAGCAACTCGAAGCGGGCCTGGGCGCGATCAAGATCACCAACGCGCTCTACTACCTGCCCAGCGGCCGCAACATTCACCGCAAGGACGACAGCAAGCTCTGGGGCGTTGACCCCAGCGACGGTTATTACGTTCCGATGAACAGCGAAGCGGTGGTCGAGATGCTCAAGAAGCGCCGCGACGCGGCGCTCAAGGCCGAGAAGCCCGCCGGCGCCATCACGCCGGAGTCGCTGGAGAAGAACGAAGCCGACCCGCAACTTGCCGCGGCCCTTAAGGCGATCCTCGGCAAAGTAAAGGACGGCGACTGGCCCAAGACGGGCAAGACCGGAGCCGACGACCTGGCCCGCATGGTGGAAATCGAACGCCTGAACAAGGCCAAGGCGGAAATCGCCGCCCGGCTGGAGGAGATCAATTCGAAGATTTCGAAACTGGAGAAGGGGGAGAAGTTGCCGGAGAAGGAAGAGAAGAAATGACACGTTAACGAACGAGGCGTCGCTGTGATGAGCCCGTATCAATCGATCATTGATTTCGTTCACAAAGCTTGGGGGCTGGCCATCCAATATCCGTACCCCGTTGGTCAATTGCCAGCCAAGCTTTCGCCGCGCCCCTTTGTGCTTGCATCGTGCGAGATCATGGGGCCGGCGGATACCTGTCGATTCTTACTCGGACACTATGTTTTGAGGTCTGGAGAGACATTCGGCATTGTTCAATGCAACGACAATTGGAAACCTGCGAGTTCGAAATGGTATGGATCGATGTCAGTGGCACTGTTGTTTGCGCGCGAGCTTTATGGAATTCCACTCGCGGCTTGGAATTTATTCGAACCGCCACGATCAGCGCGACTCTTCAGCGAGAAAGATAGCCGTTGGGTTCGGCGACGACACAGCCAAGCTCGCAAATCATTCCTGAATCTGCGGCATATCGTGCGGCCCACGAAAGGGTATTTGCGCGCCATGGATGCAGCCGTCGGGAGACGCACTGAAAAGTAATCCGAAAGATGATTCCACTGCGGCGTAACGTTCAACCGAGTAAGGTGGGCCGTCCGCGCAGGTGTATGCCCCTGGATTGCTCCCCGGAGCGGGGCAAGCCCCGTCGCTAAACTGGGGACATGATTCCACGCAATTCGTTTTATTGTTCATTGGCGCTCGGGCTGGCCGCTGCGTTTTCGTCCGCAGCGCTGGCCGACCTGAAAATCGCCGCGATCTTCTCCGATCACGTCGTGCTGCAATGTGATCGCCCGGTGGCGATCTGGGGCAATTCGGACGTCGGCTCGACGGTGCAGCTTGAGTTCGCCGGCCAGACGAAATCCGTGAAGGCGGGCGCGGACGGTCGGTGGGCCCTGAAACTCGACGCACTCAAGGCCAGCGTCGAAGCGCGCGAACTGGTCGTGACGAACGGCAAGGACAAACTCACGATCAACGACGTGCTCGTCGGCGAAGTCTGGCACGCCAGCGGGCAGTCGAACATGGAATGGAACGTCGGCAGCGTCGCGGGGAAACTGCCGGCGGTGAAGGAGCAGATCGCTGCGGCCAAGTTCCCCGCCATCCGCTTTCGCAAGATCAACGATGGCGAGTCGGCGACACCGCTCAGCGAACTGCGCGGGCGCGGCGCGTGGTCTGTTTGTTCGCCGCAGTCCGTCTCCAGCTATTCCGCCGCCGCATTTTTCTTCGCTCGCCGGCTGCACGAGGAACTGAACGTGCCCGTCGCCATCATCGACACCTCGCGCGGCGGGACGCCGATCGAACCCTACATCCCGCGCGATGCGTTCACCGGCCACGACACGCTCAAGCGCGAACTGGAACTGGGCGACAAGCAGGACCTCGCCGGCCTGCGCGCCTTGCCCGGCGGCGTCTATGCCCGCGACGCCAACTGGCTGCCCGGCAGGCTCTTCAACTCGCGCGTCGCGCCCGTCGCCGCGTTCGCAGCCCGCGGCTTCATCTGGTACCAGGGCGAGTCCAACTGCGGCGTCGGCGAAGACCCGCGCGATTACCAACACAAGATGCGGGCCTTGATCAAAGGCTGGCGGGCCGCGCTGAGCAACGACGATCTTTCCGTCTATTTCGTGCAGCTTCCCGGCAGCGGCGCCAACACACACTGGCCCTACCTGCGCGAGGAGCAGCGCCGTGCCGCCGATGTGCCGGGCACCGGCATGGTTGTGACGGCGGATATCGAAGGCGGCGACATTCACCCGCCCAACAAGATCGACGTGGGCGAACGCCTGGCGCGCTGGGCGCTGGCGAAGGACTTCGGCAAGTCCATCGCCTTCAGCGGCCCGATGTTCACGAAGGTTCAGATCGATGGCGGCAAGGTGGTCGTGCAATTCGATCACGCGAACAAGGGCCTGATGATCGCGAGCAAGTCGGGACTCGATGCGCCCAAGGAAACGCCGGATGCGGCGCTGCGACTTTTCGAGTTGGCCGATGAATCGGGCGCGTGGCTTCCCGCGGAGGCGACGATCGCGGGCAAGACCGTGGTCGTGACTAGCGCGAGAGTGCCCAGGCCCGTGGCGGTGCGCTATGCGTACCGGGTGACGCCCAAGGGTTGCAGTCTGTACAACCGCGAAGGGTTGCCAGCATCGCCGTTCATCTCGCGACCGGAGCTGACGGCGTTTGATGCGAGGTTGCCGGTGGATTGATGCGCGCGGACGGTTCCCCGTTTAGCGACGGGGCTTGCCCCGCTCCGGCGGACTACCGTGCATCGACAAGAGCGGGGCAAGCCCCGTCGCTAAACGGAGAATGATAATGTTGGTGTAAATGCCATTCGTTGATACATTGCTGCCATGGTGCTGGCCTACCATGTCATCTTCACCGCCTACGGTTTCTGGCTGCCCAACGATCCTCGCGGCTCGTGGTCGAGTTGGATTCGGGTCTGGGAACTGCTTCGTTACGGAGAAGCGACCAAGACAGACACCCGGCGCTCCGTTGCATCACACCCCCACGACCACGCCATGCGTGATGAGGCGAAGGACGCGCTGAAGTACTCGCCGGTGACCTTTGATGGCATCCAGGCGCGTGCGATCGCCTTGGGATTCGCCGATGCCAGCAGAAAGAGCAGTTATGCCGTCCATGCTTGCGCCATTCTTCCCGATCACGTTCACATGGTGATTGGCCGACATGGGAACCACCTTGCTGAGCAGATGGTGAGTCACTTGAAGGGGCGTGCGACGCATGCGCTGATCGAGCGCGGCCTTCACCCGCTGGCATCACACCGGCGTAGCGATGGCAGCCTGCCTTCGCCGTGGGCGAGGAATATGTGGAAGGTGTTTTTGAATGACGTTGAGGCGATTGAGCGAGCGATCACGTATGTGGACGGGAATCCGACGAAGGAGGGTTTGGCGCGTCAACAATGGAAGTTTTTGTCGCCGCATACGGGATGATGTGGGTGCGGTGGTGTGGGGTTATCCGCCGGAGCGGGGCAAGCCCCGTCGCTAAACGGGGTGCCGTCATTCGATGATGGAATGGCCGTCGAACGTCAATCCCTTCGCGCTGTAATCTGTTGGGCATGTCCCTGATCCTCGGCCTTGAAACCAGTTGCGATGAGACCGCCGCCGCCGTGGTGGAGGATGGCGTGTTCGTGCGCTCCAACATCATTGCCACGCAGCACAAGTTGCACGAGCGCTACGGCGGCGTGGTGCCCGAGATCGCCAGCCGGGCGCACCTGGAGCGCATCAGCCCGGTGGTGCAGGACGCGCTGAGCGCTGCCGGCGTGACCTTCGCCGATCTCGACGCGATCGCGGTGGGCAATCGTCCCGGCCTGATCGGTTCACTGCTCGTCGGTGTCAGCGCCGCCAAGGCGATCGCGTGGGCGCTGGGCAAACCGCTGATCGGCGTGGATCACGTGCGAGCGCATCTGTATGCGGGATGGATGGAGGAGAAGAAGGGCCAAGGGCCAAGGGGCGGGGGCCAAGGGGAAAGGCAAGAAGACAGGCACGGAGGCAGGGAGGCACGGAGGCACGAAGGAGGGATGCCGCCGCCATCCGAAATCCAAAATCCGAAATTGAAAGCGTCTCCTCTCGACACCCTACACCCTGCACCCTACACCCTACACCCTGACCGCTTCCCCGCCCTTGGCCTCGTCGTCTCCGGCGGGCACACGTCGCTTTACGAACTCACCTCGCCGATCGAGATGCGCGTGATCGGGCGCACGATCGATGATGCCGTGGGCGAGGCGTACGACAAAGCAGCGGTGATTCTGAAAGTGGGCTATCCCGGCGGGCCGAAGCTCGACAAACTCGCACAGACCGGCGACGCCTCGGCGTACAAGTTGCCGCGATCCATGCTGGAAGAGGGCAGCCTCGATTTTTCGTTCTCCGGCCTGAAGACCGCCCTGCTCTATCTCGTGCGCGGAAGGCCCGTTGGTCGCGGTGAGCAGTCGGTCTTCGAGCGATCCGCTGACGACCTGACCGACGAGCAACGCCGCAACATGGCGGCGGCGTTTCAGGCGGCTGCGATCGAGGCGGTCATCACCAAGATTCGGCGGGCGATCGATCAACTGACCGCCCAGGGCCGGCGACCGCGCACGCTCCTGGTCGGAGGCGGCGTCAGTGCCAACTCGCTGCTGCGCAAACGGGCGGTGGAACTGGGGCAGATCGACGCTGGAGCCGGGCATGGCGGACTTGAAGTCCGCCTGCCGCCGATGAGTTTGTGCCTCGACAATGCCGCGATGATCGCGGGGATTGCGCATGAGTACTTCATCCGCGGGCAGATGAGCGACCTTGGTTTGCAGGCAATGTCGACCACGCGCGTCTGACGGACAAGCGCCGACGCCCGCCGCCGCTGTGCCGTCAATGGCGCTTCTCGTCGCCGGCACCCTCGCAACGGTTGCTCACTTGGACGTTTCGACTATCGTGTCGGGGTGACTGTGCTTCCCACTTTGTCCGCGTTGTTCCCTTCTTGTCGCCGCTTCCTCTGCGCGCTGGTTGCCGCTTGCGTGGCACTGTTCACGGTTGCCGCGGCGAGCGCGGATCTGACGGTGGTCGGCGATGCGGATCAACTCTGGATCGTGCGGCCCAACAAGGAGGCCACCGGGATTTCGATCCAGCATCGACAGGCGTCGGATCGCGAGGGCCGGTTGCGGCCGCCGCTGACGCTGCAGGGCCGGCTCGTGCCCGGCGGGGCTGCGGCGAGCGGCGGATATCTCTGGCTCGTTTACGACACGGGCACGATGCAGACGCTGCGCGCGTTCGACGATCAACTGGGCCACCGCGTGTTCAGCGATTCGCTGCTGCCCGCGCTGCCGAAAGGCGCGGTGCTGCGCAGCCTGGCCACCGCCCGCGATCAGCCCTTTGTGCTGATGCGCGTGGAGAGCGCCGCGCTGCTGCAGCGGCTCGACGCCCCGCCTGAAACGGAGACGGCGAAGGATCCGACGCCAAAGCCCGCCGCCAAGAACACCCCCGGAAAACCCGCTGAGGAAAAGCCGAAGCCGGAGCCGACCACCAAGAGCGATGATGCGGCCAAGGATGGAAATGCCGCTGCAGAGAAAGACAAGAATCCAGCGACCTCCGATGCCAAGGACGACGGCGCCGGCGACAAGACGACGAAGGACAAAGACGTGAAGCCCGCGCTGCCCAAGCCCGCGCCGGTCAAGGCCGACCGACTGCTGACACTGGTGCAGAAACGGTGGGTGCGCGTCGACCTGCCTTCCGACTGGCCTCAAGGCGCGCCGGCCTGGCTGCTTTCGCTGTCGAAGGACGAACTGCGCCCGACCCTGGTCGTGCTGCCACCGGGCGGAAACGTGCTGCGCTGGTACCAGTACAGCGAGGGAAAAGATGACAAGAAGCAAACCGTCAGCACCTGGGTGAAACGGGAGCAACCGCTGACCGACACGTTTGCCGCCCCGCCGCTGGCGATCGACCAGCAGATCATCGTGGCTCGCCGCGTCAACACGGCGGGCAAGCTGGAACTTTCACTTTCGGCGATCCGGCCCGAAGGCGTCAGCGAGATCGGCACCTTGCTCGCTGATTTTCCGCCCGACGGCTGGGCGCTGGCGCAGGCGGCCGACCGCATCGCGCTGGTGATGCAGACGGCCGACCAGCTCACCTGGCTCCGCATGACCACGCGCGGCAGCGTGTCCGATCCGCAGCCGGTGCCGCTGGCGACGGAGCCGCTCGGATTTCCGCCGGTCGCCGATGTGCTCATCATCATCGGCGTGCTGGTGCTGGCGACGCCGATTCTGCTGGTGCTGTGGAAGCGCGATCCGACCACGCAACAAGCGGCGCTTCCCAAAGGCGTGGTTGTCGCGGATCTGGGCAGCCGATTCATGGCCGGCGCGGTGGACTTGGCGCCCTGCATCGTTGCGGCGATGGTCATCGGCGGCGTCAGCTTCGAGGAACTGATCGCGTTCCGCCCCGGCAGCGGCGCGGGCTGGGAACGCATGATCCCTTCCGCCATCGCCATCGGCCTGTACCTCGGCTACACCTTCCTCAGCGAACTGTTCACTGCCGTCACCATCGGCAAAGCGCTGTTCGGCCTGCGCGTGACCGGACTCAAAGGCCAGCCTCCCGATCTCTGGCAGGTGCTGGGCCGCAACCTGTTCAAGGTGCTGGACCTGATCGCCCCGCCGCTGCTGGCGTTTGCGCTGTTCAGCCCGATCCGCCAGCGCCTGGGCGACGTGGTGGGTCGCACCGTCGTCGTCCGCGCGGCGACGCCGGAGGATGAAGAGGACAAGGACGGCGGCGGCAGTTGGTTGGACGACGACGGCGACGACGAAGTGCCGGATGTCAGGCCGAAGAAGAGAAAGTGAAGGAGGGGATTTCCGAGGTGACGCATGCAACGCATCGCCATTGCAGTCGTGTTGGTTTGCTTGCCCGTGATTGGCTGCGTTTCGAGTCTTCCGAAGGCAGCGACCGGCGATGCCGCGCCTGCGGATCGATGGGCTGGCGCGCGAACAGGGAAGGTCACCGTTGAAGAATGGATCGAAGGGAACAAGCATGTAATGTATGGGCGCTACCGCCGGGCGGTCAGCCCCGATGACGCGCTTCACGTGACGATCAACAGCTACCTGGTGAGAGAGGGGCTCGTTGAAACTCTTCCAAACGAGCTGGCCGAGTTTCGCGTCGACAGGAAGACCTACTTCAAGTGCGTGGACTATGCGGAGAAAACCCATCGATTGCCAATCAGTCTGGACAACGATTGTCTTTACCCGCTGTGGACTCTGCCCATTGTCTTTGCAGTTCCGTTCGATCATCACGTGAAGCCGGCGTTTCGAAAAATGCCGTCGGACAACGAACTCACAAGCACATATATTCTCACTGACCCACAGCCATTTAGAGATGGCATCGTCAGTGTCAGCATCAATTACGACTCGGCAGGTCTGCCGATTCGGCTTGAACTGAGGACGACTGAAGGATGCCGATGCATCATGCGCTTCAAAGAGGACCGCATGGGAAGCACCCAGCCCACGAAAGAGCAAAACCACGAGGATCGGTCACCGCCACCATAGATTCTCACACCAGAATGTCCTTCACCACATGCCCATGCACATCGGTGAGGCGGCGATTGATGCCGTTGAAATAGAACGTGAGCTTCTCGTGGTTCAGGCCCAAAAGGTGCAGGATGGTCGCGTGGAAATCGTAAACCGTGACGGGATTCTCTGATGCGAAATAGCCCACTTCATCGGTGGATCCGTATCTGAAGCCCTTCTTGACGCCAGCGCCGGCGAGGAACACGGTGAAGCCGTCGGGATGATGATCGCGCCCCGGCTTGTCGATGCCCTGCGTCGCGGGGCCGCGGCCGAACTCGGTGCACCAGACGAAGAGCGTGTCCTCCAGCATGCCGCGCTGCTTCAGGTCCTTGATGAGCGCCGCCACGGGTTTGTCCATCGTGGCGGCCATCTTGGTGTGGTTCTCGCGCATGTCTTCATGGGCGTCCCAGTTGATGCGCGGGGAGCCGAAGGCGCCGCCGTTGAAAATCTGGACGAAGCGGGTGCCGCGCTCCAGCAGTCTTCGGGCGAGCAGGCAGTTGCGGCCGAAGGCTTCGCTGCGCTTGTCGTTGAGGCCGTACGCTTCGCGCAGCGCGGCCGGTTCGCTCTCCAGATCGACCGCTTCCGGCACCGCACTCTGCATGCGGGCCGCCAGTTCGTAGGAGCGGATGCGGGCGGTCAGCGCGGTGTCGCCGGCATTTCCCTCGGCGTAGCGCGTGTTCTGGCGCTTGAGGAAACTCATCGCGGCCTGCCGCGCGGCTGGCGAAGTGTCCTTTGGTGTTTCGAGATCGACGATCGGTTCACTGCCCGGCTGCGTGCGGAAAGCCACGCCCTGGTGCGACGCGGGCAGGAAGCCGGCCGTCCAGTTGATGGACCCGCCCGCCGGATGGCCGATCGCGTCGGGCAGCACGACGAAGGTGGGCAGGTTCTCGTTCTCCGTACCCAGCCCGTAACTGAGCCAGGCGCCCATCGACGGATATCCGTTCAGCGTCGAGCCGGTGTTCATGAAGAACGTGGCGGGCGTGTGGTTGTTGTTCTTGTTGGTCATCGAGTGGATGAAGCACAGATCATCCACGCAACCGGCGATGTTCGGCAGAAGATCGCTCACCCACGCGCCGCTCTTGCCGTGCTGGCGGAACGGGAACACGCTCTTCATGATCTTGCCGGGCTGGCCGAAGAAGCCCTTGTTCTCGCCCTTGCCTTCGAGTGATTTACCGTGGAATTGTTCGAGCTCCGGCTTGTGGTCGAACGTCTCAATGTGGCTCACGCCGCCGCAGGCAAAAATCTGCACGATGCGTTTGGCCTTGGGGGCGAAATGAGGCTGGATCGCCGAGGCATGGCCCCTTGAAGGGGCCATGCCGGAACTGGCGGCCCCTTCGGCTCGCAGCGCGTCCTGCTGCAGCAGCCACGAAAGCGCGACACCGCCCAGCCCCAAGTTGGCGGAGGAGAGAAAATCGCGGCGGGAATGATCAATCATGTTCATGGGTTTCATCATGTTTGAGCCGTGGAGCGGCTTGACGCCGATCAGGACGATCGTGATGCGAAAAATCTGTCCATCACGGACGCAGTCCGATCCATTCGAAACCGAGGCGGCGAAAACCACCGCTCGTCATTTCACATACAGAAACTCCGTCGCATTCATCAAAGCCCAGCAAAGCGTTTCCCAGCCGTGCTCCTTCGCCAGCGCCAGCGCCTGCTTCTGTTCGTCCGCATCGGGCGAGCGGCCGAACGCATATTGCCACGCGAGCGCCACGGCCTTGCCGTCGTCGCCGCCGGCTTCCTCCGTCACGCGCTGCGCAAAGAACTTCGCCTGCCGCTGCACGAAGGAATTGTTCATCAGCGCCAGCGCCGCCAGCGGTGTCGTGGTGACGCGACGCGCCGGCGTCTTGATCGCCGGATCGGGGCAGTCCAGCGCATCCAGCATCGGGCTCTTGCCGCTGCCGACGTTCATGCGATAAATGGATCGGCGGTTGAACTCAGGGCCGATCTTGTCTTTCAGATGGTAGAAGTCCGAGCCGTGGTTGCTCACATCGAACGGCCTGAAACTTTGCCCGCCAAGTTGCGGATTGAGCTGCCCGCTGACGGCGAGCATGGCGTCGCGCACGATCTCGCCTTCGAGGCGCTGCGGGGTGAAGCGCCACAGCAGCGTGTTGTCGGCGTCGATGGCGGAGGGATCGGGTTTCGGGTGTCGGGTGTCGGGTGTCGGGTTCAAACCCTTCGTCCCTTCGTCCCTTCGCCCCTCCGTCCCTTCCCCCTGCCCCTGCCGATACACCGCGCTCATCAAGATCCGCTTGTGCAACTTCTTGATCGACCAGCCGTCCTCGACGAACGTCGCGGCGAGCCAGTCGAGCAGTTCCGGGTGCGTGGGGCGTGCGCCGTTGAAGCCGAAGTCGTTGGGCGTTTCCACGATGCCCCGGCCAAAGTGGTAATGCCAGACACGATTGACCATGACGCGGGCGGTCAGCGGGTGGCGGGCGTCGGCGATCCATTGGGCGAGCTTGATGCGGCGCTCGGCTTCGGGCGCGTCGGGCTTGAGGTTGAACTCAGGACTGGGAACGCGAATGGCTGAGAGCGCGCCGGGAGCGACGACCTCGGCGGGCTTGGTGACATCGCCGCGCAGGAGCCGACGCGCCACAGGCGGCTGCTCGCGCAGGCCGACGTAGCTCTTGCCGAACTGCGGCGCCATGTTGATCCGGCTTCGCAGCGAGGTGATCTCCTTTGCCAGGTCGTCGCGCTGCCGGCGCTGCGCGTCGGTCATCGCGGCGATCATCTGGGCTTCGGTGATGTAGCCCTTGCTCTGCGGTCCGGCAGCAAAAACCGCGGCGATCTCTGCTTCGCTCAGCGCGCGATCGTGGAGCGAGGCGGACTCCACCTGGGCGGTGAGGAAGCCGTTGCCCGCGCCGGTGTGGCGCAGGCCGATGAGCACGCGGGCGTCGCCGGCCTTGTAGGTTTGCAGCGGGCTCGGCGGGGTGTAGGCGTCGAAGTACGGCTTGCCGTTGCGATAGACGGCGATGCTGTTGTCGCCGCGATAAGCGATCGCCATGTGCACCAGTTCATCGGGGCCGGCGGTCTCGGCAGCGCCGCTGTGGTCCTTCGTGCGCAGAAAGCCGGTGCTGCCGGCCATCCACTTCTTCGCCTGCCGCTCGGCAAACACGATGGAATCGAACACGCCGCCGCGCCCATCTTCCAGCGTGATGACGCCGCCGCCGCCCTGCTCGAGCGTGGGCAGCGCGACCCACGCCTCCAGCGTTTTCTCTTTCACGTCCTTCAACAGCGGGCTGGTGCGAAGATAAGAGGCCTTGCCGCTGACGATCAGTCTGCCATTGGCGATCTTCGCGTCGCCCACCAGTTCTCCGTGCAGCGAACCGACGGCGTCATTGGCGTTCGTGTCGAAAGTCCACCGCGCCAGCGGCGCTGGACCCGCGGGCTTCGGCGGCGCCTGCTTGACGCCGGGTTCTTCCTTTTCGCTCAGTTGCTTCGCGGCAATCGTGCGCGCTTCCTGCTCGATCACCGCGATGCGCGCCTGCACTTCGCTGATCTGCTTGTTGATGCTGGCGACCTTGTCACGGTGGGCCTGCAACTCACCTGCCGGGGCGACTTCGCGCTCGCCGTGTTTCACGCCATCGAACACGCTGCGCAGCTTGAAGTAGTCTTCCTGCGTGATCGGATCGAACTTGTGGTTGTGGCAGCGGGCGCAGTTGGCGGTCAGGCCGAGGAAGGTCTGCGAGATCACGCTGACGAGGTCTTCCATCTCCTCCTCGCGCGTGATCTTGCGCTGTGTCTGGTTCGCTTGCGAATTGCCAGCCTGATCCCAGGGGCCGCAGACGAGCAGGCTGGTGGCGATGATGGATTCGGCGGAAACGGGAAGCGATTTCGGATTTCGGATTTCGGATTTCGGATTTACAAACCCTTCGTCCCTTCGTGCCTGCGTCCCTTCGTCCCTTTGTCCCTTCGTCCCTTCGTCCCTCCCCTTCCCTCCCATGACATCTCCCGCGATCTGCTCCATCACGAACTGGTCGTAGGGCTTGTCGCTGTTGAGGGCGTTGATGACGTAATCGCGGTAGTGCCAGGCATTGGGGCGGATGCGGTCGTACTCGTAGCCCTGGCTTTCGGTGTAGCGCGCGACGTCGAGCCAGTGGCGGGCCCAGCGCTCGCCGTAGTGCGGAGAGGCAAGCAGGTCGTCGATGAGTTTGGAGAGGGCCGCGTCGCGGTCTTTGGCGGCGGCGACGACGAAGGCCTCGACCTGCGCCGGCGTCGGGGGCAGGCCGATGAGATTGAAATAGATGCGCCGCACCAGCACGCGCGGGTCGGCTTCCTTTGACGGCGAAAGTCCCTTGCTCTCCAGTTTCGCAAGCACAAACGCATCGATCGGCGTCTTGACCCACGCGGCGTTCCTGAGATGCTTCGCATCCGGCGGCGCGGGCTTGACCACCGGCCGCAGCGACCACCAGTCGCTGCCGGCACGCTTGTCGGTGGTGAAGGCGTAGGGATCAATCGGATCCGTCTTGCCCCACTTGGCGCCGCCTGCGATCCATGCTTTCACCATCGCTTTCTCCGCGGCGGTCAGCGGCTTCTTCGGCGGCATTTCGTCGTCACGCACGTTTTCCCAGAGCAGGCTCTTCTCCACGTCGCCGGGCACGATCACCGCCCCGCTTTCGCCGCCGAGCATCGTCGCCCTGGAACTGGTGAGGTCGAGCTTGCCTTTCTTGTCCGTGGCGTTGTGACACTCCAGGCAGCGAGCAGCGAGCAGCGGAGCGACGTCCTTGTCGAAGTCGACTGGCGCGGCGAGCGTCGTCGCCGCGGGTTGCGCCGCCGACACAGCTAGAAGACACAGTAAGACGCCGCGTTTCATGCGTTGAGTTCCTGCCGACGGTTGCTCGTCTTCGGAGGTATTGCCGATTGAGCCAGGAGGGAAACACAAGAGAGGGGGCGCCGCGGCACGCCTCTCATCGGCTCGTGCGCTTTATCGGGGGCCGCGCTGCGACCGGACCGCGGGACAGGCGTCATTTTTTGCGACGAACCTTCTCAAACGTGTAGCCGCCGGCTCCGTCGGGGATGAGCGCTTCGCTCTGGTTGTGCAGCCCCACGTGCGTGTCGACGTAGACGAAGTTGGCTCGCTTGTCGTGCTGGTACTGCAGAATGAAGTAGTCCTCATACACCCACGCAATGGACGCCCAGCCGGCGCCGGGCGAACTGGTGCCTCCATCGGCGTAGCCGGCGTAGCGCCAGCGCATTTCCATCCAGGCGAAGGTGTTGCTCGGATTGGACATGCTGTTGGGCCGGGCGGAAAAGCCAAGCCCCATCACGCCGGTCTGGTTCTTGTTGCCATGCGAAGAGAAAGCGTTGATGTGGTTGGAATTCACCCAGTAATGGCGTGTGCCTTCGTTCTGGCTGGGACAGATGAGCGTCTGCAGGCTGACGCCGTGGGGCAGGACAAGTTGGTCCCAGGTGGGCGACCATCCGCCGCTGGGGCCGGCGCCAACGGGAAGATAGCCGCGGTTGTCGTAACTGTAGAAGAGTCCCGCGGTCATGATTTGCTTTTCGTTGGAAGCGCAGACATTGGACTTGGCCAGATCGCGCTTCAGCGCGGGCAGCAGCATTGAAATGAGCAGCACGATGATCGAGACGACCACGAGCAGTTCAATCAGGGTGAAGGCATTGGGCCGGCGCATCGAAAACCTCCGTGCCAGGCGTCGCAAACGCTCTTCGTCCCGCCCCTCGCATTGACTGAACACCGATGGCGGGGCCTGCTGAGGAACGAGACCGAAATAACTTCGCGATTTGGCGGTCCCCCATTTAGCCGGCGGGCTTGCCCGCCGAGGGCGTCTCGGCGGGCAAGCCCGCCGGCTAAATGGGGAAGTTATTTCGGTCCCGCTCCTAATTGACCCCGTCTACGGGAATCGCAGCGGCGACATGTCTGTCGCCGCCGCGGAATGGTTGTCTGCTTACTGCCGACTGCGGCGGCGACGCGCCAGGCCCGCCAGGCCCAGGGCGAGCAGGCTCAGCGACGCCGGTTCGGGGACTGCCGCGCCCAAGCCCGTGTTATTCGGGCCGAAGCGGAACAGGTCGCCGATCTCCGCGCTGCTCAGGGCGCTGCTGTAGATGCGGGCTTCGTTGATCAGGCCCGCCCAGAACTGGTCATTGCCAGTCGTCGTGCCGGTGCCGCCGGAGATATCGTCGTGGCGCAGGCCCATCAGCACGTTGGCGATGCCGCCCGGATAGTTGATGGGAACGCCTGTGACGTACGACGCGTAGAGCGACCCGTCGCGATAAATCTCAATGGTGCCGTTGGGCTGATAGACGATCGCCATCATGATCTCGCTGAGGCTCGATTCGGCGGCGTTCGAGGCCTGCGATCCGGCGGCCTGCGTGCGATTGAAGAAGTCGCTGCCGTTCATCCAGCGGTTGGCGGCGGCTTCGCCGTAAACGATCGAGTCGAACACATCGCTGCCCGTGGGGTTCTCCAGCGTCAGCACGCCGCCGGACTGCTGCGTGAGATTGTTCAGCGACAGCCAGGCCACCATGGTCTTGCTTGCGATCGCGTTGTTGATCGGCGCGGTGCGGACGAAGTCATTGATGCCATCAAGGCTCAGTTGGCCGCCGGCGACACTCGCGCCGTTGTTCAGCGTGCCGTGCGCCGTGCCGATCGAGTCATTGGCGGTGCCGTCGTTGAACGACCAGCGGTGGGCAAGTGAGCCGATGCCGGTGACGCCCCACTTGCTGTTGAGATAAGCGCTCACATCCGCCTGCTCGGTCGTGGTCAGCACGCGGTCGTAGACGATGATCTCGGCGATGTTGCCGCTCATGAACTCGGCATTGTTCGCCTTGCGTCCGACGTTGGTGCTGGTGGTGCCGACGTTGAGTGCCGCGGGGTTGCCGGTGGTGCCTTGAAAGAAAGCGCCGTTGTCGGTGATCTTGATGTTGTTGGGGTTCAGGGCATTGTCCACGGACATGGCCGTGACATGCCAGCTGTTCGCGCTAATCGGCACCAGGTCGTGGCGGTCGTTGCTTTCGCCGTTGAAGCCGTACGCGCCATTGACCTGGAGCAGCGCCGATCGGGCGCCGCCGCCGGCACCCGCCTGCTCGTAGACGGAATGAGCACCTGCGGCGGTGTTGCTGCGGAAGACGGCAAAGTAGGTGTAAGTGTCGTCGCCGGCGGCCAGGACCGCGCCGTTGACGCCGACGAAGTGATCGTTGGCGCCGTCGAAGGTAAGGATGTCCTTGCCGCCCAGCCCGCCGAGCGTGCGCGTCGGCAGATTGCCGGCGGTGCCTTGGACGAAGTTGTTGGACAGGCCGGACTTGTCCGCCCAGGTGGTCGAGTAGGTTTCGCCTGCTCCCTC
Organism: uncultured Phycisphaeraceae bacterium; assembly: GCA_964426135.1. Lineage (GTDB taxonomy): Bacteria > Planctomycetota > Phycisphaerae > Phycisphaerales > Phycisphaeraceae > CAYRPN01. The sequence continues at coordinate 170,031 of CAYRPN010000002.1, read as the reverse complement.
TGAAGTGCCGTCGCCGTCGACGTCGTGGGCATCGAGCCAGAGGCGCACACCGGGCAGATCGGTCGGGGCGCTCACCACGCCCAGCGCGGCGGAACTCAACATGGCGACACTCGCCAAAGCGATCATCAGTTTCGTGGCCTTCATGTTCCTTGCTCCGTTAGTGGAAACCAGCGTCGGACAACCGGAACCCGGCACATCGCCGAGTACTTGACACTGAACAGCATACATCGGAATTGTCAAGACACAATGGTGATTTGCCGCAGAGCATTAGCTTTTTGCGTCAGCGCGACGGACCAGTGATGGTCGTTTCAATATGCAACATTTGGCTGCATTTCACGCCTCTCGGCAGGCGGCGACTCTTGGGGCGTACAGTCAATTGTGATTGGCGGTCTGCGTCAGTCCCGCTAGAATCGGCGCCGCCGGGACCTCGATGCCGACCGCCGCCTGCAATCCAGCCTTCATGGTTCCACTTTCTTCGCCATGGATTCCCGCCCTCGCGTCGCTCTGCTCATCGAATCCTCCCGCGCCTACGGGCGCGGGCTGCTGCGCGGCATCGCCGCCTACATCCGCACCCACCGCCCCTGGTCCATCTATCACCAGGAACGCGGCATGAGCGAAGGCCCGCCGTCCTGGCTCAAAGGCTGGAAAGGCGACGGCATCATCGCACGCATCGAGCATCCCCAACTCGTGCGCGCCCTGCGGCGAACCCGCATCCCCGTCGTCGATCTGCGCGGCATGCACGACCTGCCCGGCATCCCGCTCATCGAAACCGATGACCGTGCCGTCACCCGCCAGGCGGTGAAGCATCTTGAAGAGCGCGGCTTTCAGCGCGTGGCGTTCTGCGGCTACCAGGGCGCGAACTTCTCCATGCGGCGCATGCAGTACTTTCAAGAGCTGATCGAAGCGCGGAGACTGGAGTCGTGGTGCTACCAGGCGCCGCGCGGGGTGAAGCAGGTCACCGCGGAGATCGAAGGTCGGGGCATGATGTACGAAGGCACACTGGCGGAGTGGGTGCGTTCGTTGCCCAAGCCGATCGGCGTCCTCACCTGCAACGACGTGCGCGGGCAGCAACTCATCAACGCCTGCCGCGACCAGGGCATCGCCGTGCCTGACGATGTGGCGGTGATCGGCGTGGACAACGATGAACTGATCTGCGACCTCTCCGATCCCCCGCTCACCAGCGTCGAACCTGACACTGAGCGCATCGGTTACGAGTCTGCCGCGCTGCTGGACAAACTGATGGAAAGCGGCGCGGTCTCGGCGGCGCTGCGTCGAGGCAACGACCAGAGAAAGGTTTTCATTGAACCGGTGGGCGTGGTGGCCCGGCAGTCGACGGATGTCGTCGCCATCGCAGATCGCAAGCTCGCCGCCGCCGTGCGCTACATCCGGCAGTTTGCCTGCGACGGCATCAACGTGAACGCGGTGACGCGGCACGCGGGAATTTCCCGCAGCACGCTGGAGCGGCGCTTTCTCGAAGTGTTGCGCACCACGCCCAAGACGGAGATCCTGCGCATCCGCATCGAACGGGCGATGGAACTGCTGCGCGGCACGGACTTCCCGCTTTCGAAGATCGCGGACCTGTCGGGCTTCCTGCACCAGGAATCGCTGTGCAAGATGTTCAAGCTGAAAACGGGGGCGACGCCGGGGCACTATCGCAGGCAATCGGAAGGAGCGCAACGCAGCCGAGCGTCGGCATGAGACGCCGAGTCGTCGCGCCGCGCCATCAACCCCGGCGAAGCCGGTTGCCAATTCAAGGCCACACCGCTGAGATGCCCATGGATTTCGCGTTGACTCAGAATCCGGCTGGATGGGAAAGAGCGCCAAGCCCCGGCCCTTTCGGCACATCGGACGCCGAGTCTCGTCGACACCTGTTTCCCGCCTTCAACAAATTCTGCTACCATCTTCGACCCGATCCCTCGTACGCACGGAGCCTTATTGTGAAATCGAACGACTTACGACCCGGCATGGCACTCCGCATGGATGGCCAACTCTACGCGATCACCAAGGTTGAACACCGCACGCCCGGCAACCTCCGCGCTTTCGTGCAGGTGAAGATCAAGCGCGTCAGCGACGGCGCTCTTCTCGAGAAGCGCCTGGGCAGCGGCGAAGATGTCGACCAGGTGGACCTGGATCGCCGCACCGCGGAATATCTTTACACCGACAGCAGCGGGCCTGTCTTCATGGACACGGAGAGTTACGACCAGTTCAACCTGGACCCGGAGCTGGTGGGCGATTCGATGCTGTTCCTCAAGCCCAACACGCAGGTGACGGTGATGTGGGCCGAGGAAAAGCCGGTGACGATCGAACTGCCCAAGACGGTGGACCTCTTGGTGAAAGACACGCCGCCCGGCATCAAGGGCGCCACAGCGACGAACCAACTGAAGGAAGCGACGATGGAGACGGGCCTGAAGACGCGCGTGCCCGGCTTCATCGACATCGGCGAAACAATCCGCATCAAGACGGACGATGGCTCGTATCTGTCCAGGGCATGAGGCGGGAGGGAAAGCCGCGAGCCTTTAGCCGTTAGCCGTTAGCCGTTAGCCGAGAGCCGTTAGCCGTTAGCTATGAGCCGCAAGGCTAGGACTTTCCATGACTCGCCCTCTAATGTCCGGGATCTGATTCTCCGGTTCCTGTATTGAAGCTAACGGCTACCGGCTAATAGCTAATAGCTAACGGCTTCCTCCGCGGCTCCCGCCATGGCCAACGCAAAAATCGACATCGTGGGTAACGACGAGCTTGAGCTGGTTGCACAGATGTACAGCCAGGTCTTCAAGCCCGCGCGCGATGTGGAGTTCTTCAAGCGTCGGTTCAAGGGCCGGTACAACTCCGTGATCCTCGTCGCATCGGTCGATAGCCGGGCGGTGGGATTTCTCATCGGCTTCGAGCTGAAGCCCACGGTGTTCTTCGTCTGGCTCGTCGGCGTGCTGCCGGATTTCCGCAGGCAAGGCATCGCGTCGCAGCTTTTCGAAGCCGCGCAGGCGTGGGCCAGGGAGAACGAATACACCGCGGTGCGCGTGGAGTGCCACAACCAGCACCGCTCCCTGCTGCACCTGGCGATCGGCCACATGTACGACATCGTCGGCATCCGCTGGGATCCGGATCGCGGGGAGAATCTCGTCATCTTCGAGAAACTGCTGGATCATTGAGCGCTTAGGATCGTGACCGAAATAACTTCCCGACTTGGCTGTCTCCGATTCCCCTCCCTCATAGGGAGGGGTTAGGGGAGGGTCGGGGCGCACTGCGTGATTGTGCATGAAATCAGGCTGTTTGCCCGACCCTCCCCCTGCCCCTCCCTAAAAGGGAGGGGAGTTCGATCCGTGCAAATCGGGAAGTTATTTCGATTCCATTCCATTCCTTAGGCAGGGCGCGAAGCTGTTCCGGCCTGTCCACCCCATTTCTCATCGATCGATGGATGCGAACTCGCACTCGAAAAACATCGGCGCTCATTCTCTGCAACCGTTGAAATCGCGAACCGACGGAGCTTCCATCGCCTTCATCTCACCGCAGCAAGGAATTGAGCAGGCGTGCTCCACATCGCCGTCGCCATTTCCAACATTGGCGGCCACCTCGACGAATTGCTGAAAAGACGCGAAAGAATCGGCATCGTTCGTTGACGAAGCGCCAGATCGGCGTTAGCCTTAGTCGGCGGGATTGGGCGAAAGATTTCCGTGTGTTCCGATTTTTCGATTGCCTGACACAGGGAGTCCCCCATTGCTTGTTTTGACGGTCGCCAAAGGACCTGACCGGGGAGTGAAGTTCGAGCTGCGTGCCAAGAACAGCGTGATTATCGGCCGCAACAGCGTCGATTTGAAGCTGTCTGACATCATGATCTCGCGCTATCACGCGCGCCTCAAGGAAGTCGACGGGCGGTGGTATGTCCGCGACCTGGGTTCACGCAACGGCACCAAGCTCAACGGCGAACGCCTCCTGCGCACGCAGGCCCTTCGAGAGGGCGACCTCATCGCCACGGGACTCACCGTCCTGGAGTTTCACGTCGTCCCCGATCCTGCTGACAAGATGTCCCCCGTCAGCAGCGCCGATGGGCCGGATACTCGAATCGAAGATGACGACGAACCGATTGCCATGGCGCAGTTGCCGCGCGTCGGCTCCCGCCCTGCTGAACCGCCGTCCGAGGATCGCCTTGAAGACCCGCCCGCCGCGAAAGCGAACCTGGAAGTTTCCGGCAGTTCGATCGTCGCTCCTTTCGAACAGAGCGCGCCCGCCGATCCCGCCGACGCACCCGTTCAGGTTGCCGCGCCGGCATCACAGGTGGCGCATTCTGTTCGCGAGCCGAACGAGTCAACCGATCTGCGCGATGAACCTCCATCCGTCCAGCAGTTCACCGAAGCAGTCGCTCACGTTCCATCGCCCGTCGATGTGCCCACGGCACATTTCGCGGCCCCCGCAACGCCGGATATCGACAAACAGCAGGAAGCGATCTCCCCCGCCGACCTTTCGCCCGAGCCACCGGCACTTGCTGCTGCCGAGACAACGCCGCAAGCTTTGTTCACGTCAGTTGTTGAGCCACCAGTTGATTCGGCGGAGCCGGCTTTTCTTTCGCTCGACAGTTACGCGCTTCCGCCGGTCGCTGCGTCCGAGCAGATGCTGACGGCTCCAGCCGTTGAAGTTGCCATGCAGTTGCCCGCACTCCAGGAACTGACGCAGAGCATCGGTGACTACTACCACGACGAGTCCACCCTCCAGGATGAGGTTCTTTTCGATGATGCGTCGGTGGGCGATGACATCCACCCCGCGACCACGTCAGCAAGCGAAAGCATCAACGCGGCGGCGAGTGAAGCTGCGGCGGAAGCACCAGCGGTGGAAGTCGCATCGGAACCGTCGCCAGTCGATCTTGTGTCGGTTGATGAGGAGCAGATATCCCGCACATCCATTGCGGCCCCCTTGTCTGCACCTGTTGAGCCCACCGGGTCTGCGAATGAAAGTGCCAACATCGCGCAGCGCGAGGCGGCTCATTCTGACCCGATGCTTGTCGCGCCGCCTGCCGAAACTGTTGCGCCTCTTGCCGAGGCAGTTGTGGATTCCGCTTCACCGGCAGCGGTGGCCCAGATCGGCGCGGCACCGATTCAAGCGTCGACGGAGATCGCCGGCGCCGGCAAGCCAGAGGAAGTCAGCGCCGCGGAGCCTGTCCGTGGCGGCGAGCAGGCGGCCAGTGAATGGTTCGCCGCTGTCGAGGCGCAGGTCCAGGTTGTTGAGAGCCAGGGATGGGACGTGGAGCCGGGCGAAGACGACGACCTGATCGGCCTTTCCGCGATCACCGATCCGCCCGACACCACGCTGGATGCCGATGCCCGCGCCAGGCTTTACTGGGACGATGACGACCACTGGTCTGACGACGATGACCAGGACATCACCGCCGCCGCGGCCCTGGGCGTTCTGGATCTTCAAGGACTGGAGCGCGAGCTGTCGCAGCCGCTCGACCTCGGCACAGCGCCGGAACCGGCGCCGGTTCCCTTGGCGTCCACCCGCTGCGACCGCGTCAATGCAGCGGCTGAACGGATCGCCGCGCGAGATTTCGCCGAGGCGGAGGCCATGCTCCGCGGACTGCAGGACGAACTGCCCACGGACCCGCGCTCGCTGGAGATGCTGGTCATGCTGCTGGAGTTCACCGCACGACACGACGAGGCGGGCGCTCTGCTCGAGTCGCTGCTGCGGCAATTTCCACGCGACAAGCACGTGCTGCAACTGGCGAACCTGTTCCACCAGCGCGCCAACGGCGATCACACGCACGAGACGCTCGATGCCAGTGTCGGCGCCCTGTTCAGCGACCTTTCCGATCCTGACACCGCGGGACTGGCACATCCTTCAGGCACCGCCCCGGTCGCCGCAGGGGCTGCCGCAGTGCCGGCCCACTCCCTCGCCAACGCCTCAAGCGTTGCGGAGATCGCGCAGCGTTCGGCTGCACAGGACGACACCTTGCCGTCCGCCGCCACGACCGATGCGCCAGGTGAAGATCGCCCCAAGGCCCGTTCGCGCCGCCGCGGTTCGCACTAAGGATTGTGACCGAAACAACCTCCCGACTTAGCCGTTTCCGATTCCCCTCCGTCTTAGGGAGGGGTTAGGGGAGGGTCGGGCGCACTGCTTGATTGTGCGTGAAATCAGGCTGTTTGCCCGACCCTCCCCCTGCCCCTCCCTTGAAGGGAGGGGAGTTCGATCCGTGCAGATCGGGAAGTTATTTCGGTCACGATCCAAAGCACGCGAAGAAGGCATTCTTCTTCGTGCCCCTTTGCCCGTTTGCCCCTTTGCCCGTTTGCCCCTTTGCGCCTTTGCGCGAGATTCATCCGCCGCGGTCCCATCCAGATCGTGCGCGGCTCCAAGCGACGTGACTACTTGATCAGCACGATACGGAAGCCCAGGCCGGCGGCGCTTGTCTGCGCATCCATCCCGGTGCGATAGGCGGCGCGGCAGAAACCGGGCATGCTGTCGAAACCGCCGCCGCGCACCACTCGGAACTGGCCAGTGGCGGGACCGGCGGGATCAATCACATTGCCGCGTGGATAGCTGCCGTAGTGGTCCAGGCACCATTCGGCGACATTGCCGTGCATGTCGTACAACCCCCACGCGTTGGGGAGTTTTCTGGCGACGGGCTGGGCGTGGTCCTCGGTGACGTTGTCCGCCGTCCATGCGAAATCGTTGAGCTTGTTGCCGCCGGCGCCGTTGGCAAAGCCGTACATGGCGTCGATCCCGGCGCGGCAGGCATACTCCCATTCCGCCTCGGTAGGCAGACGATAATCACCGCTCTCGCGCGTGCTCAGAAGTTTGCAGAAAGTCATTGCGTCGTGGTAGGTCACAAAACTTGCAGGCTGATCGCGGCCTTCGACCGTCTGCTTCTGCCGGCGCCAGGGCCTCGATCCCATCAGCTTCTCCCATTGCGATTGCGTGATTTCCGTCGTGCTGATGTGGTACCGACGCGAGAGGCGCACTTCGTGGCGTGCCTCATCTTCCTGTCGGCCCGCTTCGCCGATCTTGCTGCCCATCTGGAACGCCCCCGGCTCGATCGGCATCATGCGTATGCCGATCGAGTTGATGAACAGTGTCGCGGCATCGCCGCCGGGCCCCGTGTCGGGCGTGGCAAGGCCGCTGGCGCCAGGTCGCTTGGCGAGGTCACCCAGCAGATCGATGTTCTTCTGCGCCGCCGGCGGAGGCGGAGGCGCGGACTGGCAACCGATCGCCCACGCGAAACACCCGACGGCCAAGCCCCAGGTCAGTCTCTGCATAGCTGCCTCCACTGGTTCGCTACAATGCTCCAGCGTTATCGACACGAATCGCCAGCCTCCTTCATCCTCATCCGGAGAACCTCGATGCATTTGTTCTCGCGCGCCGCACTGTGCCTTGTCGTCGCAATTCTCGCGCCTGCCTGCAACATCTCTAACGCTCAGAACAAAGATCCGGTCTACGACGATCCGGAAAAAGCGAAGGAGAGTACCGACTTCGCGATCCAAGGCGAGTATGCCGGCGAATTCAAAGGGGAGAACGGCCCCGAAAAAGTCGGCGCCCAGGTCATCGCCCTGGGGAACGGCAAATTCGAGTGCGTCGGATATCACGGCGGGCTGCCCGGCGACGGATGGGACAAGGCCGGCAAGAAGCCCGAGCGCCATCAAGGCGAACTGAAGAACGGCGTCGTGCATTTCGAATCGACGGATCTCGTCGGCGACCTCAAGGACGGTGCGATTGTCGTCACCAACAAGAACGGCGACCCCGTGGGCACGCTGAAGAAAGTGGAGCGCAAGAGCCCCACGCTCGGCGCCAAGCCGCCCGAGGGTGCCGTCATCCTCTTCGACGGCAAGACCAACGACTTCAAGGAAGGCGACAAGAAGGTGACGAAGGACGGCCTGCTCATGCAAGGACTCAACAGCAAGAGCACGTTCCAGGATTTCTCGATGCACATCGAGTTCCGCATTCCTTTTGAACCCAACAAGCGCGGACAAGGACGCGGCAACAGCGGCCTGTATCTGCAGGGACGCTACGAAGTGCAAATGCTCGACAGCTTCGGACTCGAGGGCAGGAACAACGAGTGCGGCGGCATCTACACGATCAAGGATCCCGACGTGAACATGGCGCTCCCCCCGCTCACGTGGCAGACTTACGACGTGGACTACACCGCGGCGAAATTCGACGACACCGGCAAGAAAACCGCCAACGCGAAAATCACGGTGAAACATAACGGCGTCATCGTCCACAAAGATGTGGAACTGCCCAAGGGTACGACGGCGGCACCGGTGAAGGAAGGCAAAGAGCCGGGGCCGATCCATCTGCAGGATCACGGCAATCCCGTGCGGTATCGGAACATCTGGGTGGTGGAGAAGAAGTGACTGGGAATGGCTTCGCACAACAGGGCCGCATTGACCAACGGTCGGGCTCTGTCCGCGAGGCTCTCATGAACCGGCGCTCCAGGAACCACGGATGTAGAACCTGAACGTTTCGTAGCTCTCGCAAAGGCGCAGAAGTCGCGGAGTAAAGCCGATCACTTTGCGTGTTTGGAGCCTCTGCCCGAGATTCATCCCGTGAAATGAACGGTTCAACGCATGGATGCGCCGCGCCCTTGATGCGCGGACGGGACTGTTTGACTCGGCCTGACCTGAGCGCATCGCTACTATCGTGGTGTCATGATCACACGCGATCTTCTCGTTTTCGCATCGCTTGCTCTGTTCGCCGGCGCATCGTTCGCCGAAGATGCCGCGCCGTCGGAGACGCGCGGGGCGATCCTCACGCTGCACAGCGCCGACGGCAGACAGACCGACGCACAGTTGGTGCGTTTGGTGGCGCTCCAGGTGCCGCGAGGACAGCCGGCGTCGGCGCTGTTGCCCGAAGCCAAGCGAGCCACCTTTGAAGGCGCGATCAACGTCGGCCTCCGCGGACGATACATCCTCAGCATGGAAGGCCGGGGCAAAGCGAAGGTCACGCTCAACGGCAACGTGATCCTCGAATCGACGGACGAAGACCTTGCAAAGACGCCGGCGACGGATCGCATTCGCCTGAACAAAGGCCCCAACGCGCTGCTCGTGGAGTACGAGTTTCCATCCGGCAAGAGCGATGCGGAGTTCCGCCTCTACTGGCAGAGCGACGAGTTCCCGCGCGAGCCGGTGCCGCCTACCGCACTGACCTGCGATCCGGCCAAGCTGACGCAGTCTGCAAGCATCGCGGTGCGGCAGGGACGCGAGCTGTTCGCTTCGATGCGCTGCGTGAAGTGCCACGCACCGGCGGATGCGAAGCTGCTGGGCGACGAAGCGACGCGCATGGCGGAACTGGCCACGGATGCGCCCGATCTTTCCACCGCGGGGCTGCGCCTCAATGAAGCATGGATGGAGGCTTGGATCGCCGACCCGAAGTCGCTGCGTCCTGACGCTTCGATGCCCGCCATGCACGCAGCACACCACGCCGCCATGACCGGCCAGCGCCCCGGCGGCGGCGCAGGCGGCGGAGGCTGGGCCGGGGGCATCGCCGCGTATCTGGCCACGCTGGGCGATCCCGCGGCGGCCGGCAAGCGTGAACCTGTCCCTGACGACAAGGCGTCGATCACCGCAGGCGGCCATCACTTCGCCACGCTCGGCTGCATCGGCTGTCACACGCTGCCGGGCGCGAAGGCGGAGGCGAATCAGAATGAATCCAAGCAGCCTGCCGCGGCGACCCCCTCGGCGGGCCAGTCGCGCGTCACTTTGAAGTACGTCCATGCGAAATGGCAGCGCGAGGCCCTGCGCGATTTTCTGCTTGACCCGCAGGCCCATTACGCATGGATCCGCATGCCGAATTTCAACCTGTCGAAACAGGAGGCGAACCAGATCGCCGCGTTCCTGCTCTCGCTGCCCGGCGAGGCGGCGCCGGCGATTCCCGGCCCGCCGCCGGGGCGCGGGCCTGCCGCAGCCCAGGGGCAGATGATGTTTCAGACCTCCGGCTGCGCCAGTTGCCATGCGATTCCCAAGCTGGAGAACAAGTTCATTTCGCCGCCGCTGGAGAAGATCATCGCCGGCGACTGGAGCAAGGGCTGCCTCGCGGACAAGGCCGAGGCCATGGGCAAAGCGCCGGATTTCGCGTTAAACGGGACTCATCGCGAGGCGCTGCGCGCCTTCGCCAGAGCGGGCGCGTTTGATTCCCTGCGGCGCGACACGCCCGCCGAGTTCGCCACGCGGCAGATTCGCGCACTCAACTGCAACGCATGCCACAAATACGATGGCGACACCGATCGCTGGTCGCAGCATGAAACGGAAGTCGCTTCCCTGATCGTCGAGCAACCGGGCACGAAGCCGAAGCAGTCCAAGCCCAAACAGGACGATGGCTTCGGCAACGAAGAGGAAGTGAAGGAGCCGCAGATCGATCAGTCGAGGCCCGACCTGACGTGGTTCGGCGATAAACTCAAGCCGCAGTGGATGGAGCAATTCCTCGGCGGCAAGCTGGAATACAAGGTGCGTCCCTGGCTGACGGCACGGATGCCGGCGTTCCCCGCGCGGGCGGCGGGACTCTCGCGCGGCCTTGCGCTGCAGCACGGGTTGTCACCGGTCGCGCCGGCGGAACCGGGACCGGACGCGGAACTGGCGAAGCTTGGCAAGCGACTGATCGGCAAGGATGGCGGCTTCAGTTGCGTGCAGTGCCACGGCATCGGCAATGCGCCGGCGACGAATGTGTTCGAGGCGCAGGGGCCGAACTTCATCTACGTGAAGGAGCGACTGCGGAAAGACTTCTACACGCGATGGATGCTCAAGCCCTCGCGTTTGCAGCAGAACACGCGCATGCCGCAGTTCGCCAACGACGAGGGGCTCACACCGTTCACCGATCTTTTTGAAGGCGACGCGCGAAAGCAGTTCGGCGCGGTGTGGGAGTACCTGCTGAGCGGGCGGGAGATGAAGCCGTGATGCTCGGGAACTGGCAGCCCCCTTCGGCATCACCTCATCGCCAGGAACGACTTCTCACTTCGCCAGCTTGAAAACGCCTTCCACTTCCACGCTCGCACCCAGCGGCAACGCTGCCATGCCGACCGCACTGCGGGCGCCCAGGCCCGCGTCATCGCCCAGCACATCGAGCATGAGTTGCGAGGCGCCGTTGATGACCAGGTGTTGGTCGGTGAAGTCGAGATCGCTGTTGACCATGCCGAAGAGCTTCAGCACGCGCTCGACGCGATCCAGCGTGCCGAGTTCCTTTCGCAGCAGCCGCAGCAGGTTGGCGGCACACAGGGCGGCGGCCTTTTGCGCGGCAGCCAGCGGAACCTGCGAAGGCACCTTGCCCTTGCTCATCAGCATCGCGCCATCGAACGGAACGCAGCCGGAAACGTAGATCGTTGTGCCATCGATGACGACGGGGCGATAGATCGCGCCGCGGCCGGGCACGTGGTCGAGCGGATAGCCGAGGGATTCGAGTTTCTGATCGCGTGTGCTCATATCGTTGCTCCAAGAAAAGAGTTTGACCGCCGAGACACCGAGAGAACCGAGATCGGAAAAGAAGAGCAAAGAGAGCGAAGGACCGGAAGAAAGATCAGAACGTGGTGCTGGTATCTCGATACTCCATTCTGCTCTGCATTATTCTTTCCTCGGTGTACTCGGTGTCTCGGTGGTCAATCCTGTCTGAATCACTTCGCCGGCAGTGCCGCGCGGAAGAAGCGCAGCCAGTTGCCGAAGAAGATACCGTCGATGTCCGCGTCGCTGTAGCCGCGCCTGACGAGGATGTCGGCGAGCTTCTGCAGGTCGGTGATCGTGTCGAGGTCGTGCGGCGTCTGCTCGATGCCGAAGCCGCCGTCGAGATCGCTGCCGATGGCGCTGTGTTTCGCGTTGCCCGCCAACTGGCAGACGTGATCCATATGGTCCGCCACCGCTTCGAGGCTGACGACGCTCGGCTGCGTCTTGCCGCGAATCCAACCGGGGTAGAGCATCCAGGCATCGAGGGCCGCGCCGATGACGGCGCCGCGCGAGATCAGCAGCTTGATCTGCTGATCGGTGAGCTGGCGATCACCGGGCACCAGCGCCCGGCAGTTGTGATGGCTCGCCAGCCAAGGGCCTTCGACGAGATCGAGCGCCTCGAAAAAACTGATGTCGCACAGATGCGTGGCGTCGTTGATCATGCCGAGCTGCTTGAAAACGCCCAGCAGTTCGCGGCCCTTCGCGGAGAGCGGCCCCTCCACCGCGGTGCCGTAGGCGTACTGCCCGACGCCGTAGTGTGCCAGGCCGACGGCGCGCAGGCCGAGGCTCCACCACTCGTGCGCCTGATCCACGGTGACGATCGGGTCGGCGCCTTCCATGCTGAGGATGATGCCCAGCGGACAAGCCTCGGCGCCGAGCATCTGCAGATTGCTCCAATGCGTGTCGAAATCAGCACGGTTACGGATGAAGCGCAACAGCCCCTGCTTCTGAAGCAACTCGTAGTACGCGAGCTGCGCCTTGGCGTGACAGTGAGCGATTTCCTGCGTGGCGTAATCGAGGTCCGTCCGGCCATAAATGCGCTTGACCGCCTGCTTCGGCCCGCCGCGGGCCAGAAGGGTCGCGACACACAAACCGATGCCCGCCCTTTTCAGTTCGGGCAACGTCAGCGTGTTTTTCCCGCGTGCCGGCTCGTCGGTCATCTCCTTTTCACGCTCGCGAATCTCCGACACCGTGCGGGTCAGATCCCGATTGAAATGCACCGCACACCAGGCCAAGTCCAGATGGGAATCGATGATGGGACGCATGAGAAGCAGTGTAACGGATGCCGGATAGCGCGCCGCGACAGAGGCGGCAATGCGCGATGTCCGTTCAAGAAGTCGAGCCGAGCCGAGTGGGTCCGCCGGCTCATGTCGAAACGGCCGCAACACATTATGATTCACGGCTTGCGTAACCTGGCAGTCTTGTGAACTCGATCCTCCCTGCCCAGCCCGCTGCAGCAAGTCGTCATTCACGGAAACACCCATGCTCAAAACCAAACTCATCCATCCACAGATTCTTGCGGCGCTTGCCCGTGCCGGTCATCACGGCTCGATCCTCATCGCCGACGGCAACTACCCCGCGTCGAGCAAGAAGGGGCCGAACGCCGAGCTCGTGCATTTGAATCTGATGCCGGGACTGGTCACGTGCAATCAGGTGCTGGAGGCGATTCTCTCCGTCGCGCCGATTGAGCAGATCAACACGATGATGTACGAGACGAGCGGCCAGTACGCACTGACGGAGGACCCGCCGGTGTGGAACGAGTACCGCGCGACGATGAAAGCGGCGAAGTTGAAGCTCAAGTTGGAGCCGATCGAGAAATGGGATTTCTACAAAGCCGTGGCGACGCCCGATCATATTTTGACTGTGCAGACCGCTGACCAGCAGAGGTACGCGAACATCCTGCTGCACATCGGCGTGCGGATGGACTGACCGGTTGGCTTAACAGACTTGCGTAACGCCGCCGGTTCTGTAATCTCCCAACCCAAGCCTTGGTCGCTGGGACCATGCATGCGCTTGAAACGAAGGAGTTGTTTTCAGGCAGGCACTGTGCCTATTTTCAAGGCACAGCCAGGCTACTTAACAGGCCATTTGCCCACATTCAAGGCACCCCAGCCCGATTCAGGTGAGACGACTGCGATTCCTAAGTTTCTAACCTCATCCAAGATAATAGTTTACCATGAGGTATGCCCTGTTATCGGATGCGGCATGATTCTTGCATTAACAACGACTCGTGCTTGGTACCAACCAAGTGTTTTGTGTTCGCTTTTTCCGCACTTTACTCCAGGAGTGGTCCACCCATGACGCCAGTGAACGCCCGTCAGGCCGCCATCGCCGCCATTACTCATTACAAGCCCACTGAAAAGCCGCTGAATTTCAAGGAAACACCGGCTCAGGAAATCTTCGGCGCCAACGTTTTTGGCGAAGCGGAGATGAAGAAGAGTTTGCCCAAGGGCGTCTACAAGACCTTGCAGAAGACGATCAAGGAAGGCGCCAAGCTCGACGCGGGCATTGCCGACATCGTCGGCGCCGCGATGCGCGACTGGGCCATGGAGAAAGGCGCCACGCACTACGCTCACGTCTTCTTCCCCCTCACCGGCATCACCGCCGAGAAGCACGACAGCTTCCTCGATCCGCAGCCCGACGGCACCGCGCTCGCTGAGTTCAGCGGCAAGGTGCTGATCCAGGGCGAACCGGACGCGTCGAGCTTCCCCTCCGGCGGCATCCGCGCCACGTTCGAAGCCCGCGGCTACACCGCGTGGGACGTCACCAGCCCCGCGTACATTCTCGAAAACCCCAACGGCACCACCCTGTGCATCCCCACGGCGTTCGTCTCCTGGACCGGCGAAGCGCTGGACAAGAAGACGCCGGTGCTGCGATCGATGAAGGCCGTCGCCGCGCAGGCGGCCCGCGTGCTCAAACTCTTCGGCCACAGCGATCCCGGTTACATCTACTCCACCGCCGGTCCTGAACAGGAATACTTCCTGATCGACCGCAACTTCTTCTTCGCCCGGCCCGACCTGACCATCTGCGGACGCAGCCTCTTCGGCGCCAAGCCGCCGAAGGGCCAGGAGTTTGAGGACCAGTACTTCGGCGTGATTCCCGAGCGCGTGCTGGCGTGCATGCTCGACGCCGAGCGCGAGATGTTCAAGCTGGGCATCCCGGTCAAAACGCGCCACAACGAAGTGGCTCCGAGCCAGTACGAAATCGCCCCCGTTTATGAAAACGCCAACGTCGCCGCCGACCATCAGCAGCTCATCATGATCACGCTTCGCCGCGTGGCGGAGAAATACGGCCTCGCCTGCCTGCTGCACGAGAAGCCCTTCGCCGGCATCAACGGCAGCGGCAAGCACCTGAACTGGTCGCTGGGCGGCCCGAAGGTCGGCAACCTGCTGGAGCCGGGCGACACCCCGCACGAGAACATGCAGTTCCTCGTGTTCTGCGCCGCGGTCATCCGAGCGGTGCACAAGTACAGCAAGCTCCTCCGCGTGGCGATCGCACATGCAGGCAACGACTTCCGCCTCGGCGCCAACGAGGCTCCGCCGGCGATCGTGTCCATCTTCCTCGGCGACATGCTCACCAACGTGTTCGAGAGCATCGAAAAGGGCAAGGCCAAGGGCCCGAAAGAGAAGCAGTTCATGAGCGTGGGCGTGGACACCCTGCCCCCATTGCCCAAGGACTACGGCGACCGCAACCGCACCAGCCCCTTCGCCTTCACCGGCAACAAGTTCGAGTTCCGCGCCGTCGGCTCCAGCCAGTCCATCGCCGGCCCGCTGGTCGTGCTCAACACCATCGTCGCCGAGTCGCTCGACTACGTCGCCACCGAGATTGAGAAGGCGACCAAGGGCGATCCGAAGAAGCTCAACGACGCCGCCCAGAAGGTCATTCAGTCGATCTACAAGGAACACAAGGCGATCGTGTTCAACGGCGACGGTTACTCCGAAGCCTGGCACAAGGAAGCGGCCAAGCGCGGCCTGCCCAACCTCAAGAACACCGTCGACGCCTTGTCGGAAATGGCGATCCCCGCGCATATCGAACTGCTCTCGAAATACGGCGTGCTCAGCGAACGCGAAACCAAGAGCCGATTCGACATCTACGTCGAGCGGTACTGCAAAGATGTGGCCACCGAGAGCAAGCTGTGCCTGAACATCGCCCAGACGATGATCCTGCCGGCGTGCTACCGCTACCAGGGCCAGCTCGCCTCCACCGCGGCGGCGATCAAGACCGCCACGGGCAGCGCGGACACCACCCAGCTTTCACGCATCGGCGAACTGGTGGCCAAGCTGGAAGCCGGCATTGCCGCGCTCAACTCGGCGATCAACCACGAGGCTCACGGCGGGCTGGTCGATCACGCCAAGCACTTCCGCGATGAAGTGCTGCCGGCGATGCTCGAAGTCCGCAGCGTCGCCGACGTGCTTGAAGGCCTGGTCGCCGACGACCTGTGGCCGCTGCCGACCTACCGCGAGATGCTGTTCATCCGCTGATCGGCTGGCTCGACAATCAAATCACGAAGAAGCCCCGCGGTCAGCCGCGGGGTTTTTCATTGCACTGAAGTAACAGGGCGCCCCGCTTCCCGCGGATCATCAGGCATTCTGGTGGCCACATTCAGGACACGCCCGGTCCCGCGAACCGCGCAGGTCATAACCGCATTGGACGCAGGCGTGCGGATCGGTGATTGGCTGGCCAAGCATGATGTCCACCGCACCCATCGGCGTCAGCAGCAGCATGCCGCCGATCCAAAGTGCGATCTTAAAAAACCCCAGCACGATCGTGAGCAGAAAGGTCATCGGAGCACCCATCTGCAACCCCTGCCCCACCAGCGCAAGTATCAATGTGGACGGCACGATCACCCACGAACCCAGCAGACACCGGAACGCGATGCTGGCAATCCTAGAAGCGCCCGATGGGTTCTGGTTCGGCGTATTCACCAGACTCAACACGGCCGAGGTCAGAAGCAGCCCCACGGCGATCAACATGCCCAGCCCGCCGAAGAAGCTCTCTTTGATGACCTGGAACGGCGTCACGATCAGCATCGTGCCTCCGACCGGCAGGCAAAGAAACAGCAGAAGCGCCACGGCTCCAGCCAGTCCGAAGTAGTAGCTGTAGAGTTTGCTCGGCCGATACCAGCGTACGCGCGATCCAACATAGATCCCGGTGGAACCGGCTACCAGCAGCAGACCCATCACACCGGCTTGTGAAATGGAATCCCCGATCATGCTGTCGTCGAACATCGACATGACTCGACTGTCGGCGAAACTCACCAAGACCGGAACCAGGCCCATCACCAGCAGAACGATGCCGCGACTGGGCGGCAGCACGGTTGCCGCCAGCGCGAGCGCGCCGATTCCCGCCATCAGCGGAAAGAGCAGCATGAGCTTCTCGGTGAGACCTAGAAACTCACTGCCAAGCTGGGCGATGTTGGGAAAGCTGATCTCGAAGCCGCCCATGCCGGTCGGTTCACACGCGGGCATCAGGAATCCGGCAATCAGCACGATGCCCACCACCACGATGCTCCGTCGTCTCGCATCGACCTCGGCAGCGCCGTCGTAGGGCCGACCCTCCAGCAGCGGATCGACACCGCGCCGACGATAGCGCGGCTTGTACTCCTCGCTGCTGGCCGGAGCCGGTGCGGCGATATCGTGGGCCCCGGCATCGCTGATGTTTCCAGGCAGATCGTGGTTGGATGATTTCGCTGTCGCTGGTCCGGGAATCGTGTTCGACGTCGGCAGTCGCGGCGGTTTGCTCGTGCCCTGCGATCTGGAGGCACCCGTGATCGGCAACTCCAGGTCAGTGTCCAGCACCGATGTACCAGGCCGCGGCACCATGATGACGCCGCCGCATTTCTTGCATTTGGCACTGCCGCCGGCGCGATCGTCGTTGACGCGGTAGCCCTGGCCACACGACGGACATTTCACTTCAATCAAGACTGCCTCCCTGACGCCGCCGAACGGGAACCCCGGCCCACTCTCCTTCGCCAGGGCAGGTTGCGGAGAGGTTCCAATCACTTCGGCCGCTTGAAGAACGGCAACGGCACCACCTGCGCGTCCGTGGGTTTGCCGCCAAGATCAACTTGCAGCGCGTTGCCCACCGCGCTCTGCGCAGCATCGACATACGCCATCGCAATCGGATAGCCAAGCGTCGGCGAAAGGCAGCCACTGGTGACCACCCCCGCCGCGCCGCCATCCTTTGTCACGGGCATGCCTTGCCGCGCGGTGCGCTTGCCTTCGAGTTTCAAGCCGACGAGTTTCCTTTTCGGCCCATCCGCGGCGATGCGCTTCAGAGCCGCCTGCCCGATGAAACCGGATTCGCCGGGGAATGCAGAGTTCTCACCCTTGTCGAGCGCCACGGCGAAGTTCAAGCCCGCTGAAAGCGGATCCGTGTTCTCATCCAGCTCGTGGCCATACAGCGGCATGCCCGCCTCCAGCCGCAGCGAATCGCGGGCGCCGAGTCCCGCCGGCTGCATCACCTGTTCCGCCGCCACGCCGCCGCTGTGCAGCACCATGTTCAAGAGCGACTGCGGCATCTTCGCCGGCAAAATCACCTCCACGCCATCCTCGCCCGTGTAGCCCGTCCGGCTGATCGTCACCTTCACGAAGAGAAAACTCTTGACGCAGAACGAATAGCGCTTCAGCGCGGGCACTTCGCCGCTGAACTTGGCGATGTTCTCCATCACCTTGGGGCCCTGCAGCGCGAGCATGCTGGTGGACAGCGTCAGGTCGTCGATCTTCACTTTCAGATCAGCCGCGTGAGCCTGCAGGTGCTTGAGAATCTTCTCGCGGTTGGACGCATTCACCACCAGCATCCAATGATCGTCGTAGCGATAGATGATGATGTCGTCGAGCACTCCGCCCTGCTCGTTGCAGACGAGGCTGTACCGGCAGGTCTCTTCCTTCTGATCGCTGATGCGGCGGGTGGCGACCTTGTCAATCAGCTTCTGCGCATCGCGGCCACTGAGTTTGAGCCGACCCATGTGCGAGACATCGAACATGCCGCCGGCGGCGCGCACCTGCTTGTGCTCCTCGATGATCGACTTGTACATGATGGGCATTTCCCACCCGGCGAAATCGACGAGCTTGGCGCCGCGCTCGACGTGCATGCTGTAGAACGGAGTGCGTAGCAAACGGGAGTCCTTTCAGTGGCGGTGAACGCGACAGACTACCGCACGCGCGGACTCGACGCCATTGTCGGGCCGGAATGAGTCGATTGGGGTGTGCCCAATTCTCCGGGGGCTTGGTCCCCTCTCCCCCAGTCTGCTGGGGGAGAGGGCTAGGGTGAGGGGGACGGTGAACCTTGGGCGTCCATTTGTCGCTCGACATCGCAAACCCCCTCACCCCAACCCTCTCCCCCGCAGAGCCGGGGGCGAGGGGGCCGATCCAACGTCCCCGGAAAATCTGGTAGACCCCTCGATTGCGATTAGCGGTCGGGCCGAGTCCGCGAGGCCCACCTGATTCTTCGCACGAATCCAGGTGGGCCTCGCCGACTCGGCCCGACCGCTAACCGGGATCCACTGCTCACGGCTGCCGGTTCCCCCCGTCCTCCATGTGGCCGGCCACGTACCCCCCGGGGGCCAAAACCAAAGCTAACTCAAGACATCACAATCGCTTATGTTTTGCCTGCCAAAAAGGTAGGACACTTTCCGGCCACATCCGGCGTGCCGCTGCCGTACCGCCCGGTGCCGGCTTTGTGCGCCGATTTGCCAAAGAACAACCAGCCCGGCCGAATGCGGGGCTGGATCACCAACACCTTACATTGACCGATATCGGCCCGGGGTTACCGGTGTCCCCGCCGCTTGCGAACGACCATTCACGCCGCCGCCCCCGCGACCACTCCCGCCCGCCCCGCGTCCAGCGGGCTGCGCACGCCCAGCACGCCCCTTTGCATGACGTGTGTGTAGATCATCGTCGTCTCCACGCTCTTGTGACCCAGCAACTGCTGCACCGTGCGGATGTCGTACCCGGCCTCCAGCAGGTGCGTGGCGAAGGAGTGGCGCAATGTGTGGCTGGTGACGCGCCTCGTCAGCCCCGCGGCCTTGGCGGCCTGGCAGATGGCGTGCCCGACCACATTCTCATGCACGTGCCAGCGCGTCCGGCCTCCGGCCACCTCCGCCGCGCACAGGCATGCCGAGGGAAACAGAAACTGCCAGGCGATCGACGTCGCCGCCGACGCGTCCTTGCGGGCAAACGCCTCTGGCAAGACCGCCGCGCCGAACCCGCGGCGAAGGTCGCGCTCGCTCAGTTCCTTGCGAACTTCGATCTGCCGCGCCAAGCGCTCGCGCAGCGACACCGGCAGTAGCGTGTAGCGGTCATCGCCACCCTTGCCCGCGCGAATCGTGATCTGCCCGCGATCCAGGTCGATGTCCTTCACCCGCAGGGAGCAGCATTCGAGCACGCGCATGCCCGAGCCGTACATCAGTTCCGCGATCAGCCGGTGCATGCCGGTCATCACGGCCAACACCCGCGCCACTTCCTCGCACGAAAACACCACCGGCACGCGCCTGGGCCGACTCGCCCGCAGCGCATCGATGCGCCCCAACGGCTTCTCCAGCACCTTTTCAAACAACATCAAGAGCGCGGCAAGCGCCTGGTTCTGCGTCGAAGCCGACACTTTGCCATTGACCGCCAGGTCGGTGAGGAACTCGCGCACCTCCACTTCGTCCATGTCCTTGGGATGCCGCCAGATGAGTTTTCCGACCCCCTCGCCCCCGGCTGGCCGGGGGAGAGGGTTGGGGTGAGGGGGACGGGCTCCCGTTTTCGCCGGCTGCGCATGAAAGCGGAGAAATCGCTCGATCCATTGAACGTAGCAGTCCTCCGTCTTGCGCGAGAGATGGCGCAGCCGCATGTTGTGGCGGACTTGATCGATGAGTTTCATGCATGCCTCCGTCGATTGAGTTTGCCGGGTACCCGATCAATACCCTAATACATGAAAAGCCTTGTGTCAATAGTGATTTGCGGATAAAATGCGGGCGTAAGGTTGGCTGCGTTATCCAATCTGTAGATTGACTAAACAGAAGTTAGCCCAAAACATGCCTCTCACTGGCAAAGACAAGACGCAAGCCAAACAGCGCATCATGGCGATGATGAATCCTTGGCTTGCTTCTGCTGATTTCCAACGGATTGCCGGTGGCCGCACCGGTGGGCGGTTTGATTACGTTGCTGAAGACGGGGCCAGGCTCGTGTTGTCAATCGGTGTTCCGACCTTCGACACGATCTTTCGGTTTTGGTGTCACTGGGAAACGGCATCCGGCAAACGGGTCGCGGAAGGTCCCGTATCGTTGCCCTACGAGTGCCCAAACACACCTGGCCGAAAGAGGTACTCGTTCCGGTTTCATCGTGACGCTGAAAGCCACGAACGCTGTGCTGCGAATATGCAAGACTGGATTCGAGATGAGTTGCTGCCCTGGTTCGCGTCGCGACCGATCGTTGATTGGTCGAATCCGTATGTGATCCGGGGCTAACAAGGCGTTGCACCTGACTGCGGCGGCATAACGGCTTTTCAGGGTTCAACGTCTCACTGGCCGCCGCAGCAGGTGAACTGTTTCGTTAGCCCTGTGGAGGCAATATGGGTCTTTGGAACCGTCTATTCGGAAAGAAATCCTCTGACGCACCGGACGCGCCCACAGCCGCAAGCGCGCCGGTTCAGAACGTTCTCCCCGACGGTCGCCCTTGGCACCAGCCGCTCATTCAGCAGGTTGGGATTTGCCTGATGGAGTCGTTGCCGGAGACATGCACGGCCGCGAAGTTGACGGTTTCTGCTCCGGCAGACAGTTTCCCCAATAGGCTGTCTTTCGAGATTGACGCGCCCGATCATCCTTCGCCTTTGCTGCCCTCCGACGCGCTGATGGCTGCCGTACGCCAGTTCGCGCTCGAAAGTGTGAAGCACGACCACCTATGGCGCAAGTTCGTCGCCAATGTCTTTCAGAAAGAGAACGGCGGCTGGGGTTTTGGTGCTGAGTTCGAGTTCAACGACTGACGGGCTAACCAACCGCTGCAGTGGACGAGCAGCGCGTGCGTTGAAAGTTTATATCGAGCCTTGTGCGTCCTGCCCCGCACGCGGCTCGCCACTGAGCGGCAGCGTTAGGCCATATGAGCGAAGACCTTTCCAATGGTTTGAAGGGAGCTTGTTGGGGAGCGTTGCTCGGAGCGACAGCCGGGTTGGGTGTCTGTATTTGGTTGATCACGACGCCACCATTCTTTGAAGGGGATACGATTCTGATTGGGGCGGTGACCTGTGGCATATTGGGCTTCATATTCGGCGACAGATTCTTGGACTGGCTCAAGGAAGTGTGGTGGCGACTCTGACCAAGCGGCCTAACCAACCGCTGCATTGGACGAGCGCGCGTGCGTTGATTGTTTACTTCGAGCCTTGTGCGTCCTGCCCCGCACGCGGCTCGCCACTGAGCGGCAGCGTTCGGCAGCGGAGGACTTCGGCGTGTTCGAGTTCCGGGTGACCAAGTATGACCCCGCCTACCGCAACGCCGGCAGTTCCTACACGCGGAACGAGTGGACTTCGGTCAGTGACATAGGTCAGAGGTTCGACGGAGTGGTCCTTACCGAACCAGAGTACCAACGGGTCGAGGACGCCTACGCCGCCACCGCTGTCGCTTTCCTGCAGGAGGCCGGAGTGCCGTCGCTGGCGGTCGCCGGGCTGGAGAACCACGCAACGGTCCCACTGCCGTTCACGGAGGGTTCCGCCCTCGGGCCGACCGAGGTCGGCTGGGTCGTGCGGCGGTTGTTGCGGGAGGAGTTCTGGTGTCGGCTGGAGAGCGAGGGCGCGTTCATCCACGTCGGCTACGACTACTACATGTACGTCGGTGTGCCGATGGCGTGCCCCGACGCGGTGACCCTAGCGCGGCAGTTTGGCCTGTTCCCCGAGCCGTTCCGGTCGCCGTACCGCGAGTAAAGGCATGCCGAACCACCCGCTGCAGTGGACGATCTCGCGTGCGTTGAAAGTTGTCATCGAGCCTTGTGCGTCCTGCCCCGCACGCGGCTCGCCACTGAGCGGCAGCGTTATGCTTCGCCAGTCGATGTTGATTTATTGCTTTGGGTGTGTTAGAGTCGGGGCCGCCTTGCTTGACAGTGGCCTTATCCTGCGGCGCCCGCGCGCCTAGCAGCCGCTGCTGAGGCGGACGGTCGCCGCAGGACAAGGCAGTGCACGTCGGCCCCTGGCGGGATGGACCTTTTTCTGCTGCCGTGGAAGCGAAGCATAACCAGTCGATGCAGTTGCTGTGCTCGCGTCTGATGGTTGGTGATTGTTCTTTCGATTCAGGGTGTGGCCGAGTATTCTGAACGCCTGGTGCCGCCGGACGGTCCCGCGGCACACAACTGATCTCTGTTCGTTAGGCCAGATCGCCCACTATGGAACCGCCCCGGCGACTTCGTGTGCTCACAGTGGAGCAACTTCGTCACTTGACGGAGGCGCGCCTGCTGGCATATCGACGAACTGCACTTTCGTTGGAGAATTCTCCCGAAGCTTCCGAATACACTGCTGAAGAGGTTCGGACATTCGACTCAACGTTTGTATATTTCAAGTCGGACCCGCGCTGGCGTCCGGCTTACGACCTGATTCTTCAAGCGCTGACGCGGGTACAGTCCTCGGCCTAACCATTCGCTGCAGTGGACGAGCTTGCGTGCGTTGAAAGTTGTCATCGAGCCTTGTGCGTCCTGCCCCGCACGCGGCTCGCCACTGAGCGGCAGCGTTAGGCGACATGACAAAAGCGCAACTCATTTCTCTGGGGTGCTGCGTTGCTTACTTTGTAGGCGTACTAGCATCTTCATTCAGCCGCTTTTTGTGGGGGAATCTTGGTGTTATTCGACCAAGTGATTATGCAGATGAAGACGGTATTCCAAAAGACACCGTTATCATGCTCCTTAACGGGTGGGCAGAAGACTACAACCGCACATGGATTCTTATTGCAATTGGCTGTGTTGCGCTTTTGTGTTTAATGCTGTGGGTAACCTTTTCGCGAAAACGTGTCACCTAACCAACGGCTGCAGTTGACCGGCGACGCCCGCGAGTAAACTGTTGTTGTCGGTGGTACGCCCCCTCCCGCGGGCGGCCGGCAACTGAGCCTTTTTCGTTCGGCGGCGGAGAGGTGCGGATGGCCCACAGTCACTTTTTCATGGCACCGGACGACAGCACCGACTTCGTCTCGTTCATGATTGAGCGGTTCTCTGCCGAGTTCGTCCCGGACCGATCCGCCAGCCCGCCGCCGTTTCCGCGCTACACGACGGTTGCGGAGGTGCAGACGCGAATCGATGACGACGTGCGTGCTTCACGCTATTCCCGTTTTCATGTGCTGTCTCCACGGTGGGAGGAGTTCCCCTTGCAGTTCGATGAGACACATGCCAATGACGGCCAGCATTTCTTTTCTGTGTCGCTCAAATACGGTGGGCCGGCGTTCGACTGGATCGTATCGCGGACGTGGAGCGACGAGCGGCGACGCTGGATAGTGGGTGGTTCCTTCGGCGACTGTGCGTATTACATTGTGGACAAAGCGTTTCTCACAGATCACTCACTGTATCGGACGATCCAACGTCCCGCCGCGATGGTAGCGGCTCACAAGGAAGTGCAGAAATACCTTCGCCGTAATGGTTGCCGTTCGGTCTGTCGGGAGGAGGGCCACACTGGCCCCTGGATACTGCGGGGCGCTCTCCGTGAGTTCGAGGCGGGCATCTGGTTGCGGGGCGGCGACTGGCACTACGAGCCGAAGGACGACGTGGCCAAAACACGCCGAACAAAGCGTTGCACTTGACGGGCCGGCATTACGGTTTCTCGATACACCACGTTCCTTGCAGCCGGCCCGCAAGTGAACGCAGTCGTTCATGCGTTCGCCGCATCGGCGGCGGGCCGTGAGTTTCCGCTCGCCCACGTTACAATTTTTCCGTGGCCCCTTTCCGCGTTGCCTCATCTTCGTCTGCCCGCGCTCGCCGCGGCGCGTTCACTCTCATTGAGATGCTGGTGGTCATTTCGATTCTTTCACTGCTCATCGCCATCCTGCTGCCGGCGCTGCGGCAGGCGCGCGAGTCGTCCCGACAGACCGCGTGCGCGAGCAATCAGAAGCAACTGGCGATCGCCTCGGCCGGCTTTGCGGCGGAGCACCAGGATCTGCTGCCGCACAACGATGTGACGGCTTGGGTCTCCGCCGCCAACGGCAGCGCGCCGAACTACCACGATCCCAACGCGGCCGGCTTCGTGAATAATTTCTTCTGGCGCACCATGCTGTATCTTTCGTCGCCGGAGGTCTGGGACTGCGCCACGGCCCAGCCCGTGAATTCCGTCGAATGGCAGCCGGGCTACCCCGGCCCGCCCGTGGCGATGATGGCGAACATCTATTCCGTCGGCGTGAAGGACGACGCGAACGTGGAGTTCCGTCCGAAGCGAACGAGCCAGCTCGTTTCGCCGAGCAAGGCGAGCACCTACAACGACTGGGGGTGGAAGGGGCACTCGGTCTGGACGTTCCGCTCGTTCCCCGGCAATTTCACGCCGATCCCGCAGCCTGGTCGGTTGCACTTCGGTGCGGGGGTGAATGGCGGGGTCAACGTGGTCTTTGCCGACGGTCATGCGCGGTTCTTCGGCGGCGATGATTTCGACCGGGGCCCCGGTTACTACGCGGACTATCCGCTGGACCGCTGGTGGAAGTACGGCGTGTTCGCCGGCGCGACGCCGCCGTGAGCCTTGAGCCTTGAGCCGAATCGCGTCGATGAAGACGGCGGGTCGGATAACTGCGGGGGAGGAACTGAGCCGACGAGATTCGTCGATGGCCGCGGAACCAGGCGATCATGGCTATGGCTTTGCGACGATATTGAGACGCAAGTCAAGCATAAACAGGCACTTGCATTGACTGATCGAACTCCCTATTGACTAGCCTCCCCCCTGTCCTCTACTCTAATGTCCTGCCAAACGCCTACAATGCGATTGGCTGCCTTGATATGGATGCCTATCCCTGCCGACGATTAACAGTAACTGTCGAGTGATTTGAGCCAATCTCTCCACAACCACTCCACTTTCACGGATGAGGACGACCCCGCCCATGAGTTCAAACAAGAAGACCACCGGCACCTGGAACGATGACCCCGCCCACTTCCGCAATCCGCGCGGCATGCAGCGGCGCGATTTCCTGCAGGTCGGCCTGGTTGCCGGCCTCGGGCTCACGCTGGGTGACTACTTCCGCATGACCGCCAAGGCGGACACCAAGCACTACGAGTCCAAGGAAGGTCCCGCCAAGAGCGTGATCCACATCTTCCTGCCCGGCGGCATGGCGCACCAGGAATCGTTCGACCCCAAGCCGTTCGCCCCGATCGAATATCGCGGGCCGCTGGGTTCGATCCCCACCAAGATCGACGGCGTTCAGTTCAGCCAGAACCTGGTCAAGACCGCCCAGATCGCGGACAAGATCACCGTCTGCCGCAGCATGACCCACGGCGAAGCCGCCCACGAGCGCGGCACGCACAACATGTTCACCGGCTATCGCCCCAGCCCGGCGATCACCTTCCCGTCGATGGGATCGGTCGTCTCCCACGAGTTCGGCCCCCGCAAGAACCTTCCTCCGTACGTCTGCGTCCCCAGCCAGCCCAATGAGTTTGCCGGCAGCGGATACCTCAGCAGCGCGTTCGGCCCGTTCAGCCTCGGCTCCGACCCGGCCAATGCAGGCTTTCAAGTCAAAGACCTCGTCCTGCCCGGCGGCATGACCGTCGAACGCTGGGAGAAACGCAAGAACATGCTGGCCACCGTGGATCAGCACTTCCGCACGCTGGAAAAGAGCGATGCCCTCGATGCGATGGACACGTTCTATCAGCGGGCCTACGCGATGATCAGCTCCAAGGAAGCCCGCGAAGCCTTCAACATGGCTGCGGAATCCGAGGAGAGCAAGGTGGCGTACGGCAAGAACTCCGCCGGCATGCGGATGCTGCTGGCGCGTCGCCTGGTGGAATCAGGCGTCCGCTTCGTCTCCCTGACCTACGGCGGCTGGGACCACCACGACAACATCGCCGGCGCGATGAACGGGCAGATGCCCGCATTCGACCAGGCGTTTGCCGCGCTGATTGCCGACCTGGATCAGCGCAAGCTGCTGGACAGCACGCTGGTCGTGGTCAGCAGCGAGTTCGGCCGCACGCCCAAGATCAATGCGACCAACGGCCGCGACCACTGGCCCAAGGTGTTCAGCGTGGTGCTCGCCGGTGGCGGCATCAAGAAGGGCTACATCCATGGTTCGTCGGACGCCACCGCGTCGGAGCCGGACGAGAAGCCCTTGGGCGTCGAGGACTTCGCCACGACGATTTACCACCAGATGGGCATCGTGGCCGACAAGGAACTGGTCGCCCCCGGCCCGCGCCCGATCGAGATCGTGGATGGCGGGCATGTGGTGAAGGAATTGATTGCGTGAGTGGGAACGGACTGCAGATTGAAAATTGAAAATTGAAAATTTGAAATTGCAAATTTTCGATCCCACGCAGCCCGAAGGACCTTTTGCGACCGCAACGGGGATTTCGGGCTGCGTTGTAGGGTGCGTCAAGTCCGCGCGGACGCACCAAGTTGGATAACCAAATCGAGATGAAGTCCACACAACACGGTGCGTCCGCGCGGACTTGACGCACCCTACGCGATGCAGCCTCCAAGGGATTTGACCATGAGACGAGCTTCCTGCTTTTGCGCACTTCTGCTTCTTTGCAGCGTTACCGCCGCGCACGCCGCCGCGCCTTCGCTTTCTTCCATCATGCCGCGCGGCTGGCAGCGCGGGCAGGATGTGGTGGTGAGCTTCAGCGGCGCCCGCCTCGCCGACGCCCAGGAGATTCTTTTCTACGAACCGGGCATCAGCGTGGTGAAGATCGAACCGGTCGCCAACAACGCCAACGCGATCAACGTGACCTTCAAGATCGCCCCCGACGCACGCCTGGGCCAGTACACGGTGCGCGTGCGCACGCTGGGCGGGATCAGCGAGGCACGCACGTTTTCTGTGGGGCAGTATCCGGTGATCGATGAGAAGGAGCCGAACAACGAGTTCGCCGCGCCGCAGGTCATCACCATGAACGCGAGCGTTCATGGCGTCGCCAACAACGAGGACGTGGATTACTACGTGGTCGATGCGAAAAAGGGCGAACGCATCACCGCCGAAGTCGAGGCCATCCGCTTGGGTTCGGCGCTGACCGACACCTATGTGGCGATCATGGACATGAAGCGGTTCGAGATGGATGCGTGCGACGATGGTGCTTTCGCGCTGCAGGACCCGGTTGCGTCGATCATCGCGCCGGAGGACGGCAAGTACGTCATCCAGGTGCGCGAGAGCAGCTATGCCGGCAACGGCGGCAGCCTGTACCGCCTGCATGTCGGCAATGCCCCGCGTCCGACGATGGTCTATCCCGCCGGCGGCAAGGTCGGTGAAGAGATCGAGTTCAAGTTCCTCGGCGATCCCACCGGCATCATCATGCAGAAAATCAAGCTGCCCGATGCCGTCCCCGCCGGCGATGAACTGCATTACTACCTGACGCAGAACAACCTCTCCGTCCCCTCGGCGAACAAGCTGCGCGTCAGCCCGTTCGCCAATCTGCTTGAAGTGGAACCGAACAACGACGTGGCCACGGCGACGAAGACGGACAGCGAGATTCCACTCGCCTTCAACGGCATCATCGAGAAGGTCGGCGATATCGATTTCTTCCGCTTCAAGGCGAAAGCCGGCCAGCAGTTTGACGTGCGCTGCCACGCCAAGAGCATCCGCTCGCCGCTCGATCCCGTACTGATCGTCTACAACGCTCAGGGCGGCGCGCTCGCCAGCAACGATGACTCGGGCGGTCCCGACAGCTACTTCCGCTGGGGCGTGCCGGCCGATGGCGAGTATCTCGTGGCGGTGCACGATCACCTGAAAAAAGGCGGCGCGGATTACGTCTATCGCGTGGAGTTCACGCCGGTCGGGGCTTCGCTGACGCTGAGCATTCCCGAGTACGACCGCAACAGCCAGAACCGCAACTCCATTCCGATCCCGCGCGGCAACCGCTATGCGACGATCCTGCGCGTGGGCCGGAACAACTTCGGCGGCCCCGTTCAAGTGACCTCGCCGGAACTGCCGCAGGGCGTGACGCTGCACGTGGACACGGTCGATCCGAGCGTGACTGAAGCGATCTGCGTCTTTGAAGCGGCGGCGGACGCCCCCGTGGCCGGCAAGGTGATGCGTGTGCTCGGTGCCCACACCGATCCGAAGACCGGAATCGCCGGCGAGTTCAGCCAGCGCATCGAACTGGTGTATGGCCCGCCGAACAACACGATCTACTACGCATCGCACCTGGGCCGCGCGGCGGCGGCGGTGTGCGAGGAAGCGCCCTGCAAGATCACGGTGGTGGAGCCGAAGGTGCCGCTCGTGCAGAACGGGCAGATGAATCTCAAGGTGGTGGCCGAGCGCAAGGCGGGCTTCACCGGGCCGATCTCGCTTCGCATGCTCTGGAACCCGCCGGGCATCGGCTCGGCCAACGAAGTCACGATCCCCGCCGGCCAGAACGAAGCTTACTACTCCGTCAATGCGGGTGGCGCTCCGATCAAGACGTGGAAGCTCGCCATCCTCGCCACGGCCGACGAGGGCAAGGGCCCGGTTTGGACGAGTTCGCAGCTTTTCCCGCTCACCGTCGCTGCGCCGTACATCACGATGACCACGAAGATGACCGCCGGCGAGCAGGGCAAGAGCGTGGACTTCGTCGGTGAACTCGCGGTGACTCAGCCTTTTGAAGGCAAGGCGACGGTGACAATTTACGGCATGCCGCCCAAGGCGACACCGGTCGCGGTGACCAAGGAAATCACCAAGGATGACAAAGCGGTGGTGTTCCCGATCCAGCTCGCGCCGGACGCGCCGGTGGGGCAGCACAAGACGATGTTCGCACAGATCGTGATCACGCAGAACGGCGAACCGATCGCCCACAACGTCGCCGGCGGCAGCGTCCTTCGCATCGACCCGCCGCCGCCGCCCAAGCCCAACGCCCCGCCGCCGCCGCCGGCCCCGGTGGTCGCCGCGCAGCCGACGCCCGCGCCGGCCCCCGCGCCCGCCGCGGCTCCGCCGCCGAAGGTGCTGTCGCGGTTGGAGAAGCTTCGCCTTGAAGCGGAAGAACGCGCCAAGGCGGCGGGAGAGAAGAAGTGAAGCTGATCGAGTTATGGCAAGTCCCGAGAAAATTCTGGAACGCGTGCTGCGCGGCGATGCCGATGCGAACATACGATTTGAGGACTTGCGAAACCTGTTGTTGAGTTTGGGATTCGTCGAACGTACCTGAGGAAGTCATCACATTTTTCGGCATCAAGGTTTCGAAGAGCGGATCAATATCCAATGCGACGGAAACAAGGCCATGCCGTATCAGGTTCGACAGGTTCGAAACGTTATCCTGCGTCATCGTCTCGCGGAGAACCTTTGACTTCGCGCTATGAGGTCATCATTTTCTGGAGCGATGAGGATCGGGCGTTTGTCGCCGATGTGCCGGAGCTTCCAGGCTGCATGGCCCACGGGCTGACCCGCGAGGCCGCGCTGAAGAGCGCGCAGGAAGCAATCGACCTGTGGATCGCAACGGCGCGTGATTTCGGCGATCCCATTCCCAAACCGAAAGGACGAAGGCTGATGTTTGCCTGAAGAATGTGGCCACTGAAACGACCGTGGATGAAACGATGAACCCCCTGATCGAATCCAACCTGCCGCGGCTCCGCCAACTGTGCGAAAAATACAACGTCGCGCGGCTGGAGTTGTTCGGTTCCGCCACGACGGACCAGTGGGACCCGGCTCGCAGCGATTTTGATTTTCTCGTGGTGTTCGGCGCGCCGCCCGCCAAGCTTGACCTGTTCGACCAGTACATGGACTTTCTGTTCGCCCTCGAAAAACTGCTGGGACGCCATGTGGACCTGGTTGAGGAATCGGCAATGCGAAATCCTTACTTCATCCGCCGAGTGAATGAGAGTCGGAGGCCTGTGTATGTCGCAGCATGATCCGCAGAAGTACCTGCACGACATGCTTGAATGCAGCGAGTTTCTGATCCAGGCGGTTGCCAGTCGTCAGCGGTCGGAGTTGGATGAAGATCGGCTGTTTCGCAGCGGCGTCGAACGAGAGCTTCAGATCATCGGCGAAGCGCTCTTCAAGTTGAACAAGGAACATCCGCTGGTGGCGGCGAATGTGCCTGAATACGAGCGGATCATCGTGTTTCGCCACATTTTGGTGCACGATTACGACCGAATCAGCCGCGATATTGTCTGGATGGTTCTGCAGTCGAGATTGCCGCTCCTTCGCGATGCGTTGAAGCAGTTGTTAGAGCGACTTGATAAGTGAGACGCAAATGACAAAGATTCTTTCCATCACAATTCTGATCGCCCTGTGCCTGGCTTCGCCAACCCTCGCCCAGCCCAAGCAACTCACCAAGGTCGAGGTCTTCCCCGCCGACGTGACGCTGCTGCACGCCCGCGATCGCCAGAGCCTGGTCGTGCAGGCGACCTTCGCCGACGGCACCACGCAGGATGTCAGCACGCAGGCGAAGTACACCTTCGCCAACCCCGCGCTGGTGAAGTTCGCCAACGCCATCGTCACGCCCGCCGCCGACGGCGCCACCGAACTGAAAATCGAGTTCGGCGGCCAGACGCTCACCGTCCCCGTCAGCGTCAAGGACGCCGCCAAGGAACGCCCCGTCAGCTTCAAGAACGACGTCATGCCCGTCTTCATGCGCACCAGTTGCAACACCGGCTCGTGCCACGGCGCCGCCCGCGGCAAGGACGGATTCCGCCTTTCACTCTTCGGCTATGACCCCGACGGCGACCATCACCGCATCACCCGCGAGATGGCGACCCGCCGCACCAACCTCGGTTCGCCGCACGATTCGCTCATGGTTTCCAAGGGCGCGGGCAAGGTGCCCCACACCGGCGGCGAACGCATGAAGGAAGGCAGCGAGGAGTACAACACGCTCATCCGCTGGCTCGAGGCCGGCACGCCCAACGATCCCGCCGACGTGATCAAGCCCGTGTCGATGGAGATTCTTCCGAAGCAAGCCGTGCTCGAAGGCGAAGGCGCCACGCAGCGCATGACCGTCCGCGCCACTTACTCCGACGGCTCCAAACGCGATGTCACCAGCCTCTGCCTCTTCCTCTCCAACAACGAAACCAGCGCCAAGATCGATCTCAACGGCAACGTCACCGCGGCCCAGCGCGGCGAGGCCTTCGTCATGGCGCGGTTCGCCACCTTCACCGTCGGCTCGCAGGTCATCGTCATCCCCAAGGGCGTGCAGTACCAGTGGCCCAACGTGCCGGAGAACAATTACGTCGACACCCTCGTCTTCAACAAGCACAAGAAGCTCCGCATCGTTCCCAGCGAATTGTGCAGCGACGAGGTCTTCCTCCGCCGCGTCTATCTCGACGTCGTCGGCGTGCTTCCGACGCGCGAGGAATACGACCGCTTCATGAACGACAAGGCGGCGGACAAGCGCAACAAGCTTGTCGATGAACTGCTGGGCCGCAAGGAATTCGTCGAGATGTGGGTGATGAAGTTCTCCGAACTCCTGCAGATTCGCAGCGACGGCAACCAGCGCATGAGCTACAAGGCCACGCTGCTTTACTTCAACTGGCTGAACGAAAAGCTCTCCAACAACGTGCCGATGAACAAGATCGTGCAGGAGCTCATCGGCGCCAGCGGCGGCACGTTCACCAACGCCGCGACGAACTACTACCAGATCGAGCAGGAGACGCTCAAGATCAGCGAGAACGTGGCCCAGGTGTTCATGGGCATGCGCTTGCAGTGCGCCCAGTGCCACAATCATCCGTTCGATCGCTGGACGATGGATGACTACTACAGCTTCGCCTCGTTCTTCAGCCAGATCGGCCGCAAGCAGGCGGAAGACCCGCGCGAGCGCATTATCTTCAACTCCGGCGGCGGCGATGTGCGCCATCCCGTGGGCAATGCCGTCATGCAGCCGAAGTTCCTCGGCGCGGAAGTGCCCGATGTCGCGGGCAAGGATCGCCGGCAGGTGCTCGCCGAGTGGCTGGCGTCGCCGCAGAATCCGTTCTTCGCCCGCAATCTCTCCAACATCGTCTGGGCCCACTTCTTCGGCCGCGGCATCATCAACCCCGTCGATGACGTGCGCATCAGCAACCCCGCGGTGAACCCGGAACTGCTCGACGAGCTGGCGAAGAAATTCACCGAGTACAACTATGACTTCAAGAAGCTCGTGGGCGATATCTGCAAGTCGCGCACTTATCAGCTCTCGACACAGCTCAATGAATCGAACAAACTCGACACGACCAACTTCTCACACGGCGAAATCCGCCGCATCCGCGCCGAGGTGCTGCTGGACGTGATCTCGCAGGTGACGCAGACCCAGAACAAGTTCCAGGGCCTGCCGCTGGGCGCGCGAGCCGTGCAGATCGCCGACGGCAACGTGAACACGTACTTCCTCACGACCTTCGGCCGCGCCAAGCGCGAGAGCGTGTGCTCGTGCGAAGTGGTGATGGAGCCGAACCTGTCGCAGGCGCTGCACCTCTTGCTGGGCGACACGGTGAACAGCCGCGTGCCGCAAGGCGCGGTGGTGAAGAAGGCTCTCGACGCCAAACAGACGCCCGAACAGATCATGGAGGACCTGTACATTCGCGCGTTCAGTCGCAAGCCGACGCCGCGCGAGATGGAGTTGATCAAGAAGGACCTGGACGCTGATCCGAACAAGCAGCAGGCGCTGGAGGATTTGTTCTGGGCGCTCATGAACACGAAGGAGTTTGTGTTCAATCATTGATGAGAAGAGACGGAGTGACGGAGTGACGAAGAGACGAAGAGATGGAGAGATGGAGAGATGGAGAGACGAAGAGATCGGTGTTCCCCGTTTAGCGCTCGCCCGAAGGGCGAGGAGTAAAGAGAAGCAAACCCCGGCGAAGGAATCGCCGGTTTCCCGTCACGCCTCGGTATTCCGCGTGACAAAACAGGACGTTCAGATCAAGGACTCGCATCATGAACCGCAGGATTTTCAAGCCGTTCACCATCATCACCGCTGCAGTTACCTCGTTCGTCGCCGCGTCCGCCGTTCAGGCGCAGACGAAGACCACCTACGATGACCACGTCGTCCCCATCTTCCGCAACCACTGCTTCAGTTGCCACAACGCGGACAAGAAGAAGGGCGACCTCGATCTCTCCACCTTCACCGGCATGATGGCCGGCGGCGGCAGCGGCGAAGTGCTCGTCTCCGCGGATGCCGGCGCCTCGACGCTCTGGAAGGTGATCAACCACCTCGAAGAGCCGAAGATGCCGCCCAAGTCGCCCAAAATTCCCGATGCGGAACTGGCGGTCATCAAGAAATGGATCGACGGCGGCCTTCTCGAAAACGCCGGCGCCAAAGCCATCACCAGCAAGAAACCCAAGGTCGATCTGGCCATGAAAGCCACCGGCCCCGGTCGCCCCGCCGGCGCGCCGCCGATGCCCAACGGCGATCTGCTGCTCGAGCCCACTGTCCGCCGCGCTCGTGACGGCGCCGTCACCGCGCTGGCGACCGCGCCCTGGGCGCCGCTGGCCGCTGTGGCTGCGAACAAGGAGGTCGTCCTCTACAACACCGACACGCTCGCCATCGAAGGCATTCTGCCGTTCCCCGAAGGCGGCGTTTACATCCTGAAATTCAGCCGCTCCGGTCGCCTCCTCCTGGCCGGCGGCGGGATCGGCGGCAAGAGCGGCAAGTGCGTCATCTTCGACGTCACCACTGGACGCCGCGTCACTGAAATCGGCGATGAGCTCGACGCCGTCATGGCGGCCGACATCTCCAGCGATCAGACCATGGTCGCCGTCGGCGGCACCAACAAGCTCATCAAGATTTACGCCATCGCCACCGGTGAGCTGATGCACACCATCAAGAAGCACACCGATTGGGTCACCGCCCTCGCCTTCAGCCCCGACAGCGTGCTGCTGGCGACCGGCGACCGCAACGGCGGCGCCTTCGTCTGGGAAGCGCAGACCGCCCGCCCCTTCCATGATCTGAAAGCCCACACCGCCTGCGTCACCGACATCGCCTGGCGCGACGACTCCAACATCGTCGCCACCTGCGGCGAGGACGGCCAGGTCAATCTCTGGGAAATGGAAAACGGCGGCCGCGTCCGCAACTGGGGCCACGGCGCTGCCGCCATGTCCATCGAGTTCGCCCACGACGGACGCATCGTCACCGCCGGGCGCGACAAAGTCGCCAAGCTCTGGGACGGCAACGGCGGAGCACAGCGCACGTTCGAGGCGTTTGCCGATATCGCCCTGCATGTCGCCATCACGCATGACATGGGCCGCGTCGTCGCCGCCGACTGGGCCGGCGAAGTGCGCGTGTGGAATGCGGCTGATGGCGCCCGCGTCGGCAATCTGACCAGCAACCCGCCGACGCTGACCGAGCGCATCACGGCTGACACGAATCGCTCCAACGAACTGAAGGCCGCCCACAATAATCTGGCCGCGGCCCTGACGGCCGCCACGAACAACTCGAACGCGATGAACGCCGCGTTCGCCGCCGCACAGAAGAACGCAGCCGACACCGCGGCCGCGTTGAAGGTCGCGCTCGACGCCATGAACGCCGCGAAAGCGACGCACGCCCAGGCATCGGCGGCTTTAGCCGCCATGACGGCCGCCGTGCCTCCCAAGCAAGCCGACGCCGCCGCCAAAGCCGCCGCGCTGCAGCAGGCGACGCAGGCTTTCGCCGGTGCCCAGGCGGCGATGAAGGCTGCGCAGGACTCCACACTCGCCGCCGAAGCCGCCGCCAAACTGACTGCTGAAGCCGCGACCAAGGCCCAGGCCGCCGCCGACGCGATGAAGGACGCCAAGGAAGCAAGCGAGGCCGCAGCCAAAGCGAAAATGCTTGCCGACCAGGCGGCCCAAGGCGCAGTGAAGACGAAGATGGCGCAGACGGAAATCGAAGCCAGGACCAAGACCGCCGAAGCCAACATGCTCGCCGCGAAAGTCGCCCACGAGCAGGCCGCGGCAGCGCTGGTTGCGGCGCAGAAAGCCCAGGCCGACGCGCAGGCCGCCGTCACCGCCGCCGACGCGAACGTCCGCACCACGACCGACGGCCACGGCAAAGCCGCCGCCGCCGCCGATGCCGCCGCCAAAGCCGTGCCCCCTGCACAGGCGCAGGTCGCCGCCGCCACGGCCGCCATGACCGCCGCCAAGGCTGCCGTGGATGGTTCCGCCGGTCAGATCGCGGCGATCGATCAGAACCTCGCCCGCTGGCGCGCAGCCCAGGCGAACACGAGCGTGCTGGCGGTATTCGCGGATCTCGAAAAGAAGCAGACAGCGGCCGACGCCCTGGTTGCCAGAGCGGACGCGACGCAAGCCGCCGCCGGCAAGGCGATCGCCGATTTTGAAGGCACGAAGAAAGCGCTGGCGGATTCGCCCGCGCTGATCGCCGCAAAGACCACGGACGTCACGAACACGAAAGCAGCGCTCGACGCCGGCACGGCGGCTTTAGCCGCCATGAAGGCCGACCTGACCGCGAAGCAGGCGGACGCCGCCGCCAAGGCCGCGACTCTTCAGCAAACCACTCAAGTCCTCGCCGGACTCGAAGCCGCGCTCAAAGCCGCCAACGAAGCGGTCACCGGCGCCGACGCCAGCACCAAACTCGCCGCCGAATCCGCAGCCAAGGCCAAGGCCGTCGCCGACACGATGAAGGACGTGCCCGAACTGACCGCCGCCGCCCAGCAGGCCGCCGCCTCCGCGCAGCAGGCTGCGGTGTCGCTCGACGCGGCGCGAAAAGGCGCAGCCCAGGTCGACGCGAAAGCCAAAGGACAAGCCGCCGCCGTCGCCGCCGCCAAGGCCGCGCACGATCAGGCCGTTGCCGCGATGGCCGCCGCGCAGAAAGCCGTCGATGCTCAGCCCGCCGTGATCGCGCAGGCTCAAGCCGCGCACACCGCCGCCGCCGCCGCGCTGGCGCAGGCCCAGGCCGCAGCCGCCGAGTATCCGAAGAAGCTGCCGATTCTCGAAGCCGCCGCCAAGCAGGCGACCGCCGACGCCGCGGCCACGCGCGACGCCGCGACCAAAGCGCTGGCGGAGGTTGCTCCGGTCAAGCAGAAGCACGATCAGCTTGCCTCCGAGTACCAGAAGATCAAGCCGAAGTGATCCGCTTGATTTGGCGACACATCGGAGCCTCGAGCGTCAGCGAACGAGGCCGAAATAACTTCGCGAATCGGCGGTCCCCCATTTAGCCGACGGGCTTGCCCGCCGTGGGCGTCTCGGCGGGCAAGCCCGCCGGCTAAATGGGGAACTTATTTCGGCCCCATTCCTCAACGAACGATGAACGCCCGAGTCTGTCGGCACACCGATCTGACGGTCGCCGCATTGTTCGATCGCGGGTTGCTTGCCATTGCGGTTTCGCCAGACGCATCTGAGCCGCAAGGCGTCACGCCAACGAGGGAGAACGGTAAACTGCGGCACCTCGTTGTGGAGCCCTGCCGCATGCCGCTTTACGCCATCACGATTTTTCTAGGCGCCTTTCTGCTGTTCCAGGTCCAGCCGATCATGGGGCGATACGTGTTGCCGTGGTTCGGCGGCGGAGCCGGCGTGTGGACCACGTGCATGCTTTTTTTTCAGGCGCTGCTCGTGGGCGGTTACGCCTATGCGCACCTGCTGAGCAGCCGACTCAAGCCCAAGGCTCAGCTCCTCACCCATGCCGTGCTGCTGCTGATCGCCGGTTTGTTCCTGCCGCTGTCGCCCGACGCGCAGGCATGGCGACAGGATGGTGAGCTCGCGTCGCCGGCGGCCGTGATTCTCTGGCGGCTGCTGCTGCATGTGGGCCTGCCCTATTTCATGCTCGCTTCGACCGCCCCGCTGCTGGGCGCCTGGTTCGCATCGCAGTTTCCCGGCCGTTCGCCCTGGCGGCTCTATGCCCTTTCGAATCTGGGGTCGCTGCTGGCGCTGTTGACCTATCCCGTCGTCGTGGAGACTCAGCTCAGTCTCAGCGCCCAGGGAGTGGTGTGGTCGACGGGATTCGGACTCTATGCCCTGTTCTGCGTGGCCTGTGCGTGGCGGCGGGGAGCACAGCGATCCGAAGCCGTGCCCGCGGCCGCGGCGAACGCCGCAGATGCTCCGCACGTCGACGCCGCCGGCGCCGCGGCGCCGACCAGACGCGACATGGCCATGTGGCTGGGCCTGTCGTGCGTCGGCTCGGTGCTGCTCCTGGCGACGACGAGCCAGATGTGCCAGGACCTGGCGGTCGTGCCGATGCTGTGGATCATGCCGCTGGCGATTTACCTGGTCACGTTCATCATCTGCTTCGACCGCGAGCACTGGTATCGCCGCGGCATCTATGCCGTGGCGATGGCGATCTGCGCCCTGGCGGTGAATGCGGCGCTGCATGCCCGCATGGCGCTGCCCGTGCTGGTGCAGATCGCCATCTTCTGCACATCGCTGTTCGTCTGCTGTATGGTGTGCCACGGCGAACTGTCGCGCCGCAAACCGTCGCCGGCCTATCTGACGCGGTTCTATCTGGTCATGGCCGCAGGCGGCGCGCTTGGCGGCCTGCTGACTGCCGTCCTTGCACCGCTGCTGCTGCCGGATTTCTGGGAATACCACCTGGGCCTGCTGGCGGCGTGCGCCCTGGGCCTGACGAGCATGTACGAACTGTCGCTGCAGCATCTGTCGGCAGGCAAGCGCCGCGCCATCGCCTACGCCGGCGCCACGGTCTGCCTGGCGCTGGCGCTGAGCCTGGCGGTGCAGATCGCCGCCAAGCACGTGGATTACGTGCATATTTCCCGCAATTTCTACGGCGTCGTGCAGATTCAGGAAGTGGAAACCGAGATTCACGGCCCCTCGCGCGCCATCGTGCATGGCAACATCATGCACGGCCAGCAACTGCTGAAAGATGCCCAGCGGCGATGGCCCACGGCGTACTACGGGCGGTTCAGCGGCATCGGCCGGGCCGTCGCCTTCGCCCGAGGCGCGGAGCAGAACGAACCGCAGCGCAAACCGCTGCGCATCGGAGTGATCGGGCTGGGCGCCGGCGTGCTGGCGACGCACGTCGAAGATCGCGACTCCATCCGCTTCTATGAAATTGATCCGCAGGTCGAGGGCGCCGCGCGGAAGTACTTCACGTTTCTCGCCGACTGTCCCGGCAAGGCGGAGGTCGCCATCGGCGACGCGCGCGTCCTGCTGCAGCGCGAACTGGACCGCGACGAGTCCCAGAAGTTCGACGTGCTGGCGGTCGACGCATTCAACAGCGATTCCATTCCCATTCACCTGATCACGCAACAGGCGTTCGATCTGTACGTGTCGCACCTGCGCGATCCCAACGCAGGGATCAT
Source organism: uncultured Phycisphaeraceae bacterium (assembly GCA_964426135.1). Taxonomy (GTDB): domain Bacteria; phylum Planctomycetota; class Phycisphaerae; order Phycisphaerales; family Phycisphaeraceae; genus CAYRPN01. Next base: position 131,392 of record CAYRPN010000002.1, on the reverse strand, counting down.
CGCGTTTCACATTTCCAACCGGTTCACGAACCTGCTGCCGGTGGTGCGCGGGCTGGCGAAGAATCGCGGGTTCGATGCCGTGCTGGTGGCGGACGTGGGCGAACCGGCGAGGCTGGTGACGCGCCGCAGCGAATGGGTGCTGGTGACGAAGGATCGAAGCCTGGCGCAGTCGCCGGCGATGACGTATTTCGGCGAGGGCTCGACTCCAGACGATGCTCCGACGCTTCCCTGGACGGACGATTTCGCGAGCCTGTGGCAGGTCATGTCGATCAACGGCACGCGCGGGCTGAGCCGGTGGCTCAAGGCTCCCAACGAGGGTTCGTACGTTGTCGATCTCGCCGGGCTGATCGATGTGGCCGACGAAGATCGCATCCACGTCATGGCACGTCGGGTCTATCAGGAGACGCAGGGCCGAAACGCGATCGCCGTGGTGACGGTGGAGCAGCGCACGGGCCAGGTCGAGAGCGGGGGCGGCGAAGTGGTGAACGAGTACGCGGCGTGGATTTACAACCGCATGGAGCTTTCCATGCCGCCGGGCGATCGCGGGATCCTGCTGTTCATTTCGACGAAGGACGCCCGCGCGCTGATTCGCTGGGGCAACGGATTCAACGCGGCCGATCGGGCGGTCGGCGCGCAAGTACTGAATGAAATTGTCCTGCCTGGTCTCAAGGCCGGCCGTGCCTCAAGCTCCTTGCGGACCGCCGTGGCCGCCTTGGTGGGACATGTCCGCCGCATCGATGCGCAGGCGCAGCCGAAGGAACCGGTGCGCCAGCCTTGAGCGGAAGCGGTGTTGCCGGGACGTCGAACACAGGATGGTTTCGCTACTTCCGCGGGACGGGCGATGCGTGGATGGGCTGGAACTGCTGGATCGGCGCGGCATTCTGCAAGGCGGGCTCCGGCGGGTTCTCCGCATCGATCAACTGCGACAGATCGCGACGCGCCTCCTCAAAATCGGGGTAGAGCCTCAGCAATTCGGCGTAGCGGCGCTGGGCGGCGGCGACTTTGCCCACCTGGGCCGTGAACATCGCGTGATACCGCTTGGCGGTGCGGTTCAGATGATGGAGCCGGCTGCTCCAGGCCGGCGACATCGACTGAGCCTTGGCCAGTGCGTCACTGAGCGCGTCTTCCGCCGCCGACAGATTCTCGTGGATTTCGGTCAGGTACGGATTGTGTCGGACGATCCGCATGGCCAGCCACGAGAAATGGATGCGGGCCTCAATCACATGCGGATCGAACACCTCGCCCGGGCGTTGCGACGCCAGCGTGATCGCACGGTGGTACTCCTTGCGGGCCTCGTCGACGGCGCCGCGGAATTCGTGGACTTTCGCCAGTTCGATCGCGGCGCTGACCGATTGCGGTCGGCGCTTCGCGGCCGCGCTCAACAGGGCCTGTGCCTCGTCGAGATACTGCGCTTCCAGCCGACGGTGCTCGGCTAACTGCTCGCGAAGTTTCTTGGTGGTGGCAATCAGGTCGCCGCTGGTGATCAGCGACTGCGAATCGGGGGCCGCCGAACGATCCAGCGTCGCCAGGGCATCCCACAGCGGCTGCATCGTTTCGCCGGGCCTGTGCTCGGTCTGAGTGGCGAGGAGCAGGGCGCGAAGCCTGCGCAGCAGCGGCGTTGCGTCGCGTTCGATGGTGGACGGCGAGGCGTTCAGTTCGAGGATGCCCGTCAGTTCCAACCCGATCTGCGTCGCCTGCACGCAGGCATGGTGATACCTGGCCTCGCGCGCCCGCACGGTGCCGAAGTTGTAAGCGGCAACGGGATTCTCCGGCATGTGCTGGCGATCCCGCCCGATCAGGCGCGCCTCGGTCGCCCAATGGAAGTTCACATCCTGGATCGCATGCGACATCACCAAGGCGTAGACGATCGTGGGAAGCAGCACGACCGCCTGCCGCCGCGCCGACGCTCCACAGAAATGGTGCAGCGCCGCGGCCACGACCATCGCCATCGCGAAGGAGAACGGAAGGAGCAGGCGATTCGCCGCGTAAACACCCACCGGCGCCAGCAGGTTGCCCACCAGGAGGTAATTCCCCAGCGCCACCACGCCGGCGACGACAAGCCAGCGCCTGCGCTTCACCAGACGCCAACTGATCATGCAGCACACGGCCAGAAGCGTGACGCCCAGAATCGTTTCCCGGCTGGACCAGCCCGGCAGATCGGCGGGCAGGTGATAGTAAGTGGTGGACGGACTGAAGTACTGCGCGAAGTAGAACCACGCGATCGAAATGGCGGCAGGGATGCGCTCAAGCGTCGACACCGTCCGCAGCGGATTGTCGCGCATGTCATCCATGAACTGCCCGGTGTAATCCACCTGCAGACCGACGACGTGCGTGCGGGCCGCCAGATACGCGGCGGTGGGCAGCAGCAGCAGCAAGGCGGTGCCGAGATGCACCGAGCGGGGCGTGGCGGGAATGTCGTCGAGAATCTCCGTCGACGCCTGCCGCCGCCCCACCCATTCCTGCGCGATCGCGGCAGGAATCAGGATCAGCCCCGTCTCCTTGGAGCCCAGCGCCACCACGGCTGCAACCAGCGCCAGGCCCGCGCGCCACCAGGCCCAGTTTCCCCGCTCGATCGAAAGCCGCTGCAGCAGGAGAAAGCCGACGATGCCGACCATCGCGAGGATGTCCGCGCGGCAGACGATGTAATTGGCGAACTCCGCATGCACGGCATGCGCCGCGAACAGGAATGCGGCGAACCACGCCGCCGATTCCTGCACGTAGCGCGACAGCCACAGGGCAAGCAGCCAGCAGAATCCGGTCAGCAGCAGGATGTTCACGCCGCGAAAGTAGCGCGGCGTCATGCCCTCGACGCGGCCATCGACCACCGTGCTCACAAGCGGAAGGCGGGCGTTGATCCAGTAGCTGAGAATGGTGACGGGGCGGTACAGATTGCGATCGGTGGACCGGCCCGACCAGTAATCGTGCGTCCACAGCGTCTTCCATCCGTCGGCGTTGATCACATCCGGGTTCTGCTCCACGATGTCGGCGTCATCGATGAGGAAGCGGTAATTGAACCGCGTGTTGACGTAGAAAGTGAAGATCAGCAGGCTCAACCCGATCGGGAGCAGGATATTGATCGCCACGTGCCGGGGCCAGTGGAACCGGTGCGACAGCCAGAGCGCGACGGCACCGGCCAGCATGATGCCGAGCATCACCAGGTGAGGCACCTCGATCGAGTTCAGGATGGCGGCGACGAAGGTCTGCATGGGTTGCCGATAACCACCTTAGTACGTGCCAGTTACCGGAACGTTCGCGCGAAACAACAGCGCGAGCGTTCCACTTTCAATCGACAGGATGGCAGCCGCTCATAAGTTCCGATTGGGCGGCCGCGCGAGGAGATGGGAACGACTATGCCTTGCGCACTTCCTCCAGCATGCGGCGGGCGCGTTCTGCGACCCGGTCGAATGCGCCGTTCGTCAGGTCGTTGCCGTCGAACAGGCTGGCGACGAAGCCTACCGCGAACGAACCCGCCTTCAGGTAAGCCGCGCAATTGTTCAGATGAACGCCGCTGGTCGGCACAATGCGCAGAAACGGCAACGGCCCCAGGGTCTGGCGCACCCAGGCCGGGCCCGTCTCGCACTGCGGGAAGAGTTTCTGCAGCGGCGCACCGAGCCGGTGGGCGCGAAGCATCTCGGTGGGCGTGGCGCATCCAGGCATCGCGGCGACTTTCAACTCGGCCGCCGCGGCGATGACGGACTCCTCCACCACGGGGCTGACCAGATACCTCGCGCCGGCGTCGACGGCGGCGTGCGCTTCCGCCGCGGTGAGCACCGTGCCGGCGCCGACGATGATGCCGGGCCTGGCGGAGAACTCGCGGATGAGATCCAGCGCATGAGGCGTGTTGAGCGTGAACTCGATGATGCGAAAACCGCCCGCGATCGCCGCATCCATCGCCGGCGCGGCGGCTTCAGCAAGCGGCGTGCGCAGAATGGCCGTGGCTCGCGCGGCGCGGAGTTCATCGAGAAAATCACTCGGTTTCATGGTCAGGGACCGCTCGGCGGCGGCGGCGGCGGCGGTGGTGGCGGCGGCGGCACGGCGAAGGTGGTGGAGAAAATCGTGTTGATCGCGTCGACCGTGCCCGTGGCGCTGTGAATCACCTGCGAATCCTTGATCACGGTGATGGTCACGCTGGCGGCAGTGGCGCCGGCGAAATCGCTGAACCGGGCGATGGCGGTGTGCGAACCGCTGAGGATCTCGGAACTGGAGAAAATCTGCTCGCTGCCGCCACCGACGCCGCCGATGTCGTCGGGGCCTGCGAAATAAGTCGCCGGTCCGCTGGGTCGGGTGACGGTGGAGGAGCCGGCGAACGAATCGGGGAAGGTGGAGGTCAGCCCGCCCAAGGGATCGCGCAGAGCCACGTCGAGGTCCGCGTTGCCCGTCCATGCGAACTGCACTTGCAGCGAGCCGAGGAACGGCTGCGTCACGTTGCCGATGGATTCATTCTGCTGATCGATCAGCGACTGGTCGCGGAACTCGCCGGGATTGATCGCGCCATTGGGATTGCCCAGCGTGTCGCTGCCGGGGAACTGGCCGACGAGCTGCTGCTCGAGCGGGCCGGATCGTCCGAAGTGGCCGCCCGGATCGGGCGTCGATTCGCGCAGGGCGACCTCGCCGGGGCCGCCGGGCTGGCTGCCGAGTTCCTCGCTGCGCTGTTCGATGACGCCGCGCACCATCTCGATCGGCACGACATTGACCTGATCGACGCCGCGCTGCGTGTAAACCGCCGACTGGCTTTCTGAAACGATCGCGGTGGTGCCGAAGGCGGGGTCATCAGACATCGAGATGATGGAGCCGCGCACCGCCAGCGTTGCCGCCGGAGCGTGGATGCGCGATTCGTGCTGCTCGCCGACGGCATCGACCTGGTACTGCGTGCGGCCGTACTTCATGCCAACGTCGGTCTTCACCATGCCGTCCTGCTTGACCGCGTTGAGCACGGTGACCGTGCCGAGCCGATCGAGCGTGATGACGTGTGTGTCTTTGATCGTGAACTGGCAGATGCTGCGCAGGCCGGTGCGGATTTCCCAGCCCTCGCCCAGTTCCATGCCCGCCGCGGCTTTCTGCCAGGGCTTGTCCTCCGCGGGGCGCACCTGCACGACGCCCTGCACCGCCTTGATCTTCACCTTGAGCACCTCGCGGCCGGCGTCGCCCGGCGCAGGCTGCGCCAGAAACAGCGGCTGCATCGGCAGCGATCGGACCTGACCGAACACAGTCGCGGCGGAAGAGGCCAGTCCCGCGGCGACCGACATCGCAATGAGGTGTTTGTGTTTCATGCCCGATTTCCCATCATGCTACTAATCGTATCGGTCCTTGCACAATCTCTTGTCCCGAAATTCCAGCGGCGACAGGTGCTGGAGAAGCGACCACCATTCGCGATCATGTCGGCGTCCGCGACGAAATCTTCACGCGGAAGTTCGTCAGCAGTTTGCCCACCGCGACGTTGCCCGAATCGTCCGCCACCTGGTTGGATTCCAGGAACACCTGGTAGGAGCCGTTGTTCAGGTGCGTGAACGGGCCGGACGCCGGGCTGATCGCATAGCTGGCCACCACGCTGCCGCCGCTGCCGCTGACGCCGATCAGGGTCGCACGGCGGTTGAATCCGCCGGGGCCGGCGATGCGGATGTCCAAATCATCCAGCGTCGAGATATTGATCGACACATCGTCGGCATAGGTCACCGAGAACGTCAGCGCCGCGATCTGGTTGCGGATGCTGGCGATGTTGATCTGCGAGACCAGCGGCTTGCTGGAATCGATGTTGATCGTGAAGTTGCCCGCCGTGCTGGAAGGCACGAACGCGCCGCGGCCGTCGGACACCTGGTTGGGCTGGATCACGACCTGGTAACCGCCGTTGTCGGCGGCATCGAGGAATCCGCCCGGCGCGGTGAACTCATAGGTGGCGGTGCGCGGCGTGCCGCGCGTCAGGCGGTCGGCGCCGATGAAGGTCACGCCGGTCGTGAAGCCCAGTGGGCCGTTGACGATCACGTCGCCGCCATCGAACGTCGCCGGATCGATGCCGTCCGGGTCGGCGTAGGTCACGGTGAAGCGATAGGTCGTCTCGCCGCCGGCGCTCACGTTGGGCGTGCTGGCGTTGCCGGTGGGGATGCCGATGGCGACCGTGAACTGGCCCAGCGTGCCGCCGACGGTGCCGTTGCCCGCCAGATCGGTTACTGCGCCGGGGAAGGCGATGATGTCGTACGTGCCGTTGTCGGCGGAATTGAAGGTGCCGCCCGGCGCGGTGATGCGATACGTGGCGACGATGGAAGCCGCATTCGCAGTCGTGGACTTGCTCACCAGCGTGGCGACGGCGCCGAAGCTGTTGGGGCCGTGCACCTCGACGTCATTGGCGCCGATCGTGGAGTTGAGCAGCGCGGCTTCGTCCGCGTAGGTCACGGTAAACGTGTACGTCGTGCCACCCGCGATGGTCACCGCCGGGGCGGTCGTCAGCGTCGCCGTCGGCGCGGTGGTGTCCTGGGAGACGGCGACATCGGCGGAGAACTCGCTGGTGTTGCCGTTGGCGTCCGTGGCGGTGACAGTGATGAAATCACCCGCCGCGGTCGTCACCGGCAGCGTCACGATGAAGTCCGCGTCGCCGCCCGCATTGGTCGTCACCTGGGCCGAGCCGATGAACACGCGTCCCTGTCGCAGGCCCGATTCGCTGGAATTGTTCGAGTAGAAATCAAGCTGGTGCACCGTGCTGGGCCGGGCGTTGAGCGAACCGGTCACGATCGTGGAGCCTTGGATCGCTGCCGCAAGCGTAGGGAAATTCTGGCGGTTGTTGGAGCCGGCGTCCGGGTCATCGAGGTCGTTGTTGGTGACGCCGTTCAGTTCCAGGTCGATGCCCAGGCCCATGTTGCTGAAGATGCTGTTGCCGCGAATGGCGATGCGCGTGGCGTTGCCGGCGACACCGACACCGGGCCCCTGGTTGAAGGCGATGGTGTTGCCCTGCCCGGCGAGGACGCCGCCGACCGCGTTGTTGATCGCGGCGGTGCCGATGGCGTGGGCGAGCACGCCCTCGCCGATGTTGGGCAGCGCATCGACGCCGTTCAACGCGGTGCCGATGAGGTTGCCGAAAATCTGGTTGCCGTTGGCGGCGGTGGTGGCCAGCGTGACGCCGGGGCCGTCGTTGCCGCTGATGAGGTTGCCTTCGCCGGGATTCGCGCCGCCCAGGCGGTTGTTCTGTCCTTGCAGCAGCACGCCACCGAGCCCATTGGGAACGTCGGTAGTGCCTGATGCGTCGGTGCCGATGAAGTTGCCGTGAATGCTGTTGCCGGTGCCGGCGAGTCCCGCGCTGTTCGTGGTGTAGCCGAAGGTCCCGTTGCCGCTGAGGATGTTGCGCGAACTGACGGAGGCTCCGCCGATGAAGTTGCCCGACGCGTAGCCGGACACCGGGTCGGTGGCGCGTGCGCCGTCATCGCCGACGAAGATGCCGTTGGTGCTGTTGCCCAGGGCGGCGTTGCCGGCAAGGTTGGTGCCGATGAGGTTGCCTTGCACGACGTTGTTCGTGGAGGCGGCGCCGCCGATGTTGATGCCGTTGCCGATGTTGCCGCTGATGAGATTGCCGTTGCCAGGGCCGCCGATGCTGTTGCCCGAGGCGCCGGCGATGTAGATGCCGTCGGCTGCGTTGGGGATCGCGACGGTGCCGGTGACGTTGGCGCCGATGACGTTGCCCAGAATCGAGATGCCCGTGGCGGTCGCGCCCTTGATAATGATGCCGGCGTTGCCGTTGCCGCTGATCACGTTGCCGTTGCCGGTGCCCGGGTTGCCGGCCGTGTTGCCGCCGATGGTGTTGGTCGGCGAGTTCTCGATGCGCACGCCGTTGCGTGCGTTGCCGCGGTCGAGGGCGGCACTGGTGTCGGTGCCGATGAAGTTGCCGCTGAGAACGTTGCCGGTGGAGCCGCCGTCAATCAGCACGCCGTCGCGTCCGTTGGCGGAAATCGTGTTGCGCGAGATGTTGTTGGTGTCGACGTTGGTAAGGCGGATGCCGTCCTGTCCGTTGCCCAGGGCGACCGTGCCGAGGGCATTGAGTCCGATGATGTTGCCTTGAACGATGTTGCCGTCGGCGCCCGCGCCGTTGATCTCGACGCCGTCTTGCGCGTTGCCGCTGATGACGTTGCCCTCGCCGACGCTCAGGCCGCCGATGGTGTTGCCGTTGGCGCCGTTGAAGATCTGCACGCCGTCGAACGTGTTGCCCAGCGCCCCCGTGCCGGCCTGATTCGTGCCGATGAAGTTGCCGCGCACGCTGTTGTTCGTCGCATTGTCCTGGATCATCACACCGGCGATGTTGTTGCCGGAGATGATGTTGCGATCCACCGCGTTGGCACCGCCGATGGCCGCGCCGATGGAGCCGACGAGCCTGACGCCCGCCTCGCCGTTGCCCAGGTCCAGGTTGCCGGTGATGTCCGTGCCGATCAGGTTGCCCTGAACCACCGAGCCGGTGCCCGGCCCCAGATCGACGCCGTCGCCGTTGTTGCCGCTGATGAGGTTGCCGCGCACGACGTTGTTCGGGCCGTTCTGAATCTGCACGCCGTCGAAGAGATTGCCCCGGTCGGCGGTGCCGTTGATGTCGGTGCCGATGAAGTTGCCTTCGATCACGTTGCCGCCTGACGTTGCGCCGATGACGCGCACGCCGTGGAACGCGTGTCCGCTGATGACGTTGCGGTCGCCGGCGTTGGGGCCGCCGATGGTGTTGTTCGACGCGCCGTTGCCGATGTCGATGCCGATCTGGGCGTCGGTGATGTCGGCATCGCCGGAGGCGTTGAGTCCGATGATGTTGGCCTTGACGGTGTTGCCGCCGGTGCCGCCGTCGCTGATCTGAATGCCGATCAGGTTGTTGCCGCTGATGACGTTGCCGTCGAGTTCGCCGATGCGGTTGCCGGTGGCGCCGAAGTTGACGAGCACGCCCACCTGGCCATTGCCCAGGTCGGCGGTGCCCGCGGCATTCGTGCCGATGAAGTTGCCGTCGACGACGTTGTTCGTCGTGCCCACGTCGGCGATCTGCACGCCGACCAGTGCGTTGCCGCTGATGATGTTGCGCCCCGACGCCGCGCCGTTGCCCACGGCGTTGTCGAACGCGCCCTGGTTGATCAGCACGCCGGACTCGCCGTTGCCCAGCGCGGCCGTACCCGCGGCGTTGAGGCCGATGATGTTGCCTTCGATGCTGATGGCGCTGGCGCCGGCGATCTGCACGCCGACGAGGGCATTGCCGCTGATGACGTTGCCTTGGCCGGCGCTGGAGCCGCCGACGAAGATATTGGTCGCGCCGCTACTGAGCAGCACGCCGTTCTCGCCATTGCCCAGGGCGGCCGTGCCGGTGATGTTCGTGCCGATGAAATTGCCGCGGATGCTGCTGATGTCGGTGCCGCTGCCGTCGATCTGCACGCCGCGCACGGTGTTGCCGCTGATGATGTTGCGTCCGCCGACGGTGCCGTCGCCGATGGTGGTCTGCGTCGCGCCGCCATCGACGAATACGCCGTTAATGCTGTTGCCCAGAGCCGCGGTGCCGCTCAAGTTGGTGCCGATCAGGTTGCCGAGGATGATCGTGGCGTTGGCGTCGCTGACATGAATGCCGTGGACCTGGTTGCCGGAGATCACGTTTCGCTGCGAAGCCAGCGCGCCGCCGATGACGGTGTTGCCGGCCAGGTCGATGAAGACGCCGGAACCAAGATTGCCCAGGTCGATCAGGCCGGTGACATCGGTGCCGATGAAGTTGCCGGCGATGATGTTGTTGTCCGTGCCCGTCTGATCGATGATCACGCCCTCAAAGGCATTGCCCGAGATGATGTTTCTCTCGTTGACGTCGGAGACGCCGTTGCCGTCGGTGCCGACGCGGTTGTTCGACGCACCGGCGAAGATGGCGACGCCTCGGCCGCTGTTGCCGATGGCGGCGGCGCCGGACTTGTTGGTGCCGATGAAGTTGCCGGCGATGACGTTGCCGGTCGCCGACGAACCGCTGATGCCCACGCCTTCGAAGCCGTTGCCGCTGATGATGTTGCCTTCGGTCGCATCGCCGGAACCGTCGCCGTCAGTGCCGACGAAGTTACCGTCGGCGTTGTTGATGAAGACGCCGCGTTCATCATTGCCCAACGCCGCCAGGCCCTGGAAATCGGTGCCGATGCGGTTGCCCTGCACGCGGTTGTTCGCCGCGCTGATGCTGATCTCGACGCCGCTGAGGGCGTTGCCGCTGATGAGATTGCCGGCTCCGGGACTGCCGCCGCCGACGAAGTTGCCCGTGGCGAAGCTGGTGATGACGACGCCGCCGCCATCGTTGGGCAGGCCTGTGTTGCCGAACATGGTGGCGCCGATGATGTTGCCTTCCACGCGGTTGCCGCTGGTCTGGGAATTGGCCATGCGCACGCCGGCGCCGCTGTTGCCGCTGATGATGTTGCCGACCCCGAAGCCATCGAGGTCATCGCCGCCGATCAGGTTGTTCGTGGCTTCGGTGTCGATGAGGACGCCGGCCGCGCCTTGATTGCCGCGGCTGAGCGTGCCGCTTTCATCGACGCCGATCAGGTTGCCCTGCACCTTGTTGTTGCTGGTGCCGGCTCCGCTGATGGCGACGCCCGAACCCAGGTTGCCGCTGAGCAGGTTGCCGCTGGCGCGGGAGACCTTGGCATCGACGATGACCGCGTCGGAGGTGGAGCCGTTGTTGCCGTCGCCCACCACGAACGTCACGGTGTCGCCGGATTCCAGGTCGATGAGAAGCGTGGGCGACTGCACCTCGCTGCCGAAGCCGCTGAGGTTGAGGAACCCGTCGAACACGCTGACGCCGTTGACGAGGATATGCACATCCACCGTGGGATTGCCCGTGGCGTTTCCGTTCTTGAATACGCCGCGAATCTGGTAGATGTCCTCATCGGGCACCGTCAACCGCGCCACGGCATCGCCGGTGGCGCCCGGAGCCATGACGAACTGGCCCGCGCCGACCGACAGCGTGGCGGGCGTCTGGGTGACGCCGGTGGCGTTGCGGCCGACGAAGGGGCCGCTCGTGAAGCTGCCGCCAGCGCGCGACCAGCCGTTGACGCTTTCCGTCACGAACGCCGAGGTGAAGGTGGTGATCGCGCCGCCCAGCGTGGCGGCGGATCCGAAGAGCCACTGCAGGCCAGCCTCGCCGGACACGGGATTGCTGACGTTGCTGAAATCGCCGGCAGCGTCGGCGAAATCGATGGCGGGCCCGCCGATGACGTTGCCCTGTGATGTACCGAAGATTCGCACGCCGTCGCCGCCGTTGCCGTCCGCCAGACCGCCTTCCAGCAGGCCGATGCGGTTGTGGTTCACCGTGTTGTTGTTGGATCCGAAGATGGCGATGCCGTCCTGCCCGTTGCCGGCGATGACGTTGCCGCCTTGAGGAACGTTCTCGCCGATTCTGTTGTTGTCCGAACCGTTGTTGAGCGACACGCCGCTAAGCGCGTTGCCCGGGCCGGCGACACCGTTGTTGAGCGTGCCGATGTTGTTGCCGTCGATGCTGTTGTTGTCGGCGTTGTCCAGCAGGATGCCGTGGCCCAGGTTGCCGGAGATGACGTTGCCGGGGCCGACGCCGCCCTGGCCGATGATGTTGCCGTCGGTTCCGAAGATCTCCACGCCGCTGGCGCCGTTGCCCAGCGCCGCCGCGCCCGCGGCGTTCACGCCGATGAAGTTGCCCTCGACGATGTTGCCGGTGGTGCCGGGGTCGAGGATCAGGACGCCGGCGGCGGCGTTGCCGGAGATCACGTTGCGGTCGTTGAACTGTCCGCTGCCGATGAAGTTGTCGTGCGCGCCGAGGATGATCTCGACACCGGCGCCTGCGTTGCCCAGCGCCGCGGCGCCGGTGCGGTCGGTGCCGATGAAGTTGCCCGTGATGAAGTTGCCGCCGGCGCCGCTGCCGGCAAGCCGGACGCCGAACCCCGTGTTGCCGGAGATCAGATTGCCCTGCCCGGAAAGGCCGACCCGATTGTTGACGGCGCTGGTGAAGCTCTGGACCGTCACGCCGACACGATTCGGCCTGGCCAGCGTGCCGGTGGCGTCCGTGCCGATGTAGTTGTCGCCCAGTTCATTGTTGTCGCTGTCGAGGATAATGATGGCGTCGCCGTCGAACCGCTGGATATTGAGCCCGACGATACGGTTGTTGTCCGACAGAATGGTCAGGCCCGCCGTGTCGGCGCCGGCTAACAAACCATCGATCACAATCTCCGGGCCCAGGGCGTTGGTGTCGCCGCCGAAAGCTTCCTGCGTGACGCCGTTGATGAAAATGTCGTTGGCGGTGATGGCGGGCAGGGCGCTGAGCAGGTTGATGACCCACACGTCCGCAGCGGCGTCGCCTCCGGCAATCGCGCTGTCCGTGTCGATGAAGTTCGGATCGCTGGTGGGGATGCTGAACGTGATCTCCGATGATCCCGACGCCGCGTTCGCCGCGATGATCGCGTCGCGCAGCGAGCCGGCGCCGCTGTCATCCGTGTTGGTCACGACGAACGTGTTGGCCGCGCCCGCGATGCCGTACTGCACGTGGTCCACTTCCAGCCCCGCGCCGCCCAGGTCGCGGATTCGGATCTTGGAAATGCCGCCGGCGAACTCCACGCCGAAGAAGCGATCCTCCGCCGTATTGCCCTGCACGCCGGAGATCGTCAGCGTGAACGGCCCGCTGACGCCCAGCGAATTGCCCGAAGCATCGAACGCCTCAAAGGAAACCGGCGAGCCCTGCCCGTCAGTCCACACCAGGCCCGCGTGAGTCGGGAATCCGCCCAGCGCTGCCGAGTTGAACGAGAAGTCGATCGTCACGCCGCCGGAGGAAACGCCGAAGGATCGCCCGGTCAGGCTGGTGCCATCGACCGCACCGTCGTCGCCATCGACGCCATCCTGGAACGCGCCCGAGTTGAACACGCTGCCGATATTGGCGCTGAGGCCCGGCGTATTGAGCAGGCCATCCTCAAAGTTTTCCAGGAAGAATGAACTGAACGGCAGGCCGCTGAACGGGCTGTCGCTCGCCTGCAGGTACGGCGCGGGCCCCAGGTACACCAGGCCCGGGAGCGTCGCGACGACGGCCTGCGAGAACTCGCTGGTGTTGCCGGTGGTGACGTTGGTCGCCGTGGCGGTGACGAAATTGCCCGCCGCGATTCCCGCCGCGAGGTTCACGTCGAACGAGGCGTTGCCGCTGCCGTCGGTGGTGACTTGATGCGAGCCGATGACGATCTGCCCTTCGCCGAATCCGGAAGGATCGGCGCTGGTGTTCGAGTAGAAATCGACTTCAAAAGTGCTGTTCGGCGTGCTGTTGAGCGTGCCGACGATGCGCACCGCGCCGGCTTCGACGAGCGAGATGACGGGGAAGTTCTGGAACCCGTTGGCGCCGCTGTCGGCATCGCCGGCGTCGTTGATGGTGACGCCGTTGCTACCCAGGTCGATGCCCCGCGCGCTGTTGCTGAAAATCTGGTTGCTGCGGATGGTGACGCCGCTGGCGTTGCCGTTACTGACGTTGACGCCGTTGCCGCCGTTGAAGGCGATGGTGTTGCCGAGTGTGGCGTCGCTGCCACCGATGATCGTATTGTCGCAGTCGCCGACGTTGATGCCGTCGCTGTTGTTGGCCAGGGCATTGGCACCCGTGACATCGGCACCGATGGTATTGCTCTGGATCATCGTCCCGTTGGTGCCGGTGTTCAGTAGCAGGATGCCGAAGCCACCGTTGCCGGCGATGACGTTGCCAGCGCCGGGCGCGCCGATGATCGCATTCGTGCCGCCGTTGACCAGAACGCCTTCCAGTGCGTTGCCCAGGTCGAAGTTTCCAGTGCGGTCGGTTCCGATGAAGTTGCCCAGGATCTGGTTGCCCGAGCCCGTGCCGCCGATCTGAACGCCGCGATTGAGGCCGGAGATGATGTTGCGATCCGCCACCCCTGCGCCGCCCACGGTGTTGTTGCTGCCGAAAACGCTGACGCCGGTGGAACTGGCGCCGCCGCGGTCGAGCGTTCCCGACGCATCGGTGCCGATGTAGTTGCCCGCGATGATGTTGCTGTCCTGGTTGAAGATGCGGATGTAGTTGCTGGTGAAGTTCTCGAAAACCAGCTCGCGCACTTCGTTTCCGCTGGATGCCAGAACGATGCCTTCGTTGACGGTGCCGCCGCCCGAAAGAATGATCTCCGGCCCAAGCGCGTTCGTGTCGCCGCCAAAGTCCAACTGCGTGCCGCCGATGATGCTGATGCCGTCGGGATTGGTCAGATTCGGGAGCGCCGTGGTGACGGTGATGCGGAACGCATCAAGGCCGGCATCGCCGCCGGCAATCGCGCCGTCGGTGTTGATGAAGTTCGGATCGGTGTTGGGGATATTGAACTCGATCCTCGCCGCGCCGCTGGCGGCGTTGGCGTCGGTGATCGCCTGGCGCAGGGAGCCGGCGCCGCTGTTGTTGGTGTTGGTGACGATGAACGTCGTGGCAGCCGCGGCCGCCACCGCCTGCGAGAACTCACTGGTGTCGCCGGTTGTGGTGTTGGTTGCCGTGGCGGTGATGAACTCGCCCGGCACGACACCCGCGGCGAAGCTCACGTCGAACGAGGCGTTACCGGTGCCGTCGGTCGTGACCTGCGTCGAATCAATGACGATCGCGCCTTCGCCAAATCCTGAAGCGTCGGCGGTCTGGTTGAGATAGAAATCGATGTCGAACGTGGTGTTCGGCGTGCTGTTGAGCGTGCCGACGATGCGCACCGCTCCGGATTCCACGAGCGTGATGACGGGGAAGTTCTGCAGGTTGTTTGAGCCGGTGTCCGCGTCGCCGACGTCGTTGGGATTCACGCCGAAGATGCTCACATCGATCAGGTCGATGCCCAGTTGCGTATTGTTGAATATCTGGTTGTTGCGGATGGTATTGCCGGTGCCAAGTCCGACTTGCACGCCGTTTCCACCATTGTGGGCGATGAAGTTGCCCTCCGACGGAATGCTTCCGCCGATCCGTGTGAGACTGGCGTCGGACAGGGCGATGCCAATTCCGTTATTGCCAAGCGGAGTGGTCAGGTCGGCACTGAGTCCGATGATGTTCGCCTGAACGACGGTGCCAGTGGTGCTGCCCCCGTTGATGCTGATGCCGTTGTTGTCATTGCCCGAAATGACGTTCCCGTTGCCGGGTTGGCCGATGGTGTTGTTCGTCCCGCCGCCGACAACGACGCCGTTGGTACGGTTGCCCAGGTCTGCGTTGCCCGTGCGATCGGTGCCGATGAAGTTGCCGAAGATCTGGTTGTCGGAACTGGTTCCCGCGATCGCGATTCCCACTCTCAACGCGGAGATGATGTTGCCGTCCAAGATGTTGCTGTTTCCAGAGATCCGCACGCCGGTTGTAGCGTCGAATCCGACCCCTGCGCGTCCAAGGGTGCCGCTGGCGTCCGTGCCGATGTAGTTGCCGAAGATCGCGTTATTGTTACCGCCGACAATTCGAAGGAAATCGACCGTGAAGTTCTCAAGGACCAGGCCGCTCACTTGATTGCCGTCGCTGCTTAGCACCAGGCCATCCGCCACTGCAACGGCGCCATTGAGGACGATCTCCGGCCCCAGTGCATTGGTGTCGCCGCCGAAAACCGACTGCGATTCGCCCCCGATTGTGATGCCGTCCGGATTGGTCAGGCTGGGCAAAGTCGAGGACAGCGTGATGCGATAGACGTCCGCCGCCGCATCGCCGCCGGCGATGGCGACGTCGCTGTCGATGAAGTTCGGATCGGTGTTGGGAATGTTGAACTCGATCGTCGCCGCGCCGCTGGCGGCGTTGGCGTCAAGGATGGCCTGGCGCAGGGAGCCGGCGCCGCTGTCGTTGGTGTTGGTGACGATGAACGTCGTCGCGCCCGCGGCAGCTACCGCTTGCGAGAATTCACTGGTGTTGCCAGCGGTATCCGTGGCCGTGAGCGTGATGAACTGCCCGGGGCTGCTGCTGACGGCCAGCGTCTCATTAAATGTCGCCGCTCCCGAGGCGTTCGTCGTCAATGGGAAAGAGCCGATGAACGTCTGTCCCTCACCGTTGCCCGATGGATCGGGGGAGTCGTTCAGGAACACGTCGATGAAGAATGTGGTCAGGGCAAGCGAACTAAGTGATCCCTCCACACGCGTGGTGGCTCCGGATTCCACGAGCGTGATGACCGGGAAATTGGTCTGTTGATTGGGACCGTTGTCGGCGTCGCCGGCGTCGTTGCTGGTGACGCCGTCGCCGTTGAGATCGATGCCCAGACCGCCGTTCTCAAAAATCTCGTTTCCGCGGATGGCATTGCCGTCGCCGCTGACATCGAGGACAACGACGCCCGCGCCGCCGTTGAAGGCGATGCGGTTACCTTCGCCGGCGGCGGTGCCGCCGATCTGGGAGAGGTTGGCGCCTTGAATGATGCTGATGCCGTTGCTGGCGTTGCCCGCGGGGTTGTTGCCGCTCAGGTCCGTGCCGATCAGGTTGCCCTTCACCACGGTTCCCGACTCGTCGTTGATGACGATGCCCTCGCTGTTGAAGGCAATGACGTTTCCTTCGCCTGGGCCGCCGCCACCGATGAGATTCCCCGTGCCGCCGTCGATGCGGATACCTGCGGCACCCGCGCCGTTGCCCAGATCGATCGCGGTTCCACCAATTTCGTTGATGCCGATGCGGACGTTCTGAACGCGGTTGTTGTCCGCCCCTCCGCTGACGAAGCGCATGCCATCGAAGTCGTTGCCGCCGATGATGGTTGGAGCGAAGCCGCCACCTGCCATGCCGATCTGGTTGTTGCTGCCGGAAATCGTGATGCCCCGGTCGTTGCCGGCGGCGGCGCTGCCGGCGGCGTTGACGCCCAGGTGGCTGGCGACGATGAGATTGTCGTTGCCGGTCACGAAGATGCCGTTGCCGCCGCTGAAGTTGGTGATTGCCAGGCCGATCACCTCGTTGTTGCTGGAGGTTAGCGCCAAGCCATCGCCGACCCCGACGCTGGCGCCGTCGATGATGATCGCCGGCCCAAGATTGCTGTCGAAGTTGGGCGCGTTGAACGACTCCTGCGACTCGCCATCGATGATGGTGCCCAAAGGATTGATCACCGCCGGCAATGCCGACAACAGGCTGATCCGGAAGGCGTCCTCGTCCGGGTCGCCGCCGGAAACGGCGCTGTCCACGTCTATGAAGTTCGGATCGGTGTCCGGGATGTTGAACTCGATCAGTGCCGAGCCGCTGGCGGCGTTGGCGTCAATGATAGCCTGGCGCAGGGAGCCGGGGCCGCTGTCGCTGGTGTTGGTGACGATGAACGTCGAGGCCCCTGTCGCCGCCACGGCGAGCGAGAACTCGCTCGTGTTGTCGCTATCGTCCGTGGCCGTCGCGGAGACGAGGGAACCCGCCGGCGCGAGCACAGGCAGATCGAGGTTGAAAAACGCATTGCCCGACCCGTCGGCCGTGACCAACGCCGTGCCCAGGAACAGTTCGCCCTCGCCGTGCCCCGACGGATCGGGAGACGTGTCGGCGTAGAAGTCGATGGCGAATTGGGTGTTCGGCTGCCCGCTGATGGTCCCTTCGACATGCGTTTCACTGGTGCCGGTCAGGCGATTGACGACCGAAATAACCGGAAAATTGGTCTGCTGATTGGGGCCGTTGTCCGTGTCGCCGACGTCGTTGTTGGTCACGCCGTCACCATCAATGTCGATGCCCAGGGCTCCGTTCTGGAAGATGCTGTTGACGCCGCGGATGGCGTTGTTATCCGTTCCGGCGTCGGCGAGCCTGACGCCCTGCGCGGTGTTGAAGGCGATGGCGTTCCCTTCGCCAAGCAAAGTGCCGCCGATCTGGTTGCCGTTGGCGCCCAGGAACAGGCTGACGCCGACGAAGTTCGGCGCGGCGGCCGAGCCGTCGAGCGTCGTGCCGATCAGGTTGCCCCTCACGATGTTGCCTGTCGAGAAAGTCCCTTGAATCGCAACGCCAAAGCCGCCGTTGAAGGAGATGACGTTGCCTTCGTCCGCGCCTGCTCCGCCGATGGTGTTGCCGGGGGCGTTATCGATGCGAATGCCTGCGGACACGTTACCCAAGTCGATCGGTCCGACCAAGTCGTTGATGCCGATCTGGACGTTCTGAACGCGGTTGCCGGTGGCAGTAACGCCGGAGATGGCGATGCCGTCTAGATTGTTGCCGCCGATGATGGTATTGGAGAACGCGCCGCCGGGGAGGCCGATCTGGTTGTTGCCACCCTGGACGGTGATGCCGATGTCGTTGGCGAAAGCGGCGGTGCCCGAGGCGTTGACGCCGATGTGGCTGGCGACGATCAGGTTGTTGTCGCTGCTGGTGCCGATGACGATGCCGCTGGCGTCGAAGCCGCCGATGGTCAGGCCGATGATCTCGTTGCTGGCTCCGCTGAGCACCAGTCCGTGGCCGCCCTCGTTGCCGCCGGCGCTGGTGCCGTCGAGGATGATCGACGGGCCGAACGCGCTGTTGAACGTCGGCGTGAAAGCGTCCTGCGTCTCGCCATCGATGATGATGCCCAGCGGATTGTTCAGCGCCGGCAGCGGTGAAAGCAGCGGAATGCGGAAGGCGTCGGCGCCGGCGTCGCCGCCTGACAGCCCGCTGTCCACGTCGATGAAGTTCGCGTCGGTGTCCGGAATGTTGAACGCGATCCGCGCCCGATTGCTCGCGCTGTTGGCGGCGGTGATCGCGTCGCGCAGCGAGCCGGCGCCGCTGTCGTTCGTGTTCGTCACCACGAAGGTGTCGACGATCTGCTCCAGGCCGTACTGCAGGTGATCGATTTCGATGCTGTTGGTTTCGCTGATCTCGATGCGCTTGATGCCTCCGGCGAAGGTGACGCCGAAGAACACGTCCTCGCTGGTGACATCCTGCACCATGCCGGAGTTGGGCAGGTTCAAGTCGCCGGAATCGACCAGCAGATTGTTGCTGATATCGAAAGCGCGGAAGCGGGTGGGATTGGAGAGGCCGTCGGTCCACACCAGGCCGGCGTGCGTAGGCAGTGAACCGAGCACGCCTTCGTCAAAGGTGAACACCAGCGTGACCGCGCCGGCGACGACGCCGAAGGAGCCTTCCCGGCTGCCGGAGCCGTCCACCGCGCCGTCGTCGCCATCGACCGAATCGGTGAAGAAGTTGGCGGTCGTGAAAACCGTGCCGGTGTTCGCCGTCACGCCGGGCGTATTCAGCAGGCCGTCGGTGAAGTCTTCCAGGTGGAAGTACTGGAACGGGGTGCCGGTGAACGGGCTGTCGGCGAAGCTCAGATAGGGCGTGGGGCCCAGCAACTGCGGGGTCGCGCCGGCACCGACGACGTTTTCGACATTGACCACGCTGCTGAGGCCCGTGGCTATGCCGCCGATGAGATCGACGCTCACGGCTGTGGTGTACGCGGTGTAGTCGAGGAAGTCGCCCGTGCCCGGCCCGCCGTCGATGATGCCCGCGCCGCCGGCCAATACCGCCTGATCCACGAAGAAGAACTGATCGTCATCCGTGCCGCCGACGATTTTCTCAATCACGTTGTCGGCAGTGATGGTGCTGCCGTTGCTGACGATGGTCAGACTGGCCGCGTCGATCGTCACGACCAGCGGCGTGGTGGTGGGGATGCCGGCATTGAAGGTGAAGGTGTCGAAGCCGCCGGAGTCGATGATCGTGTGTTCGCCGAAGCCGTCGAGGAACTCGTAGGTGTCATCGTCGGCGCCGCCGTCCATGGTGTTGTTGGCGGCGCTGGAGAGGAAGATATCGTCGCCGGCTTCACCGATGAGCAGATCGCCGGCTGAGCCGCTGCCGAGTTTGTCGTTGCCGCCCTGGCCGTTGAGGATAAGCGGGCCGCCTTCGCCGCCAACGAGGATGTCGTCGTTGCCTTCTCCGCCCAGAACCGTCACCGAAACGTTGCCGCCTTCGGTCGAGTTATCAAGGAAAATGTCGTCGTCCCCATCGCCTGCCTGTACCAGCAGATTCTCCATGCCGGCGTGGAGGATGGGCACCTGATCCCCAAGCGAGAAGACCGCGACCGCGTCCTCGAACTCACCGACGGCGTACAGTTGTCTGCCATCCGAACTCATCGCGAGGAACCGGCTGCCGCCAAGGCCGTCCACGCCGTTGACTTCATCGATCTTCGCCTCGCCGAAAGTCAGGGTGCCGCTGGGGCTGCGATCAAACGTCACGACGGCGGAACTGAATGTACCGGCGACAAACACCTTGCGGCCGTCGGGACTGATCTCCAGCGCGGACGCGGAATTGATGCCCGTGGTTGCGCCGACGCCCTCGATATGGGCCTCGACGAACGTGAGCGTCCCATCTGACTGGTTGCGGTTGAAGACCGTGACCGAGTCGCTCTGATCGCTGGCGACGTAGACATTGTTGCCGTCGGGGCTGACGACCACGTCGAAGGGATCGTCGAGGCTGTTGTTGACCGAGCCGCTGTTGGGAATGGACTGCACCTGCGTCAGGGTGCCGCCGGCCAGTTGCTCGAACACCACGATGGAGTCGTTCTCCACCGAGGTCACATACAGGAATCGCCCGTCGCCGGAGTAATCCGCGCCGCGCGGCCCGATGATCGGCACCCCCTGGCGGAACGTCAGTTGGCCGTTGGCTTCGACTGTGAACAGGGCGATTTTGTTTTCGCTGCGTCCAGTGGCGACGAGGAACTCGCCATCGGGGCTGACTTCGATCTGGTTGACGCCCTGCAGGCCATCGACGCCGCCGACACCGTCCTGCACGATCTGCACTTGCGTGAGTGCTCCGCTGCCCGAATCGCGGTCGAAGACGCTGATCTTGCTCTCAAATCGCGAGGCGGTGTAGACGCGCTGGCCATCGGGGCTGACCGCGACGTGGCTGACGCCGTCGAGTCCGGTCACGCCGCCGTTCTCGTCCTGGATGAAGCTTAGGAATGTCAACTCGCCGCTGCCCGTGTCGCGCTCGAAAATGGCGATGGTATCTGAGTCGGCGCCGGCAACGTAAACGTGATGCCCGTCGGGGCTGGTGGCGACGGACTGCGGAGCGTTCATGGAAACGGAATCGAACTCGGCCTCGATGAAGAGCAATTCCTGGGCATTGACTTCGCCGACAAAAACCCCGCCGGAAGTCAGGTCGTAACTCTGAGCCGCGGTGGGACCGTTGATCGTCAGGCTGTCGGTGCCGTTGGCACTACCGTTGACCTGGATTTCCTGCGAGGCGGCGGTCTGAGGCAGGTTGATGGTGACCTGGTCCGCGCCGTCGCCGAACATGCCGAGGTTTACTATCTCCACTTGGACGGGCGCGATGACTCGTCCGTTGAAGTCGATCGTCGGGCCGGCGACCAGCACGGTATCAGCGCCGTTGGTGTCGTTGATCTGTACCTGATCGTTGCCGGCGCCCAGATCAAGGGCGACGTTGGTCGTAAGCCCGTCGGTCAAGACCATCGCCAAGTCGTCGCCGAAGCCGGTGCCAACCTGCAGAGCTGCAAGGGTTGAGTGATTCACCGCCAGTTCGAACCGTGTCTGCATGCCCACGAGCGATGCGTCGGTAAAGCTGATGGTGTAAACCTGCTTTCCATCGGGCGACACGATGGCGGCGCGGACGCCGTCGAGCCCCTGGAAGCCGTTGACGCCGTCGGCGGCGCGATCCACTTGCGCCAAGACGCCTGAGCCTGTGTCGCGAGAGAACGTCACCACCGAGTCTGCCTGATGGCCGACAACATAGACGCGTGTGCCATCGGGGCTAACCACGACGTCGTTGACGCCGGTGATGCCGTTGACGCCGCCGACGCCTTCGCTCAGCGCCTGCGCGAAGGTGAGTTGGCCCGTGCCGGCGTCGCGAGCGAATACGGTGATGGCGCTATCGACGAATGCCCCTGCGATCAGATGGCTGCCCGTTGGATCCAGCGCCAGGGCATTGACGTTGGCAAGGAAGTTGCCGCCCGTGCCGCCATCGGTCAGCACCTGAACGAAGCTGAGTTTGCCCGTGGCGGGATCGCGGGCGAAGACGCCGACCGCGCCTTCGCCGTTGGCCGCGGTGTAGAGATTCCTTCCATCGTTGCTGACGATGGTGCGCACCACATCCTGCAGGCCGTCGGCGCCGTTGACGCCATCGGTCACCGCCTGCACGAAGGAAAGCTTGCCGCTCACCGCGTCGCGCAGGAAGACGGCGACGCTGTTGCTGGCGGCGCCGCTGACGTACAGGTGCTTGCCGTCGGGGCTGATGGACACGTGCTGCAAGCCATCCATCCCGCTGATGCCTTCGGTGCCGTCCACGTGCGTGGCGACGAAGGAGAGCGAACCGTTCACCTCGTTGCGATCAAAAACAATCAGCGCATTGGTGCCTTGCGATCCGACGTACACGTGTTTGCCGTCCGGGCTGACCGCGATGGTCAGCGGGCTGGTCATGTTGGTGATGCCGCCCGAGTTGTTGTCGAAGGTGGCAACGAACGTGAGATCGCCGGTGTTGGTATCGCGGTCGAAAAGGGCGACGGACTGATCGATGATGGAGGTGACGTAAACGTGCCTGCCGTCAGGGCTCTGGGCGATGCCTTGCGAGAAGTTCAGGCCATTGACACCGCCGACGCCGTCGGTGAGCACCTGATTGAACTCGAGTTCGACGGTGCTTTGGCTCTCGACCTTGATCTCGCTGCTGGTGACCAGCAGGCTGACGGGGGTGTTGTCGCCGAAGATGAAGAGCGAATTGTCCGCGCCATTGGTGCTGGTGACGGTGACCGTGCTGGTGCCGCCGACGAAGTTGCTCTGCGAAAAGACGTTGTGATTGGGGCCGCCTTGAATGCTGAGCGTGAAGTGTTCGACACCGATGGTCTCGACGCTGCCGAAGGCGCCTGAGATGGAGTTGTTCGACAGGGTTGTTGTCGTGTTGCCGGTCGCGCCGGTGACGACCGTCAACTGATCCAGGTCGCTGGTGGAACTGACGCCGGCATCGACCTTATAAGTGTGGATCGCCACCCCAAAATCAATGGTGATGACGTCGGCGCCGGCGCCCGTGATGAAATCAGCGCTGATGCCACCAACGAAGTTCTTCGTAAAGATGCTTCCCGTCTGGGGCGTCACCACCGTCACCGCGATCGAACTGGAGTTGCCGAATGAACTGAAAAGGTCGGTGCCATCCGTACCAACGACCGTCACCTGGCTGCCTTGCTGGTCGAACGTGGGCGTTTGATGTTCCAGGTTGACGAGCAGTCGTCCAAGCACGCGATTGTCGCTGCCGTTGGCGCTGGTGTCATCGACGCCGCCGCCCAGCGACTCGACACGATAGAAGCCATTGTCCTCCGCGCCCCAGAACCCGCCCGGCGCGGCGACGCGGTAAGTCGCCACGCGCGGCGTACCGTTCGTGCCGTTGTCAACCGACTGGAACTGGCCACTGACAATCGAACCGTTCGGCGCGATGATCCGCACCTCGTCGTTGCCCAGTGTGCCCACATTCACCGCCACGTCGTCTCGCCAGACGATGTCGATATCGACGAACTCAGCGTCCTGCGCCGGTTGATCGAAGCCCGGCGCAAAAAGCAGGAACG
Source organism: uncultured Phycisphaeraceae bacterium (assembly GCA_964426135.1). GTDB lineage: Bacteria > Planctomycetota > Phycisphaerae > Phycisphaerales > Phycisphaeraceae > CAYRPN01. The sequence goes on along the minus strand of CAYRPN010000002.1, from coordinate 108,017 downwards.
AAGGCCCGCCCAACCCGCCGCTGCCGTTGGCGACGAGCGTGCCGATGAAGGAGCCATCGACCTCGCTGAACTCGAGCACTTCGCCGCCGTTGCTGCTGCTGATGGCGTAGAGGTGGCCGTCAGCGCCGAAGTCGATGTCCTCCGGCAACGAGAGTCCACCGGTGCCGCCAGCGACGAATTCATCGATGAACACGCCTTCCGAAGTGAACCGTTTGATGCTGCCGTTGCTGTCATCGCCCACGTACAGATTGCCCGCCGGGTCAATGGCGATGCCCACCGCGGCACTATTTGGAATCGTCGCCAGCACGCTGCCCAGTCCCACGCCGCCCCTTTCGGCGCCGCCTGGCCCCAGGCGACGGATCACCTGGTCGCTACCGACCTCGCCGGTGACATATAGATTGCCATCGGGGCCGAACTCCATGTCGAAGGGCGCTGAGCCGACACTGGCGAAAATATCGACGAAGGTGCCGGGGGTAAATGCGTCATAGCGTGAGATCAGCGAATTGCTGCCATCGGTCTGGGCGACATAGAGAAACCCATCCGGCCCGAACTCGATGGCGGTCGCAGGGGAACTTCCCAGCGTGTCGAAGACATCGATGAACGCGCCCGTCGCGCCGTTGAATCGCAGAATGGAATTGGTGCCGCCACTGGCGACGTAGAGATTGCCGTCCGGGCCGAATGCGAAGGCGCGCGGATCAGCCAGCCCACCGGCGCCGCTGGCGACGCCGTCGCCGACGACCGTGCCATCGAGTCCGTTGTAAATCTCGATGGAGTTGTTGGTCGCGTCGCTGATGAAAAGGTCCGCCAGGATCGACGCCACCGGTCCACCGGCGGGTACCGTCCCGCTGAAGTTCAAGCGCGTCTCCAGCGTCTCCAGCACGGATGGTTGTCGCGTCTGCCCTGCGCGCACCGCCGCCTTGGATGCTTTTCGCGATCCCGGCAAGATGGCTGGCGACTGAAACGAGGCGTTCTTCCTTGACCGACGTTTCCTTGATTGGCTCACTGCAGCAACCCTTCTTTCCACCCGTCCACGGGTGTTGGCCCGACAGCCTGTTGGAGGATTTCCCGGTGGGCTTCGCGCCTGCGCGCGAATTCCCGATGGCCCGCCCAGAGTTCAACCTGACTCACACGGTTCCATGATACCGTCTTCGAGCCAGGATGAAAGAGTGATAGACTCCCGTTTCAGCGTAGTCGGAGAACCGAATTCCCTCAATCGAGCAGAGCCCCACTCCATGCCTGTCGAAACCATCACCGCCAACCTCGCCGACCCCGCCCACGCCGCAGCCGTGCTGAATCTCATCGATGAATATGCACAGGAGTCTGCCGCCGGACAGGGCCGGCCGCTCGACAACGCCGTCCGTGATCGATTGATCGCAAGGCTCGCCGCCCATCCCACCACGCACATCATCCTCGCCCGCAAGGGCGACCGCTTCGTCGGCGTCGCGGTCTGCTTCTTCGGCTTCTCCACGTTCAACGCCGCCCCACTCCTGAATGTCCACGACCTGGCCGTGACCAGCGATTGTCGCGGCAACGGCGTCGGCGCGAAATTGCTGCAGGCCGTCGAAGCAGCCGCGCGAAGCGCCGGCTGCTGCAAGGTGACGCTGGAAGTGAACGACAACAACCCGGCGCGAAAACTCTACGAACGCAGCGGCTTCGCCCTGGGCACCGAGGGCAAGGACGCGCAACGGTTCATGGCGAAGCGGCTGTGAACTCGGTCACGGAGCGCCGAACCACGGATTTCAAGGCGCACGCTCCATCGCACCGAACCGCTCGCTACGAGCCTGAGAACTTCTCGGGTGGCCGGGGCGGGAGGCTGGGCGGATGCCCCGGAACAGTTCACCTTGTTCCAACGAATCACGTTTTCCGCAGTTCTAATCGATGACCGCGCGCCCTTTCCGGGGCTTCCGCAGACTCCAGCCCCGGCCACCCGGAACAAGTTCTCAGGCGCTACCTGTGCGGCTCGATCACTCAGGAGTTCAGAAATAAAGCCGCATCGGCGTAGGGTGCGTCAAGGCTCGGCGCGGACGCACCTCGGTGATCGGGGGGTGCAACATGAAGCGTCCGCGCGGACTCGCCCCACCCTACCGCCATCCTGCGGACTTGTTCTTGCACTGCTGCTCACCGCTGCTCCCGGCTCCTTACGCCTCCTTCACCGGCTCCCTCCGCTGCGACTGAATCCATTCCAGGAACTGCTTGATCCGTTGCTCGTAACCGCGATCCGTCGGCTTGTAATAGGTCTTGTCGACGCCCAGGTATTCCTGATCGACGAAACCCGTCGCGCTGTCGTGCGCGTACTGATAGCCGGTGTTCCCTAGCTTCTTTGCGCCGGCGTAGTGGCCATCGCGTAGGTGCCGGGGCACGGGAACCGTCCGCCCTTCTTTCGCATCCTTCATCGCGGTCCAGATCGCCAACGCGCTGGCGTTGCTCTTGGGCGCGGTGGCCATGTAGATCACCGCCTGCGCGAGCGTGAGCTGGCACTCGGGCATGCCGATGCGCTCGGTGAGCTGATACGCCGCCGCGGCCAGTTCGATGGCGCGCGGGTCGGCGTTGCCGATGTCCTCGCTTGCCAGAATGGCGATTCGCCGCGCGATGAAGAGCGGATCCTCCCCCGCCGCCAGCATGCGGGCCAACCAGTAAATCGCCGCATCCGGATCGCTGCCGCGCATGGATTTGATCAGGGCCGAGATCGCGTCGTAATGCTCATCGCCGGTGCCGTCGTAGACGATCGCCTTCTGCTGGATGGATTGCTCGGCGACGGGGAGGTCGATGAGCAGAGGGTTTAGGGTGTAGGGTTTAGGGTTCAGGGTCGGGGAGGTGGATTCTGTTCTCGACTCCGCTGGTTCGGACCCTACACCCGACACCCTACACCCTACCCCCTTTCCTCCGCTCGACAGCACCGCGATCTCCAGCGCCGTCAGTGCCCGTCGCGCGTCGCCGTCGCACATGATCGCCCAGTGGTGCAGAGCTTCGTCGGTGATCTGAATGTTCAGCTCGCCGTAGCCGCGCTCCTTGTCGGCGATGGCGCGGCGAACCAGCGCGGCGATGTCCTCCTCACCCAGCGCCTCGAACTGAAAAACCTGCGACCGGCTCACCAGCGGCGAGTTCACCGAGAAATAAGGATTCTCCGTCGTGGCGCCGATCAGCGTGATCACGCCCTTCTCCACGTCGCCCAGCAGCACATCCTGCTGGGCCCGCGTGAACCGATGGATTTCATCGAGGAAGAAAATCGTGCGCGTGCCGTCGCTCTCCAGCCGGCTCCGCGCGGCATCGAGCACCGCGCGTACTTCCTTCACCCCGATGGAGGCCGCGTTCGCCTGTTCGAAATGCCGCTTCGTATGACGAGCGATGAGTTCCGACAGCGTGGTCTTCCCCGTGCCCGGCGGACCGTAGAAAATCACACTGGTGATGCGATCCGCCTCCAGCATGCGCCGCAGCAGTTTGCCCGGCCCCAGAAAGTGACGCTGCCCGGCGAACTCGTCGAGCGTGCGCGGCCGCATCCGCACCGCCAGCGGCTCGGCAGTGCGACGATTGCTCTCGCGGCGGCTTGCCCATAGGTCGGACATGCCGCAATCATATAGCCGCCGGGTTGCGGAGGTGGATCGCAGCGACCTTCGGACGCAAGCGACGCGCATCCGCCTGAAATGCCGGACTGGCTGGGATGTCGACGACCTGGCCTCTGCCACCTGGACATTCAGACCGGGACCAAGGAGCCGCGCACGAACAACCTGAACAATTGAGTCTCGCGCAAAGGCGCCAAGCCCGCGAAGAAATCCGCCGGCTTGGCGAGCTTTGCGGCTCTGCGCGAGACTCAGCCCACGAGTTGACCCGTTCAACTTATTGATGCGCAGTGCCGAAGCCGAATCTCACTTGACTGCGAGGCGAACCCCATCGCGCGTAACCGCGTTGGTATAGTGGGTCACTCATTCGTATCGCAATCGACTCCAACCATTCAGGAGATCCCCATGCTCGCACGTTCGCTGACAATGATGATCGCAGGCGCCACGCTGATCGGCGCTGTCGCCCAGGCCGAGGTCGCCCCGCCCAACGGCTTCACCGCTCTGTACAACGGCAAGGATCTCGCCGGCTGGTGGGGCGAAGACACGACGGATCCCGCCAAGTACGTCAACCTTTCCGCGGAAGATCTCGCCAAGCGCAAGGAAGCGAGCCTGGAGAACATCAAGAAGCACTGGAAGGCGGACGGAGACGAACTGGTCAACGACGGCAACGGCAAGTACGCCACGACCGACCAGTTCTACGGCGACTTCGAACTGCTGGTGGACTACAAGACCGTCGCCAAGGCCGACAGCGGCATTTATCTGCGCGGCGTCCCGCAGGTGCAAATCTGGGACACCACCAAGGAAGGCGGCAAGTGGAACATCGGCGCCGACAAGGGCAGCGGCGGCCTGTGGAACAACTCCGCCGGCGCCGCGGGGAAGGACCCGCTCGTCCTCGCCGACAAGCCTTTCGGCGAATGGAACAAGTTCCGCATCGTCATGGTCGGCGAACGCGTCACCATCTGGCTCAACGACAAGCTCGTCGTCGATCACGCCCGACTGGAGAATTTCTACAACCGCAAAGGCCCGATGCCTCGCAAAGGCCCGATCCAGCTCCAGACCCACGGCGGAGAAATCCGCTGGCGCAATGTCTACATCCGCGAGATCGGCGCTGAGGAAGCAACGAAAATCCTTCGCAACGGCGGCCCGGACAAACCCGAGAAGAAAGCCGATGCCGACGGATTCAAAGCTCTCACGAACGGAAAAGACCTCGACGGCTGGACCGGCGCGGTGGACAATTACGAAGTCGTCGAAGGCGCCATCGGCTGCAAGAAAGGCAAGGGCGGCGTGCTGCACACCAAGGATGAATACGCCGACTTCATCGCACGCCTGGAGTTCAAGCTCCCGCCCAACGGCAACAACGGCCTGGCCATCCGCTATCCCGGCACCGGCGACACCGCCTACACCGGCATGTGCGAACTGCAGGTCCTCGACGACGCCTACAAAGGCATCGACCCGCGGCAGGCGCACGGCTCAGCGTACGGCATGGTCGCCGCGGCGCGCGGCTACCACCACCCCGTCGGCGAATGGAATTATCAGGAAGTCACCGTCAAAGGCTCGACCATCAAGGTCGAACTCAACGGCACGCTGATCCTCAACGCCGACCTGGCGCAGGTCAAGGAATTCATGGGCGGCAAACCCCACCCCGGCATGAACCGCACCAAGGGCTACTTCGGTTTCGCCGGCCACAGCGATCCGGTGGTGTTCCGCAATGTGTCGATCAAGGCGCTGGAATAGTCGGATTGTCCGGGTGCCGCGGGTACGCGACGTCTTCGGAGCTTATCCGTGCGGCCTTCCCGCGCATCATTTTTGAAAGGCACGGCAACTGCGACGGAATTCTCGCCAGTCGATGTGCCGTTGCCGGATGCCGCCGTTTCCCGCACCATACGTCAGTGCTTGCACGTTCCGCATCAACTCGTTCCCATCGACGCGCTGGCCCTGAGCGTGGCCTGACCGTCGAGATCGCCTCTCGCCGTCGCGCTTTGCCAGGCAGGTTGCAGCGCTGGATCCTTTCGCGGTTTCGCAAACTCGCCGCGCTCGCCAAAGCGCGCGGCAATGTCAGCATCGCCATCGTCGGCGATACCGAGATGTCGCGTCTCCATCTGCGGTACAAACGGATCGCCGGCCCCACCGATGTGCTCACGTTCGACCTGCGCGAGACTCCGGGAGCAGCCATCGATGGCGATATTGTCATCTGCTACGACGAAGCCCGAAGGCAGGCGAAGGCGCATCGACACGACATCAAGCTCGAACTGCTGCTCTACGCCCTGCACGGGTTGTTGCACCTGATGGGCTACGACGACAGGACCGACCGCGACTTTCGCCGCATGCACCGCCGTGAGGATGAATTGCTTCGGCGCGCGGGCCTGGGTGCGGTGTTCGCGGCGGCGATCTCTCCCACGTTTAGCGCCGGGGCTTGCCCCGTTCCGACGGACAAGGCTGGCCGCCCGGAGCGGGGCAAGCCCCGGCGCTAAGGAGCCGTGCAAGATTAACTCCGCAGATTCGAATCGCTTCGCTCCCTGCCGGACGACGTGGAAAGTCGTCCCACATGCGATGTTGATCCTGCACGGCTCCTAAACGTGCGGAACCGCCGCGCCGCCCTTTGCTACACTTCTGCACCCCATGGACATCCGCTTCCACAACACGCTGACGCACAGGCTCGAAACGTTTGAACCCATCGAGAAAACAGGGCCCGGCGGCGCCGGCGGGCCGCAGGTGTACATGTACAACTGCGGGCCGACGGTTTACGACTACGCCCACATCGGCAACTTCCGCGCATTCATCTTCGCCGACGTGCTGCGGCGGTTCCTCGAACTCACCGGTCACACGGTGCATCAGGTGATGAACATCACCGACGTGGGCCACATGACCGAGGACGACGTCGCCGACGGCGGCGGCATGGACAAGATGGAGGCCGCGGCCCAGCGCATCAAGGCCGCCAAGAAACAAGGCGCCGCCCACGCCAGCGTCATCGAGAACCCCGACGATCCCTACCAGATCGCGCGCTTCTACACCGACGCCTTCATCGACGACGCAAAGAAACTCGGCATCAAGATCGCCTACGAGTACGACCGCGATGCGAAGAAGACGCACATGCCGCACGCGACGGATCACGTGAACGACATGATCGCGATGATTCAGAAACTCATCGCCAAAGGCCACGCGTACGTCGGTGGCGACGGCGCGGTGTACTACGACGTGGAATCGTTTCCCGACTACGGCAAGCTGTCGGGCAACACGCTGGTGCAACTGAAGACCGGCGAAGGCGGGCGGGTCAGCGTCAAGACGATGGCGGCGAAGAAGCATCCCGCCGATTTTCTGCTGTGGAAGCCGGACTCGAAGCACTTGATGAAATGGCCCAGCCCGTGGGGCGAAGGCTACCCCGGCTGGCACATCGAGTGCAGCGCGATGGCCCGCGCGCTCTTGGGGCGGGATGTGATCGACATCCACACCGGCGGCGAGGACAACATCTTCCCGCACCATGAATGCGAGATCGCCCAGACCTGCGGCTGCACCGATCAGCCGCACTTCGCCCGGTTCTGGATGCACACACGGTTTCTGCTCGTCGAAGGAAAGAAGATGAGCAAGCGCGACGGGAACTTTTTCACCGTGCGCGATGTGCTGGAGGGAAAGGTGACGGGCCGACCCGTCGATCCGGCGGTGCTGCGGTTTGAGTTGATGAAGGCGCACTATCGAAGCAACGCTGACTTCACACGCAAGGGACTCGAGGATTCCGCCAGTGCCGTGCAGCGACTGCGCGAATTCGCCACCAAGCATGCCCCTGCCGGTTCCGCGTCGCTGGACCTCGCCATCGACTCGCAATCCGTGCTGAGAGATTTCGCCGGCGCGTTGGGTGATGACCTGAACATGTCCAAAGCGATCGGCACGCTCTTCACCTGGCTGGGGGGAACGCACGCCGATTCCGCACTGGCGAACTCGGTGCTGCGGAAGATCGACACGGTGCTCGGCGTGCTGCCGGAACGTGGCGCGGCGATCGTCGACGACGCCTCCGCCAAATGCCGCGCCATCGATCACGCCCGCAAGTCCAAGGACTTCGCCACCGCCGACCGCTTGCGCATGGAGCTCGCCGCAGCCGGTTTCGAGGTGCTGAATACGAAGGACGGCACGGTAGCGAAAAAGAAACTGGCGTGATCACGACGCGGCATTCCGCGTTTAGCGGATGCACCGCAGGTGCCTGTACGATCCACGGTGAAGCCCGCGCGACGTTGGCCCTCACTCGACCAGCCAGACGCCTGCGGCGTTTCCGCTAAACGCGGAAGGGGGTCGCGCGCGACGTTGGCCCTCACTCCCCGGCCAGACGCCTGCGGCGTTTCCGCTAAACGCGGAAGGGGGTCGCGTGCGGTGGCTCATCCCGTTCTCACATCATGGTCGCAAGGCCGCCCTACTTCTCACGAATGTGAATCGTGTGGCATGCGCTGCCGTTGTTCGCCGGGCAGGACGCATCGGCGCTGGCGCCGTAACCGCTGGGAGACGTGGACTGGCAGCCCGCGAGGGATCCGAGGGTTGCAATCAGAACGACGGCGGCGAGACGGAGTGTGTTCATGCCTCAACTAAACGAAACGCGCGAGGCGTACGCAAGGGATTCCATGCCCGCGACAGGACAAGTGCGCGGGCGGTGACGTCTGTGACGCGACGTGCTTCGTCACGCTGCGCGGGAATTGTTCGTCGTCGCCGGGCGGTAGTTGAGAATGTCTTCGATCGTCACGTCCCAGCGCCATTTTTCCATCCAGCGGAAAATCTGGTCCGCCGACACGCGATGCGTCTGGCGATTCATGGCCGACAGCTTCTGAGCCCAGTCTTTCAGGACCGGCAGCGTGTACTTCTTGTGCTTCAGCAGCACCTTGATCTCCTGCCACCACGCCGACTGCGGCTCAGCCAGTTCCACGCGATAGCCGCGATCGGCGGCAAACTTCGCATACTGCTGCGACTCGACCGACAAGCTGTTGCCGCGATCGACGACGATGGGGTTGCGGCTTTCCTCGACGGCTTTGCAGAATCGCTCGAAGTTCCACTGCCGCGCGGTTTCCAGGAGATCGTCCTGGTAATCGAACTGCGTCGGATCCTCGCCGACCTGCGTGTAAAAATATTCGTCGGTCTCGCAGATGACGCCGGTCTGGCCAGCGAGGATTTTGGCGGTGTGGCTCTTGCCGCAGGAGGGCAGGCCGCGCATGAGATAGACGATTTTGTCGGACATGTTCGATGATCTCCACACAAGGGCTTCCTTGTGATCGGCGAAGAACGCATCGAACTTGCAGCGGCGCGGCTGATATGACGGGCGAGGTTCCGATAAGCGACGCACGATCGACGTTTAGCCGTCGAGCCTTGCCCGACACGACGCACCGGCGCGAAGCCCTCAACCCCATGCGTCGCACCGCGCGGGGCAAGGCCCCGCGGCTAAACGAAGCACCACTCACACTCCATAGATCGGGCGCAGCTTGCCTTCCAGGTGTCGCATCAGCGCGTCGGGGCTGGGCGCTTTGCCGGTGACGACCTTGCACAGATCGGCTGCGTGATAGCGCATGCCCTGGCTGTGGATGTTCTTGACGAGCCACGCCTTGAGCTGGCCGAACTCGCCGCGCTCGTATTGGGCGTAGAGATCGGGAATGTCCTGCATCGCCTTCTCGAAGAACTGCGCGGCGTAAAGGTTGCCCAGCGTGTACGTCGGGAAATAACCCATGCTCGCCAGCGACCAGTGGATGTCCTGCAGACAGCCGCGACGATCATCGGGCACATCGATGCCCAGGTATTCCTTGTACCGAGCATTCCAGACTCCCGGCACGTCGTCGACGCTCATCGCCCCGCCGATCAGCCCGCGCTCGATTTCGAAGCGCACCATGATGTGCAGGTTGTACGTCGCTTCGTCCGCCTCGACGCGGATGAAGTCGGGCCTGACGAGATTGGCGGCGCTGTAGACCTGCTCCAGCGTCAGGCCCGCCACCGCGTCGCCGAAGAACTCGGGCATCTTCGGCGCCAGCCATTTCCAGAACGGCAGGCTGCGCCCGACCTGATTCTCCCACAGCCGGCTCTGGCTCTCGTGAATGCCCAGCGACACGGCGTCGCCCATGGGCGTACCGATGTGTTCGGCGGGCAGGTTCTGCTCGTAGATGCCGTGGCCGCATTCGTGCATCGTCGAGCCCAGCGCGTCGTTGACGTTGTTCTCGTGAAAGCGCGTGGTCATGCGGATGTCGTTGCAGTGCGTGCCGGAGCAGAACGGGTGCGTGGAGATGTCGAGCCGGCCGCGCGTGAAATCGAAGCCGATGCGTTCGGCGACGAAGCGCACGAATTTTTCCTGCTGGGCGATGGGGATCTTGATCTCGTTGAACGCGTTGCCGGGTTTCTTTTTTGACGCCATCAGATCGGCGATGAGCTTGACCAGTTTCTGGCGCAGCGGCGCGAACAGCGTCGCCACGTCCCTGGCGCGGCATCCCGGCTCGTAGCCGTCCGCCAGCGCGTCCCACGCCTCGCCATCCTTCGGCCAGCCGTAGCACTTCGCCTTCTGCCGCAGCAGGTCGACGATCTTTTCCAGCCACGGTTTGAACATGGCGAAGCTGGATTCCTTGCGGGCCTTGGCCCATTCCGCGCGGGCCACGCTGCTGACGCGGGTCAGTTCCTCCACCAGCGAGGCGGGCAGCTTGGTGTTGCGGTCGTACTCGCGGCGAATCTCGCGCACGTTCACCGCAGCCACGCTCAGGGGATCAGCCGTGATCTTCGCATCGCCTTCGCATGCCGCCAGCCACTGACCGACGCGGGCATCGGTCTTCATCTGGTGCGCCATGCGGGCAAGCTGCGCCAGTTGCCGGCTGCGATGCTCCAGCCCGCCCGGCGGCATCATGGTTTCCTGATCCCAACCCAGCAGCGAAGCGGAACTGCTCAGCAGATTCGCCTCGCGAATGTGGCCAATGAGTTCGTCATAAGCGGAGACGGCGGAGACGGGAGCGGTCATCGTTGGCATGAGAATTCTTTCTGCAAGGAAAACCAAACCTTCGGCCGGGCGAACCGGGACTAAGAATATATGCGAGAGATCGAAGGTACAGGAACTGCGCCGAACGCGTTGTGCGTCTCGGGCGCCACCACAATTTCCGGGAGTTGCATCCGGCCCCCTCTCCCTCCGGGAGAGGGCTGGGGTGAGGGCCGATGAACCCTGTGCGTCAGTTCGCGTTCTTGCTTCATACGACGTGCCCGGCTTTGGGGGCGGAATCAAGATCACTTGTGAACCCACGCCAACCGCGCACCGGCCCTCACCCGGCCTCGCGGACTCGCCCACCCTCTCCCGGAAAGAGAGAGATGCCGGAATCCGAGCCCTGGAAATTGGGCACACCCCCTTCATCGATGGTCTCGCGAATCGCCTTGGCGGTGAACGCAGGCAAGGCCGGGTACTCTGTTCGCATGACTTCTGGCATCTACCTGATTCACAAGCCCGCCGGCCCCACCAGCTTTTCCGTCGTGAAGGGCTTTCTCGACGCGGCCACCTCCGCGCCCGGCCGCCGGTTGCCGCGCATCTGCCACGGCGGAACGCTCGATCCATTCGCCAGCGGCCTGCTGCTCATCCTTGTCGAGCCGGCGACGCGGCTGTTCGATTACCTGCACGACATCCCCAAGACCTACGAAGCCACCGTGCGCTTCGGCGTGGAAACCGACAACGGTGATCCGCTGGGGAAGATCGTGTCTGAGGGCGACGCGTCGAACCTCTCGCCCGCGCGGCTCGACGAAGCGCTGGCGACATTCGTCGGCTGGCAGGATCAGGTTCCGCCAGCCACCAGCGCCAAGCGCATCGATGGCGAGCGAGCCTACGTCAAAGTCCATCGCGGCGAGACGGTGGAAATGCCCGTCTGTCGCGTCTACCTGCACGAGGCAACCTGGCTCAGTCACGAACTTCCACATCAGAGCAAGCTGCGCATCACCGTGCGCGGCGGATACTACATCCGCGCCCTGGCGCGGGACCTTGGACGAATGCTCGGATGCGGCGCGCACCTGAGCGAACTGCGCCGCACGGCGATCGGGCCGTGGCAGGATCCGGGCCTGGGCCAGACGGGAGAAGTGCATGGCCGCGATCTTCTGCCCTGGCTGCCGATGCGGATTCTCAGCGACCAGGACATCGGCGACCTGCGCAAGTCCGGCGTGATTCTTCAGAGCAGTCTGACGCCGCCCGATTGGCAACTGCCCGTTGGATTTCCCGAACCGGGGCCCTTTGTGCGCGGATTTCACAAGGGCAAGTTCAGCTATCTGTTGAAATCGGAGCCGGTGCCCGCCGGGATCATTCGCCAATCCCAGGTGGATCAGTACAGCTTCGGCATGGAGCCGGAGTCGCAGCAATTGCGAGTGGCGGCGCCGATGCGCGGATTGTGATCCGCCGCGGGTGTGCCAACTTTTCCGGGGCTTGCATTCCGGCCCCCTCTCCCTCTCAGGGAGAGGGCTGGGGTGAGGGTCGGGACGCACAAGTTTGCAATCGCCACCATCGCGTGACGGATGCCGCAAACATCTGTTCGTCCCGACCCTCACCCGGCCTCGTCCCCCGGGGACTCGGCCACCCTCTCCCTGGAAGGGAGAACGAATCAAGCCCCGAACCATTTGGCACTCCCTCCGCCGCGAGCGGAGGCGATACTGGCGACTGCGGGCGCCGTGGCCGATATACTGGTTGTCTCCGGGCATTCCTCGAAAGGGCAAATCATGGCGATGGGCTTCGCGTTCATGTTCTTCCCGATCCTGCTGCTGGTGGGTGCCGGCGGCGCTCCCAATGAACTGCTCGACTATGTCCAGACGGCATCGTTCTGGCAGGCCCGCAACATCGAGCCGCGCGCCGAAGCGCTCATCGGCCGGCTCGTGGAGAACCCGAAGGTTGAGGACATCGCCGCGCTGATCAAGAAGCTGGGCGATGACGACTTCAACACGCGCGAAGCCGCCACCAAGGAAATCGCCGGCAAAGGCCCGGGCGTGATCCCGCAGCTCAAGGCCCACCTGAAAGCCAAGGACCCGGAAGTCGCCGACCGTTGCGAACGCCTCATCAATGAGCTATCCGGCGGCGACATCGATCCGCTCGTCTTGAAACTGATGACGATCCGCACGCTGGGGGAGATGAAATCCAAGGAAGCGCTGCCCGCGCTCAACGCCCTGCTGCAATCGAAGGACGCCTTCGTCGCCGAGTACGCCCGCCGGGCCATCGCGCTGATCGAGGGCAAACCGTACAAGGCGAATGCTCCGCCGGCGTCCACTTGGGACAAGGATCTGTGGATGCTGCCGAAGGACTCGCGCATCGTCGCGCAGCTCACCGTCGCCGGCACCGGGCCGCTCGACTGGGCCAAGGCCATCGCTCAGGTGCCCGCGCTGGGCGCCAATCAGGCGAACCTCGAAGAAACCGTCGGCCAGACGCAGCCGCCCATCCTCGAAGCACTCAAGAAGGTCGGCAATATCCGCATCGACGGCGTGACCGTCGGCGTCTCCGGCGATCCGGGCCCCAACGCCGGTTGGGTCGTGATCATTTTTCGCGGCCAGTACAACCGTGACCGCATCAAGGCCACGTTCAAGGAAATGGACGCTGACTCCAAGTTCAGTGAGAAGGACGGCGTCAGCATGATCTCCGAGCAGAGCGGCAACGCGACGGTGCTGCTGCCCAGCGATGACCTGTTCGTGTTCATCGGCGGCGGCAATCCGCAGGCGCTGCCCGTGGACAAGATGCTGGCGGCGCTGAAGGCGGGCAAAGGCACGCTGGCCGACGACGCCGAGATGGTGGCCGTGCTCAAGACCGTGGACACCAAGGCCGGCGCGTGGGCCGCGGTCAAGGTGACCGACACCTACCGCCAGATCGACAACGAGCTGGGCATCGACCTGATGAAGCACTTCGACACCATCACCGCGGTGCGCAGCAGCGAAGGCAACAAGAGCCATCTGAAAGTTTCCGCCAAGGGCAAGGACGCGGACGCGATCGCCAAACTCGTGAAGGACCTGAACGCCAGGTTCGAGCCGGAGAAGGCGAAGATGAAGCAGATGGGCCCGCTGATTCCCAAGACGATCGTGGATTTCATCGGCTCGATCCAGATCAAGTCCAACGGCGGCGAAGCGACGATCACCGGCTCCATGGAAGGCGGAAGCGAAGCACTGATGGGGCTGGCCGCGTGGCCGATGATGATGATGCGCGGCGGGTTCTGAGTACGGGGGCTCCATCGAGTGAAAAGTGCAAAGTGAAAAGTAAGGAATGGAATCAAAATAACCTCCCGATTTGCATGGATCGAACTCCCCTCCCTTTTAGGGAGGGGCAGGGGGAGGGTCGGGCAAACAGCCTGATTTCATGCACAGTCACGCAGTGCGTCCGACCCTCCCCTAACCCCTCCCAAAGAGGGAGGGGAATCGGAAACGGCCAAGTCGGGAAGTTATTTCGGTCACGATCCTAAGAAGTGCGAAGTGCGGAACGGGCCGTCAGCATCATCTGCGATCACCGCGTTCTGCCTTTTTCACTTTTTACTTTTCACTTTTTACTTTGCACTTTTCACTCCGCATTGTTCACCGAGCATCCTCTTCATTTCGCTCGCTCCATTTTTCCTCCGCGCGCCGTTCTCCTATCATGCCGCCCCCATGAGCAAAACGCTGAACATCCTCATCCTCGGCTCCGGCGGACGCGAGCACGCGCTGGGCTGGAAGCTGAAGCAATCGAAACGCTGCGGCAAGCTTTTTTTCGCGCCCGGCAATGCGGGCACCGGCGGCCTCGGCCAGAATGTCGACCTCGCCTACGAGCCGGTCAACACCAAGAACGCCGACGCCATCGACTACTTCTGCCGGCAGAACCACATCGAACTCGTCGTGATCGGCCCGGAGGATCCGTTGTGCGGCGGCTTGGCGGATCGCCTGGCGAAGCCGGGGCGGTATGTCTTCGGCCCCGTCGCCGCCGCCGCCCGCCTCGAGGGCGACAAGGCATTCTCCAAGCAGCTCATGCGCGCCGCCAGCGTGCCCACCGCCGAAGCGAAATCCTTCACCGACTTCAACGCGGCTCTTACTTATGTTCGCAATCGTGAAACGCCGGTGGTCGTGAAAGCCGCGGGCTTGGCCAAGGGCAAGGGCGTCGTGGTCTGCGACGACGAGAAGCAGGCCGAGGCCGCCGTGCGCGAGATCATGATTCAGAAAGTCCACGGCGACGCGGGCAACACCATCGTTGTCGAGGAGCGCCTCGTGGGCCAGGAAGTTTCCGTGCTCGCACTCGTCGATGGCAAGAATATTTTCGTGCTCGATCCGGCGCAGGATCACAAGCAGGTCAACGAAGGCGACAAAGGCCCCAACACCGGCGGCATGGGCGCGTACTGCCCCACGCCGCTGATCGACGACAAACTCATGGCGGTGATCGAGCGCGAGGTGCTCGTCGCCATGGTGGACGCCATGCGACGCGACGGCGTGGTGTACCAGGGTGTGCTTTACGCTGGGCTCATGCTCACCGCCGGCGGGCCGAAGGTGCTTGAGTTCAACTGCCGCTTCGGCGACCCGGAGACGCAGCCCTTAATGATGCGGCTCAAGGGCGATCTCGTGGAGATCATGATCGCCACCTGCGAAGGCAAGCTCGACGAGGTGGACCTGTCCTGGGATTCGCGAAGCTGCTGCTGCGTGGTGATGGCGTCCGGCGGTTACCCCGGCGCGTACCAGAAGGGCAAAGTGATCACCGGCATCGAGGCGGCGGAAGCCGATGGCGCGAAAGTATTCCACGCCGGCACCGCCCGCAACAAAGAAGGGAAAATCGTCACCGCCGGCGGCCGCGTGCTCAACGTCTGCGCCATGGGCGCGGATCTGAAAGAGGCGCAGCAGAAGGCGAATGCCGCCTGCGCCAAGATCGCGTTCGAAGGCGGGTTCTACCGCAAGGATATTGGGTTCCGCGTGATGAAAAAGTGAGTAGCAGCGTCTCTTGCGCCAGCCGCAAGCGTGCTTCGTGGCGGAGCATCCGATCATGGCTGTCCGACAAACAGCGGGATTTCGCTGCCCTGCAGGAACGCGGGGCGAAGCGGGGCATCGCCGCGCCGCAGCGTTTTCGTGTTCTTGCCGCGTGCTTCCTGAAAGAGCTGCAGGTAGGGATCGCCCGTGTAGCAGACTTCGCCGATCGTGACCGAAAGCCGGCCATCGGTCGTTACAAACATGGGAGCCATCTTGCCGTGGTTGGTGGTGTAACAGAGTCCGCCCAGGATTTCAGTGGCTGCTCCTGATTTTGTTTCGACCAGGGTGCCTCCGCGCTCGGTCTTCAAGCCGAGAATCCAAAGCGCGGCGCCCGCGTTGGTGATGTGGGTTCCGAGTTTCTCGTTGTTGAACTGCCTGGCCCATGCACTGCCATTCTCGAAATCCCAGTCAGCGACGACATTCTCAAGGAACAATTCGCCGCCGCCGGTGAGTTTTCCGCCGACGCCTTGCCCGTTTCTGACGACGAGGGTGCGCTTCGCCGCGTGTTCGATGGTGATTTCTCCGATCAGGTCCTGCACGACCAGTTCCGCCGGACCTTCCGCAGCGACGCGCCAGCGCGCCGATCCCTTCACGCCGTGTGCACCGGCGAACATGCCGACGACCCGTCGCAACTTGCCGCGCAGTTCCACGGGTTCGCCGAAGTAGTAATGCCCACCTGCCGGAAAATAGATCGTGGTTGCGCCTGAATCGATCGCCCGCTGCAAGGAAGCGGAGTCGTCCGGGTCGGCCAGGCGCCGAAACGCCCGCAGGTTCACCCAGGTCGCAGGATCGTCCATCGTCGGTTCAGGCGTCTCCTTCACCGGCAGCCCCAGTGAGCGCGGCTTCTCATGCGCAAACAGCGTCAGCGTCGGCGAGGTAACCCATTCCTGCACCAGCGGGCCCTGCGCGCTCGGCGTCGGATTGTTCTTCTCGCGCCGGTTCTCGATAGCCGTTGCAAATCCGTTGGTGCGAATATGCCGCGCAAACAGCGTCTCGCGCGTGGTGATCGCCGGGATGTCGCCATCACCATCGGCGCGCGTCAGGTCGGCTTCGAGGAGCGCGACGACTCCGAACTTGCTCACCAACGCTGACCCTCGGCTCGTCATGGTCAGGCCGCGGATCGCCAGGCATTGCCCGCTGTTTTCCCAACCCGTCTGGACGTTGGCGACGGAGATATGTTCAAGGGTCTGGCTGTTCACGGTTGCCGCCGTTCGCACGCCCAACGTGAAGCCATCGATCGCCACCCGTTTGATCAGGCACGGACCGTTCTGGTCGGCGTAGCCGAGATCGAGTCCGATCGCTCCCTTGCCATCGCCACTGCGAATGATCACGTTGCGCAGGCTCCCCACGTTGTTGGAGTAGAACTGCAAACCAATCGCACCCGGGTTGGCCATGCCCGTGTCGATGGACAGGTCACTGACATTGTTGTTGAACCAGTCAGCGTGGACGCCGCTGCCGTCCTCACGTCCGTTGTAGCCCAGGGTGAGCACGGGCTGCGGCTTGGCCGCGTCACTGAACGTGTTGTCGCGAAGACGCAGCACTGTCTTGCCCGCGCCTGCGCCGCGCAGGTTGTTGTAGCCATGCCCCTTGGCCGGCTTGTATCGCAGCGGCTGGGTGAGCAGATACGTCCCGGCCGGCAGCAGGATTGTTCGCCTGGTGCCCTGCCAATCGTCAATCGCCCGCTGAATCGCGGCCGAGTCATCGTTGATGCCATCGCCTTTGGCGCGGTAAGGCTCTTCACGGATATTCACTGCCCCGGCGCCGTCGGGAACGATGCCGGCCCCCATCTTGACCTCGGCACCGGCGACGGCATTGTCGCCGGCGTCGTAAAAGCGCACTTTTCCCAAGCCCGCCAATTCCCGATTTCCTCCTTCGCGGTGGGTCGACTCGCAGATGAATCGAATGAACCTTGCACGGATGATCGGCGAGAACCGATATTCCTCGCCCACGTAGTCATCGGAGCGGGGCGCCTTGGCAAACTGAAAACGCTGGACCAGTGCGCGCCATGTGTTGCCATCATCGGAAACCATCATCGAAACGTGCTTGAACCCGCGCGATGGGTTGCTGTTGTGATTCCAAACGCGAAATCTTTCCACGTGGGCGGCCTTGCCGAGATCAAACTGCACGATCGGATTCTCGTCACCGCCCAAGGCGATGTAGCCCGAATGCCACATGCAGCCGCCGCCGGAATAGATGTTGGTGGTCAACCGCATGGCCCCGTTGCCGGCATCGCTGAGTCCCACGTCCGTGCAGAGATTCTCCGACGAGAAGAGCTTGTCAACCTGCTCGCTCGTGGCGCTGGCCGTGACACCCGCAATGGGCTTCGCCAGCGCGGGCAGGACATTCAATGCGATCAGCGTCAAGGCGATCGTGCGGATCATCGTCACTCCCATTATCGCGTGCTTCCCTATGAATGCCTTGACCGCAGCCGGCGGCGGTAACCGCCGGGCGTCGCGACAGAGGAACCGTTCGAGTCCGCCAAAAATCGGCACGCCGACAGCTTCACGCAAGCCGCGAGCGTGCGAACGACACAGAAACCATCTGCGTGAATTGATCCGAATCGGCTTCGGGAGGCTCAGTCCGGTACGAAGTCACCGCTCCTCCACCCGCGGCCCCGTCGGCGTCTCCGTCTCCGCGTCCAGCCGGCTTCGCTTCAGCGCGTCACCCACCGGCATGTGCCAGGCGTGCATCCGCTGGGCGTACCAGCCATCCAGCGGCGTCCATTTCATGTAGACCGTGACGAGCTGCGCGGGTTGCTTCGTGTCCTTTGGATCGCTGGGGCGGACGACATCCACCTGCCCCGTGTAGCCGCGGATCAGAATCTGCCGCACGTCGAGCGTCGGCACATCGGCGGGCACCTGCGGCGTGAAGACCTTGTCCCATTCCTCCTCGCGCGGGCCGGGTGCGGGCAGCGTGCCGCACGTCGCCAGTTCGCCGACTTCCTTCTGAGCCGTGTTGTAGCTGCGCACGTTGGCGCCTTGCGGCAGCACGAAGAAGTACGCGCCTTCAAACGGGCGGTCGGCCTTCTGCTCCTGGGCCACCGCCTTCACCGCGCGGGCCTGAATGGTGACGATGTCGGTGATGTTCGGGTTGTTGTGGGCGATGTCGCCGGTCTGCGCCGGGATGTTGACATACGTCGAACACCCGCCAACCGCGATGGCAAGGATGGAAACGAAAAGGGAAAGACGTGTGGTCCTCATGACCGTGGCTCCATGTGACCGTCATGGTCGCCAGCATTGTATCGAAAATCCCGGGAACGCAAGTGCTCGCGGCCTCGCAACGGATCGCAACTACGCCGTGACACCCGCCGAGGCCAGTTGCGCGGTTGCCACGCGCGATCTTCCTCTGGCAACAGCGGATGGAGCGGCTTGCGATAATTCACCGCGCCAAAGCCGCCGCGCTCTTGGTAATCGTCGATCAGTTGCTGAATGTCCAAGGCGATGTCGGCATCGAGTCGTTCTCGTTCACTCAATCGTCTTTCGATTTCCCATAACCGTATCCTCCAAGCGCGCCAGCGCCGAACCCGAGAATTCCTGTCAGAATGGGTATCAGGACTTCTGGTTTTTCTTTAAAAAGAATACAAACGACCAGCACCGCGATCAGAATGATGACGAGTACAGCCAACGAGAACCAGCGATTAGTATCCTTGCGATCGTGATCTCGTTGCAGGAGCTTGAATTCTCTTTCGTCGTGTTCTGAAGTGATTTCAAGTATCTTGGAGATATGTACATCGGTCATTTTCTGATGCAAAGGGTTCGGGAAGGGCCCTGACCCCATCATCATCATGAACTCGGTGACTTCCTTGAGCTTCTCGGGCTCTCCTCCCATTTTTCGAATCGCCTCTTGGACCTTCTGGTCCTTGGGCGACTTATGTGGATCGCGAATTTCAGGGCGCTCACTAGACTTTGAATTCGCCAAGGATTGCGAGGATTCGTCTGGCTCTGTGTTGCTCGTGTTCGACTCGCTCATTTGGCTCTCCGGACTTATAAGAACTGAAGTATGACTGAAGAGTCGGGTCCGTGACTCTGCGAATTAGCTTATCAAACTTGCGACGAATGAATCGTTCAATGACGAATGACTGCATCGCTTCGGCCTCATCGCTATTGATGATTCCTTCCTCTGCGGCGAGCGACACCGAAACCATTACGCGTCGCAGTGCATCCAGTTCCTTGCTCTCTGTCGCTTCTGCAGCAGGCAGTCGAGAGGTTGCCAACAAGTCAATCCATCCTGCAACTTGATCCTGTGCGGATGGCAATGAGTCGTTAGCGAGGGCCTCTTGCGAGCGTGATGCCTGTCGGTCGCGAAAGGCACGAATGCGATCCGCCGTGCTTATTTTGCTTGGTTCGCTATTCATTGTGTTAGCTCGTCCAGTCGGACTCTATTAATCATAGCCATCGCGACTCGCGATTTCGAGGAATCCTAAACCGCCACCGGACTCGGCAGCGGCATGTCGTACTGCGCCGCGGCGCGCTTGGAGCCGCGCGGCATGCCGATGGTCTGCCGTTCGATCTTGTCCTGCAACCGCATCAGGCCTTCCTGCAAAGCCTCGGGCCGCGGCGGGCAGCCGGGGACGTAGATGTCCACGGGCACGACCAGGTCCACGCCCTTGACCACGTGGTAGCCATACTTGAAGTACGGCCCGCCGCCGACGGTGCAGGCGCCCATCGCGATGACGTACTTGGGATCGGGCATCTGGTTGTAAAGCCGGCGCAGGCGCGACGCCATTTTGTAAGTGACGGTGCCGGCGACGATCATCAGATCGCTCTGCCGCGGCGTGGCGCGGAACGCGCCGGCGCCGAAGCGGTCCACATCGAAGCGTGACGCGGCGAACGCCATCATCTCGATCGCGCAGCACGCAAGGCCGAACGTCATCGGCCAGAGCGAACTCTTGCGGGCCCAGTTGATGGCCCAGTCCACGCTGGTGACGATCAGGCCTTCTTCGAATCGGTTTTCAATCCAGCTCATGGGAAATCCAGAGGTCAGAGGGCGGAGGTCAGAGGTCAGCGGACAGAATCCAAAACCGTTCGCGGCATTTTAGAGTGAACGGGCGGGCAAGGCCAATCGCACGTGCCGATCGCGTGGATCGTTCATCGGGTGTGGCCAGATTTTGTGGCAGTGCCTGTTTTCCGGCGTAGGCGTAGGGTGGGTTGAGTCCGCGAAACCCACCATCGGTAGCCCAAACATCTTCCATTCCTTGCCGATGGTGGGTTTCGCCGAGCCTCAACCCACCCTACCAGAGGCGGACGCATGCCACAGGTTCTGGGCACGCCCCGTTCGTCTCGTTTCGCGAAATGGACGACGCCGCAGCGCCGCACGAGGTATCATGGCACCCCGCCTGGCGCGTGTGTGCCCTGTCGTGCTTTGCATTCCCTTTGCGTTCCATCTCGCCACGTGAGATGGCCCCATGAAAGGCTTCCATGAGAACGTTCTTCGCCGCCCTGTTCGTCTGCTGCTTTTTCGCGTTGCCGACTTTCGCCGCGGAAAAGCCCAAGGCCCTGAAAGTCCTGCTCATCTCCGGCGGTTGCTGCCACGACTACGAAAAACAGACCAAGCTGTTCCAGGCGGGGGCGGCCAAACTCGTGAACATCGAGTGGACCGTCATGATCGATCCGCGCAAAGGCACCGAAGGCGAGATCGAACTCTACAACGATCCGAACTGGGGCAAAGGCTACGACGTGGTCGTCCACAACGAGTGTTTCGCCAACACGAAGGATGAGGCTTACATCCGCAAAGTGACCGACGCCCACAAGGCCGGCGTTCCCGCGGTGGTCATTCACTGTGCGATGCACACCTACCGCGCGGCGAAGATCGACGACTGGCGCGAGTTCCTCGGCGTGAGCAGCTTCATGCACGAACATCAGAGCGAATACATCGTCACGCCCACCAAGGCGGATCACCCGGTGATGAAGCATTTTCCCAAGGAATGGAAAACGCCGAAGGACGAGCTGTACGTGATTCAGAAGGTTTGGCCGAACACCACGATCCTCGCCTCGAGTAAGAGCGAAAAGAACGGCAAGGAAAGCGGCAACATCTGGGTCAACCAGTACGGCAAGGCCCGCGTGTTCGGCACCACCTGGGGCCACGGCAACGCCACGTGGGAGGACGCGGTCTTCATCGACACGGTCACCCGCGGGCTGGTCTGGGCGGCGGGCAAGCTGGAGGATGACGGCAACGTGGCGAAGGATTACGTGCCGGTGAAGGCGGCGCAGTAACGGTGAGCCTTAGGCATGGGGTGTCGCCTGTTGGTAGTTTGCTTTCCATTTGGTACAATAGGTCGATGAACGCCACCGCCGATATCCGGCGCGAAAGATGTCTGCTGCGCAAAGGGTTGACCCGTCGACATCACCGCCATGACCATCCCGAGCCCGCGCCGAATGTGGCCGAAAAGTGTCCTACCTTTCTGGCAGCCAGTTCGATAACCCCCTGCCGCGTCTTACTTTAAGGGCATTTTTCAGCCCCTGGGGGGTACGTGGCCGGCCACTTTCAAGTGTTGCCACCAGCCCGCCGAACTCGTCGGGACCCACACTTGACTCCATTCCTCCATCGCACGACGATGCCCCGCCGCACCGACCGGTCAAACCATGCCTGATATCCAAGCCATTCTGACGCAGCGCCTGCAGCAAGCCGTGGCCGCTTCCTTCGGCGATGCCTTCGCCGCTTCCGATCCGCAGGTCCGGCCCAGCGCCCAGGCGCAGTTCGGCGATTACCAGGCGAACTGCGCGATGAGCCTGGCGAAACAGGCGGGCGTCAAGCCGCGCGACGCGGCGCAGAAGATCGTGGCGGCGCTGAACGTGGCCGACGTGTGCGGGAAGATCGAGATCGCCGGCCCCGGCTTCATCAACCTGCACCTGAGCCTGCCGTTCCTCGCCGCGGCCATCAACGAACTGGCGACGGATGAACGTCTGGGCGTGCCGGTCGCACAGCCGCCGCAGACCGTCGTCGTCGATTACTCCAGCCCGAACGTCGCCAAGGAAATGCACGTGGGCCACCTGCGCTCCACGATCATCGGCGACGCCATCGCCCGCGTGCTCAGCTTCCAGGGCCACCGCGTGATCCGCCAAAACCACCTGGGCGACTGGGGCACGCAGTTCGGCATGCTGATTCAGTACATCGTGGAGCTTTTCTCCTTCCCGATGGGCGACAACGTCAGTGCCGCGATCCAGCAGAACATGGAGCACCTGCGCGAGGCGGGCATCGAGCAACTGGCGCAAGGTGGCGGCAATGCAACGATGAAGGTCGGCATCAAGGATCTCGATCAGCTTTACAAAGCATCGAAGAAGCGCTTCGACGCGGATGCGGACTTCGCGGAGCGGGCGCGCAAGCGCGTGACCATGCTGCAAGGCGGCGACGAGGAGACGCAGCGCTTCTGGCGAGCGCTGATCGAAGAATCGAAGCATCACTTCAACGAGGCGTATCAGCGCTTGGGCGTGCTGCTGACCGATGACGATGTGCGCGGCGAGAGCGCGTACAACCCCTACCTCGCCGATGTCGTCGACAAACTCTCCAAGAGCGGGCACGCCACGGAAAGCCAGGGCGCGACGGTGCTGCATCCCAAGGGCTTTCCTGAGCGCGACGGCCAGCCGCAGGTCATGATCATCCGCAAGAGCGACGGCGGCTTCCTGTATGCGACGACCGACCTCGCCGCGGCCCGTTTCCGCATGAACGAATTGCACGCCGACCGCATCGTGTACGTGACCGACGCCCGGCAGGCGGATCACTTCGCGATGCTGTTCTGGGCCTTGCGGGAAACAGGCTGGGCAAGCGAAACGGTGCGACTGGATCACGTGCCATTCGGCACCGTGCTGGGCACGGACAAGAAGCCGCTCAAGGCCCGCGCCGGCGATGCGGTGAAGCTGCGTGAACTGCTCGACGAAGCGATCGAGCGGGCCATGAAAGTGCTGGAAGAAAAGAACCCGGAGCTTTCGCAAGAGCAGCGGGCGCAGGTCGCGCAGGCGGTGGGCATCGGCGCGCTCAAGTATGCCGACCTGTCCTGCGATCGCATCAAGGATTACGTCTTCGACTGGGATCGCATGCTGTCCTTCGACGGCAACACGGCCCCGTATATTCAGAACGCCTACGTCCGCGTCTTCGGCATCTTCCGCAAGGGCAACATCGATCCCGCAACGCTGCGTGATGCGGCGATCGTGCTGACGGAGCCGGCGGAGCGTGCGCTGGCGGTGAAGCTGTTGCAGTTCGCCGGTGTGGTGGAAAACGTGGCCCAGACGCTGGAGCCGCACAAGCTGTGCGCTTATCTCTACGACCTGGCCTCGAACTATCACAAGTTCTTCGAGACCTGCCCCGTGCTCACCGCGGCGGACGAAGCGACGAAGCGCAGCCGGCTGCGCTTAGGTTCGCTGACCGCCGCGGCGTTCAAGCTCGGCCTGTCGCTCCTGGGCATTGACGTGGTGGAGCGCATGTGACTCGGATTCCATGGGGCTCCCGCGCCGATGGCGCTGACAGCAGAGCTGTCGGCGGAACCAAGCCTGATCGTCGGCGCGAGAAAAAGGTGGAATCCGTACGAGAAACTTCAGCCGCACGAGACCGACCAATCAAGACAACCGCGGGAGGCAAGTCACATGCCAGTACTCACACGATGCACCAACTGCCAATCACCGTTCCGAGTCCATGACGACAAAATCGGGAAGGCGTTCAAGTGCCCCAACTGCGGCGAGTCATTCGTCGCCGTCGCGACGCCTGCCGCACCGTCGCCACGGTCGCCGGCGATGGCCGCCTTTGACGGGGAGGACGACGACGACATCGGCGTCTTCCGCTGCGGCGACAAGATGGTCATCGAGCATGGCGCGTCCCTGCCCCATTTCTGCGTCAAGACGAATGGCGAGCCTGACGGCGGGCAACTGAAGCGCAAATTGAGCTGGCATCCGCCCGCGGCCTATTTTGGATTGCTGCTGGGGCTGATTCCCTACGTCATCGTCGCACTTGCCATGACGAAGCGGGGCGAAGTAGAAATCCCCGTCAGCCAGAACGTGCTCAGCAAACGCAGGAAGCTGATGGCCGCGGGCTGGGCCACATTCATCCTTGGGATGGCCCTGTTCTTCGGCGGGATCGCCACCCTCGACGATCGAAGAAGCACCAGTGGGCCGATGCTTTTTTTCGGCGGCCTTCTGATGGTGCTGATCGCGGGGATTCTGACGATTCTGGTGGGCCGGACGCTGGTGGTGCCCACGAAAATTGACAAGGATTACATCTGGGTCAAGGGGGTGCATCCGGACTATCTGGCCCGACTGCGGGAGTTCTGAGCCCGCCGCCGGCATGCATCGACTCACAACTGCTTCTTCGGTTTCACGCCGTATTCCTCGGCGATTTCCTCGAGCATGGAGCGAATCTCGCCATCGGAGAGTTTGCCGTCGCCGTCCTTGTCATTGCGCTTGACGCGGGAAGCGATGTCTTCGTCGATGCCGCCGATCAGGTTGTTTCGCTCGGTGGCGTCGAGCCGCCCGTCATTGTTGGCGTCGAACTTTTTGGTCCACTTGACGACCTCCGCTTGTCCATGTTCCATCGCCTTCTTGCCGACGGCTTCCATTTCTTCCCGGCTTGGCCGGCCGTCGCCGTCGGTGTCGACCCACTTCATGGCCTCGGGCAGCATGGTGATGCCGATGATCTGCATGCGCTGCTGCATGGCCTGACGCTCCGCTCCGGAGACTTCGCCGTCGCCGTCCTCGTCCAGGAATTTCACTTCCCACTTCTTGCCCATGGTCTCGATCTGCTCGCCGAAGGCGACGATGTCCCGGCTTTCCGACTCGCTCAGTTTGCCGTCGCCGTCCGCGTCGAAGTGCTTCATGCCGATGTCGTCCACCATCAGCCACCACTTGTCCTGGCGATCGGCCTGGACCTTGGCGCGTTCATCATCGTCGAGCTTGCCGTCGCCATTCTCATCCCACTTGCGCACCTGCCGCTCGCGACCGCTGACGATCTCGGCGGTGATCATCTCTTTGGTTTCATCGCGCGATAGTTTGCCGTCGCCGTCCTTGTCCCACTTCTCCAACTGCTCCTGTCGGCGCTGGCCGCGATCGCCGCGGCGAGGACGGTCCGGGTTGTCAGGATCGACGGGCCGAACGTTGGGCGTCTCCGTCACCGGCGTGGCCTTGGGCAGCTTGCCGGCGGCGAGCGCCTTGTTCGCCGCGTCGCGCTCCGCGCCTTCCAGTTTGCCGTCCTTGTTCTTGTCGTATTCCGCCAGCATGCGGGTGCGCAGATCCCGGCGATACGCATCGACCTCGAACCAGTCGACCTTCTTGTTGCCGTTCTTGTCGAACGGTGCGACGGCACCCCAGCGGTCGTAACCGCGCACGAAGGAGTCTTCGATCTTGGCACCGGCCTCGAATTCGTCCTGGTCCAGCTCCGAATCGACGCCGGCGAGTTTGAGGAACTTGCCGCGCTCGTTGCCGGGCACGTAGGGATCGATCGCGTCGTTGAGCAGGTCGGCGACCTTGTCGGTCGTCCCGGCCTTTTCCTCGTCGGCGGCGAACAGGTTGGTGGCGCTGGTCAGAAGAAGGCCTGCGGTCAGAAAGACGAACGGCTTGGACATGGCTGGACTCCCTTTGGAGGTAAAACAAGTGGAGGCAATGGATTAGATCAAGGAGGCGACAACACGATACACGGACAGCCCCGTGGTTGTCCCACTCGGCATACCGCTGCGGACGGGTGAAGGATGCAGAAAATGGCAATCGGTCCGAACAGGCCCGCGGCCGTTGGTGGGTGCAAGGCGTCAACAGCCAGGGCTTTTCAAAACTCCGGGTTCTGGCTGGCTCCGGATCACTGGCTTGAACACAAAGGACACGAAGTCACGAAGGACGCGAAGATAGATGCAGAGAATCGAGCCATTCAGTTTCCTCTTCGTGTCCTTCGCGCCTTTGGGGCCTTTGTGATTCCTGAGCACCGCAACACATCTGCGAGAACTGAAGAACCCCGCGTCAGCACCCGACGCCGTTGACGACATTGCGAAGCGGCAAACCGAGCAGGGCGCGGCGACACGCCTCGGTGCCCTTGACGCGCATATCGAGCAGGCCCGCCTCGGAGTAAAACGCCGAGTGCGGATTCAGCAGCACGCGGTGATGGGCCGGGTGGTTCGGATCGCGCCAAGCCGTAATCAGCGGATCGTCCCCGCGCGGCGGCTCCACCGGCAGCACGTCGATCGCCGCCCCGGCGAGCTGGCCGGAGGCGATGGCGGGCGCCACGGCGGCCGTATCGACGATCGCGCCGCGCGCCG
The DNA here is from genome assembly GCA_964426135.1 of uncultured Phycisphaeraceae bacterium. GTDB lineage: Bacteria > Planctomycetota > Phycisphaerae > Phycisphaerales > Phycisphaeraceae > CAYRPN01. The sequence goes on along the minus strand of CAYRPN010000002.1, from coordinate 81,314 downwards.
TGTTGATGAGGAACGCGCCGCGCGGCAGCTTCGCGATCGCCTTCGCGTCGATCATGTGGCGGTTCTGGGCGGTGAGCGGGCAGTGCAACGTCAGGACGTAGCTCTGCTTCAGTAGATCGTCGAACTCCTCCACGCGCCGCACGCCCACAGCCTTGTCGTAGCCATCGGGCTTGAAGGGATCGTAGAAGGCGACATCCATGCCCAGCGCCTTGGCGCGGATCGCGGTGGCGATGCCGATCCGGCCCAGGCCCACGATGCCGCACACCTGTCCGCGCAGCCGCCGAAGCGGCACCATCGGCGTGTACAGCCACGGCTCCAGCCCCGCCCGGCAGCGCGAGTTCATCAGCGTGATCCCGCGCGACAGCGCCAGCATCATGCCGATCGCGGTATCCGCCACTTCCTCCGAGCCGTAGTCGGGCACATTGCCCACGGGAATGCCGCGAGTGGCGGCGAATGCGTGATCGACATTGTCGACGCCCACGCCGCAGCGCACGATGAGCTTGCACTGCCGCAGGCGGGCGATGGTGGCGCGGGTGACCGACAGGTTGTGGTACATCATGATCGCGGCGGCGTCCTCGATGCGGCCGACGAGATCGCTTTCGCTGAACGCATTCAGCGCAACGGGGTCCGCCAGATCGCCGAGGATTCCACGCTCGATCGCCAGATCATCGGAGAGAAAATCGGTGACGACGACTTGAGATTTGGAAGGCATGCGGGAGGGATGATAGCCGACAACTCGTCACGCGGCAGCACCATCCCGAAAGGGATGGTGCTGCCGAGCGTTTCCGCAAAGCCTACTTCTGTTTGTCATTTTCCAAATCCGCCTCGCGCTCGAACTGCGCGAGCATTTCCGGCAGCGCCAGTCGGCCGCGGGCGTACTTGGCTGCTTCGCTTTCGGGGAAGTCCCAGCGGCAGCGGTTGTAGCGGCGGAAGGCGAGCGGAACGTTGTTGGCCATGCGGAAGCTTTCGCCCGACCAGAACAGGCCCAGCGAGGTCAGTTCGTCCTCGGGGAAGTTCTTCACGAACTCATCGAACGCCACGCTGGCCTTGGCGTATTGCTCAGCCTTGTAGTAACACTGGCCGATGCGGAACGCCATCTTCGCCGCGTGCTGATGGGCCTGGAAGCGCTCGAGGAACTTTTCGCCTACCGAGGCCGCGATCATGAAGTTCTGCTTGTTCCAGAAATACTCATTGATGCGGATCATCACGTTGGCGATGAGCGGGCTCTTCGGATAAGTCGCGGCGAGCGTGACATATGCCTCCAGCGCCTGATCGAAATCGCCGCGTTCCTCGTAGCTCTGCGCCAGCTTGTACTGGGCATCGGGCGCCAGCGCGTGCTCCGGATACTGGCGGACGATCGTGCCATACGCGGCGATTGCTTCGTCCCACTGCTGCAACTCCTGGGCGAACTGCCCGAACAAGTACTGAATGCGCGGGACGTATTTCGGATCGGGATAGTCCTCCATGACCTCGCGCAGGATGCGCTTGCCCGATTCCAGGTCGCTCTTCATTTCCTCATCGCGGGCCAGCTTCTTGTGGCTCTTGAATAGCTCGAAGTAACTCTCGGCGATGGTGAACCGCGTTTCCACCGCCAGCGTCTCATCACCGAAGACCTTGCTGAACGCCTTCACCAGGCCGTCCGTGCCGACGACGATGGGGATCTCGATCGCCAGCGCCAGCGTGCCGTCGGGCGTGCTGGCGTTCTTGTCGAGATAGGCGACCTTCAGCGTGTCGCCGAAGAACGCTTCGATTTCAGGATTGGCGACGGTGACGTTGCCGGGCGTGGCTTTCTCCGCGGCCTTCAGTTGCAGCGAACCGGTGAAGACGCCCGAGTGCGCCAGCGATTCTTCGAGTTCGATGCTTTCATCCTCGCCGCGGCCGGTCGTGACCTGGATGCGCACCTTGTCCCGATCGTCCGACACGTCGAGGTCGGCATCGACGACGCGCACGAACAACTTCTCGCCCACGTGCAGCATTTCCACGGGCTTGTCGTAATCGCGATCGACGACGGCCAGATTGCCGTTGGAAATCAAGCGGGCTTGCGCGGTCAGCTCCTTCGACTGGTTCGCCGATGCGTCTGCCGCGGCGGGCGCCGCGCCGGGGGCCGCACCGGGGGCCGCGCCGGGGGCCGGGGTTGTGGTGGCTCCGGGCAACTGCGGGCGACGCTCGTCCTTGTACTTCGCCGTGGCGATGTCTTTGCCGGTCAGGTTCAGCACGCGGGTGACGCCCTGCGGAATCTGCTGCTCGTCGCCAGTGACGGCATCCGTCTTCTCGGTTTCGCCTTCCTTCGGCGCGGGCTTCTCACCTTCCTTCGGGGCGGGTTTCTCGACATCCTCGGCCAGGACGACCGCGCCGATCAGCCCCTTGGGCATGTCCACCGTCAGCGGCACCAGCGACGGACTGCTCTTGCCGCCAAGCTGCATGATGACCTGCCCAACGAATCGGCCCTCTTCCAGGGCCGGATCGCGAGCGCCTTCCTCGGCAACGGCGGGCGCCTTGTCGCCGCTGAATGCGCTGGAGATGGCGCAGTTCACTTTCACTTTCGCGCCATCCGTGGTGGTGAGTTCCACCAGCACGGTGGAGCGCGAATCCTTGGCGCGATCGGGGTCGATCACCTCGACCGTCAGCGGCACTTCAAAAGCAACGCCGGCGACGGTCTTCTCCCCTGCCGCCGAAGTGCCGGGCGGCAGGTAAACCACCTGCGGCTTCGCATCCTTCTGCGGCGGCTTCACCACGCGCGTTTCGACAATGCGAATCTTGCCCGGCGTCGGTTCACTGACCAGCACGTAGCTTTCACGCGGCACGGAATGACCGGGGAATGTGTTCTGCTGGTCGATGTAGCGGACGATCACGCGATCACCGGGCTTGATGGTGAGCTTGGGTTCGTCGGCCTTTTTTGCTTCGGGAGCGCCGTCCTTTTTCTCGCCGTCGGGTTGGGGGGCGTCGGCTTTCTCAGGCTTCACGGCCTCTGAAGGGGCCGTGCCTGCGGTCGTTGGAGCGCCGGCGGGGGCGCCGCCGATGGGTTGCGTGTCCACTTCCTTGGTGAATATGCCGGAGTTCTCGTTCGTTTCGATGGCGGTGAGTTCAATGAATTTGCCGTCGTTGACGGCGACCTGAATTTTCACGGTGTCTCGTTCGGCCGTTTCGTCGCGGTCGTAGTCGACGACTTCGACAATGATGCGTTCGCCCGGATCGATGCGCATCAGTTCCTTGCGCAGCGTCTGCACCCCGCCGCCGCCGGAGCGCGCCAGGTCGTACGCGATGGGCGTGATTTTGCCGTTGAAATAGGTGGCCTGCAGGGTGGAAGTGAGCACGCGGTTGCGGGCCGCGTCTTCGGCGCTGCCGACGATCGAGAACGTAAATTCATCGGTATAGCTGGCGGTGACGGTGTCGCCGGCGGCGATCTCCAGCGCGTCGTTGCCGGCGAGTTTGAGCACATCGGCCTCGGTGGGAATGTACGGCTTGGCGTTGGCGTCGCCGCTGTCGCCGCGCACTTCGATGTGATTGATCGCCACCGCTTCGCCGCGGTACTCGTGCACCATGAAGCGGACGTAACGGAGATCCTGCGGCTCGAACGTGCAGGTCCAGGCGCCGTTCTCCGCGACGACCACTTTGGCCGGCGCGAGTTTCGCACCGACGATTTTCCCGTCGACCGATTCGAGATCGAAATCGGACTTTCGGAACGGCGCCAGCGTGACCTGCGCGGAGTTCAGATTCTCCCGGGCGCGAGTGACTTCCGCGCCCTTAAGACCGGGGGCGACGAGGGCGAACGCCGTCATCTCGTGCGTGCCCCGGGTCAGCCACACATCCACGCTGCGTCCTCCCTTGCCCACTTCCTGTTCCAGCACGCCGTCGATCAGCAGCGCCGAACTCGTGCCGGCGATCTGGAATCGCACGGCCCCGTCGCGCGGCTGCACGAACTTGCCCTGCCAGATGACGACAACGGCCTGCTTCGAGGCGTCGGCGTTGTCGTCCCGCTGCCAGACAAGCTCGTCAACCTGCTTTTCCTCGACGACCGTGCGCTGAGCGACGGTCTGCACCACATCGCTCCACTTCTCGTAAGCGGCAGCACCCTTGTGGGCATAGGTCCGCATCGTCATGCGGCTGGATTCGAGCTTCAGCGGCGTCGCCATGACCGGCGCGGGATTGGCGGCGACGCGGAACCAGAAGCGGCCGTCGTGGCTGCCCTGCACCTCGCCGCGCACGGGCGACTGCTTCGTCGCGTCCGGCGTGCTGATGACCACCTGCGACACGCGCTTGAGATCCTTCATGTCCACGCTGAGCCACTTGGGCGTCTGGCCGTCCGGCTCGCTCTGCCAGAACGTGGCCTTGTCCTGATCGATCGCCATGAGCGGGTTGTGGTCGATGGCGTGATCCGTCGCCAGTGCGCCGGCGGGCAGTTCGCCGGTCTTGATCGTGCCTTCGAAAACACCGGTGTGCGGGCCGGTTTCCTGGAGCTGCGCCTGCACTTGGTCGCCGCTGGTGGCGGTGAGTTTGACCAGCACGCTGTCGGGCTGATCGGACATGTCGCGGTCGCTGTCCTGCACGCGCAGGTAGACGACGTTGCCGGGCTTGATCTGATTCTTGGGACGATTCTGCGACACGCGCTTGTCCGGGTTCTCCTCCTGCTTTTCCTCGCGGGCCAGCTTCTGGCTGAAGCTTTCCTTCTCTTCGTCCTCGATCTTGTGCGAGGACGCCTCGAACCGCGCGTCCGCCGCGATGCGAATCTCCGCATCGGCCAGCGGGACGTTCTTGAACTCCGCCTTGAACTGCTCCGGATAGTCGCACTTGATCACATCCCGGCCGGTGATCTGCAGCACGCGGTCGCCCTTCGTGGGCGTGCCCAGTTGCGTCTGAAGATCAGCGCGGAACAGGCCCTTGCCCGCGCCGCCGGACTGGAGATAGATCGTCTCCTCGTCGCCGCCCGGCTCGGTGGTGACGCGCACGGGAATGCGCGAGTGGCCGCGGCTGATCCCCAAGTCGCTGTCCTGCACCACGATGGAGAGCGTGGAGCCGGGCGTGTGCCAGCGTTTGCTGGCGCGGCCGAGGCGACCGACGGTGTTGAGCAGTTCAAGTTGCTCGATGTAACGCTGCTCGGCGCCGTACACCTCGGAGAGATTGAACAGCGTGAGGTTGGCAAGATTGATGTTCGGCGAACGCTCCAGCACGCTGCGGAAGATTTCGCGGGCCGCGTCGCGGTCGCCGCGCCGGCTGGCGAGGATGCCGCGCAGGAACTCGGCGCGGATGACGGTGTCGCGGTCCCGGCTGTTGGCGAGCTTTTCGAAAATCTTGTCCGCCTCGTCGAAGAGCTTCTGCGCCATGAAGGTTTCGCCGATGCCGAACTCCGCATCGACCGCCTCGGGCGTCTTGCTGAAGCGGTTGAGCAGGCTCTGGAACTCGGCGCGCGCCACTTCGTAGCGCTTGGCGCCGAAGTAATTCTTGCCCAGGAGCACCTGCACTTTCGCCTTGGTGCTGTCGTCGTGGTTGGCGGAATCGCCGAACTTCACGAGCCAGCCGCGCAAAATGTCCTCGACGCGGTCGTGGTTCTCGTCCCCGCCCGAGGCGATGTGGCTCTCGCAGACAAAGAGGATGAGATCCACGGGCAGTTCATTGCGGTGATCGTCGAAGAGCTTGCGGTTCGTGGTGTAGGTGTCCAGCGCGAGCTTCTCATCGCCCAGACGCAGGTAAAGCGCCGCCTGCAACAACGGCGCGACGGGGCTCTTTTCGTCGATGGCGAGTCCGACGGAACCGAGCCGGCCGTAGCTCTGGCCCACCATGTCTCGGCCGGCCTTGAGGCGCGATGCCTCCACGCCGCCGATGTTGGCAAGCATGCCGGTCATCAGCGTGGCGGACGCCAGGTAATCCTTCCGCGTCATGGCCGCCTGCGCGAACGGCATGAGCGTGTCCCAGTCGGTGGAACTGTCGCCGACGGCGGTCGTCGCCCGCTGCATGTCGAGCAGCCTGGCAATTTCATCTCGCGACCCCGGCTTTTCGATCTCGATCAGCGCGAGCTCCGCGAACGCCGAGAGTCGGCCGAACCTCAGATCGCGAACCACCGAATACACCACCCGGCGCGACTCGTCGGTGGCCTTCTTGAAATTCGCGTTGTTCGGATCGCGCTGCTCGCTGATCCAGTACCACGCGGGATACTCCTCCATCCCCCACCAGGTCAGACGCTGCTCGTCGAACCGCTTGCGGGCATCGCGCAGCACGCGCTCGAACTCCTTCAGGTCGCCGGCCTTGAGCGCCAGGCTCGCAAGCTGCGACGCGTAAGCGCCGTAGTAGCTGGATTTCCACTGATACGCTTCGCTGTAGAGCTTGGCGCGGGCGGCATCATCGGGCAGCCGCTCGGCGATGTAGGAAACCGCAGCGCGCGACTGGTAATCGGTCGGGTTCAGCGCCATGCGCTGGCGCCAGTACTGCATCGCCACGTCTTTCTGCCCGGCCTTTTCGATCAGCGTGCCGATCTCGCCGGCGTAGCCCGCATCGAGACCGTGCTTCTGCTGCATCGCCAGAATCCAGCCGAGGCCCGTCTTGAACAGCGCGGGATCCTTCGCGCGATCGGCCGTCGCCAGCACGCGGCGGTACGCCTCGGCGTTGTTGCGCGGCAGTTCGATCTTCGTGATGTGCAGCGCCGCCTCGCGAGCCTGCTCAGGCGAGCCATAGTCCGATGCAGCCGTCAGCCACCAACCCGCGGCTTCGACGTCCTGCGGCATGCGCGCACACAGGCGCGCGAAGAAGGGAATCGCCTCCGCTTTTCTCTGCGGCGGCATGTAGTAGTAGTAGTGCTGCCCCAGCGCCATCAGCATCCCGCGAGCCTGATCCTCGGTGCGCTGCTTGAGCGCATCGCCGGCGACGAGGCGTTCGCGGGCCGCCAGCGACTGCGGGCCGCGATCGCTGGTCGCAAGTTCCCAGTCCTTCAGGACAGGATCAGCCGCGTACTTGTCCCAGATCTCCTTCGCAAGTTTCGCATTGTCCTTGTGCTCCTTGGTCTTGCCGGCTTCCTTGATCCAGCGCGGCACGTGATCGCGATACGACGTGAGGTTGCCGTGCTTCACCGCCTGCTCGGAGAGTGCCTTCACATCGGCGGCAAACTGCTGCGGATTCGCGGGATTGGAAAGGATGTGAGCCGCGGCATTCCAACTCCGCCCGTCATCCATCGGATGCTTGATCGCCAGTTCGCGGGCCGCCGCGGTTGTCTTGGCGGCGTCCTTCATCCGGTCACGGAACAGATCGAACGCCAGGGCATGCAGAATCGCCGGGGCGCCCTTCTCCGTTTTGCCGACCGCCTCGCGCAGGATTTTTTCAGCCTTGGCGAAGTCCTCCGGCTTTTCGCCGAGGAAGCGCACATAGTGGGTCGCCGCGTCATGGGCCCAGGGATCGTTGGGCACGACCTGGGCGAATACCTCAACCGCCTTGGCGCGGTTGTTCTCCCGTCCGTACGCGTGGGCCACCAGCGAAAGATTCTGCCAACGCTCCGGCCGGGCGGCGTAACGGGCCGCGAAATCATTGGCCAATGGTTCGAGTTCGGCCGCCTTGGCGCCCGCCTCGTAGCTCCAGTAAATCTGCCGGGCGAGCAGATCCGCGCTGTCGTTGGCGGCGCGGGCGAGTTTCAGATGCTCGATCGCATTGACCCGCTGGCCGACCTGGGCGTAGTTCTCGGAAATGAGCGCATGCACGTCGGCGAGGCGGGCCTTGTCCATCGGCACGTTTCGCCTGAGCATCGTCTGGCCGATCACGTTGGCGCCGCCCCAGTCGCCGACGCGGCGCAGCAGTTGGAACGAATCCCAGCCGGCCTGCGCGGTGAACTCGCTGGCGGGCAGGTTCTCCAGCATGTGCTTGCCCAGCGCGGCGGCTGCTTTCAGGCCCTCGGTGTTGTTGAGGTTGGTGTAGAGGTAAATCGCGGTCACGCCGGCTTCGCGCTCAGCGGCAGGATTGCGGCGATAAACCGCTTCATGCGCCGCGGCGGAAATCTTGCGATCGTTCTGCTGATCCAGCGTGCGGGCCAGAAGCCGCTCCACCTGAACGCAGGCGGCGTCGCCCGGATAACGCTGCAGGAACTGCCTGCTGGTGGCGACGATCTCCTTGTTGCGAGACAGGATCACCAGGCCATCGAGCAGCTTCAGCATCACATCGCGGTGGGCCTTGTGCGTGGGCTGGGCCGTGATGAACTTCTGTCCGGCGCGGACCAGGCCGAAAACACGACCGTTCTGGTGATAAAGATTCACCAGTTCGATCATGATTTCCGCAGCGCGGGCCGTGGTGTCGAGCTGCTTGCCCAGATCGCTTTCGAGCTGCGCGGCTTTCTTGTCGACGGCGTCGAGTACGACGTTCTGCCCGGCGGCAACGCCTGTGAAACCGAGCAGCGCGATGAGCAACGAGGTGAGCGACGTGGTGAAAGGGGTGCGTTTCATGCGTTAAACCGTGCGTGGGACGATTGTCGTTCGAAGGAACCCCGCCCTTCGGGCGGGCGCTAAACGGTGGAAATTAAAATCCGCAATCCGAAATCCGAAGTCCGCAATCCGCAATCCGAAATCCGTAGTCCGAAATCCAAATCCGCAATCCGCAATCCGAAATCTCCTCAGAACCCCGCTTTCGCCAGGGCCTCGACGATGCGCTTGGCCTCGGCGGCCAGAGCGCTTTCCGGGAAATCGCCGAGCAGTTGGTCGAAGCGGGCGCGGGCTTCTTTCTTCCGCTCCATGCGATACAGGCAGCGGCCGTAGTTGAAGAGAATCACGTCGAGGTACTTGGCGTCCGGATGCTCGCTGAGCACCGTTTCGAAGACATCGACGGCGCGGGCGTAGTCCTGCTTCTGATAGTAGAAATTCGCCATCTTGGCGACCGCTTCGCCGACGCGGCCTGAGTCGGGGAACTGCTCGAAGAGCTTCTTGTATTCCTGGAACGCGCGCTCGTAGAGCGCTTCGTTCTGCGGCTCTTTGGCGGCCTTGGCCATTTCCTCGTAGCACTCGGCGATGCCGAACTGTGCCTCGCCGCGAAGCTGACTGGTCTTCGTTTCCACGAGCCGGCTGTAGATGCCGATCGCGCGGTTCAGCTCGCCCTTCTTGCGGGCGACCTTGGCCATCTGCAGGAACGCTTCGTCGACGAAGGGCGATTCGGGGAACTCCCGCGCCAGGCGCTGACACATCGCCGCGGCGAGTTCGAGCTTGTCCATCTCGTAGTAAATCTGCCAGAGCTGCACGTACGTTTCCTCCAGCAGCCGGCCGCCGAGTTTGCGGGCCTCGTCGGTGATGTCCTCGCAGACCAGCAAAGCCTCGGCGTATTTCTCGTTGGACTTCGCCTTGAGGCCGAACTCCTTGTAGCGGTTGCCGATGTTGGTCATCGCGCTGGCGGTCTTGAGCTGAGTCTGCAGCCGCAGTTCCTTGTCGGAAATTTCCGTGCGCGTCACGCGCACACCGCCAAGATTGCCTTCGACCGCCTTGCCGCGGGCGGTCACAACGGTTGGTTCCGCGGCAGTGCTCTCTTCGTCGGTGTAAACCAGGCGAATCTGATCGCCCGGCAGCGCCTGCAGCTTGTTGTCGTCGGCCACGGGGGTTTCGGACGGCACCACGTCGATCGTCGCGCGGAACACGCCGGAGTGGATCGTCTTGTCGTCGACCTCCTGCTTTTCAATCTCGGAAGCGAAGTCGCCGGCGTCGTTCCTGGGCTTGGGAACGTCCGGCGCTTTGGGAACCGCCGGCTTGGTGGGATCGACTGGCGTCGCGGGATCCGCAGGCTTGGCGGGATCGGCAGGCTTGGCGGGATCGGCGGGAGCCGGCGGCGCGGACTTGGTCGTCGGCGTCGGCGCCACGGGCGATCCTGGCGCGGCGGGCGCTTGCGGAGTCGCCGCCGCACGAGCGATCTTCGCTTCGGTCAGAGTCACCTTCGCGCTGTCGATCAGGCGGTACCGCTCGATGATCGGCTCGCCCTTGTCGTCCACCTTCACATCCGCGCCCTTGCCGGTGGCGATCTTGGTTTTCGCCTCCGTCATTTCCTTCTCGATTTCCTCGTGCAGCTTTTCGCGATGCACTTGTGCAAGAGCGACGACCTTGTCCGCGTTGTCCGTCAGATCGAGGTCGGCGTCCGTCACCTGCAGGTTCACTTCCTTGCCCAGTACCACGCCCTTGAGCGTGTCGGCATAAGCGCCATCCATGATCGCCGTCAGCGCGTTGCCCACCACGACGATGTCGCGCAGCACCGGCCGGTTGAACTGCTTGTCCGCCGTGTGCTCATCGACGTACGTGACCTTCACGCGATCGTCGCCCTTCACCTGCAAGCGCTTGTCGCCCACCTTGGGCCTGCCAAGCTGCGTGAGAATCGAGCCCATCACCACGCGGACATTCCGGCCCACCGGCACGCACTCGATCACTTCCTCATCGCCCGACGCGGCCTTGCATCGCACCTTGACCGTTTCATTCGGCAGCAGCGCGGCCAGGTCCGCATCCTCGATGCGCACGTAAAGCCGCTTGCCGGCCTCGACCTTTTCAAACGCGGAATCGTTGGCGGTCAGGGCCGTGCCCACGCGCTCCAGCGCCTGGATCGCCCGGCTGTAATGCCCCTGCTGGAAGTGCGCCAGGCCCACGTAGTAGTAAGCCTGGTTCACCTGCGGGCTGACGGGGAACTTCTCGATCACGTCGCGCATCGTGGTGAACGTCTTGCCGAAGTTGCGCGACTGGTAGAAGCAGATGCCCATCTTGAGCGTGGCCTCGGCGCGCTGATCCTCGTCCTTGTTCTCCTCGGTCGCGGCGACCTCGAAATGCTTGCGGGCCGCGTCGTAGGCGCGGTCGCGCGCGAGCAGGTGCTCGCCCAGTTTCATGTGCGCGGTGAAGCGGAACTTGCTGCGCGGGTAGCGCTCGATCACCGACTGCCAGATGTCCACCGCCTTCTGAAACTCGTCGGCCTCATAGCGCGTGTCGCCGGCTTCGATGAGCTTCTTGGCGGCCTGGTCCTCGACGACCGAGCCTTTCAGCGCCGTGGCGGCGGCGGCATCGCCCTCCTTGCCCTTGCCTTTCTTGTCGGCCTTGGGCTGGGCGTGGGCGGATGCGGCGAGAAATGCAGTGAGAAAAAGCGTCAGCCAAAATCGGGGCATGGCAGGCTCCGTGGGGATGCGAGTGCTTGATAGTGATTGCAGGCGGAGAGGGGGACGATACAGGGAAAAACGGAGAACGGGAAGACGCGGGCGTTCCTCGGACACGAGCGCGGGCAATCGACGCGAATCGCGAAGCGCGGGGTGACGTCGATTCCCCACCTCCCCCGTTTAGCGGCGGGCCAGAGGCTCGGCGCCGGCCCGCGTGGGGGTGCGATCACGGTCGCCGTTGACCCGCGCGGAGCGTCGCCAAGCCTCCTGCTCCGCGGCTAAACGAGGAAGGGCGTCCGTTCGCGTCGCGCATGAAACTGTTGTCTTGCCATCGGCGGGCATCTACCATTGAAACATGCTCGATTGGACGCAATGCACCGCCGTGGAACGCAACCCTGAGAAGGTCAGCGGGGCATGGGTGTTCCGTGGCACACGCGTGCCGGTTAGAGCGCTGTTCGAGAATCTGGAGAGCGGAGCGAGGATCGACGAGTTTCTGGAATGGTTTCCGGGTGTGACGCGAGAGCAAGCGGAGGCGGTATTGGCGCATGCGGAACGCAGCCTGATTGAGGCGTGATACGCCTCCTGTCACTCTTGCGAGGCAAGTCGTCGCAGAACTTCGCTGTGAGTCAGTTGTCGTATTCTGTTCCAATTCGACATACCGTTGGGCATATCAAACACGGAACGGCGCATTGGGTCGGTCTTTTGTCCAATTCCGAGTTCCCGAAGCAGCAGCATTACATGTGGAGGTGAGGTCTCATCCCCGGCTTCTTCTTCGTCGGCTGTTATTCCTGTTGCGATCATCAGATAGAATGAGCCAAGTTCAGTCTCCACCGTTCGGCGAAGATCCATGTCGTGCCACAAATAAAGGCTTCTCAATTCGCCAACGGGACGAATTCGCTCGTCTGAATCTGCACTGAAAGAACCACAGTCAAGTTTGCCGAGATGGTCCCGGAAGAATGTAAGTGGCAGACAATGCCCTTCGTCCAGCCATCCTGGGTGCTTCGCAAATCCAAGCACTAAATCGTAGATCAGTTCTGCGGGCCACGTTTCCTCCGGGTTTGAGTAAACTCCCAGTTCCCACGCGTGCCCCTTCTCATTTGCATTTAGAGGTTGGCTTAGCCCCATGGATATCGTCAATCCGTTGCCGCGGCGCGTTAGATTGCGGAAACGGACGGCGCAAGCGCCGGGCACGGTGTAACGGGGATCAGGAAAGTTGAATGAAGTTACAATGCCCGGAGGATCGGCCGGACCGAAGCAACTCTCTACGCTGCCCATTCGATGGAGCCAAGTAGTTTCCCACCACGTTTTGTCAAACGTTGAGTTCATGACGATCTATCCTGGCAATTTGTCCAAGAGTCGGGGATCAACTGGGCGCGCATGAACATCATTGACGAGATATCGCACTTCTGGACGAAGCACTTCCAACGCATCTTCAGGGCTGAGTCCCTGCTTTAAATATTTGTAATAGCTGGAAAGCAGTTGTCCTTCACGCGCTCCCTTGCGGGCATTGGCTTCAAATGCCTCAAGCACCAGATTCGCAGGCGCATGCGGATCGCCTCCAAATACTTTCGCCACCGCTCGCGATAATCGATGATCTCCAACAACCTCCCCCGGCCACCCCTTTTTGTAAGTCTTTGTTCCGACAGACGCGTCGGGAACCCGAACCGGTTGGCGAATGCAACTTCCATTGTGGACCAACACCGGCGGATTCCCAACATAGAACGTGTGCGCATCGTCCACTTCCAGATTGAACAGTTCGACATGTCCGTGCCGTGGCTCGCTGATCGACTCGACACAGATGGGTCCAGATGAAAGGCTTCCAATCTGCTCACCAACGAAGAGCCGCGCGGCTTGAACCCAACCACCTCGTGTCTCGGACCAATACAGGTGATCGGGAGTCGTGGTCGAAACATGCCCGCCCGATGCGCGAACATCGATCACCACGTTGCCGATGTGCTTCACCGTTCCGATGATCTGACAATGCTTCAGACCATCTTGACCGGGAACGGCTCGGCTTCGAGGGAGTACACGCGGCACCCCTACTTTAGTGACAAGGCAGAACCCGCCATCCTCCATCTGGAGTGCCGCGCCGACCGAAAGATTCTCGACGCGGCAGATGCCTCCTGTTGCCAAGCGGAAAAAAGTCCCGATTTCAAAAGTGAAGAAGGCCTCCGCCTGCCCGTAAGGCTCGGCGTAGTTGTAGTAGACGCTCACACATGTCTTGCCACCCAGAGATTGCACGCGCGGCCTGATGACATCCTCCCCGAACACTTCGCGAGGCCTTGGAACGAATCGCTTGAGTCGCCGCTGCCTTCGATGGAGCTTTGCCGTTGACATGACAGCACCCTCAGATCGCGAACGCCTGGAAGCTAAGACCTTGAAGTCACTTCAAATAAATGATCTTCATTACTGGCGGGTCTGTCAACACCCTACTTCGGCAATCTCGCCTGAGCAGCGAACCCTTGTCAGAAACAGCCTCCGCGTCACGCGAACATTTCCTTCACCGGCTCGCCGCCCTTGTCCACGAGGCGCATCGGGCGGCGCAGCTCGGTCATGACTTCCTTGCGGTGGTCGATGCCAAGGGCGTGGCAGATGGTGGCGTGGAGCTGCGGGACCTTGACGGGGTTGTCCTTGGGGGTTGACGCGTCCTGATCGCTGGAGCCGTGGACGTAGCCGCCCTTGAGTCCGCCGCCCGCCATGAGGCTGGAGAAGACGCCGGGGAAATGGTCGCGGCCGGCGGTGTTGTTGATGCGCGGGGTGCGGCCGAACTCGCTGAGCACGACGATCAGCGTGCGCTTGAGCATGCCGCTGCTATTGAGGTCAGCGATGAGGGACGCCAGGGCGGGGTCCATCTGTTCGCCGTGATTGCGCATGGCGGGGAAGTTGTTGTTGTGCGTGTCGAACCCGCCGCGGTTGACCTGCACGAAACGGACGCCCTTCTCGATGAGGCGGCGCGCCAGCAGCGTGCCGCGACCGAAGGCGTTGTCGCCGTAGCGGGCGACGGTCTCGGGCTTTTCCTTTTCGAGGTCGAACGCCTCAAGGGCGGGGCTCTTCATCAGGCGGACGGCGTCGTCCTGGGCCGTCTGAGTGGCGGAAAGGCGCGGGTCGGCGTTCTGGGCGTTGAACTTCTGGTTCATTTTTTTGAGGATGTCCAGCCGCTTGTCGCCGCGCACCTGGTTGATGCCTTCGGGGAAGGCGAGGTACGGGTCCTTTTCGCCGGGCAGGCCGATGTAGTACGCCTCGCACTTCTGGCCGAGGTAGCTGGCTCGCGGGCCTTCACCGCTGATGGAGATGTACGGCGGCAGGTCGCTGGTGTTCTGCCGCTCATGCACGACCACCGAGCCGAGGCCCGGGTGGCTGATCTGGGCGGTCTGGTTGTAACTGGTCTGGAGCTGGTAGGTCGCGCGGCCGTGGTCGCCGTTTTGCCCGGCGATGGAGCGGACGAGCGTGATGTTGTGCATCTGCTTGGCGACCTGCGGGAAGATCTCGCTGATCTGGATGCCGTCGGCGCTGGTCTTGATCGCCTCGAACTCGCCCTGCACGGGCCGACCGGGCTTGGGATCCCAGGTGTCGACGTGGCTCATGCCGCCGCCCATCCAGAAGAAGATGACGTGGTCGGCCTTGGCGGCCTTCTTCGCTTCAGGCTCGGCGGCGAGGCTGACCAGACTCTTCATGGAGAGTCCGAGCATCGTGCCGCCGGCGGCACCGAGCATGGAACGGCGGGAGAGGAAGTAACCAGGGCAGCCGGGGGTTTGCATGTTCAGCTCCAGAACATTGAGGGCAGTTTCGGGTGGGCAGGCGGATTCACGAAGAACACAAAGGCACGAAGGACACAAAGCAATTTTCAATTTTCAATTGACAATTTTCAATTGCAAATTTTCAGACCAGCCTACGGAATGTACCTGAACTCATTGCTATTCAGAAGCGCCCAGCGCAAGTCCGCCATGCCTTCGGTCGGCGTGGTTCCGCCGGTGATGACTTCCTTGGCGAATGCGATTTCGTCGGCGCTGGGCTCGCGGGTCATGATTTCGCGGTAGGCGTACTGGATGGCCTTGTTCAGGTCGGCGCGGGGGCCGGCGACGAGGGCGTGCATCGGCTCGAGCGGGCCGACGCGGGAGGCTTCGTGCGTAAGGCTGCCGTTGAGCATCATCAGCGCCTGTCGCATGGAGGGCAGGGTGTCGCGTTCTTCGCCCAGGGCTTCGCGCGCGGGTTGGCCGAAGACGCGGAGGAAGTGCGGGCGCGGGGCCGGCGATTCCATGCGAAGCGACGTGTTGAACTTGGGGTTGTAATCCACGGTGACATCGACGTACTTCGTCATGTAACGAGCACGAGGCTGATCCTGCTTTTCCATCACCATGCGACGGGCTTCGATGTCCTCGGGCGAGAGCACTTCCGACATCTCGATCTTCGGCTCGTCCTCCTTCATCGCCTCGGCCAGCACTTTCGAGAAATCCACTTCGATGGACTGCTCGAGGTTGTAACCACCGCCCATCACTTTCATGCCCGACGCCATCATGTTGCCGCCGGCCATCATCTTGTCGTCGTCGCCGCCCTTGTTCTTGCCCTTGGCAGCGGGCGTCGGACGGACGATCTTGCCAGCTTCATCCACGCGAACCTGGACCATTTGCCGCACGGTGCGCTTGTTGGCTCCATCCGGCCATTTCTCTTTCCACAGGTGCCCCGCTTCGACGATCGAGTCGAAGAGAGCCTCGGAAATCATGCGGCGCATCGGCGTGGCGACGAGTGCCGCTTCGCCCGCCTGCCGCACGGCTTCGTCAGAGTTCACGAGGTGGCCGCGCTGGTACGTCTCGCTGGTGACGATCAAGCGGACGAGCTGGCGGATGTCGAACCCGCTGGCGACGAACTCATTGGACAGGTGGTTCAGGGCCGTGGGATGGCTGGGCTTGTTGTCGGGCTTGAAGTCATCCACCGGCATGACAAAGCCGCGGCCGACCAACTCATGGAACATGCGATTCGCCAGCGCCCAGGAGAAATAGCGGTTGTACGGATCGGTGATGCTGGCCGCCAATTCGTGGCGAAGAACACTCTTGCGGTAGAGGTCGCCTTCCACGTCGATTTTCTTGATGTCGTTCTGGGCCTGGCCGGCGACGTCGAACGTGGCGGGCCGCTTGGCGCCGGTGGCCGAGCCAACCTTGGAATCGGCGGCGGCGAGGACATCGTCCACGCTGGTGTTCTTGTTGGCGACGCCGGCGGCCTTATCTGCCTGGGCCTTGCGAAGCGCGGTCAGACGCGCGACGAACGGCTCCATGCCCTTCTTGTCGATCTGATACAAAAACTCCGCCTTGACCGGCTTGCGGTTGGTCACGCCGGGGCCGGCGGGCGGCCACATGATTTTGTTCTCGTGGCCTTCGGTGGTGTAGATGGAGCGGTTGAACCGGCTCTCCACGCGTTGCGTCTTGCCGAAGTACGCGGCAAAACCGTAGAACTGCTCGCGCGTCCAGTCATCGAATGGATGATCGTGGCACTGGGCACAGGCGATGCGCAGGCCCAGGAAGGTCTGAGCCGTGCTGCCGGCGAGCGCCAGCGGATCGACATCGTCGCCGAGGATGAAGCCAAGCTCCGGCGTCCTGCCCGCCTTGCCGTTGGCGGAAATCATGCGTCGGACCATTTCGTCGTAGGGCAAGCCGTCCTTGACCGCCTGATGCACGAAGGCGAGCAGCGCACTGCCGCCGGTGTTGCCGGAACGGATGCGGAGCATGTCGGCGAAGAAGACGGTCATGCGGTCGGTGAAGCGGTCATCCTTCAGCAGCTTGTCCACCACCTTCCCCCGGCGGTCGGAATCCGACCAGGCGAGGTACTCGTTGATCTCTTTCGTATTGGGAATGCGGCCGATCAGGTCGACGCTGACGCGGCGCAGGAACGCCAGGTCATCAATGACCGGCGCGGCAGTCAACGTCTTGCCGGCGTTGTCGGCGGCGATGGCGCGGTCCAGTTCAGTGGGACCGGCGAAGGCGTTGGATGCGAATAGGAACGCGACGAGGAAGGCGAGAATGGTCTGACGCACGGGAACACTCCTGCTGCCAGAAATCGTTGCGGGATTGAAGCCTGGATCGGTCAGGCCACTTTTAAGCCTAAATCAGTCAGGCCTGTATTGTAATCGGGCGGGGGCAGTTCCGGAACAAGCGCTTGGCTGGTGGTTGGCCCGCTTTCATCCATGTCGGCGGACTCTCACTGTCTACTTGATGGGCAGAGGAACGAAGGTTACATGCAACTTGCGGGTTTTGGAGGGTTATCGCCCGTGGCGACCTAAAGAATCCGACTTGAGGAACGGGCAAGCCACGCGAGAATGCCTTTCTCAGGCTCGCCCCTGCCCCTCCCCCGAGGGGAGCACGAATCGTTGCCGCTCTAAACCCGCACGTCCCGGTGGACGACGAACTTACAGTCACGCAGCGACACCGCTGCGCCTGAACTTACCCCCGGCCCATCGCGTACTTGGGGTATCCGGTTTTCCGTCAGGAAAAGAGCCTTCCACACCAGCAAGCCCCCACGGGCTGGATCAGACGCATGACTGATGTTGCGACCATGCCCGTTCGGCAAGCCTCCCCCAAACCCAGCGTGACTGCTGGCAAATACGAGGGCGTGGCGGTGCTTGTGCCCTGTTACAACGAGGCGGTGACCGTGGGCAAGGTCGTGGATGACTTCAAGGCGGTGCTGCCCGGGGCGACGATTTACGTTTTCGACAACAATTCGAAGGACCGCACAGCCGAGATCGCCCGCGAACATGGCGCCATCGTGGTCACATCACCGCGCCAGGGCAAGGGCCACGTGGTGCAGCACATGTTCGATCAGGTCGAGGCTGACTGCTACCTGATGGTGGACGGCGACGACACCTACCCCGCCGCCGCCGCCCCCGCCTTGATCGATGCCATGAGAGCCAGCGATGCCGACATGATCGTCGGCTCCCGCCTGACCGACTTCAAGAGCGGTTCGTTCCGCCGGTTCCACTCCTTCGGCAATCACTTGGTCGCCCGGCTGATTTCGTTTTTCTTCCGCATGAACGTGACCGACGTGCTGTCGGGCTACCGCGTCTTTTCCCGCGACTTCGTCAAGACGGTGCCGCTGATGTCGGAGGGTTTTGACATTGAGACGGAGTTCACGCTGCAGGCGGCCGCCAAGTCGTTCAAGGTCGTGGAGGTGCCCATCAGCTACGGCGTGCGGCCGGAGGGCAGCCATTCCAAACTCAACACTTTCAAAGACGGAATCCTGATTCTGAAGGTGATCCTGCGCATCTTCAAGGACTACAAGCCACAAGTGTTCTTCACCGCGGTGGCGGTCTTCCTGGCGATGCTCTCGCTGGCGGCGGGCATCACCCCGATCATGGATTACGTCCGCGAGCAGTTCGTGCATCACGTGCCGCTGGCGGTGCTGGCGGCGGGGCTCGGCATTCTGTCCGTCCTTTCGATGGCGGTGGGGCTGATCCTGGACACGGTGAATCGCTACCACAACGAGTCGTTCAGACTGTGGCGGAAGCAGTTGAGGAAGTGAGTCAACCCATGAGCAGTACGACAACGACGCCGGCCGCGGAAGTTCCCTACACCGGCGTTGACAATCTCGAGATGATGGCTCTGGCGAAGAACTACAACGAGTTCCTCATGCGCCAGGTCATGCGTTACAAGGTGGGCGACGGCCCGTTCGTCGATTTCGGCGCAGGCACCGGTACGTTCGCGGTGGACCTGCGCTCGCGCGGCAACGATGTGCAGTGCGTCGAATGCGATGCTGATCTGCACAGCAGCCTGCGCCAGCGCGGGTTCACCGCGTGGAAAGACGTCGCCGAGATGCAGGCCGACAGCGTCGATTATTTCTTTTCGCTGAACGTACTCGAGCACATCGAGGACGACGCGGCCGTGATGAAACAATTGTTCGACAAACTCAAGCCCGGCGGCCGCTTCTATTGCTACGTGCCCGCGTTCAATGTGCTCTTCTCCAGCATGGACCGCAAGGTCCGCCATTTCAGACGCTATCGGTTCTCCAGCATGCTGCCGCATCTCAAGGCCGCGGGCTTTGAGATTGAAAAGGCGAACTACGTGGACTCGGTGGGATTCTTCGTTTCCCTCCTGTACAAATGGATCGGGAACAAGCAAGGCGACCTGAACAAGGGCAGCCTGGTGTTCTACGACCGGGTGCTGTTCCCGATCAGCCGGATCATGGACTTCGCACTCAGCAAAGTGCTGGGCAAAAACCTGGAAGTGGTGGCGCGCAAGCCCCTGCGCTGATGGCCGATCCTTGTCATCCGCTTCACATTGAATCGCCTGCCGGCTTCGACGGCCCTCTCATCCGAAGCTCGGCCTGGTGAATCCGCATTGAGGAGGCAGGGGCGTATGCCGCCAACTGCGACTGATTCCATGTTCGACCATCAACCCGGCAGCCCGCAGGCACCCGGAGCGGCGCGAGCGGAGCACGCCAACGCCTCCGGCGCGTTGTCATCGCCGCTGATTGCGTCGGCTGCCACCTGGCCATTCATCGCGCATCTGATGGCGTGGGGATTGATCGCACTGGGGGTTGCAGCCCGGGTCCGCGAGTTCGTTTTCTCACGGTCGCTCTGGATCGACGAAGCCTCCGCCGCCATCAGCATCGCCTCGCGCGACTTTGCCGGCCTGACCCGACCGCTTGAGAACAGCCAGACTGCGCCCATCGGTTACATCATGCTCACCGAGGTGGCTGATGTGCTTTTCGGCCACGGGGAGATGTCGCTTCGCCTGCTGCCGCTGCTCTGCGGAATCGCGACCTTGCTGCTTTTCCACCGCATCGCAAGCCGGTTGCTTCAGCCTGCCGAGGGCTTGGTGGCGCTGAGTCTGGCCGCGCTGCTGAACTGGATGGTGTATTTCTCCAACGAGTTCAAGCCATACAGCGTCGATGCGGCAGCCACCGCCGCGATTCTGCTGTGCGGACTGACGATCGCGCAGAACCGGGCCAACTGGCCGCGGGTCGTGCTGCTCGCCCTTGTCGCCACGGTTTGCGTGTGGGTTTCCTTCACCGCGACGTTCATCGTCGCAGCGGTGGGATTGCCTCTGATGATCGCCTACTGGCGGCGGGGCGAACGTGGCGAATCCACTCGCATCGCCATGGCATGTGGTGTTGCAGCGGTGAACTTCGCCGCCAACTACATGCTTTTCATGCGACAGCTCACCGGCAATCCGCTGATGGAGCGTGTCTGGTCGCACCTGTTCATGTCGATTCCGCCGTCGCCTAGCTGGCTCGTCGGACGCTTCGTCGATTTCTTCACCGACCCGTTCGGCGCGACGTTCCCCGGCCTCGCCGCGGCGGTTCTGTTGCTGGGCGTCGTGTACTTTTGGAGACACAATCGCGTGCTGCTGGCGATGGCGCTTCTGCCGGTGTTCTTCACGCTGGCGGCCTCGGCACTGCACCTTTACCCGGCAGGCACGCGCGTGCTGCTCTTTGCCATGCCTCTGGCGCTGCTGCTCGTTGCCGGCGGGCTGAGGCTGATCCTGAACGTCAGGCAGGAAGGCAAGGTCATCTTCGCGATCATCACCGCCCTGCTGCTGCTGCATCCCTGCGTTGAACGGCTCAAGGGATTCAAAGCCCCGTTCGAGAAAGAGGAGATTCACCCCGTGCTGGTCAGGATGGCTGAGCATGTGCAGCCTGGCGACACGATTTACCTCTACACGAACGCGCACTTTCACTACGACTACTACGTCACACACGCCGGCCTCGTCCCGCAACTGAAGCCGTTCACACCGGTGCGAGGCTCCAACGGCCGTTTCAACTGGCATGCCTACACCGACGACCTCAACCGCCTTCGCGGCAAGTCTCGCGTCTGGTTCGTCTTCGCCCACATCTGGAAATGGAGCGGCGTCGATGAAGACCGACTATTCCTCCACCACTTGGCGCAAATGGGCGCCAGGCCCCTTCCGATTGATGGGACATCGCCGATGCCGCGCGGCATCGGAGCCACCGGTGCCGCAGCGTATCTGTTTGATCTCTCCCAGGCGCGCCCCTTGACCGTCCCCTCGCTTCCCTCGGCCACGCTGCCATGAGCGAATCCATCGCCACAACCCGAACCAGCGAAGCCGCGACCGCACAGATTCCGTCGCTGGGCAAGCATGTGCCGGCGCTGGACGGCCTGCGCGGACTGGCCATCCTGGTGGTCATGTGCTTTCACAGCCTGGTGCTTCGCGCGGACATGGGCACAGCCGCCAATTTCTATTTGAAAGTGGGTCATGCAGGATGGATGGGCGTCGATCTCTTTTTCGTCCTCTCCGGCTTTCTCATCACCGGCATCCTGCACGACGCCAAGGGTACACCCCGCTACTTCACAACCTTCTACGCCCGGCGTTCCCTGCGCATTTTCCCGCTCTACTACCTCTTTCTGGTGTTCGCGTTTCTCATCGTGCCGGCTCAGTTCCGCATCACCCCGGAAGCCAAAGCGAGTCAGATCTGGACATGGCTCTACCTCTCCAACCTCGCGCCTTGGTGGGACGAGAACTTCGCCAGCACCTACCCCCTCTCGCACCTCTGGTCACTGGCGATCGAGGAGCAGTTCTATCTCGTCTGGCCGCTGGTCATCTTTTCCCTCAGCCGGTCGGCTGCCGTGAAACTCTGCTTGTTCATCATTCCCGCCACGTTCGTGGGCCGCTGCGTCCTGATCTCGATGGGTGTATCCGAGGGGCAGATCTACTCGACAACATTCTGCAGGCTCGACACCCTGGCGGTCGGCGCCCTAATCGCCCTGACGATCCGCGGCCCCGCCGGGCTGGCGGGCGCGCTGCGACCGGCGAAGATCGCGGCTGCCCTCGGCGCGATCGGCATCCTGGGCGTCTTCGTCAAACAGCGCACGCTTTTTGAAGGACCGTGGCTTTTCACCATCGGCCTCACTGCCGTCGCTGTGTGCTGCGGCGGCGTGCTGGTGCTGGTGCTGGCGGCGCGGACGGGAAGCATCGTTTCCCGCATTCTCAATAACGCACTGCTGCGAAGCCTCGGCAAATACAGCTACGCGATGTATCTCTTTCACCTGCCGGTCCAACTCTATGTCTCATACCACTGGTGGACCCGCGAGCCGATATTGAATGGCCAGGTTTCGCCGATCGTGGGGCAACTGATCACGCATCTGCAACTGTTCGTCGTGACCTACCTGTTGGCAATGGCAAGCTGGTGGCTCTTCGAGAGCCATGTCCTCAAGCTCAAGCGATTCTTCGAATATCGGAAAGACGCCCAATCCGGGTCACCGGCTGTGTCTCCCGCAATCGTTTCGCCGCCGCCGCCGCCAACACCAGCGGCAGAGAATCCGTCACGTCAGGGATGAATGATCGTGCGCCTTGATGTGGCCGCCGGGAATGGGATTCGTTGACACAGGGTAGCTCGTCCTCGGACGGAGCCCGGGGCTAAGGAGCCGCGCAGGATCAACATCGCATGTGGGACGACTTTCCAAGTCGTCCGGCTGGGTGCAAAGCGATTCGAATCTGCGGAGTTAATCTTGCACGGCTCCTAACGGCGAACGGCTCGTGGCTCGAAACGTCTCCTCACCCCTCCATCATCGCCCTGACAAACTTCGCCGGCTCGAACGGCTCCACGTCATCGGGCGTCTCACCCACGCCCACGAACTTCACCGGAATCGCAAGCTGTTCGCGGATGGCGACCACGATGCCGCCCTTGGCGGTGCCGTCGAGCTTGGCGAGGAAGATGCCCGACACGTTCGTCGCCGCGGTGAACTCTTTCGCCTGGTTGACCGCGTTGGTGCCGACCGTCGCGTCGAGGACGAGGATGACCTCGTGCGGCGCCCCGGGAATCTTCTTGGCGATCACATTCTTGATCTTGGCGAGCTGGTCCATCAGCGGCTTCTGCGTGTGCAGTCGCCCTGCCGTGTCAACGATGAGCACGTCCGCTTTGCGAGCGACGGCCGCCTCCGCCGCGTCGAAGGCGACAGCTGCGGGATCGCCGCCCTGCTTGCCCTTGATCATGTCGATGCCCAGTCGCTTGCTCCAGATTTCCAGTTGCTCGACGGCGGCGGCGCGGAAGGTGTCGCAAGCCGCCAGCACGACGGATTTTTTCTCATCGCGCATGCTCTTGGCGATCTTGGCGATGCTGGTGGTCTTGCCCGCGCCGTTGACGCCGCAGACGAGGATGACCGTGGGTCCGCCGGCCGCAAAGTGAATGGATCGGTCTTCCGCCGGCCAGCCGGCCACGAGCAGATCGATCAGGTACTCCTTCGCCTGGTTCGCGGTTTCGATCTCGGATCGCTCCCACGCGGCAGTCAGGTCCTTGACGAGTTCCTGCGCCGTCTTCACGCCGATGTCCGCCTGGATCATCTGCCGTTCGAGCTTGGTCAGCAGTTCCCTGGAGAGTTTTTCCCCGGTCCAAAGACTGGCGATGCCCTCGCGCGTCTTCGACAGGCCGTCGCTGATTTTCTTGAAGATGGATTTGAACAGACCCATGGCGGGAGGATAGGGGAAGAGGTGGGAAATGCAAGGATTGGCGAGAGAGTGAAAAGTGCAAAGTGAAAAGTACGAAATGCAAAATGCGAAGCGAGAGCGCTCGACAGCGCTTGCAACGGAGTGTCGCCACATCGGTTAGCGGAAACGCCGAAGGCGTCTGAACGAGCGGCCTCGGATTCCCGCCCACGAGGCATCCATCCAGACGCCTGCGGCGTTTCCGCTAAACAGGCGAACCGCTCGCCTGTAACCGTATAATCCCCCGCTTTGCAATCGAGGTCCTCCATGCGCTTCACCAAAATGCACGGCATCGGCAACGACTACGTCTACGTCAACGGCTTGACCGAAACGGTCGCCGACCCGGCGAAAGCGGCGATCTCTGTGGCGGACCGCCACTTCGGCGTCGGCGGCGATGGGTTGATCCTCGTGCTGCCGCCCACATCCATTGCTGCCGGCGCCCATGTCCGCATGCGCATGTTCAACGCTGACGGCTCCGAGTCGGAGATGTGCGGCAACGGCATCCGATGCGTGTGCAAGTTCGCGCACGACCATGGCCTGAGCACCGCCAACCCCATGCGCATCGAGACCGGTCGCGGCATCCTCACGCTGCGCTACACCACCGACGCCCGCGGCAAGGTGGAACAGGTCACCGTCGATATGGGCGAGCCGATCCTGGAGCCGGCCAAGGTGCCCGTGGCGATCCGCGATGTGCCGCAGGTCGTGAACCATTCCGTGCGCAGCCTGATCGACTGGCCTGCGAATCTTTCGTCAAGCTGGATCGCCGACTGCGGCCTTGATCTCCGCATGACCTGCGTCTCCATGGGCAACCCGCACGCGACGTTCTTCTGCAAGGACGTGGCGAAGGTGCCCTTGGAAATCGTCGGCCCCGTCATCGAGCGGCATGCCGTCTTCCCTCGCCGAGTCAACGTGCACTTCGTTCAAGTCCACTCGCGCGGCGAAGTCACCATGCGAACCTGGGAACGCGGCAGCGGCATCACCCTCGCCTGCGGCACCGGAGCGTCGGCGGTCTGCGTCAGCGGCGTGCTCACCGATCACAGCGACCGCAAAATCCTCGCCCACCTGCCCGGCGGCGACCTGACGCTGGAATGGAAAGCGAGCGACAATCACGTCTACATGACGGGCCCGGCGACGGAAGTTTTCACCGGCGAATGGCCGAACTCGTAACCGCGGCACGCCGTGCCGCGCAGACGGCACGATTGCGGAATCACGGATGAAACGAAGACGCGAACAACAGGAAAAGTTCATCAACCATGCGTCACTGGCTCCTGAAAACCGAACCCGATGTCTACTCCATCGACGACCTGAAACGCGACGGCTCCACCTGCTGGCACGGCGTGCGGAACTATCAGGCCCGCAATTTCATGCGCGATGACATGAAGGTCGGCGACCTCGTGCTTCTCTATCACTCCAGCACGGAGCCGATGGGCGTCGTGGGCGTCGCCAGGGTCAGCCGCGCCGGCTATGCGGATCACACCGCGCTCGACAAGAAGAGCGAGTACCACGATCCCAAAGCCACGAAAGAGAACCCGATCTGGATGATGGTGGACGTGGCGTTTGCGGAGAAGTTCCCGCGCATGGTGACGCTGGCGGAGATCAAAAGGAACAAGAAGCTCGCCGGTATGCCGCTCCTGCAGCGCGGACAACGGCTCAGCGTGCAGCCGGTGGAGGCGAAACATTTCGATGTCATCATGTCGATGGCGGCAACGTGATCCGCGTTATCATGATCCCGCATGAATCTGCTCATCATCGTCATCGCCTGTGCCGCCATTCTGATGGTCGCCTACCGCGTCTACGGCTCGCTGCTGGTGAAGCTCCTGCAACTGGACGACACGAAAGCCACGCCCGCCAACACGCTGCGCGATGACGTGGACTACGTGCCCACCGAGCCGAAGTTTCTGCTTTCGCAGCACTTCTCCGCCATCGCCGCGGCAGGCCCGATCGTCGGCCCCATCTTGGCCGGCGTCGCCTTCGGCTGGGCGCCGGCGCTGATCTGGATCATGGTCGGTTGCATCTTCATCGGCGGCGTCCACGACATCACCGCGCTGATCGCCTCCGTCCGCCACAAGGCACGCAGCATCGCCGAGGTCGTGCGCCAGCACATGACGCAGCGCAGTTATCTCCTTTTCCTCGGCTTCATCTACATCGCGCTGATCTACATCATCGTGGCGTTCACCGATGTCGTGGCGAGCAGCTTCGTCGGGGAACAACTCCTCGATGACGGAAGCAAGGTCACCGGCGGCGGCACCGCGTCGTCGTCCTTGATCTATCTCGTCCTGCCGATCGTCATGGGACTCTTGCTGCGATTCACCAAGCTTTCGCTGAATCTGGCGACGCTGATTTTTCTGCCGATGGTGGGCCTGGCGATCTGGGCCGGGCCGATGATTCCGTTTGATCTCGCTGCGATGATGGGCAAGCCGGACACCGCCGCCATCGATGCCGCGTTTACGCAGGCGTCGAGCCTCGCCAAGGCCGCGGCCGAAGCGAAGGGCACCGTGATGACGGATGCCCAACTCGCCACGCTGCGCACCACCGTCGCAACCTCGCTGCAAAACGCGCCGGCGATCAAGCTCTGGGACGTGCTGCTGCTGGGTTACTGCCTGATTGCCGCGGTGGTGCCCGTGTGGATGCTCCTGCAACCGCGCGGACACCTGGGCGGCTATTTCCTTTACATCGCCATGGCGGCGGCGGTGATGGGCATCGTCATCGGCGGCGTGAAAGCCTGGGTCACCGGCGACGCCACGCCCGCCACCATCGCGTACCCCGCCTTCACCGGATTCACCAGCACCGCCGGCGAAACGCTTTTCCCCATCCTGTTCATCACCATCGCCTGCGGCGCGTGTTCGGGCTTCCACTGCCTGATCGCCAGCGGCACCACCAGCAAGCAACTTCGCCGCGAGACCGACGCAAAGACCATCGGCTACGGCGCGATGCTGATGGAAGGCTTCGTCGCCGTCGTTTCCCTCGGCTGTGTCATGATGCTCGCCAGCGGCAGCGCCGTGGTGAAGCAAGGCCCCAACGCGATCTACGCCAACGGCATCGGCAGCTTCCTCAACCAGTTCGGCATCCCCATCGCGCTGGGCTACGGCTTCGGCCTGCTCGCTTTCACCACGTTCGTCTACGACACGCTCGATGTCTGCACGCGCCTGGGCCGGTACATCATTCAGGAACTGACGGGCCTCAAGGGCAAAGCCGGTGCGTGGATCGGCACGACCATCACCGCCGCCGTGCCGCTCATCTTCGTCATGCTGCCGGCGCCCATCGGCGCCAACGGCAAGCCGGTGCCCGCGTGGCGCACATTCTGGGGCTTGTTCGGGGCATCGAATCAACTGCTCGCCGCGCTGGCGCTGATCGGCGTCACGGTGTGGCTGTGGAAGACGTACAAGAAGAAATGGGTCTGGTACGTCACCGGTCTGCCGGCGATCTGGATGTATGCCATGAGCGTTTGGGCGCTTTCGCTATTCATCAAGGGCGCGTTCTTTGTGGAGAAGCCCACGACACCGCTGGTGGTCGCATGGGTGTCGGTGGTGCTGATTGTGCTGGCCGTGCTGCTGCTGGTCGAAGCGCTGCGCGTGTTCGCCGGCAAGTCACAGCCGCCGGCGACTCCGAGCGGTGAAGTGGTGCCGGCGTGATCGCGTAGGGTGCGTCAAGTCCGCGCGGACGCACCATCCGGAATCCTGCGGGTTCCAACCAACACCGCCGATCCCCACATGCGACAGGTGAATCACTCGACTTGCTTGTCAAACGCGGTGCGTCCGCGCGGACTTGACGCAACCTACTTCAGCCCTTTCGCCGCAACCTTCGCGGCGCCACGCCGGTGATGACCTCGACCTGTTCGCTCACGCCGGCGAGATTGCCCAGCACGCGCTGATAAAGCTGGGCATAGCGGTCGAGCATGGCGCCGGTCTCGCGCATCAGGCCTTCAAAATCGTCTTCCGCGGGCATCTTCTCGCACAGCGATTGTCCGATGGAGATCGTGCCACGCTCGTGCTGAAAGGGAAATGGCGCTTCGCCAAGTTCGGTCCATAGTTCGATCGCCCGGTCGCGCATCTGCGAGAGCCAGGACCGCGTCTGCCGGACGAGTCGCGGCAGATTCTCGTTGCCCTTGAGATTCACCAGGAGCACGTGGGCGCAGGTAAAGGCATCGCGCAGCGCGCGATAGGTCCCGCCGCTCTTGGCGATGAGGTACAGCGCCTGCACGAGTTGGACGCTGCGCGTGACGACCAGGGTCGGGCTGCCGTCGGTGAGGTTGTCCGACACGAACCGCAATCGCAGCAACCGCATCGCGCCGCCCATGCGCAGGCGGGCGACTTCCTCGTAGCGTTCGATGTACTTGATCGCATCGGCCATGGCGACAGTCTGCTGATCGCGCAACAGGCGGACGCCTTCGCGGCCGGCGTCGGGCAGGCCGTAGTCATTGATCCGGCCCAGGTGAAAGCCGGCGTCGATGAGGGACTCGGCGCGGAGGGCGTTGACGAGGTGGCCGTCGGCTTCGAGGTACCGGGTGAAATGCTTGCCCGCGTCATCGGCCATATCGAGCATGCGCTGCCGCGCCTGCTTCAGCGACGCCATCGCCATCTTCGGGTCCAGCGGCGCCGTCAACTGCGCCTGCCCCAGCGACCACGGCCGCACCACCGATGCGCAATCGCCGAAGTAGCGATGCAGGGCATCGGCCTGCTGCTGAGATGGGTCGGGGGTGGGGGGCATGGAGAGGGAGTGAGGAGGAGTCAGAAGTCAGAAGTCAGGAGACTGAAAACAGTGAAAAGGACAAAGGACCAGAGACAGGAGACCAGAGACGGGAGAGTTGAGACGGGGCCAGATCACACGTTGCCATTGTCTGTCTACTGACTCCTGTCTCCTGTCTCCTGTCTCCTGTCTCCTGTCTCCCGGCTCCTTCCCCTCACGGCCCCATCAACTTGTCGAGACCGGGAATATTCAGCCCGCCGGTGAGTTGCTGCATTTCCTGCTGGATCATCTCGCGGGCCTTGCTCATGGCGGCGTTGACGGCGGCGGCGATGAGGTCCTCCACCAACTTCAGATCGCTCTCGCTGGGGCCTCTGGATGCTTCATCCTCCGGCGCGGTCAAGGCCAGCAGCATCGGACGATCAAGTGTGACTGAGATCACTTCCAGTCGACCGTTGACGCGCACGCGCACCGCCCCGGCGCCGGCTTCGCCGTCGACGACTTTCCGGCCAAGTTCCTCCTGCATCTGCGTGAACTTCTCTTTCATCTGCTTGGCCTGGCCCATCATCGACCACAGGTTTTTCAGATTGTCCAGCATGGGTTTACTCGTCGGTCTCCGAATCGTCGGGTTCAAGGGGATCGATCTCAGCGATATCAGGGAATGCCGGGGCACCGGCTGCGCTGGTCGCTTCGCCAAGCACCACAGGCGGAACGACCGGCGCGGGAAGCACCGGCGCAGGCGGCGGCGCGGCGGCGGAACGCGACTCGATCAGCACGGCGTCAAAAGTTTCCATCACCTCGCGCACGAGAGGCAGCGCGAGCGATTCCTCGCGATCGCCTCGTCCGTGCCGCACGGGACCGCCAGGCGCGACAGCCGCCGCGCCGAAGTTGCCCGCGTTGGCGGAGCCGGCGGATCCGGCCGCGCCCATGTCCACTTCCACGCGCACAGGCCGGCCCAGCACGCCGCGGAACAGCTCCGCCAGTTGCTCGCGTTGCCTGGGACCGGCGACGAATCGCTGCATGTCGCGCTTGCCCGGCAAAAGCGACAGATGCGCCGCGCGATCGTCGAGCCGGACGAGCGCAAGCGCCTCGATCCAGCGCATCGAAGGTTTGCTCCCCACGGACTGCAGTAGCGCCGCCCAGACTTCCGCCGCGTTCAGATTGGAAGGCAGCGGCGCAGCCGGCGCTTCGGGGGGTAACGATGCCCCCGGCAGCGGCAATGGGCCATCGGACGGGACAGGCGGTGGCTGCGGCGAGCCTGATCGCGGCGTCAGGCCGGATCGGACAGGCGGCGCGGCTGGGGCACCGTCCTCGAATGGTGATCGCTCGTGCGGAGGCGGCGCGTCCTCGCGCGTGCCGAGCGGTGAGACAGGGCTGGAGCGCGACACCGGGGGCGGCGGCGTGCCACGACCGATGGTCTCGTCCGTCGCCGGCGCGCCCCAGCGCGATGCGGGGCGGGCGACAGGCGAGGATGTCGATAAGGGCGGCGCGGCGTGCGGCTGCGATGGGCGCGATGCCGCGCCCGCGCGTGGCTCGAAACCCTGTGCCCCAGCCTGCCCCGACGTTCGTGTGCCGCCGGGCATCGGCTTCGGCTCAGGCCCGGCTAAGGCTTTTTTTTTTGAATCCGGTCCCCCGGCAGCCCCACCCGCCCCGCCACCGCCCGACAACAGCGCCGCGACATCTGCCATCTTCTCCGCCAGTGCCAGACGCACCATCGTCGCGTCCAGCAAGGCGCGCGGGTTGGCGCTGCTGCGGGCGAACCGCAGAAAATTCTCGCACAACATCATCATGTGCACGAGACCGGGCGCGTCGAAGTGCGCAGCCTGCGTGACGGCTGACTTGCGGGCGTCGTCGGAAAGCTCGATCAGTTCACTCGCCTCGCCGCAGGTGGACAGCAGCATGAGCTGGCGCAGGCGGTCGATGAGCACATCGACGACCTGATCCTCGCTGATGCCGCGCTCGATCAGGGCGCTGGTGCGCTGCAGCGTCTGCGCGATGTTTCCCTCGGCGATCGCATCGACCAAGGCGACGATCATCTCCGGCGCGGGCAGGCCGAGCATCTGCTCAAGCACCTGGCTGGTCAGCGGCGTCTCGCCCGTGGCGATCAAGCGATCGAGCAGCGACAGCGCGTCGCGCATGGAGCCATTGCCCAGGCGTGCGATCTGCCAGATCACGTCGTCGTGGGCTTCGACTTTTTCCTGCTTGAGTACGCCGCGAAGGTGGTCGGCGATTTTGGCGGTGGGAATGTTGCGGAAATCGAACCGCTGGCAACGGGACTGGATCGTCGCGGGCACCTTGTGCGATTCGGTGGTGCACAAAATGAACTTCACATGCGCCGGCGGTTCCTCCATCGTTTTCAGCAGCGCGTTGAACGCAGCCGTGGAGAGCATGTGCACTTCGTCGATGATGTAAATCTTGTAGAGCGCCTGATTGGTGGGCGCGAGGCTGGCGTTGGCGATGAGTTGGCGGGCCTGTTCGACGCCGTTGTTGGACGCGCCGTCGATCTCGACGACGTTGAGGTCCTGTCCCGCCATGATGGCCTCGGCCATGCGGTCCTGCACGTCCTGCGGCGGGTACTCGAATGCCGCGGGTGCGTCGGCTTTCTTCGGTTTCTTGCCGCCCTTCTTGTTCTCGTCTTCGGATGCGATGAAGCCGGGCTTGGGGCAGCCGGGGATCGTGTCCGGCGCGTTGAGAGCCCGGGCGAACAGGCGGGCGGTGGTGGTCTTGCCCACACCGCGCGTGCCGGTGAATAGATAGGCGTGTGCGACGCGGCCCTTGGCGATTGCGCTGAGCAGCGTCTTGGCGATGGCTTCCTGCCCGATCACCTGTTCAAAGGTGACGGACCGGTATCGTCTTGCCAGGACGGTGTAGGACATGGGGAAGGAGGAAGGGTATAGGGTTCAGGGTGTAGGGTTTAGGGTTCGGAAATGGATGACGATGATTTTTTCGTCAACTCACGTGGTGCAGGTTGCAGTGGTCCCCTTCAGAACCCTACACCCTACACCCTAAACCCTACACCCTTCCCACGACCGCGCGTGCAAACGGCCAGGACACCGACGCACCAGGCAGACGACGCTTAGGGCTGCTCCGGTCAAGGCCTGACCCGGTTCACGAGCCCACCTGCGCAACGGGCCCAGCCGTTTGCTCACGCGGTCAATCTCGTCGGCCTCGCGATCATTTCGCGGACCGAAGGAGCAGGATGATAGCAAAGCGATTGTCGCTTGGCGAATGGGAGCGAGCAACGTATCCTCAGCGGATCGGCATTGCAGGCACGCGACGGGAGTGAAGCGATGGAAACAGGGCAAGCGAAGGATGATCTTTCCTCAATGTCGGTGCGACCGCGATCAACTTTCCGCTGTTCGAGTTTTTCTTGATTGAACGCGGGGATCGGGGCAAGCCCCGTCGCTAAACGGCTCATCGCTTGCGGCTCTTGACTAACGGCTAACGGCTCTCGGCTCTCTCAGGTGTTTGCATGATCATCATCATCCTCCGCGGCGTCTTTGTCGTCCTCGTGACGGCTGTCGCCATGCTCTACATTCTCGGTGCCCAGGCGGGCCTGCAGGCTTCAGTCACCAAGGTCGTGCTGATGCTGGTGCTCACGCTGGGCGTGTCGGCGTTCGTCATCGCCACCGACGTCCTCACCCCCCGAAAGAAACTCTCGGCGATGTCAGGCGTCTTCCTCGGCCTGGTCTCCGGCCTGCTCACCGCGTACGCCCTTTCATTCGTCGTCGATCTCATCGGTGTCGTCGCATTGCCCGACGTTTCCACGCCCACCAAGGACCTCACCCCCGACGAACTGAAAAGCCTCACCGAAGCCCAGCAGCACGTGCTGGCCATGAGGCAATTGCTCGAAGGCGTCAAGGTGTTCATCGGCCTGATCACCTGCTACATCGGCATCTCGCTCGTGCTGCAGACGAAGGACGATTTCCGATTCGTCATTCCCTATGTCGAGTTCGCCAAGCAGGTGCGCGGCAACCGGCCCACGCTGCTCGACACCAGCGTGATCATCGACGGGCGCATCCTCGAGGTGGTGGCGACGAATATCCTGCAGGGCGCGGTGATCGTGCCGCGATTCGTGCTCAACGAACTGCAAACAATCGCCGACTCCGGCGACAAGCTGAAACGCGCCAAGGGCAGGCGGGGACTCGACATCCTCCAGAAACTTCAGAACACCAAGGCGATCGACGTGACCATCGACGAGTCCGACCCCGAAGGCACCGGCGTCGATCAGAAACTGGTGCTCGTGGCACAGGAGATGAAGGCGCGCCTGATGACCACCGATTTCAACCTGAAGAAGGTCGCGGAATTGCGCGGCGTCGAGGTCATCAATCTCAACGATCTCACCAACGCCCTGCGCCCGGTCGTGCTGCCGGGCGAGCGCATGCGCGTGCGCATCCAGAAGCCCGGCGAAGGCCCGACGCAGGGCGTGGGTTATCTGGAAGACGGCACCATGGTCGTCGTGGAAAACGCCCGCAACCGCGTGGGCGATGAGATCGAGATCTCCGTCACCAGCCACTACCAGACGTCGGCGGGGCGCATGATTTTCGGCCAGGCCGAGAACCTGTCACGATCCGGTGAGGGCGATGGCGCAGGCTCCGCGACGGCGCCCGGTCCGGCGCCGTCATCCGCCATGCCGACACAGCCGACGCAGTCAACCAGCGCGAACCCCGGCGACGATGCACAGCGCCAGGCGAGACAGGCGAGTGCGAGGAATCCCCGGCGAAACGCCTGATGCAGGCGATTCGATATCGATGCGCTTCGCCCGCATGTCACCGATGCCCGCCTGGCGCCTTCGAACACTCGCAACGCTCATCGCGGGCTCTCGATTTTCTTCGCCGGCGCAGGCTGGTCGAGACGCTGGATGTGCCCGTCGAGGAAACCGGCCCAGCCCGTTTCGTACACTTTCCCGCCGCGCATCTCGCGAAGGATGACGGTGGCCGACGGCATCTTCACGTCTGTCCATTTCGCGGCCACTTTCGTGTACTGCACTCCGACCGCCTCGCCCGTGGTTGGATGGGCGATCAGTTTCGCAAGCGCCTCTTTCCCACCGACGAAGTCCGCCAGATCGTCGAGAGAATCGGGCAGTTTGCCTCCGTTCTGATCGGCGAAGGAAATGATGGCGATCGACAACTGACGGATGTTGGTGGCGCTGACCATTTCACGAGCGGAAGTGCGGGCGGCAAACAGCGCCCGTGTGACCGCCCTGGCGGCCTGTTGCATGGACTCCCCTTCCAGCGTGCCGATGACTGCCGTCCCCTGCGTCTCAACTTTGACGCCTGACATCAGCGCCGCCAGAAGCGTCAACTCGCTGGCCCGTCCCTGGCTGAGCTTGCGCATCATCGCGATTGACGCGGGTACCTGCTCCGCCAGTTTTCGTGCCGCAGCCTCGTCGGTCGCCGTCGCCGTGGCAATCACTTTGATCTGCGGGCCAATGACGACCGCCCCGGCAACCTGCCTGGCCGCAACCAACTGCTCGGTCAGGGCGAAAACCTCGGCCACCCCGGGGTTCCGCTCCTCCCGCCGGAGCGTGCGTTCTTTCTCCGCCGCCACCATGTTCCGCAGCGACTCGCTGCTGATGAACGCCACGGCTATCGCGGCGTTCTCCTGGGCTGCCAGCATTTTCTCGAAGGCGGGGTGCTGTTTGCCGGGCTTCACTTTGGCCAGCGCTTCGCGTGTGGACACGACGATCGTGGCCTTGTCGACCGCGGCCACCGTCGCACGGTTGCCCGCCATGCCGGTGACCATGGCGATCAGGCCATCGGCATCCTTACCTTCCTGCAGTTTCACAAAGGCGTCCGGCTCCGGCACGCGCCCGTTCACATCGGGGCCGCGGAACACGAACCCAAAGCCGGTGCCGCCTACTGCCATGAATGCCTGCCGCACCGCGGTAAGCTGGCGCAGCGGCTGTTCGAGTTGCTTCGCGTTTTCGCCGAGAATCGCCTCCGACTGTTTCTGCAAGGCGACCGGATCCAACCGGGCCGCATCAAGCCAGAGAACCGCAACCACATCATCGCCGACCAGTTCGCCTGACAGCAGTCCGGCGCGGGCAGGCAGAGCGAAAAGGCAGGCAAGAAAAATCGCGGCGATCAGAATGCGAGATCGAGACATGCACATAGGAACCTCCGTTCAAAGTCAGACGCGGCAGACTTGGTGTGGGTTCCAACAGATTACTTGATGTCGCAAGCCGCGCGGCTCATCCACACAAAACTGCCTGCTCATCCGACAACCCACCCATCCCAGTTTGCCTCTTCGCGTCCGCCATTGCACCATCTCCGACATGTCCGATGAACCGGCGACAACTTCCGCTCCCGCACGACAGCGATACAAGCTCACGATCGCCTACGACGGCACGCTGTTTCACGGGTGGCAGAAGCAGGAGCCGCCGCAGGGCGAACCGTTGCGCACCGTGCAGGCGGTGGTCGAGAGCACCGTGGCGCGAGTGACGGCCCAGCCCGTGACGCTGGTGGGCGCCAGCCGGACGGATGCGGGCGTGCATGCGCGTGGACAGGTGGCGCACTTCGACGCCGCCACGCGGATTCCGACTCGGCGGCTGGCGCAGGCGATCAACAGCCGGCTGCCGGAAGACGTGGAGATTGTCGCCGCGGAGGAAGTGGGCGCCGATTTCGATGCGATCAGCGGCGCGCGGCACAAGCGGTATCGCTACCGCATGTTCAACAGTTCCAGCCGGCCGCTGCTGCGGAGACTGGGTGTGTGGCACTGCTGGACGACGCTGGATGTGGGGCGCATGAACGCCGCGGCGCAAAGGCTCATCGGTACGCACGACATCGCCGGTTTCGCCGCCGCCGGTCACGGGCGGCTCACCACGGTGCGCACCATCTTCGATTGCCGGGTGGAGCGCTACAATCCGGTCAACCCCTGGGACGAGCAAGGCGTCGGCCCGGAAGTGCATGTGGTGATCGAGGGCGATGGCTTTCTCTACAACACGGTGCGCATCGTCGCCGGCACGCTGGTGGAGGTCGGTCGCGGCCACTTCGAGCCGCAGGTGATCGACCAGATCATCGCCAGCGGCAAGCGCGAGCAGGCCGGCCCCACGCTGCCGCCGGAGGGCTTGTGCCTGGAATGGATCAGGTATGGCACAGAGGCTGTGAGCCGCGAGCCGGTAGCCGACAGCCGTTAGCCTGGAGGCAGAATTCAAACGGCGCCGGTAGCCGACAGGTCTTGAGCGAACGGATTGAGTCTAACGGCTAACGACTAATGGCTAACGGCTAACGGCTAACGGCTAACGGCTTTTTTTCCATGACCATCCTCCACATCATCACGCGGCTGATCGCAGGCGGTGCGCAGCAGAACACCGTGATGAGTTGTGCTGCGCAGGTGGCCGCGGGGCACCGCGTGCATCTGGCCTATGGCCCGATCTATGGACCCGAAGGATCGTTGTTGGAGGAAGCGAAACAAAGCGGTGCGACGCTGATCGAAGTGCCGTCGATGCGGCGATCGATCCTGCCCGGGCACGACTGGTTCTGCTATCGCGCGATCCGCAGGATCATCCGAGACGTTCGCCCGGATGTGGTTCACACGCACAGCAGCAAGGCCGGCATTCTCGGCCGGGCCGCGGCGTGGAGCGAAAAAGTGCCGGCGGTGATTCACACGATCCACGGCTCGCCGTTTCACGAGAAGCAGTGGTGGCCGATTCGTCGCGCCTACATCGCCGCCGAGCGCTGGGCCGCGAAGCGGTGTCACCGACTCGTCGGGATTACGCAGCCGATGGTCGATCTCTTTCTCGCCCACGGCATCGGGCGGAAGGAACAGTACCGCGTGATTCCCAGCGGCGTGGATGTGGATTTCTGGGAGACGGCAGGCGGCAGTACGACCCGGGATGCCACATCGCGCGAGCAGTTTCGAACGAAAGTCCGAGCGGCGTTGAACATTCCGATGGATGCGCCCGTCGTCGGACTTGTCGCCCGTATCGATCCCTTGAAGGGCCACGCCGATCTGCTGACTATTGCAGGCAAGTTGATCGAGCGCCATCCGCAGTTGCGACTGCTCTTTGTCGGCGATGGCTGGCATCGCGGAGCAATCGAGGAACTGGCTCGCCAGCGCGGAGTCGCGGAGCGCGTGATTTTCACCGGCCTTCTCCCGCTGAAGCGCGTGGCGGAACTTTACCGTGCAATGGATGTCATGGTGTTGCCCTCCTACCAGGAAGGCCAGAGCCGCACGCTAGTCGAGGCGCTGCTCAGTGGCTGCCCGATCGTGGCGTACGACGTCGGCGGAATCCCGCAGGTCTGCATCGACGGCCACACCGGCAAACTGGTGCCCGCCGGCAGTCTCGATGCATTTCGTGATGCCATCGCATGGACGCTCGATCATTCCGCAGAGGCTCGCATCTTGGCCGACCAAGGGCGCGCCCATGTGAAGCAGAACTTCGACCAACACGCGATGACCGCCGCGCTCGAGCGGCTTTACAGCGAGGTCTTGAGCGGGAACACACCGCCAAATCCCGCCGGTTAGAAACGCCGCCGAACCCAGATGAGTGGCCAAGGTATCGCGAACGCGAGCCTGGCCCCGCCGATTCATTCGACGACAAAATCCGTATCCTGTTTCCTTCCGCCGCCAATGTCATGTCAACCCCTATGGAGATCGCCATGAAGTTCGCCCGCGCCCTCGCAACCGTTCTGTTCTTCTTCTCGCTGGTCGCCCACACCACGGTCCGTGCCGATGATAGCACTGGCATCGACTCGCTCGTCGGCAAGAACTCGCCCCTGAAAGCCGGCGACAAGATCGCGTTTCTCGGCGATTCCATTACCCAGGGCGGAGCAGGCAAGAACGGCTACATCTGGGTGATCGAGCAAGCGCTGGCTGCACAGCAGGCGGAGAAGAAGATCGAACTCGTCAAGGCAGGCATCAGCGGCAACAAGGTGCCCGACCTGCAACGGCGCGTCGAGAAAGATGTGATCAGCAAGAAGCCCACGATCGTGTTCATTTACATCGGCATCAACGACGTCTGGCACTGGGACAGCGGCAAGGGCACGACGAAGGAGAACTTCGAATCAGGGCTGCTCGACGTGATCAAGCGCATCCAGGACGCCGGCGCGATGGTGGTGCTGGCGACGCCCAGCGTGATCGGTGAGAAGACGGATGGCACCAACAAGCACGATGGCAATCTGGACGCGTACGCCGACATCAGCCGAAAGATCGCGAAGGAGAACAACCTGGTGCTTTGCGATCTGCGCAAGGCGTTTCTCGATCACCTGAAAGAAAACAACAAGGCGAACAAGGAGAGTGGCATTCTCACGGGTGACCGCGTGCATCTGAACGCGGCGGGCAACAAGTTCGTCGCCAACTGCGCAGCGGCAAGCATTGCCGAGGCCCTGGCGAAGCGGAAGTGAAAGTCGCGCGAGCCGGCGGGAATCAGCCGATCTGCCGGGCGGCCAGCGAATTCAGCAGCAGCCCGGAGATCACACCGATGGTGGTGACGCCCATCAGCGCGTTCCCCACCGCCAGAATCATGCCGGCGTCGGTGATGGGATAGACGTCGCCGTAGCCGACCGTGGTCGCGGTGATCATGCTCCAGTAAAACGCCTTAATCCAGTTTGCCGGCGCCAGGGCGGCACGCAGGCGTGCGTCGTTTTCCAGTGCCATGAACAGCACGGGTGCGACCGCGATAAGGTAGGTCCACAGCGCCGCCAGCAGATGCCTCATCCACCGACCGAATCGTCGCGAGCGGCGCTGCTCATACAGATTCAGCACATTTCGCAGCCGGAACAGTTCGGCATCGATCAGGTCGTCGCTGATGTGAACTCGCGACATCAGGCGAAACGCGGACTCCCATCGCTCCTGCTCAATGAATCGTCCGCATGCGCTCTTCAGAAGATCGCGCACGCGCCGCTGAGCGTCGTGAGAGGTCATGCCGTCGTGGTCCATGCCGTAGAAGCACTCGACCGCGGCCACGACTTCCTCGACGCTTTCCCACGGAACATGCTCGAGATTGGCGTCGCGCAAGTGGGCGATCGCCAGCCAGCTCACATCGCGATGCTTGAGAGAAATCGAATCATCCCGCAGATCGGCAAGCAGGATGCGATGGGCCCGGCGGGCGAAGGCCGGATCGCGCGGGGCCCGTGCCGGGTAGAGTTGTGAAAGCAAGGCGGCGGCCTGGAGTTCGATCTCCTTGTTCGCCGGCCGCTCCGCCAGTTCAAACAGCGTGGCAATCTCAGGGCCCTGGAAAGATTCGGGCGACAGCGAAGCCAGACCAAGCAGCGCGTTCTCCTGTCTCTCTGGTTCAGATGCGTCGATCAGCGACCCGGGTTGATGACTTTTTTGGAAGAACATGGCGAGCATCCGGCAGAACAGACCAGATGAGATATCGGATGGAATCATCTGCTTCTGGAGCACGTCACCGCCGATCCATGCCTATCTAGGCCGAATCGCCCGCAGCGGGTTATCGCGCAGCAGTCGCAGCGCGTCGCCTTCGCTGAGTCCGACGTGGGCGATCAGATTCGCCATCGCCCGCGGCATCGTCACTGCCGACCCGATCAGGTGGGAGCCGTCGGGCGCCCGCGCGACCATGTCCTCGCCGATCTGCAAATCCCACCGTCCCAGTTGATATCGCCCCGGCCCCATGCCCGCCGGCGCCACCGCGTCGGTCACCATCACCGCCCGATCGAGCCCCACCAGATCCAGATAATTCCGCAGCGCGAAGAACGGCACATGCACGCCGTCGGGGATGAATGTGATGAACAGACGCTCGCGAAGGTTGAGCACGCGCTGGATGATGTTGTCGTGGCGGTTGACATTCATGGGGCAACCATTGCCCAGATGGGTGTACATGGAAAGGCCGGCGTCGATCGCGGCGCGCAGTTCGTCGACGCTCGCATTGCTGTGACCGGCTGAAACCGTGATGCCCGCGCGGGAAAGGTAGTGCGTCACGGCACAAGCGGGATCGCGTTCCGGCGCCAGCGTGATCAATCGCGCCAGACCACCGCACGCTTCGAGCAACCGCTTCACATCATCGACATTCGCCGGTCGCACCGCATCGGCGGGATGCGCACCGACATAACCAGGCGTCTCGTTGATGAACGGTCCTTCGATGTGGATGCCGGCAATCAGGTGCTGCGCCAGGCGATCGCGGCTGCGCAGGTCGACCAGTCTCGCAATGCGCGAGCACATCAGGTCAATCTTCTCGGTGATGAACGTCGCAAGGATGCCAGCCACGCCATGCGTGGCAAGCAACTCGCACGCCTGATGAAGCTGCTGCGGAGTGAGGTCATCCTGATTGAAATCGACGCCGCCGTAGCCGTTCACCTGCAGGTCGAAGTAGCCGGGAGACGGAGGCATGGAGAGGAGTGTGGAGTGTGGAGTGAGGAGTGAGTAGTTGGAGGAAAGCGTCTGGGTTCTTCGCGCTCAGGTGCCTCGGGGGCCTCGGGGGCCATGGGCAAGCGGAGTCCTCGGAGCTTGCCCGTGCGAAGTTGACACAAGGCGCACGGGTAAGCTCCGCCGAGCCTGCGCTTACCCATGGCACCCCGATCTCGTCGACGCAACGTGAACTCAAGCTGCAAGGGTGCGGTCAATCCGTGCACTGCAAGCGCCAATCCCTCTTCAATACTTCAGGCCATTCTCGCGCACGTGGATGAACGGATCCCCGTCGTGGTATCTCCCCGCGACCACTCGTCCGATGAAGATGTCGTGATCGCCCTCGTAATCCATGTGGCAGACGAGGTCGCACTCGAGGTAGCCCAAGGCATCGGCCAACACCGGGGCTCGGTTCACCGTGTTCTGCACGAGGTTGAATCCAAGGAATGGATCCTCCGCCGCCTCGATGCGCTGCGAGAACTTCCGCATCAGCACCTTGTCCCCCTTGGGCACCTGGCACAGCGCGAAGTGATGCGAATTGCTGATCAGCGGCATGATCGGCCGGCCCTTGGCGATCGCGATGCTGATCATCGGCGGCTCGAACGACGCCTGCTGAATCCAACTGGCGATCATGCCCATGCGGCGGTCTTCAAACGTCGCGGTGAGAATGAAAATGCCGGAGGGAATGCGACCGATCGCTTCGCCGACCTGCTTGAGAACGTCTTTGTCCATGTCCATGTCCGGTGCTCGCCATCCATGAAAGGTGTCGATCATTCATCAGCCAGCCGCATGGACGCAGCGGCGGCTGACACACATGACTGAGATCGACGATCCGTTATTGAAATCGCCACTGAAGGACGATCAAGCGCTTGTGGACATGCCGATCAACGCGCGAAGCGGATCGACCTTTCACAGAATACGCGCTGTCCAGAGGATTGCAAACGCAAGCGATACGGTTACCCGCCGAAGAGTCATTCCTGAAAGCACGCACAGACATCGCGGGCTGATTCACCGCTCGCACGATGTCTCAACCGGCGCGGGGCGACATCGCCGCTTCAAAAAGCGACTGAAAATCCGCCGCGGCAACCTTGCGCGGATTGAACGTCGCGGTCCACTGCTTCGACGCCTCCTCAGCCAGCGTGGGAATCATCGCGGCCGTCACGCCTCGCTCCACGGCGCTGCGCGGGATGTCCGCCTTGTTCAGAAGCTTCTCGACATGCGCGATCAGAGCATCCACCGCCTTGTGCGCGCCGTCGCCGTTGTCCGCCAGCCGCGCCGCCCGCGCCAGGTCTTCGTAAGCCCGTGCGGCGGCGGGTTCCGTGCGGTTGAACCGCATGACATGCGGCAGCATAAGTCCCACCGCCTGACCGTGAACCACGTTGAAGTGAGCCGTCAACGGGTTGGCGCAGGAGTGGGCAGCGCCGAGCATGGACATCTCGATCGCCAGTCCGGCGAAGGCGGCGCCAAGGTGCATTCGGCCGCGCGCTTCCAGGTCGGTTGGTTCATCCAGCACGCGAGACAGGTGACCGGCGATGAGTTTGAACGCCTCGCGTGAATAGAGCGTGGAAAGTTCGTTGCGCTTGAGCGTCACGGCGGTTTCCACGGCATGCGAGAGGGCGTCGACGCCGGTGTCCGCCGTGACGTGCCTCGGCTGCGTGACGGTCAGGGTGGGATCGAGAATCGCCACGGCCGCGGCCGCCTTGGGATCGCCGCAGGCCATTTTCAGGTGCGATTTCGCGTCGGCAATCAGCGCAAAACTCTGGCACTCGCTGCCGGTGCCGGCAGTCGTGGGCACCGCGACCAACGGCAACATCGGCTTGGCCGCCTTGCCGACGCCCCAGTAGTCCTGCATCCGCCCGCCGTTGGTGAGAAGAAAGTTGCAGCCCTTGGCGGTGTCCATCGAGCTGCCACCGCCCAGGCCGACGAAAACATCGATCCTTGCATCGCGTGCCACGGCGAGGCAGGCGTCGACGTCGTCCGTGGTGGGATTCTCGTGAACCTGATCGAAGATGGTGACGGCGATGCCGGCGGCCTTGAGCGACGCCACAGCGCGCTCGACGTGGCCGGCCTTGACGATGCCGCGGTCGGTGACCAGCAGGGCGTGCCTGCCCAGCGGTCCGGCGGCGATTCCGATGCGATCGATCGCGCTGGCGCCGAAGATCAGGCGCGTCCTTGCGGGAGAGTCGAAACCGATGAGGCCGGTGAGCATGGGGAGAACAAGGCAAATGTCTAATGTCGAGTTTCTAATGTCGAATGTCTATTGGTCCGGACCAGTATCCGGAGGCTGGTTGGCGTTGCGAGGGTGATTCCTTTCGGCAGTGGCGATGGAGCCACCAAACAAACGGCAAAGCTGGTCGTTTTCATCCAGAAGTTCCGCGAGGCGCTCGCCCGGCAGCAGATTGCCGCGATGAATCATCTGGAGCCAGACCAACGTTTCATTCAACTCCTTGAGCACGATCTTCATTTTGTGGATGAAGTCATCGCGACTTTCCGCCGCACGCGCTTCGCCGTAGTTCGGTGCAGGTGAAGTGCCAGAACGAAGGACTTGCCCCGCAACATGTCGGCCGGCTCGCGTTTCCGGCAAAGCATCGGCGACTTTGATGATCCTTACGGCAAAGTCGATCAGGCGATTCTGAATCGCGATGACCCAGTGGCTGCTCGGCTGAGTGTGCTCGTCAGGCATCGATACCCCGCGCGTTTGGCGCATCGGACTAGACATTCGAAACTAGACACTCAACATTAGACAATTGCCTTGTCCGCGGTGCTCCTGCGACCTGACGCACGATCGCACTTCAATACACGCCCTCAATCACCTTCTTCTCCGTCGCCCCGAACGGCCGCACGTCGCCCACGCCGTCCCACGGCCAGCCGGCGATGGGCTGGCGACGCTGCGCTTCGTCGCGCTCCAGGAAGCGCGGGACGAAAAACTCGCGGGTGAGCGTGGTCAGTTCGACCCGGCCCCATTCGCCGTAATTCACGACGCGGGTGGTTTCCTTCGGATCGACGATGCGCAACACCGCGCGGGGCTGCGGGGCGTGGTAGGTGATGCTGTAGTTGTTCTTCGGGAAGTTCGGATCGCTGTGCGCCAGGCCCATCAGCGTGTTGCCGTAGGTGGGCACGAACTTCACCCGGCTCTCGAGCACCTCTTCGCAGAGGAAGCGCACGTATTGCGGAGTCATGCTGGTGCCGCCGCAGAAGACGCCCTTGATGCCCATGTCACCCAGCGACACGAGTTCG
Source organism: uncultured Phycisphaeraceae bacterium (assembly GCA_964426135.1). GTDB lineage: Bacteria > Planctomycetota > Phycisphaerae > Phycisphaerales > Phycisphaeraceae > CAYRPN01. Next base: position 38,588 of record CAYRPN010000002.1, on the reverse strand, counting down.
CCGATGGATTCGAGGAGCTTGGGCGTCGTGAACATGGAGCCGATCTTCCTGTGCTTCATGATCGTCACCGCCTGCTCGGCGACGTGCTTCTGGTAATCCTTGGCGACATCGATCTGGCCCTTGGCGATGACTCGCTTGACCCAGCGGGGGTCGAGGTCGATGAAGAAGCACGACGAGCCGCGGTAATTCGCCAGGTGTTCGACGGCCAGGCGCAGGCGGCGCGGACCGGTGGGGCCGACCATCAGCCAGTTCTGACCGCGCGGAAAGGTGGAGTCGTCGTAGCGATCGGAAAATTCTTCGTAGTCGATCTTGTAATCGTCCCAGCCGATGCGCTGCTTGGGCATGCCGGTGGTGCCGCCGGTTTCAAAGATGTTGAAAGGCCTGCCCTTGAAAGCCTGCGGAATCCAGACGTCCGGCTGCTCATCGCGCAGTGTGTCGTCCTGGAAGTGCGGGAACTTCTGGATGATGTCCTCAAAGCACTTGATTTCCTTGACGGGGTCCCAGCCCGCTTCGCGCTTCCACTTGAGCCAGAACGGGCAGCCGGTGCTGTCGCTGAAGTGCCAATGGATGAGTTCCACGGCCCAATCATCGAGCTGCTTGCGCGCGGCTTCGGGGTTCGGTGCGAGCGGGGTGCGTACGGCGAAGTTGGTGGCGGTCATGGGGAGGGCGGAGGGTGTAGGGTGTAGGGTGTAGGGTGTAGGGTGTAGGGTGTAGGGTGTAGGGTGTGGTGGACGGGAGTGTCGGGATCGCGGTTGTTCCGTACTCCCCTCCCTCTTAGGGAGGGGCTGGGGGAGGGTCGGGCGTCCAGCCTTATTGTGCTGCCGATTTCACAAGGTTCGCCTCAGCCGCGCGAAGAATGCCTTCCGCGACAGCATCAAGACTTTTCAACACATCGTCATTGGTTACGCGAAAAACAGTCATGCCCAAGTCTTCCAAGTCATTCTGGCGAAGTTCGTCAGCGAATGCACGCCCCACATGGCTTTCCCCGTCGACTTCCACGATCAAACGTGCCTGCGGGCAATAGAAGTCAACGACATACTTTCCAATGACAGCCTGTTTGCGAAACTTCAAGCCACCGAGCTGGCTGCGTTTGAGGATGTTCCAAAGCATGGCCTCGGGAATTGTCATTTGCCGCCGAAGTTCCTTCGCGCTTTCCTCGATGCACGGATTGTGGCGAAGGTGTGGGACTCGCGGCATGTGTTGGATCCATGGTTACTCAAAGAACGCTGCGCGTCGGGGGCATTGCAACTCGGCATCACAAGGAGGCTGTAAGCCCGACCCTCCCCTTGCCCCTCCCTAAGAGGGAGGGGAATTCAGGTCGGCACTGCGTGCCTCTCAGTCCATGGGCACTGCTGCCAATCACTTCGTCTCCTGGATCGCATACAGGTGCGAACCGGTGGCGATGTAGAGCACGCCGTTGGCGTACACGGGGCTGGAGAAGACGCTGCCGGGCATTTCCACTTCGTGGAGCAACTGGGCGGTGCGCTCGGCGCTGAGCTTGGTTTTCTTGCCGCTCTTGTCGGTGACTTCGATCACCTTGCCGGCCTTGACGGTGCTGATCTCGCCGCCAAATTCCTCGGCGAGCTTTTTCATTTCGTCGATGACGAAGACGGTGACGATGCCGTCCTCGTTGCCGATGTACGCCTTGCCGTCGCCGGTGAAGACGCTGCCCCAGATGTGGGCAAGCGTGTCGTGTTTCCACGACAACTTGCCGGTCTCGGCATCCAGCGAATGCACCCAGCCTGCGTAGTCGCCGACGTAGACGTGGTCCTTGTAAATCGAAGGCGTGGAGATGGAACGATTGATCTTGGTGTAGTCCCAGATCACGCCCGTCTTGCTGATGTCGCCGGTCTTGGTCGCATCGATGCAGAGCATGCGACCGAGGCCTTCACCGTGCTCGGGGTCCTGACCGATGGGGATGTAGACGCGATTCTTGTAGAAGACCGGCGTGGCGATGAACTCGCTGGGGCCGTCGGGCCGGACGTACTTGATGGGCCGGCCTTCCTTGTCGAAGCGGTAGCTGGGCAGGTTGCCGTCGCAGCGGAAGACTTCCTTGAGAATCTTGAAATCCTTGTCTTCCGGATCGGGCTGCGGGTTCTCGTCGAAAGCGTAGAGAATGCCATCGCTGCCGCCGAAGAAGACGAGGCCTTTGTCGTTGATCTTGCCGTACGTCGCGGAGGACCATCCGCCGTGAAGCAGGCGGGTGCCCATGCCGGTGATTTCCTCGCCCAGGAGTTTGCCGGTTTTCTTGTCAAGGCAGATGAGCTGCGGCGCCTTGGGGTTGGGCACATTGGTGTGCGACCAGTCGACGCCGTTGGAAGTCTGGCAGTAAAGTTTGTCGCCCACGACCAGCGGCGCGCTGCTGGTGACGTTGTGCGGGAACACGCCCAGTTCCTCGCCCATGTCGAAGCGCCAGACGATGTCCGCGTCCGTCTTGAGCACTTCCAGCGGCGGCTTGTTGAGGTTCAGGCCCGACCAGTATTTGCCTTCGTCCTGGTAGCCCTGATTGCCGTTAGCCTGTCCGTTCACATCGAGGCAGATCACCTCGAATCGGTTGGTCACGATGTAGACGAAATCGCCGTCGATGGTGGGCGACGAAGCGATGCCGAGGTATTCCCAGTCGCCGACTTTGCCGGAGCCGATCTTGGGCGCGGTGAACTGCCAGAGCAGGTCGCCGGTTTTTTCATCGAAGCAATAGAGCAGCGAGTGATCGCCCATGAATCGCTTGTCGCGCGGCGAGTCGTTGTTGGTGCCGACGAAGATGCGGCCGTTGGCGATCGTGGGATTGCCGTAGGTCTGCGAGCCGAGCTTGATGGCGAGTTTGACGTTCTTCGTCGTCTTCATGTCCACGACGCCATCGTCGTTCTTCTCGCCGACGTTCCACGACAGCGGCAGATTCTTCGCGTCCGGCGACGACATGTTCTTGGAGCCGTCGCGGCCCCACTGCGGCCAGTCCTGGGCGAGCGCGGTGGAAGTCAGCGCCGCGGCGGCGAAGAGGGAGGAAAAGAGCAAACGTGAGGTCATGGGGTGAATCTCCAGTGCCGTTAGCCCCGGGCTCTGCCCGGGGGCGGCGGACAACAGTCATACGAATTTTGTCGCTGCTCCAATATTCGAATCGCAAGGTTTGCACGGATCGAAGGTCAATCTCCGTATTCCCCTCCCTCTTAGGGAGGGGTTAGGGGAGGGTCGGGCACACGGCGTGATTGTGGCTCCAATCAGGCAGTTCGCCCGCCCCTCCCCCAGCCCCTCCCTAGGAGGGAGGGGAGTGTCTGATCGCTCAGTTCTGCGTGATCGCCACGTTGTCGATGTACACGCGGAACTTCCCGTTGATGCCGAAGCCATAGAGTCCCGGCGATCCATTCTTGTGCGCCTTCTTGTGGTTGAACTCCAGCGTCCAGGCTTCCGGCTCCGGCTCGCCCTTGGGCCAGGCCTTGGCGCGGACAATGCCGCTGCCGTCAGCCGCCACATCCACGCGCGTCTTGAGCGTGTACCACTTCTTGGGCACCACGGGGAACTTCACCGTCTGGTTCACGCGCTCGATGTTGCTGGAGATTTCCAACTCACCATGATTGCCCTTCAGCACGATCTGGTATCGCTGGTTGATCAGGCCCACGTCGCTGGACAGACGCCGATTTCCATCGGTCATGACATCCGCCTGCATCGTGTAGTTGCTCAGGGAATCGTCCTGGATGAACGTCTGGGCACGCTGCAGGATCAGGCGATCCAGCGTCTTGGCCAGCACCTTGTTGCCGTCGAGTTCGCGAATCTCCCACGAGAAGCGAGCCTTGAGCCAGGGCAGCGGCGGATAGGCGAACTTGCTCGGATTGCCCGCTTCGTCCTTCTCCGTCTCGTGCGCTTCAGTGACCTGGAACTTCTCGAAGTCTTCCTTGTAAGGCAGGCTCGGCAACACGCGGCCGCGCAAAGTTCCGCTGAGCGTCCCGCTGGTCACCTTGAATGAGCCGGCGGACATCTTCGCTTCCTTGTCGGCGACGAGTTCCCCCTTCTCGGTGATCTTCGCATCCATCTGCGATTTCACGCGAGCCGTGGGCGGCACGAAATAATCGAGCTTGAAATCAACGACCGGGGCGACCACGTGGCCATGCGCGTCGACGGCCCGCACGCGGAAGGCCTGCTTTTCGCCCGGGTGCATGACGACCTCGGCGGGAATCGCCTGCAGTTTGGCGGGCGGGCCGGCCTTGATCGGTTCCTGCGCGGGCCACACCGGCGACTCGTCCTTCGTGCGCTTCTCGCCGAAGCAATACAGCTTGCCCATGGTGTGGACGTAAACCTTGCCGTTCCACAGGGCCGGCGCGCCCAGGGCATTGTGCTCGAACTTGACGCTGCACAATTCCTCCATCTTGTCGCCGTCAATCTTCAGGATGTAGAAAGCGCCGTTGTTGAAGGGCACGTACAGCTTGCCGTCACCGTAAGCAGGCGACGCGTGAATCTGATCGGGAGCGAGCTTCTTCTCCCAAATCGTCTTGCCGTCTTTCGCGTTGAAGCAATAGAGCAGCCCGGTGTCGCCGGTCTGGAAAATGCGATCGCCGACAAGCACCGGCGAACTGGTGAAAGCAACGACCTTGTTTCGCCACACAACGGAATCCTGGCCATAGAACGGCGCGCCAGGCTCGCCGGGCTTGGGCGCGGTCGTCTTGCCATCGAGCTTGAGCATCGTGATCGCGCCTTGGTCCGAACCGTAGGGAGAGCCCGGCGGCTGCTCCAAACCGTGGATCGCGATCAGGCCGTCCTTGTGCATCACGGTGGATGAACCGATGCCGCCGACGCAATACTGGTACCGCCAGATCGGCGTGCCGTCGCGGGCATTGATGCAGACGATATTGCCGTCGCCGGTGCCGCTGAAGAACACGCGCTTGCCGCCCACCGTCGCCACGAACGGCGTGGACACGGAACTGTCCTTCAGAAACGGCGGGCCGACGCCGGGCGTGCTCGACCACACCAGTTCCCCCGTGAACTTGTCGAGCGCGTAAAAGCGATCGTTCGGCGGGCCTTCGCCGCCCCAGTTGTTCGTCACGCCGCGGGTGATCACCAGATCGCCGTCGATCACCGGCGCGCCGGTGCGCCCGTTTGGATACGTGTTGCGTCCATACCGCTCCGCCATCGACACGTGCCAAACCAGTTTGCCGTCGGGCTTGAAGCAGTACAGGATGCCGGGGGTGGAGAGATAGTAGACTTGGCCGGTCTGGGCATCGACGACCGGGCTGCCGATGGAATAGCGGTCGTAAACCACATCGCTGAGGAAGTCGTGCGAGGCGAACTCCCACTGTTTTTCGCCGGTCTCCGCGTTGAGGCAGAAGAGCACTTCCTCCAGGTCAGCGCGTTCTCCGCGGTAGCCGATGCCGAAGAGTTTGCCGTTGGCGATGACGGGCGAGCCGCGGCCGGCGATGTCGAATGTCCACAGTTGCGACTTGCCGCCGATCTCAACGGTACTGGGCAGATTTTGCTCATCGCTGACGCCGGTCTGGTGCGGCCCGCGCCAGGCGAGCCAGCCGCGCGTGCCGGCGCCGTTCGATGCGGCGGTTGCGGCGGCAGCTACGGGGACGGCAACCTTGGCGGCGGACGGCGAAGCCTGCGATGCGGCAGGCGCGGGCGCGGCGGGAGTACCGGGGGCGGCAGTGGCGGTGGCAGGCGATGCCGGTGAAGCCGCCGGCGCGGGCTGTTCCGCCACCGTGGGCTTGTTCACGCCATTGCACGAAATGCAGAATGCCGCGACAACGAGCACGACGTATTTGAGTCGGGATTGCATGATCGAAATCCTTAGCTTGATTCCCCGGGGTGCCGGGGTTCGAGAGCGGGCATCGGAATGCGGCTGATCGAATCGGTGGTGGAACCCGCGTGAAGGCGTCTCGCTACAATGCCAGCCCGGCGATCCGGGACGCGGCGACAGATCATACTTACACGTACAATCGCCGGGGCACAGTATACCATGGCCGAACGCAAGGCAAATAAGAAGTCCCCCGGTGCATCCGGTTCCCTGCCAGGCTCCCCCACCAACCCCGGTGACGCGGACGAAGGCGAAATGGATGGCGGTGTCGACGCCGCCAGGAACCGCGACGCCATCGACTCCCCCGCCCGCCGCCGCCTGCCGCCCCTGCTGCGGCTTGCGTGGTACAGCCTGAACCAGGCGTTCCGCCGCCGCATCCATCACCTGAACATCACCCCCGACCAGTTCACGATCCTGCGCTGGCTCACCGAGTGCGATCCGGAATGGCCCACACAGCGCGAACTGGGCGCCATGATGGCCAGCGATCCGAACACGATCACGTCGCTGCTGCGGCGAATGGAACTGGCCGCCTTTGTCGAGCGGCAGCCCCACGAAACCGACAAACGCGCCAACCGCATCAAGATCACCGCCAGCGGCAAGAAGGTCTACCTCCGCGCCCGCCAGATCGCCATCGATCTGCAAGGCGAAGTGCTGCTGGCGCTGCCCGAAGGCCGGCGCGACCAGTTCTTCGCCGATCTGGAAAGCCTGGCGCATGCGTGCCGAAAATCGCTGGGGTCGCAGAAGGCGGAGAGCGAGTAGTTGCCGCACCTCGCCAAAGGGCAGCGCCACGAAACGAGCCGCGCACGCAGTAAGCGGGGTCTGCGGCAATCCTGGACGCTCAATCGTGCAGTTGTTGACAAGTTGTCGTGACGCTGTGCACCGGCCGAATGCAACGAGAATCGCTCGCCTGCATTGAACCCCGCTTACTGCGTGCGCGGCTCAATTCATCACTCACTTCTTCTCTTCCTTCTTCGGCACCTCAGCCCCCACGGCGATGCGCTTGGCGATGAACTGGCGCACCAGCGGAATCTTCGCCTTGGCCGCAAGGGCGATGGCCTTTTCTTTGTCCGCCGCGACCGCCGGCTCGATGCCGTACCAGATCATCAGCGGAATGTTGGGGTCGTTGGCGTCTTCCTCGTGGGCGAGCAGGGCTTCGGCGATGGGCCAGCGCCATTCGTCAAGCCGCTGCAAGACTGAAGCCAATTCAAGGCGCACTAACGCAGACTTCTCATTCCGTGCCATCTGAATGATCTTCGTGGGATTGGAAAAGCGGTCGGGATCGCCATGCCGAAGTCGGACGCACCAAGCGCGTATCAATTCATTCTCATCGTCCATCCCGAAAATAGCGTCCGCGTCAGCACGATCGATGGCGTGGAGCGCCCACAATGCTCGCAACCGAGTAGTGACGAGTTCATCACGATCCCGGAAGAGGCCAATCAGACCGAATATTGCATCCCTACTATTCACATCGTGACCCCGCTCCTGCAACACCAAGCGGGCATTCCGCGCGAACCACTCGTTCTTGTGCTTCAAAAGGCCAACCAGTGCCACGTCATCCATTTCACGAAGTCGCTTCTGGCCACTCTTCTTCACGTCGCCGTAAGTGATCTTGTAAATCCGTCCATTCCGCACATCCGCCGTGTCGTAATCGTGGCACTCGCCGGTGTCGCACCAGTCGGTGATGTAGACGCCGCCATCGGGGCCATATTGCATTTCCAAACCGCGGAAGAAAACATCATTGGCGAAGGCAAAATCCCTGGCGTGTTTGGCGACGTAGCCGCTGCTCTTGCGTTCGAGGATGTCCTGGTTCACGCGGTTGCCGTGGATGTTGCACATGAACGCCCGGCCGCGATATTCGCTGGGCCAGTTGTCGCCGTAGTAAATCATCAGGCCGGCGTGGGCGTGGCCGCCGCCGGGACCGTCGTGATCGCCCTTGCCGCCGCGCGAGTCGGTCCACTTCGTGCCCTCAGCCCAGTGAATGTGATCGGCGCAGCTTTGCATCAGGCCGTAGCTGTGGGGGTTCACATCATTGCCGAACATTCGCTCGTAGTGCCCGCCGGGCACAATGTGGAACATGTGCTTGATCACGCAGTTGGTGATGAACATCTGCCCGTACTCGTCAAAATCCAGGCCCCAGGGATTGGTCGTGCCGTGAGCGACGACCTCGAAGCTTTTCGTCGTCGGGTGCCAGCGCCACACGCCGCAGTTGATCTCGACGCGCTCCTTTTCAGGGGTCTCCGGCTTGCCCACCATGGACGGCGCGGTGATGCCGTTGCAGCCGTAGAGCCAGCCATCGGGCCCCCACTTCAGCGCATTGAGCACGTTGTGTTTGCCTTTGGTCGACCAACCTGTCAGCAAAACCTCCGGCGGCCCGTCGGGCACATCGTCGCCGTTCTTGTCGGGGATGAAGAGCAGGTCCGGCGCGTCGCATACGAACACGCCGCCGAAGCCCAGCAGCACGCCGGTGGTGTAGCGACCCTTGTCCCAGAAGATTTTTTTCTTGTCGAAGGTGCCGTCGTTGTCCGTGTCTTCGAAAATGGTGATGCGATCGCCGCCGGTCTCTTTCCACGTGGGATAGCTGAGATTCTCCACCACCCAAAGCCGGCCGCGATCATCGATCGTGAACGCGATCGGCTGCACGACGTCCGGCTCCGCAGCGAAGAGCGAAATCTTGAAGCCCTCGGGCAGCTTGAACTTCGTCACCGCTTCCTTCGCGGGAATCGGATCGAGAAACACCGGCGGTCTCGGCGCGGGTTTGGGCGCGGGCTGCGCCGCGGGCTTGTCCTTGTCCTGCGCATGCGCGACCCCGTTTAGCGCGGCCCCGAACGGGGCCGGCGCGAGCCACCCCGCGGCCAACACCAAACCGGCGACCACCGGCAACGCCCGACTCAATCGACGTGCGATCATGGGAAACACTCCAGCGCGCTTATCTCCAGCGCGCTCATTCAGATTGATGCAGGGGATCACCGCAGTAACGCAGACGCGGGGCATTCCACCAGACGCCTTCGGCGTTTCCGCTAAACCCCAATCCGCCATCCGCCATCCGCCATCAGCGATCCGAAATCCCAAATCCCAAATCCCAAATCCGAAATCCGAAATCCGAAATCCGAAATCTCCCTCACTCTCGCCAATTCTCGATCACCCACTTCGCCGGCTTCACGCGCTTGAACGGGCGCTTGAACCACGGCGACTTCCACTGCCCCAGCACCGCCTCATGCGGACGCGGGCTGCCGGTGAAGACCACGATCTTCGCCGCGTCCTCGCCCGGTGCCGGCGTCGGCAAGCGCGGCTCGCGCAGCCAGTTCAACGGGAACGGCGGCACGCATTGCTGCTTGAACGCCACGCACCAACCGTCGGGCCAGAACTCGATCGTCTTCGACCTGGCACACAGATATTCCTGATCCGTGTTGAACTCCACGACCATCTCATTCGGCTTGGCCAACAGCTCGCGCAACAACTCCGGCTGGCTGCCGATCTTCCAGCGGAAGACGCTGGTGTTGCCGTCGCGCTCATTGCGGCGCGTAATGTTGCGCATCACGCAGAACCCGTCGGGTTCCTTCGTCTTGTGCTCGAAGAAGCGATCGATGTTGCCGACGATCACGATGTCCAGATCGAGATAGAGCGCGGTGCCTTCGAGTCCCTGCACCTTCTCCGCCCACATCATCATTTTCCGCCAGCCCCACACGTGCTTGGGCGGCGGCAGCGCGATGTCGGGGCACGGAAACGTCTCCACTTCCTTGCGGATGCCCTGCGTCGTGTCGGTGTAGCAGACGAGGCGGAACGGCGGCGTGATGTTCCGCGCGATCATCGCGTACAGCCGGTTGACGTAGCCGGCGTCGTACAGCGTCCCCCACTTCATGCACGCGATCTGCTTCATGCGCGGCATGCTAGACTGCCGCGCGCGGTGTCGCAAAGAAGAGACGCGAGCGATGAGCCGTTACCCGTCAGCTCAATACAAAAAGACAGCGTTGGAGAGGTGCCGCCATGGAATTGCCGGCGCCGGCGGATCGATGCCTCGAAGCTAACGGCTAATGGCTAACGGCTCTCGGCTGCCCCCACTCCCATGTCCTACGTCCCCCTCAAAATCTGCCAGGTCATCGCCAGCCAAAGCTGGGGCGGGCTGGAGAAGCATTTTGTCGAGCTATGCAATCGCCTGGCGCTACGGCACGAAGTCACCGCGATCGGGCACGAGGATTTTCGCGGCCGTGTGACTGAGCGCGTGAAGTACGTCACGCTCGACCTGACTCGCTCGCGCTGGAATCCGATCATGCTGTGGAAGCTTCGCCGCGCTCTGCGCGAGGCCCGGCCACGGATCATTCACGCCCATGCGAACAAGGCGACGGCGATGGTTGGCTTCGCCGGGCGCGGATTGGGGGCGAAGTTCGTCGGCTCCGTCCACGGCTTCCAGAAGAGCACCGGCATGTATCGCCGCTGCGATCGCGTGATTGCAGTGAGCAAGACCATCGGCGAGCGCATTCCCAATGCGAATGTCGACATCGTCTACAACGGGGTGGAGCCGCCGGTCTTGCCGGCGACGTTGCGCGACAACCCGCGCGCGTTCCTGAAACAGGCACTCAGCCTCGACACCCCGCGCCCCATCGCCATCACCGCGGGCCGGCTCGATCCGGTGAAAGGCTACGACGTGCTGCTGCGGGCGTGGCGGGAGATCGATGCGGTGCTGCTGATTGCAGGCGAAGGCGAAGAACGCGGCAACCTGCAATCTCAGATCTCAGATTTAAAATTGCAGGATCGCGTGCATCTTCTCGGCCATCGCAGCGACGTGCCGGCACTGATGGCAGTTTGCGATCTGGCGATCATTTCGTCGCGGCGTGAAGGGTTTCCGTATGTGCTGTGTGAAGCGTTGATCGTGCGGACGCCGATGGTCTCGACGCGCGTGCCGGGGGCGATGGAGATTCTGCCTGCGGAGTATCTTGCGCCGCCGGAGGATGCGCCTGCGCTGGCGGCGTGCCTGCGCCGCGCGCTGGGCGATCTGCCGGCCACCCGCGCGGCCTACGAGCCCGTCTGGCAATTTGCGGCGGAGAACCTGACCATCGACGCGATGATGCGGAAAACGGAGGCGGTCTACGAGCGTGCGCTAGCCGCTACAATCGCATGAGCCCATGGAACTCCACGTCGCGCGACAACCTGGCCAGAAAACATCACCCGAAGCGCTGGTGCGTTCGCTCAAGCGCGCCGACGCGGTGCTCGCGCGGGCCGCGGCGGAGGAGACGCTGCTGCAAGGGGCGACCGCCTATGTTTCGCCAGCGCGGCCGACGGTGACGTCGGTGAACACGGCGTTTGATCTTCGCGTGCCGCCGGGCATGAGCGCTGACGCTGTGCTCGATGAACTATTCAATCACTACGCCAAGAGCGGCACGACCTGCGCCCGCCTGAATACCAGCGCACTGCCCTGGCCCGCGCCGCTGGCACAAGCGCTGACGCAGCGCGGTTATCGCGAGCAGAAGCTCGCGCTGCACACTCTTGTCGGCTACCAGAGCCCGCGCGAGTTGCGCGGCGATGTGCAGATCATCCCCGGCCGGGCGGCGTATGCGGAGTTGCGGAGGTTTGTGATCGAACGGGTGGCCGCGGACGAACTGCGCAATGCGAGCACAGGGACACCGTTGCACCCTCACCCCAGCCCTCTCCCGGAGGGAGAGGGGGTCGCAGCAGAACATGCCGACGCGTTCGTCGTACAGCAGGCCGACGCGTTCGTCGTACAGCAGGCCGACGCGTTCGTCGTACAACACGCCGACGCCATGATGGATCAACTCGACGATGCCCGCATCGAGATTTTTCTGGCCCGCGTCGCTCGCAGACCCGTCGGCCTCACTTCGCTGCTGACGCTGGGCAACGTCGGCGTGCTGCTGGATCTCTTCGCGACGAATCAGGATGAGAGCGTGCTCCAGGTCCTGATGGCCCGCATGATCGAGCACTGTCAGCGGGCGCAGTTCGAGCAGGTGATCGTGAGCCTGGCCGACGGCGATCCGCGCGGTGCGTTCTTCACCAGCCTTGGATTCAAGCCGATCTTGGAGTATTCCGCTTTCGTCCGGGGTTGATGCGATAGGAGCCATTCCGTGCCCGATTCAACGTCATCGAATCCGCAGGCCTCGCAGGTCGCGGATTTCCTGCGCGACCGCGATATCCAATGCCCCTCCTGCGGCGTCTCGTTGCGCGGCGTCACGGCCGACGCGTGCCCCTCCTGCGGCACGGCCCTGACGCTGCAGGCGCTGCGCACCGCGCCGGGCGCTGGTTTACCCGGGGCCATGCTCGTGGTGCGGGTGATCAGCGCGATCGCACTGGGGATCGCGCTTTACCTGGCGTACAACGGCATCGCCAACAAGCAGCCGGCCGGTTGCTCGGGCGACGGCGGATGCAGCCACGTGCTGGGCAGCCGGTGGTCGAGCCTGTGGGGCGTGCCCGTGAGCGTGCCCGCGGTGCTGGTGTACCTGGGCATTTTTCTGGCGACATTTCACGTGAGCCCCGCGCTACCGGAGAAGCGCCGCCGCGATGGCTGGCTGGTGCTGCTGATCCTGGCGACGATGGCGGGGCTGGGCGCCCTGTGGTTCATCGCGCTGCAGGCGTTCGTGCTCAAGGCGTACTGCCCGTACTGCATGCTCGATCATCTTTGCGGGCTGGTCGTGGCGACGCTGGTGCTGATGCATGCGCCGATCTGGCCGGCGAAGATTGATGCGACTGCCGCAGCGGCTTCGACGCCCGCCCCGCTGCTGCCGCAGGCCAAGACTTATCTGTTTCTTGCTGCGGCGGCCATGGCGGTGGGATTGCTCGTCGTCGCCCAGGTGTTGTTCCCGTCTGCCACGCACACGGTCGAGCGCTTCACCGGCGGCCGCGGCGATGGCGGCACGACCGTGACCACCAAGGACGGCGTCATGCAGATCGACGGCAACGACGCCGCCGCGAAAGCTGCAAACGCGAAAGACGCCCCGCCCGCCGGTGAAAATCCCGGCGACTTCGTCATGCTCAATCTGCCCAAGGGGCCGAAGCCTAGCGGTGCCGTCCGCTTGAGCAAATCGGCGTTCCCGCTGCGCGGGCCTGGCCGCGCGAAGTACACTTTCGTCGTGCTCGCCGACTACACCTGCCCGCACTGCAAGCACCTGCACCACCACATCAACAAGGCCGCGAAACGCTACGGCGAACAGGTGGCGTTTCTCGTCCTGCCGATGCCGCTGGACGCCAAGTGCAATCCTTTCATACTCCGCACCGACGACCGACATTACTTCGCGTGTGAACTCGCGCGACTTGCGTTGGCGGTGTGGCATGCGGACGCGCGGAAGTTCGCCGAGTACGACGACTGGCTCTTCAATGCTCCCGCTGAGGGATCGCGCACCGATCGACAGGCGCGCGCCGAAGCGGAACGACTCATCGGCAAGGAAGCACTGGACAAGGCGATCGCTTCGGGTGTGCCCGACGATCTGATCAAGAAGTCCGCGAAGGTTTACGACCTTGCGGGGCTGGGGCGAATTCCAAAGCTGATGTACGGCGAGTTCCGCATCGAAGGCCCGATGACCGAAGATTCGCTCTGGCGGATTCTGGAAGACAAGGAATCGGTCGGACTGGTGCCGGTGAAATGAGCGAGACATGTCGCGGCGATCCGCGCTGACAAAACTTAGGAACGGGACCGAAACAACTTTGCGAATTGGCGGTCCCCCATTTAGCCGGCGGGCTTGCCCGCCGAGAGCGTCTCGGCGGGCAAGCCCGCCGGCTAAACGGGGAAGTTATTTCGGTCACGATCCTTAGAACTGCCGCAGGAAGCGCACGTCGTTTTCGAAGAGCCAGCGGATGTCCTCGATGGCGTACTTGCGCATGGCCAGACGCTCGACGCCCAGGCCGAATGCGAAGCCGGTCCACTCTTCCGGGTCGTAGCCCACCGCCTGAAACACGGCCGGATCGACCATGCCGCAGCCGCCGATTTCCATCCACTTCACTTCACCGCCGAAGGACATTTTCACGTACATCTCGGCGCTGGGCTCGGTGAAGGGGAAGTAACTGGGCACGAGTTTCACCTCGGCGTCGGGGCCGAAGAAACTGCGGGCGAACTGCAGCAGCGTGCTCTTGAGGTCCACCATTGTCACGCCCTTGTCGACGTACAGGCCTTCGATCTGGTGGAACTGCTGGTGATGCGTGCGGTCGATCTCGTCAGGGCGATAGACGCGGCCGATGGAAACGACGCGCACCGGCGGCTTCGTTTTTTCCATCACGCGAATCTGCACCGTGCTCGTTTGCGAGCGGAGCAGTTCGTTGTCGCTGACGTAGAAACTGTCGTTCGGATCGCGGGCTGGATGATGGGCGGGAATGTTCAGGGCGACGAAGTTGTGATGATCGTCCTCGATCTCCGGGCCGGTGGCGACATCGAATCCCATGCGGCCGAAGACTTCGAGCAGATCATCGATGATCTGCGTGGTGACGTGGCTGCGTCCGAGGCGCGGGGGCAGGCCGGGCTCGGTGACGTCGATGATCGGGCCCTTGGCGCGGACGGGGGCGGCTCCGAGCGAAGCTTTTTTTTCTGCGAATGCGGCCTCGAGTTTCTGCCTCAGTTCGTTGGCGCTCTTGCCGAAGGCCGGCTTCTGCGCGGACGGCACGTCCTTCATCAGCGCCATCACCGCTTTCATCGCGCCGTTGGAGCCCAGGTACTTGATGCGGAATGCTTCCAGCGCCTCGGCGGTGGCGACGGCGGCGAGGTCAGCGGCGGATTCCCGGTCCAGTTGTTCAATCCGTTCGAGCATGGGGCGACAGGATACCGAAGGACTTCGCCCTTCGCATGGCGTAACCTTATAAAGGCCGATGTCATCCCAGAAGGGATGGAACGATTCGCGATTCGTACCGACGACAGAGTCGGAAAAGTCAAAACAGTGAATGCAAAAGTCAAAATGCAAAAGTCAAACTCCCGCATCGGTTTGGACTTTGGCTTTTTGCGCTTCGACTTCGCTATTTTGACTTGCATCAACTGCCGCCCGAAAAGAACACGCTCATGACCGGACCAACCCACCAACCCGCGCCGAAAACCGACGAACCCAGCGTCTGGAAATGGGCGCTGTCTTTCGCCAGCGCGGTCGGCCTGACCGGTGTGCTCTGCTGTGTCGCGCCCATGGTGCTGTTCATGCTCGGCCTGATGAGCGGCATCTACGCCATCTCCTTCACCAAGATTTTCTACAACGAGGACGGCTCCTCCGGTCCCGGCGCGTGGCTGCTGCGCATTGGGGCCGCGGTGATCGCCGTCATCGGCATCGCGCTCTACCGCCGCAAGCAGAATCAGTGCTCCGTCGATCCGAAACGCAAACGGCGGAATCTGGTCATCGTGACGGTGACGGTCATTCTCGTGGGCGTGGGGTTCTACTTCACCCTGTATGAGCTTTCATCGTGGTACTTCGAGAAGTACATTTCTCCCGCACAGCAGGAGGAGTACCGGCGGATGGAAGGCGCGGAATCCGGGCCGTGAGGGGTGAGAGGCCGGTCCGACTGCAAAACCCGGATATTGTGCACACGTACGAACCACCATCCGAGAACTCCCGTAGAGACGGTACGCATGCGTACCGTGCAGGCCTGCCCATCGCACGTTGCGGCAGGCAGTGCCTGCAACCCTCTTTCAAGGAGTGTTCGATGAAAGCCCTTCTCCTCGCAGGATCCGCCGCCGCCGCGATGCTCGTTGCATCGCCCGACGCCAAGGCGGATCGCTACTACAGTGGTCACGGCCACGGCGGCGTTCACGTGGATGTGCAATACCGCAGCGGCGGTTCCGGCTACTACGGCGGCGGCTACAGCAGTGGTGGTCACTACGGCGGTGGCGGCCATTACGGCGGCGGCTACTACAGCGGGCCGTCGCACTGTCAGCCGGTCTACCGTCCGCCGGTTTGCAGTACCCCGGTGTACCGCGCCCCGGTCTACCACTACCAACCGGCGCCGCGCGTGATCTACTACTCGCAGCCGACTTACTACGGCGGCCATTGCCGAAGCTGGTGAGAAACCGTCATCGCGGTCTGCGACCGCGAGAACGATCTCCGTTGATCCCAATTCACTGACGCGTCCGAAGGGTCCGCGGCCTTTCGGACGCTTTCCTGTTGGCTGATCCCACCTCACCCGCACGCACACTCCACCAAGTTGGTTTACCATCCCGTTATGGCCCGCACCTCGACGCGCACGAAACATCTGGCGACCGCAGCCGGCGCGTTCGCTCTGTGGCTCGGCGGCATCTGGGTCGCCAGCCAGGGCGGATTCGCCGCCGGTGCCGAGACCGCGCCAGGCAAGTTCGGCGCGGTGATTTATCTCTTCACCGCCTCGCTGCCCAAGCTCCTCGCCCTCTGGCTGGGAGCCATCGGCCTGGGCGTACCGCTGCGCAAGTGGCTCGCCCGGGATGCACGCCATCCCATCATGCTGCAGGTGATCCTGGGCCTGGGCGCGATGCTCATGCTCGACTGGCTGCTGGCGGCCGTGCATCTCCTGAACGCCTGGACCGCATGGGGCGTCTGCGGACTGGGCACGATGGTGATCACCTATCACTTCGCCGACCCCGACACGCGCGAAAGCTGGCACCCCGATCGCTGGTCGAGTCCGCCGTGGACGCTGATGCTCGCGCTGCCCGCGCTGGGCCTGCTCACCGTCGCCTGCGCCTGCCCGCCCGGCACGCTCTGGGCCGTCGAAGCCTATGGCTACGACGTCACCAGCTACCACCTGGAAATCCCGCGCGAGTGGATCGAACTGGGCGGCATGACGTCGCTGAAACACAACGTCTACAGCCACCTGCCGCTCCTGAGCGAAGCGGGCTACATGAAGATCGCGTTGATGCACGGCTCCGTCTTCGACGCGATCTACACCATCCAGTTTTTCCACGCCTCCGTCGGACTCGTCGCCGCCATAGCCCTGTCGCGCTTCGTCAGCGACTACGTGGGCTCGGCCGGCAGCGCGATGGCGGGCGTGATCCTGCTGACGCTGCCGTGGACGGTCATCACGGGATCGCTGCCGTACAACGAAATGTTTGTCTTCGCGTTCGGAGCCGGCACGATGCTGGCGCTGTTCGATGCGAACGCGACGACCTGGCGCGGCGCGGCGGCGATCGGCCTGCTGCTCGGCCTGGCCGTGATGGCCAAACTCACCAGCGGCGGGTTCCTGGCGATTCCCGTGGCAGTCGTGATGCTCGCGCGGCTGCACATGCCGGCAGCGCGGCAGCCCTTGCCATTAGCCCCGGGCTCCGCCCGGGGAATGGACAACTCAGCGTTGCCGTCGCGCGGGCAACCACCGGCGATGGATGGAACGGCAAGTGACGGCACCGGAGGTCATGACATTGTCGAGACCCGCGCGGCACACACGTCCAACCCCCCGGCGGAGCCGGGGGCTAACGGCTTCGCGCTTGCCGCGAAAATGCTCGCCGTCACCACGTTCGCCGCCACGCTGATCGTGGCGCCTTATCTCGTTCGCAACGCGCTGTGGACCGGCAATCCGGTTTTCCCCTTCGCCGCTCGCACGCTGGGGCAGGGACATTGGAGCGATGATCAAGTGGATCGCTGGAACAGCGCGCATCACACGAACGGCGTATCGGCCGGCCTCGCCGCGCTGGGCCGACACTGGATCTTCAACGCGGGCTACGGCGCCGCAGCCGGTGGCACCGCCGAGAACGAGAGCGGCGAAGCGGCGCGATTCGACGCCGAGGGCGGCGTGCCCATGCTTTGGATCGTCGTCGTCGCCGGCGCGGCGGCGGCGCTGTGTCAGCCGCGCCTTCGCCGTGCGGCCATCGCCCTGCTCCTGCTTCTCTCTGCTCAGCTTCTTTTCTGGCTGCTGGCCACGCATCAACAGAGCCGCTTCCTGATTCCGACGCTGCTGCCCGCGTGCGCCCTGGCGGCGATCGGGTTCGGCCTGCTCGAAGAGTCGGCGCGGCGTCACGCCAAACCCTGGCCCCTGCCGCTGCTCGCGTCGGGGCTTGCGATTCTCTTCACCACGCGCTGCTTCGATGTCTTCCTCACGCAGACGCCGGTCCACGTCACGCCGCAGACCCGTCAGCGCATCCGCATCGCGCCCTGGCAGATCATCGACAGCCTCGTCGATCGCGCCGACGTCACCGCCAACCAGCCCGGCCGATTCGCCGGCACGCACCGCCTCAACCAGGTGCTGCCCGCCGAGGACACGCGGGTGCTCATGTCGTGCGACGCGATGAACGTGCTCTACATCCGCAGGCCGTTCGTCTACAGCACCGCCTTCGACGCCGACCCGCTCGGCCAGATCATCCGCCAGCAGCAGGGCGACCCGGTGCGCATCACCATCGCGCTCTCGCAGGCGGGCTTCACGCATCTGTGGTTCAACCGCGGCGAGTTCGAACGACTCAGCGCCGAAGGCAACTACGGCGTCGACCCCGGCTTGTCCCTGAAGAAGCTCGACGAACTCCTGCAACTGTGGTTCCCGCAGCCGCCGCTGCCCGCCGGCGCGCCGCCCAGACCGCGGCTGATCGATCAGCCGGTGGTGCTGGTGCCTGTGCCCCGATTAGTCAAAGCGATGACGGAAAATGAGCCGGCGCCGTTGAAGCCGTAGGGTGCGTCAAGTCCGCGCGGACGCACCATCATGGGTCTCCGGTTGACGGTGGTGCGTTTCCGTTGACTGTGGTGCGCTTCTGTTGACGGTGGTGCGCTTCCGTTGATCGTGGTGCGCTTCCGTTGATCGTGGTGCGCTTCCGTTGATCGTGGTGCGCTTCCGT
>CAYRPN010000002.1:0-20012 GCA_964426135.1 uncultured Phycisphaeraceae bacterium | reverse complement strand
TGATCGTGGTGCGTCCGCGCCGAGCCTTGACGCACCCTACGCCGATGCATCGGATGGCCGGGGCAGTAGGCTCGGCGGATGCCCCGGAACGGATCACCTTGTGCCGGCGAATCACAACGTCCTCCGTCTCTGCCAATGTCCCACGCACCGTTCCATAGCTTGCGCGGACGCCAGCCCCGGCCACCCGGAATGAACTCACGGCTCGTGCAAACGCAGCCCATGCGGCGTGGAAATGACGCAGACCACCAAAATGACGCCGACCACAAAACGGAGCGGGAGGGATTCGAACCCTCGGTGCAGTTGCCCGCACACGCGATTTCCAGTCGCGTTCCTTCAGCCGCTCGGACACCGCTCCAGAGCAGGCGTGAGTATCCTATTGACGGAGCGGGGAATGTAAAGCGAAGGAAAGTGGAAGGAGTGAGGAGGGGTCTGCCAGATTTTCCGGGGACGTTGGATCGGCCCCCTCGCCCCCGGCTCTGCGGGGGAGAGGGTTGGGGTGAGGGGGTTTGCGATGTCGAGCGACAAATGGACGCCCAAGGTTCACCGTCCCCCTCACCCTAGCCCTCTCCCCCAGCAGACTGGGGGAGAGGGGACCAAGCCCCCGGAAAATTGGGCACACCCAGTGAGGAGTGAGAAGTGAGGAAATAGGAACTGCCAGCGCGCGGGTTAGCGCCGAAGACTCCGCTTACCTACGGCACCCAATGCACACGACCGCGATGAAGCACCTTACCTGATCGATCTGCATCTCATCACTCAACTCTGTTCACTCACCAATCACCTCGCGCTACCCACCAATCGTCAAACCTCACGGCCAACTCTTCCTGCCCCCATTTTCACTCCTCACTCCTCACTCCTCACTCCTCACTCCTCACTTCTTCCTCCCCCATGTCCCGCCCGCACTACACCAATACGTCCCTTCACGGGTTGCTCGTCGTCGATAAGCCTCTGGGCTGGAGTTCGATGGATGTCGTTCGCCGCGTGCGCCGCTCGGCGGGCAATGCCAAGACGGGCCATGCCGGCACGCTCGATCCGCTGGCCACGGGCGTTGTCGTCTGCTGCATCGGCAAGGCGACCAAGCTCATCGACCAGCTCATGGGCCTGACCAAGGTGTACGAGGCGGACGTGGATCTTTCCGCGTTCACCGCCACGGACGATCGCGAAGGTTTTCTCGAACCGGTCCCCATCACCGGGCCACCCACGGAGCAGCAGGTGCGCGAGGTGCTCGCGCGCTTCGTCGGCACGATCCAGCAGAAGCCGCCGGCGTTCAGCGCGATGCACGTCGATGGCCAGCGCGCTTACAAGCTCGCCCGCAAAGGCCGCGACGTGGACATCCCCGCGCGGCCTGTGCGCATCGATGCCATCGAACTCATCGCCTACGCCTTTCCCATTGCCCGCATCCGCGTCACCTGCGGCAAAGGCACGTACATCCGCAGCCTGGCGCGCGACATCGGCGTGGCGCTGGGCACCGGCGGACACCTGGCGGCGCTACGGCGCACGAGCGTGGGGCCGTACGACTTGACGAGCGCGATGGATGGAAAAAGGCTCGAGTCGCCGATCGGCGAGAAGGACGTGCTGGCGATGCCGGCGTAGAGTGGGGTGAGGCCTGATCTTTCCCCACATCCTGTCCGAGATCGGCGGATCGGGCCGGCTTGCACCCTGAAGGGGTGACGGAATGTAGCCACCCCCGGGGCACAATAGTATCGACGCCTTCGTCCAGGAGTCGCCAAGATGTGGGGAAAGATCAGGCCATCGCCGGGGCCTATTTTTCTCGCGTCTTCACGTTGATAACCGATCTAAAAAAGGTGCAACATGGGTATGGAGCAACGGACGCTCCGATGTATGCTCATCTGATTCGTTTGGCTCACGGCAAGGAGATCGCCAATGTCCAAACTCACCACCCGCTTCGGCAACTTCGTTCAGTGGCTCAAACGCGGCAGGTCGCACGACGGTGGCGGCAACTCCATTGACGCCTCATCCACAGCGACGGCGGTCGCGGAAGAGGAGCCGATGGCCGCGGCGGAGCTTTCGCCTCGTCGCCCCGCCAAGGAAAGCCCCATCGACCGCCTGCAGCGCGGCTACGAGGAAATGGTCGATCTCATGGGCGCTGTGCGCAATCACATGGCACAGCAGTCGCAGCGCAGCGAGCGATTGCTCGAAATGCTCGAAGGACTCCCCGAGGCCCTGCGAAGCCTGCCCGAAGCGACCCGCAACCAGACGCGCACGCTCGACGCCATTCAGTCGAACCTCAGCCAGCAGATGACGCACAGCGCCAAGCTAGCCGATGCTCTCAACGGCCTCGCTAAATCCACGCAGCATCACGACGCGGCGATGAGCGCGATCAATCAGCAGCTCGACGCGTCGCATCAGTGCAGCGAACAGATTCTGACGAGCTTCAACACCATGAGCGGCACACTGACGCGCATGGGCGAACAGAACGAAGCAGGCCGGGATCTGCTCAAGAGCATCGCGGATCAGGAAGGCAGAGCCGGCGAACAGATGCGCGATCTGTTTCTCAAGACGCAGAAGCACGTCACGACGATGTCCATCGTGAGCTGGTCGCTGGCGATCGTGGCGTTGACCGTGGCGGGATTCGTGGCGGTTTCGGTGAGCCGGATGTCGAATCAGCCGGCCCAGGGGATCCCCGCGGCTGAACCCGCCAGGAACCTGCCGACGGAAAGAAAGTCCGAGTCGAACGTGCCGGTGATTCCCGCCAGCAGCGCGTCGACCTCGCGGAATGAACTATTGAACGACGGCGCCTCTCTTCTTGACGACAGCCCCTCGAGCGACACCGACAACGCCAAGGCCACGGCCGCGCTGCCTCTTGAAGCCGCGGGCCGCTGAACGAGTGAAGTTCGCCGCATCGCGGCAAGAGCACAATCAAACACGGTGAACACCGATGGGTAAACCAACGCGTTGGCCCATCGGTTTTTCTTTCGCGCGGATTTTTCATGACGCCCGAAGAGAGCCGCGCACGATGTAATGAACGGGGCCGAAATAACTTCCCAAGTTGGCGATCCCCCATTTAGCCGGCGGGCTTGCCCGCCGAGACGCCCTCGGCGGGCAAGCCCGCCGGCTAAATGGGCGATCCGCCAAGTCGCCATGGAAAGGGGCGGCCGCGGTCAGGGGCGACTTGAACGCGACATCAACTCGTCAATGGCGACGTTTGCCTTGGTCAGGGCGGACCGCGTCGTCTCCAGTTCCTGTTCGAGTCGCTTCAAGTCGCCGGTGCGATCCGGCGGAGGCGCGATGACTGTCTTCGCGTCGAGTGCCGTCGAGGCAGAGGCGTCGGATTTCGCCGCACCCCTGGCATCCACGAGATCAGCCTGCAGACGTTCGATTCTTTCGCGTTGCACGGTTGTCGTCGCGGCCGCCCACCAGACCACGCCGATCACCACGACCGCCGCCACCGCAGCAGCGCTCCAGGCGATTCGCAGCGACCGTTGCAGCAGAAGCAGCGGCGTATCGCGGTGCTCGCTCAGCAAGCGAACCGCCGCTTCAAGGTTGCCGGCAATCGCGGCCAGTTCTTCTTCCGGCGTCGGAGCGGCCGCCAGTTCTGGTATCGCGGCGACACCGAGTTCATCCGCGCTGTCAGGCGCGATCTCCTGCGACACAGGATTCAACGTAGCCGCGCTGTTCTCTGCCGGCTCCGCCGTGTGGCCCCCCGCCACGGCATTCCCCTTTTCAGATTCCGCGCCTGTAGACGGATGATCGCGATCCATCGGCGGCGAATCCGCCAATCGATCGATCGAGGCGACGACACAATCCGAGGTGCCCGCCTGCATGTCGGCTCCTCCATGCGAGGCCGGCGACGGCGCTTCAGCCGCTGCCGCCAGGGGCGTTGCCGATACGAACTCCGTGCGGTCGCGCTGCACCGCATCGACCGCGGCGGCAAACTCCTGCGCCTTCACCTCCACTGGCGTGCCTGACAGGAGATCGAGCAAACCGCGGCCCAACCGCTTGGGACGAACCGGCGATTTGGAGGATTGCGAATCGGTAGCTGAAGCAACAGCGGTCGAGGTGGCGTCATCCATGACGGGGCTCCGTTGAAGTTGCAGTGAGTCTAACACACTCGGCAATGCTGTGAAACAGGGGGAAAATCCGCGTCCGGCGGCGGGTGTGCCCATTTCCCCGGGGCTTGCATTCCGGCCCCCTCTCCCTCTCAGGGAGAGGGCTGGGGTGAGGGTCGGGACGCACAAGTTTGCAATCGCCGCCATCGCGTGACGGATGCCGCGAAAGTCTGTTCGTCCCGACACTCACCCGGCGTCGTCCCTGGGGGACTCGGCCACCCTCTCCCTGGAAGGAGAGGGAGAAAGGCCTCGGAAAATTTGGCAGACCCTGCGGCGGGCAACGGCCTTTCCGTTGAACAAAACCGACCCTCGTGCGTCTATCCTTGCATTGGTCATCCGCTTCCTGATTCCTTCGTCCCCTCCGGAGAACCGTCCATGTTGTCCACCCATCGTCTGGCCACGCTCGGCGCCGGTCTTGCGCTGAGCCTCGCGTCCAATGTCGCCATCGCTCAGGAAAAGGAATTATTCACCGATCTGCCCGTCAGCCGGGCGGTGCTCTTTTCCTCCGGCGTCGGGTTCTTCGAACATAAAGGCACCGTGGAGGGCGATTCCTCCGTGCGCCTCATGTTCAAGACGGATCAGATCAACGACATCCTCAAGAGCATGGTGCTCTTCGATGAAGGCGGCACCGTCACCAGCGTGACCTATGCCAGCAACGATCCGGTGGAGCGCACGCTGCGCTCCTTCGGCGTGGATATCAGCGGCGAGCCTTCGCTGCCCGATCTGCTCAAGCAGCTGCGCGGCGCGGAGGTCACCGTCGACAAGGTCATCGGCAAGATTCTGGGCGTGGAACAAGAGGAACGCATCGTCGGCCAGCCCGAGGCCAAGATCACCGAGCACATTCTCCGCCTCGTCACCGCGACCGGCGTCCAGAGCGTCAAGCTCTCCGCGGTGCAGAACCTGACTTTCAACGATCCGAAGATGCAGCAGGAACTCAACGAAGCGCTGGGCCTGTTGATCGGCGCTCGCGACCGGGACCGCAAGCCGGTGGACATTCGGTTCGTCGGCCGCGGCAAGCGGAATGTGCGCATCGGCTACCTCGTGGAAAGCCCGGTGTGGAAGACCGCGTACCGCCTCGACCTGACCGACAAGGAAAAGCCGCTGCTGCAGGGCTGGGCCATCGTGGAGAACACGTCGGAGAACGACTGGAAGAACGTGTTGCTCTCGCTGGTCAGCGGCCGGCCGATTTCGTTCATTCAGGATCTGTACACGCCGCTGTACCTGGATCGCCCGGTGGTGCAGCCGGAGTTGTACGCTTCGCTCAAGCCGCGGATGTACGAAGAGGGCATCGAACGTGAGGGCAAGGCGCTGGCGCTGATGGAAGGGAATCAGGACCGCGCTCGCGGCAACCGCCTGGGTGCTGCGCCCGCCGCGCCGCCCGCCGCCAAGGGCGCCTTTTTCGGCCGCGGCGAGGTCGCCGAGAAAGCCGCCGCCGGCTACGCGCCCCACGCCGACGCCACCGCCGACAGCAAGTTCGATCTGGGCTCCAGCGTGCATTCCGTCGCCTCGGGCGGAAGCGTCGGCGAACTGTTCCAGTTCTCCATCCAGCATCCCGTCAACATGCAGCGACGCCGCTCCGCCATGCTGCCCATCGTCAACCAGGCGGTGAAGGCGGAGAAGATCAGCATCTACAACCCCACGCAGCACGCCCAGCATCCGCTCAACGGCGTCTACCTCATCAATGACACAGGCATGAAACTGCTCAGCGGCCCGGTCACCGTGTTCGATGGCGGCAACTACGCCGGCGACGCCCGCATCGGACACCTGGCGCCCAACGACAAGCGTGTGCTCAGTTACGCGATGGACCTCGCTGTCACCGTGGATTCCTCCAACGCCCAGAGCAGCGCGATCACCAGCGGCAAGCTTGTCCGCGGCGTGCTCTACGTCAACCGCATGACCACCTACAAGCAGACCTACAAGGTCAAAAACAAGGCGGAGCAGAAGCGCACGCTCATCGTCGAGCATCCCGCCATCGGCGGGCGGAATCTCATCAACCCCAAGACCTTCGAAGAGAAGACGCCGACGCACTACCGCTTCCGCGTGCCCATCGATAGCGCGACCACCGGCGAGTTCGTCGTCGAGGAACAGCAGCCCGGCTCGCAGCAGATCGCGATCATCGGCTCATCGCCCTACACCTACCTGAACTTCGTGCAGGAAGGCGCGATCTCCGCCGCGGTGAAAGCCGCGTTGCAGAAGGCCGCCAACCTGCAGAACGAACTGAGCCAGTTCGAAGGCCAACTCGCCAACCTGCGGCAGCAGAAAGCGGTCATTGAGAACGGCCAGGATCGCCTGCGCAAGAACATCGAAACCGCCGGCCGCGACAGCACGCTGGGCAAGCGCTACCTCGCCAAGCTCTCCGAGGAAGAAGACACGCTGGAGAAGCTGACCACGCAGATCGACGACACGCAGAAGAAAGTGGAAGCGAAGCGCAAGGAACTGGCGGACTACGTGAACAGCCTGGACTTGCAGTGATCGAATCGCCCTCTCCCCTTCCGCTTACAGAGAGGCTCAGGAGAGTCGGGCACACGGCACGGCCTGATGGCGCCTCCATGATGCGCTGCGGTCGATGCATGATGATGGACGAACTTCGCAACCCCCAACCGCCGCGCCTTCCGGGACGCGGCGGTTTTCCATTGATGAGAAATGAACGTGGATCTCCCAATGAACCGGCATTTCTCAGCGGTGAATGAGCCGCGCACGAAGTAAGCGGTCTTTCGATGATTCGCTCGCTCCACGCATTGACATGGCGTGGCGTGTTGACGATGCCGCCCACAGCGCCGCAGCGACGACGGACTCCGCCAGACCCGCTTACTTCGTGCGCGGCTCTTTTCGCGGGCCGATCCTCGGGGGCGAAATGCCGACGATCTGCTCCATGGGTTTCCTTCGTGTTTCATGGCGCCGCTCCGCTTCCGTCGATGGAGGATGGTCTACAATCTCCTCGGAGGCTGAGCCATGATTCATTCATTCCTTGCCGAGGCCGACCCGGCGTTGCCGGTGACGTTGGGGATCAGCGCGGTGGTGGGGCTTTTCGTCTGGGCGATGGGCCGGAAGGTCGCGCGGCCGGCGATTGCCGTGTGCGGACTGGCGATGGGGGCGGTCGGAGCGTTCGCCCTGGCGCACAGGATGCTGCAGCCGGGCGATCAGCTCATGTTCGTCTGGGTCGGCGGCGGCGGCATCGCGGGCCTGCTGCTCGCCTGGCTGATGTTCCGGCCGTGGATGGCGATCAGCTTGGCGGCGCTGTTTGCGATGGCGGCGCCGGCGCTCAACGTGATCTGGGTCGGCATCTCCGAAGCAACCGCCAGCGATGCAGCCGCCAAGAGCGGCACGGTCTGGGGCTTCGGCGAGGTCGCGGACAGCGGCGCCGCCAAAGACAGCGCCGCGAAGGATCGCACCACCCCCGCTGCGCCGACCACGGAAACCAAATCGCCCTTCCCCGGTCTCAAACTCAACGGCGACGACGATGAGTTCGATCCGACGCTGCCCAAGTCGCTGTCGCCCGTGGAAGCGGCCAAGCCGTTCATCCAGATCGACCCTGAAAACGTGGAGAAGGCGAAGCGGACGGTGATGGACACCATCCGCCGGGTGTACGACTACCAGGCGGAGCAGATTCGCGCCTGGTGGGCGGACCTGAAGCCCGACGGGCAGCGGAATCTGACGATCACCGCCGCGATCGCGGGGCTGGCCGGGGCGCTGGTGGGATTTGTGCTGCCTTATTTTTCCGCTTCGATCCAGACGTCGCTGGTCGGCGGCGCGATGCTGCTCAGCGGCGTGCGCGGTCTGCTGGCGACCTACGCCCCGGAACAGACGCGATGGCTCCCGCAGGAACCGAGGCCGCTGCTGATCACGCTCAGTCTCATAACGGCAGTGGGAGTACTGGTGCAGTGGTCTTTCTGGAGGCGGTCTGCCGATAAGTGATCCGTTACAGCCGCGCATTGAAGATCGGTTGTCCTGCCCGTGCGGCTGGTGGATCCTCTATCGGAGGTTGTCATGCTCACCTTCCTCGCCCAGGCGGCCGCCAAGCCCGCCAACCCCGCCGAACCTCAGTACAACCTGCTCGAAATCGTCACCAGCGTGTTCTCCCGACCCGATGCCCTGGCGCATCCGGAGCAACTGATGCCGCACCTGCAATCGATGAGCATGGTGTGGGCGATCGTGTTTCTGACGGGCGGGCTGGTGTGCATGCTCAACGGCTACAAGTTCTACAAGCCGGTGACCGTGTTGCTGGCGCTGCTCATGGGCGCGTCGGTGGGCTATGCGTTCGGGATCAAGATCAAAGCGGAAGCGCACATCGTGGCGGGCTGCCTGGGCGCCCTGATGGCGGTGGCGTGCATGCCGCTGATGAAGTACGCCGTGGCGGTGATGGGCGGACTGACCGGCTCATTCATCGGCGCCAACGCGTGGACCAGCCTGTCCAAGCTCATGGTGGAGAAAGGCCAGAACGGCCCAGCGCCCGAGCACGCCTGGATCGGAGCGCTCATCGGACTGGTCATCTTCGGCATGCTCGCGTTTGTGCTTTTCAAACTCTCCGTCGTCATGTTCACCTCCGTCAGCGGATCGACCCTGGCGGTCATGGGCGGCATGGCGCTCTTGCTGCAAGTGCCCGAATGGCGGCAGAGCGTGACCAAGGGCCTCGAGTCGCACACCATCATCATGCCCATGCTGGTCATGGCGCCCGCGCTGATCGGCCTGATCCTGCAACAGGCGAGGCCCGACGCAGGCCCACCGGCGGCAGCGCCGGCGAAAAAGTGACGCGACGGTCCGAGTGCCGCTTCGCAGACAACGCCACGCTTCACCAACCGGCCAACGAGGCCGGTTTTTTTCTGCGCGGTGATCCCTTCAAAGCACGGACGAGAAAGTGATGAGGAGGAGCGGGATCGAAATGACTTCCCGGATTCAGACGCCAGAATTTTCATTAGGAAAGCAGGAAAAGAGGAAATGAGGAACAGAAACAGAGTGCGTCGATCGCCTGAATTGTGTCTGTTCCTGCTTTCCTCGTTTCCTCATTTCCTTAGAATTTCTGACTCGCTCAGTTGGACGAGAATCGGGAGGTTATTTCGGTCGCATTCCTGAGTGCGCCACGAGACCCCACTCCCTCGGCGAGCAAGCCCCCCGGCGAATCATCGCATCCATCTGCGTTCATCTGCGGCGAAAGTGGAGTGCGCTTTGGAACTGAAAATTGAAAATGGCAGATTGTAAATTCTCAATTTGCAATGCATCGCATCCAAGTTGACGCACGCCACGCCCCATGTTCCAATTCGTCACGTCATTGGGGTCGCCCCTTTTCCACTTTTTTCCTCGGAGACAGCCATGTTCAATCCAGCCACGAAAGCCAAAGGTCTGTTCGATGAGTTCAAGGCGTTCGCCCTCAAGGGCAATGTGATCGACCTGGCGGTCGGTGTCATCATCGGCGGCGCGTTCGGTGCGATCGTCAGCTCGCTCGTGAAAGACATCATCATGCCGCTGATCGGCGTGATCCTGCCCGGCGAGCAAGGCTACATCGGCTGGAAGCTCGTCATCAACGGCAAAGAGATTCCCTACGGCAAGTTCCTGGGCGAAATTGTGAACTTCCTCGTCGTTGCCCTGGCGCTGTTCCTGTTCATCGTAAAGTTCCTCGGTTGGATCATGAAGATGAAGAAGGCCGAGGAAGCAGCCGCCCCCGCCGCCCCGCCGGCGCCGAGCAAGGAAGAAGTGCTGCTGACGGAGATTCGCGATCTGCTGGCGAAGAAGTGAGTGGGTGCGGTGAGGGATTGGTGTGTGGGCGAAAAGATGTCCCCCATTTGAAACGCGACGCCATTTAGCCGGCGGGCTTGCCCGCCGCGGACGTCCAGTCACGGCGCAACCTCGTTGCGCTCTGACCTACGATGTGGCGATTCCCGAGGGACAGGACGCGGACGCCCAGTCACGGCGCAACCTCGTTGCGATATGCCGCATAGGCCGCTTGGCTTGGCGAACCTGGAACGCTCCGGTGTCCGGGGGTTCACGGCGGGCAAGCCCGCCGGCTAAATGGGGGGTGCAACCCAGGCGGAACTGATCGTGTCGACGGGCGAAGTTTTGTCGATTCCACCCCTAACCTTCGCCATGAATCGGTCAATGTTAGGTGTTATTCGGCGTACCGCCCGACGGGCGGCGAGGTTGTTCTTTGGCAATCTGGGTAAGTCGACCCGCTGTCTTCATACAGGCTGATCCGCAAAGGTCGGCGGACCGGGTGGCCCGCACGTTGGTCAAACAAGTGGCCGAAAAGTGTCCTACCCTTTTGGCAGTCAAATCCTTAAAGCCTTGCATTCAATGGGTTTGAATGTGGTTTTTGAAGGGATGGGGGTCCGTGGCCGGCCACTTCTGGCGAAGACCGGGGGAACAGCTGGCCGGCAAATGTGAACGAATTGCTAGCCACCGGCGAACGGAGCCGATAAGATGGAGGCAGGACTCAGATAGGCCGAACACCCCAGGTCCACAGTTCCACAGGTGGGTTCGTATGTCCGATTTTCGTCCCCGACTGCTGATCCTCGGCGGCAAGTACACCAATACTTCGCCGGTGGCGTCAGCGCTGACGCCGTTCTATCAGGTGGACATTTTCACCGACACCGAGCAGGCGATGGCGGCCCTTCGCCGCGAGTCGTACCACGTGGTGCTTTCGGATGTGGGCGACTTCCTCCCGCTGGAGCGCGACCTGGTCGCCTCGCGGGCCAACCTGGTGCTGAACACGATCGGCGAAGGCGTTTGCATCGTGGACCCGGAGGGGCAGGTCACGTGGTCGAACCAGCGGATGCGGAAGTTCACGCCGACGGTGTTCGACAAGGTCTGCCAGATCGCCCAGCAGGCGCGTGCGATCTTCGGCAAGCAGCAGACGCCTCAGACGGACAACGGTCAGAACCGCGTCAAGAAGTACACGTTCCAGGTGGACCAGCGGTATTACGAGGCCATGACCTCGCCGGTGGTCAATGAGCAGGGCCAGGTGATTCAGATCGTGGCGGTGGTCTGGGATGCGACGAGCGGCAAGCGGCTGCAGCAGAAGATCGACGTGATCGATCACGCAGGCCGGGAACTGGCCCGCATCGAAGGTGACATCGTCACCAAGCAGCCGGGCGATCGGTTGAAGATTCTTCGCGACAAGATCATCAAGTTCAGCCGGGACCTGATGCACTTCGACCACTTCGCGATTCGTCTGCTCGACAAGAAATCGAACAAGCTCGAAGTGGTCATCGCGGAGGGATTGCCGCCGGAAGCACTGGACATCGACCTGTACGCCCAGCCGGAAGGCAACGGCATCAGCGGATACGTGGCATCGACGGGGCGCAGCTACATCTGCCACGACACGGAAAAGGACGCCCGCTACGTGCTGGGCATGGATCACTCGAAGAGTTCGCTGACCGTGCCTCTTCGCCTGTACGACAAGGTCATCGGCATCTTCAATATCGAGAGCGATCAGGTCGGCGCCTTCAGCGAGGACGATCGCCAGTTCGCGGAAATCTTCGCCCAGTATGTGGCGATGTCGCTGAACATCCTCGACCTGCTGGTGGTCGAACGCTGCACCATCACGGGGCAGATCACGGACAACGTCGTCACCGAAATGGCCCAGCCTCTGAACGACATCGTCACCGAGGCGCAGTCGCTGATGGAGGAATACATCGGCGACGACTCGATGCGCCAGCGGCTGTATTCGATCGTCGAGCACGTCGACTCGATCCGCCAGACCCTGCGTCAGGCCAAGGCCGGCCCGCAGCGCGTACTGGGCGCCGATGACCACAAGGTGGACAAGACCGATCCCAACATGGTCGGCAAGCGCATCCTGATCGCGGACGATGAGCAGAACATCCGCCAGACGATCGGCGACGTGCTTCGCAAATACGGGGCGATCTGCACGATCTGCAAAGACGGTTTTGAAGCCTGCAACATGATCTCGCAGGAGAAGTTCGACCTGATCGTGTCGGACATCAAGATGCCGTACCGCAACGGCTACGAAATCTTCGCCGCCGCCCGCCGGGTCAGCGAGACGCTGCCGGTGATCCTGATGACGGGCTTCGGCTACGATCCGCACCACTCGATCGTCCGCGCGAGTCAGGAAGGGCTGGCGAGCGTGATGTTCAAGCCGTTCAAGGTGGAAGACATGTTGATCGAAGTGCGCAAGGCCCTGGGCGTACCGGCTGCGCCGGTCACTCCACCCGCGCCTTCCACCGCCGCCGCGGCATCTGATCCGAATGCGAGCAACCCGCTGGGCGCGTGATCGCACGAGAACTTTCGGGCTCGCTGAACTTCGTTTCGTCCATCATTTCGCCAGCATCGCCCACCAATGTGAAATGCGGCGAAGGTGCTGCATGTGCGCCTGGCCGTCGTCCCCGGCGTAGGAGAACACCTGGAACCCGCCTCGCTTCGCCACATGCAGCAGCGTCATGCCTTCGGGCGTCTTCGGATTCTCTTGCTCCGCGGGCTTCTGCCGCTGGGCCTTCACGTGACGGATCAAGTCATCCGCCGTCTCCACGGTGCTCGCGTAGCTGGGCGTGTGAAGCTGCGAGTGCGTCACGATGAAACGGCGCTGCTTCGGAGGGTCTTTCATGGCCGCCAGTTCCGCAAACCGGCGAAAGCCCGTCATGCCCTTGCCGTCGACTTGGCGCTTCGCGGCATCGCCTTCGAATCCGCCGTAGATCGAATCGGCGGCGACAATCGCATCGATGCGCTCCAGCCATGCATCGTGCTTCAGCAGTTGCCGCACCGCTCCGTAGCCCGCGCTGAAGCAGGACACGCGCAGCCTGCCCCAGTCGCCGCGATCGCCGGCGATGCCGTCCTTCCTGAGCGCCGCCAGCGTTTCATCCATCACCTTCGTCAGCAACTTGTCATCTTCGAAGGGTTTCGAATATGCCGCGGACAAGCCGTTGTAGTTGATCACCACGAGCACGCCGGGCAGTTTCGCCAGTGTGAACTGCTCCGTCATGAGCTTCACATCGCCGTGAAAATGCACGAGCAGATCGAGGCGATCCGCCTTCACCGGCGCTTCCGGCGGAACGATGAGCGTGCCGGTGGTGAGTTTGATCGTGCGCGCGGGTTGGGGGTCAGCCGCAACCACGGAGGAGAACAACGCGGCGATCAGGCAGAGCGCGAGTTGGCGTGACGTTGTCATGCGATCACTCGATCACGATCTTCGCCGGATCGTAGGTCAACTTCGGGAACTTCATGTCCAGCTTCTCCAGCGTCTGCACCATCACTCGCGTAATCACCACGTCGCGGTACCACCGCTTCTCCGCGGGGATCACGTACCACGGCGCGTGCTCGGCGGAGCACTTCTCCAGCGCATCCTCGAACGCCGCCATGAACTCATCCCAGCGAGCGCGATCTTCAAGATCGCCCGGGTTGAACTTCCAGCGTTTCTCCGGCATGTCCAGTCGCCGCTGCAGGCGTTCCCGCTGAAACTCCTTGCTGATGTGCAGGTAGAATTTCACGATGGTCACGCCTTCATCGGCCAGCATCTTCTCAAATGCGTTGATGTGCTCATAGCGAGCCTGCCACCGCGCCTCCTCGACCAGTTTCTTCACCCGCACCACGATCACATCCTCGTAGTGCGACCGGTTGAACACATGGATGTAGCCGCGCGGCGGAACCACGCGATGAACACGCCAGAGAAAATCGTGGTCGCGTTCCAGTTCGCTGGGCGCTTTGAAGTTGAAAACGTGGCAACCCTGGGCGTTGAGCGGGCCGAACACCTCGCGGATCGTCGTGTCCTTGCCGGCCGCGTCCATCGCCTGCAGCACCACCAGCACGGCGTGCTTCTTCTCCGCATAGAGCAGTTCCTGCAGATCGTTGAACCGCTTCTGCAGTTTCGCCAATTCCTCGTCGGCCTCCTCCTTGCTGAGACCCGGCGTTTCATCCGTGGCGATTCTGTTCAACGCAACCTTCTGGCCGGGCTTGATGAGAAAGTCGTCGGTGTTCATGTTCATCTCTCAGTGTGCGCGTAGGGTGCGTCAAGGCTCGGCGCGGACGCACCACGAAGAACCATGGGCCTTCAGTCATCAGCATCCACGTCGATGCCAGAAAGCCGATAGCTGAAAGCTGAAGGTTGATCGACGGTGCGTCCGCGCCGAGCCTTGACGCACCCTACCTACATGCCGCACGCAATAGCCGCACATCTCACTTTGGCGCACCCCTCATCCTATCTCCCATTCGATTACCATGACAGAGGCGTGATGGGTTTGTTACCGCCGCGCTTGGCACGACAACTTCACGCAACCCGCCTCGCGCTCCACCGATGCCGAACGTGTCTTCCACTCTTGTCTTCAGCAACACCACACTCAGCGTGGTGCCGGTGCTTGTGGGGCCGCTGCAGATTCTGATCACGCTGTTGCCGGCGATTCTGCTGGCGGTGGCGACGACCATCTTCGCGATGCTCAAGCCGTCGGCGATCAAGACATTCATCAAGCTTATGTGGCGGCAGAAGCTCGTCGTCGCGGTGACCGCGGTGACGATCACCGGCTCGCTCTACGGCATCGGCCGGCTCCGCGCCTACCTCGCGCCGCCGCCAGCCGATGCCGTCCAGGGCGACGACTGGCCCACCGCGCGGGGCACGCTCCTGCGCACCGGTTTTGTCCCCGGCTTCCGCGATCCGGTGCGTCAAGGCATCGTCTGGTCGCACCAGGACGGCACCGAAGGCTTCTACGCCTCGCCCGCCGTCGTCGGTAATCGCGTCTACATTTCTTCCGCCCGGCTTGGGCTTCGCGAGTATGGCCGCATCTACTGCTTCGATGCCGACTCCGGCGCCATCGTCTGGAAATACGAGGGCGGCGGCTACCGCCCCACCTTCTCCTCGCCTGTCGTCAGCGGAAATTACCTCGTGTGCGGCGAAGGCCTGCACACCACGCGCGATGCCCGCATCATCTGTCTCGACGCGCGGACCGGCGAGGAATTGTGGACGCATCGCACCAACAGCCACGTCGAATGCACGCCCGTCATCGCGGATGGCAAGGTGTACGTCGGCGCGGGCGATGACGGCTACTACTGCCTCGCGCTGGAGCCGCAGGAGCCAGGCAAAGCGAAGGTGCTCTGGCATCTGCCCGGCGAGAAATATCCCGATGCCGAAACCTCGCTGGCGGCTCACAACGGCAAGGTCTACGCGGGTCTGGGCTTCGGCGGCAAGGCGCTGTGTGTGCTCGACGCTGAGACCGGCGAGGAAGAAGCCCGCGTCGAACTCACCTTCCCCGCCTTCAGCCCGCCCGCCATTTCCAATGGCAAGCTCTACCTGGGCACCGGCGACGGCGATTATGTCAAAGTCGGCACGCGCGGCGAGGTGCGCTGCATCGATTTGAAGACGCTCAAGACAGACTGGACGTTCGAGCCGGGCAATGCGGTGCTCGGCTCCATCGCCGTCGCCGGGGATCGCCTGTTCTTCGGCTGCCAGGACATGCACCTCTACGCGCTGGACCTGGGCGGCAAGCTCATCGGCAAGTGGAACGCCCATGCCGCGATCAATGGCGCCCCGGCTGTGGGCGAGAAGCACGTCTACGTCATCACTCGCAACGGCACGCTCGCGGCGGTCAACCGGCAGTCGATGAATTTCATCTGGGGCGTGAAGCTCAAGGCCGAGGATGATTCGCTGTTCATCGGTTCGCCGGTGGTCGCGCGCGGCCACGTGTATCTGGGCACCGATGGCGCCGGCTTTGTCTGCGTCGGCCGACCCGCGATGGGCGGCGACGAGTTCGCGCAGCGCTGGAGCGGACGCCTCGGCGGCCCCGGCGCGGCGGGCAATGCGGATGATTCGCCGATTCCCTCGCCCGTCACACAGGGCTGGCACTATCCCGCAACCACAGGTTCCACAACGAATGCGACCACCATCGTCGCGCCCCCTGCCGCACTGACCAGTCGCAAGGCGGAGAACACGGGCGGCGTGCTGTTCGTGCCGATCACGACAGGGCCGCAGGCCGGCGTGATCTGCCTGCCCGCATCGGAAGCGCGGCAGACGCCCAAGCCTTGGTGGACATTCTCCGCGCCGCTTGGCGCTTTCGATTCACCGGCCGCCGGTGATGGCGGGGTTTATTTCGTCGATGGCAAACCTGGCGATCAAGGCAGGCTGCTGCGCAAGCTCGATGCGGAAAGCGGCGTCATGATCTGGCAGCACACGATCGAGCCTGGCGCCAGCGGGGCGCTGCTGCTGACGCCGGCGGGCCTGCTCGTACAGGACCGCGTGGATGCACTGAGTCTGATCGCAGCCGACGGCAAGCCGCGCTGGACTTCCACCGTCGGCGTCATGCGCCACGCACCGACAAGCCTCGGCCCTTTCGTCGTCGTTGCCTCACAGACGCCCGGCGCGCTCACCGCACTGGACCTGCCCACCGGCCAGGAGATCTGGCGTGTCACACTTCCATCGCCTGCAACCACAAGTCCCCTATTCGACGGGAAGACGATTTTCGTCGGCACGGGGCTTGGCGTCGTCGCGCGATCCATTCTCGACGGCTCCGTGTACGCGGATGCGATCAGCGATGGCGGCGGCGTCTCGGCGGAGATGTACCTGGACACCAATCACCTGATCTACATCAACACCACAGGCGAACTCGTCTTCGTCGATCGCGTCACCGGCAGGACCCAATCGCGCCATGGCGGCGCGGCGCCCGGCAGCGTGCCGCTGGTCAGCCGCGGCCTTGTGGTCTTCGTCGGCGACAAGGCGCTGATGCAATTGAACCTTGAGGCCGCGAACCCCTCGCCGCAGCCTTGGCTCGACTTTGCGAAACTCGGCGGCAAACCTTCAACGCCGCTGATCCTGTACGACGGCAGCGCGTATCTCGGTGTGCAGCGAGCCGGCGGAACCGCCATGCAACGGCTGGAGAAACCGCAATGACCAGCCGCTGGATCAGCTATTTCTCCGACCCGCTGGATAGCGGCGTCGACGCCCGCAACTGGCTCGGCGGCAAGGGCGCCAGCCTCAAGGAGATGACGCGCCTGGGCCTCGCTGTGCCCGCGGGGTTCACGATCTGCACCGATGCGTGCGCCCAGTACTACGCCAACGAGCGCCGCTGGCCGCCGGGATTGGAGGAGGAACTCCGCGCCAATCTCACGAGGCTCGAAAAGGAAACCGGCCGGACTTTCGGACGCGGCACGCGACCGCTGCTCGTCTCCGTGCGCAGCGGCGCAGCCCTCTCCATGCCCGGCATGATGGACACGCTGCTCAACTGCGGGCTGCATCCTGGACTGGCGGATGACGTCGGCGATTCGCCCTGGTTCTGGGGGCTCTACCTGCAGTTCATCACCAGCTTCGCCCACACCGTCGACGGCCTGCGCAACACCGATATTTCGCCCGATCCGCACGGCTCGCACATCACCCGCGACGATGTGCGCACGGCTCTTGCGCGATATGAAGACCTTGCCGACAAACCGTTCCCAACCGATCCCTGGGAATTGCTCAAGGCGTGCGTCAACGCTGTTTTTGCATCGTGGCAGAGCACGAGGGCCGTGACCTATCGGCAGCGCCACGACATCCGCGGCCTCACCGGCACCGCCGTGAATGTGCAGTTGATGTTCCCGTCGGAAATCTCAGGCATCGCCTTCACGCAGCATCCGACCAATCTCGCCGCGAATCAGATCGTCATCGAAGCGAGCTACGGCCTGGGCGAAGCGGTCGTCTCCGGCGATGTCGCGCCGGATCGCTTCGTCGTTTCGCGCACGAGTCTGGATGAGGTGCAGGAGGTTCTGGGGCACAAGGTCAGCCTTGTCCGTGCTTTCGGCGCGCCGCGCCAGCACGATCCCGATGCGGCATGTCTGTCGCGCACGCAGCTTCGCGAACTGTGCGAGCTTTGCCTGAAGGTCGAGAATCATTTCGGCCATCCCGTAGACATGGAATGGGGCTGGGCCGAGGGGAAATTCGCGCTGCTGCAGTCGCGGCGAATCCGCGGTCTGGACGTGATGCAGGAAGTGGAAGCCGCGCGGCAGGAGGAGATCGCCCGCCTCCGCGCCCGCTGCAACGGCAAGCGACACGTGTGGGTCACGCACAACCTCGGCGAAACGCTGCGGGCGCCGACGCCGCTGACCTGGGACATCGTGAAATCCTTCATGAGCGGCGATGGCGGATTCGGCAGGCTGTATCAGAGCTTCGGCTATCGGCCGTCGCAGCGCGTGCGGCGCGAGGGATTTCTGGACCTGATCGCCGGCCGCATCTACGCCGACCCCGATCGCCTTGGCGAACTCTTCGGCGACGGGCTGCCGCTGACCTACGACCTCGAAGCGCTCAGCAAGGACAAGAGCCTGCTCGACCGCGCCCCGGACAAGTTCGATGTCAACCGCGCGGATGGCGCGTTCCTGCTGAAGCTGCCGCGAAATCTGTGGTCGATGTGGCGCGTCTCGCGCCATATGAGTACCGGCCGAGAACATGCAAAGGATCGCTACGAAAAGCAGGTGCTGCCCGCGTTTCTGCGCTACGTGGAAGACGAGCGCAAAGTTGATCTGGCGGCCCTCAGTGAAAAGCAGCTCATCGCGAAACTCGACGAGCGCCGCGCCCGCGTGCTCGACGATTTCGCGCCGGAATCGCTGCGGCCCGGCTTCTTTGCTGGCGCGGCGCTGGCCGGACTGGAGGCGACGCTCACGACGATTCTCGGTCCGGTGGAAGGCACGGAACTCGCACGAACGCTGACGACGGCACTGGATGGCGACGTCACCTTCGAGCAGGATGCGTTGCTCTACCGCATCGCGCATGGCCGCGGCACGCTTGATGAATTCCTCAGTCGCTTCGGTCACCGCTGCGTGGGCGAGATGGAACTGGCGGTGCCGCGCTGGCGCGAGAACTCGGTCTACCTGAAGCAGACGATCGATCGCTTGAAGTCAAGCCCGCGCGGCCCCGAGGAAATCCACCATCACAACCACGCCAAGCGCGAAGCAGCCGAGAAGGAGTTGCCGCTCGCATTGAAACGCAACGGCGGCAGCGCGTTCCGAGAACAGGTGGAGCGCGACTTGGCCGACGCCCGGTCGCTGCTGCCCTACCGCGAGACGGGGAAGTTTCACCTGATGCTCGGCTACGAACTGATCCGCGCGGCGATCGAAGAACTGGCGCGGCGAAGGGAACTGGGCAGTGAGATCTACTTCCTGCATCTGGCTGAGTTTCGTGGCTACACCGCCGAGCGGGAGAAGCTGCGCGACATCATCGCCAAGCGCAAGCTGCGCTGGGAGGCGATGCAGAAGATCGACATGCCCGACATCATCGACTCGCAGCACCTGGATGAACTGGGCCAGCCGGTGAAGCTCACCGGCGCGACGGAGTTCACCGCCACCGCGATGGCGCCGGGCGTGGCGACGGGCACGGCCCGCATCGTGCTCGACCCGCGCGAGGCCGGCGACCTGGGCGGCGATTACGTGCTGGTGTGCGCTTCAACCGACCCGGGTTGGACGCCGCTTTTCATCGCGGCCCGCGGCCTGATCGTGGAGCGCGGCGGCGTGCTGTCGCACGGCGCGATCGTGGCCCGCGATTTCGGCATCCCCGCCGTGGCGTGTCCGAATGCCACGAAGCTGATCGCTGCCGGCGCGCAGGTTCGCGTGGACGGCAATCAGGGCAAAGTGTCGATCATCAGCAGGTGAAGGTTCCGGCCCCCTCTCCCTCCGGGAGAGGGCTGGGGTGAGGGCCGGATGAGTATGTGTGCGGAATGAATGCGGTGCATAAGCGAGAATATTCAGCTCGATGTATGCGCGAAGGGGAAATTTGAAATGGCCGACTCCTTGACGTGCGGCCATGCTCGATGGAAACGAATGGTCATCCGGCCCTCACCCTAATACGGATTCCATCTGATTCTCGCGCAGATGCCACTGGCAGGCTTGGCTGCCAGTGGACCTGCGAAAAGCAAGGCGCGGGCGTCGGTGGACGCGAGAAACGCACTGGCAGCCGAGCCTGCCAGTGGCATCAACTTCGGCGCGAGAATCAGATAGAAACCGCATAACCCTCTCCCGGAGCCTGAGAATCTTTCGATTTCCGTCACCGATCGTGCAATC
>CAYRPN010000001.1:0-235870 GCA_964426135.1 uncultured Phycisphaeraceae bacterium | reverse complement strand
TCGATCGCGTCTTTGAGCGTTTCATCAGCCATAGTCGTGGTCGTCAGTGGCGAGTTGATCAGGGTTTCGAGCGGCCGGGCGCTCCGTGTTGGAGGCCCGGCCGCTCATGCCTTTCTGCGGGCCGAGGTTTGTGGGCCGGGGCCGGGGGCTACTTCTTCGGCACTGCCGGCACGTCGGCCGGGTTTTCCGGCAGGTCGACCGAGGCCTGGCCGAAGGCGATGATGCCCTTGGCGTTCTCCGTGAGCGCGAGCAGCCGCTCCTTGTCCTTCTCGAAGATGCCGCTGGCGCGATCCTTGCTCTGGCTGTTGACCAGCTCGACGTAGCCAGCCTTGAAGCGGCGCACCAGGTCGCGCACCTCGGCGTTCTCGATGGTGTTCACCTGCTCGTCGCCGGGGAACTCGGCGACCGGGTAGGACTGCGGGTGGGTCTTGGGCAGGTCGAGCGGGTTGGCGGGCTTGGCGATCACCTCGACGTAGCCCTCCAGCCGCTCGAGGTACGACGTGGCGCGGTTGCGGTCGTGGACGTTGAACTCCGCCTGCTTGCTGGACTGCGAGGCGATGAGCTCGTCGGCGAAGGTGACGATGCGATCGGCAGCGCCGGCGATGTCAAAGTTGGCAACGGTTGCGGGCATGAGAGGTCTCCAGGTGAGGGGTTGTCACGCGACTTGAACGTCGGACTCGGCCACTTCACGGCGACGGCGGCGCAGTTCACGCTGCGCGAATGTGTTGACCGCCCGAGCAGGATTGCGACCCTCTAGGTGCGCAACCCAAGCCTCCTGAAGCGCGTCATCCTTGTCGGAGGCACGCACCAGTCGCAGCTCGAGAGCCAGGTGGCTCGCATTGGCGGTGGGAGGAAGTTGCCGCGTCATACAACCCGTACCGACACAGGAGAGGACGATTTGAGTAAGTACGCCTCGATCGGACACATCTTCATTCGATAGATCGAATCATCCGCCTCGGCACCTGATCCACCGACCTGCGGCCCGCGCGCTCTCATGCCATCTGCTCGCGGGTACTCACGCGCTTGCCGCAATACCGACATTCGCGCCGGCGCATCAGCACGCCATTTGGCAGGCGCTTCAAGTACACGACGCGAAAGTGCTGACATCCGCACTGCCGACAGACCAAGCCGCGTTTCTCGGCAGTCGAACCGGGCGCGGCCGGAGCAGCCGCACCCGAAGCGCCCGAGCTGCCGGGGGAACCGGCGGACAAACTGGTCGCCACACGAGGCATCAGCGCGTCCTTTGCTGTAGGTCAGACAATCGCACGCGCGCCTTTCGCGGTGCCTCCTTCGCCGCCGTACCAAACAGGATGGCGCCCAGCATGGAGGCTCCGACGGCGCAGCCCACGAGGCAATCGAGCCAGTGGTTGTCGCTGCCGGGGGTTCGGAGTTTCCACTCGTCAAGTTCACGACCGCGACCGCTGGTCTTCACGCGGTACTCGGAAGTCACGTGCTCCGACAGCAGGCGGTGGTCTGCCCCAGGAGCGGGCGCGAAAAGCGACAGGCATCCCGGATCGCCCATCGGCACCGCGAGTCGGGCATGGACGAAGGTCTTCCAATAGTTCGTATCGATGAGCGCGTACCGGATCGCGCGCTTGCCCTGCACACCGGGAATCCGCCAGTGCAGGCCGATACGATCGCCCCGTTTGGGCTTGTATTCACCAAAAGGTGTGCTGGCCGCGCCGACGTAGCGGCCGTGGCTGGGCATCACGATGGCGGCGTGTGATGACTGACGACAGAACTGGTAGACCACATCAGTCGAGTTGCCCCAGTTGGCGTCGATCAGGCAGCGGCTGATTTTCATCTCAGCGCCATCGTCACGACGCAGGGATCGGCCGAGTTGGTCATGGGTCAGCGACTCGAGGCCGGCGTAGATCGCACCTTCAAGGCCGGTGCCTTGGTGAACGGTCTGGATTGTTCGTTTGGCGTCGCGCAGCGTGAAGTAGTTCCGACGCTGATCCGGATAGACGCCGTAATCCAGCACGTACCCCGTGAAATCCTCCTCCCATCCGCAGATCATGTAGAACAGCAGCGCAGCCTGCACGTCGATGAACATCGTCAGATGGTTGACACCCACCGGCAGTTCACGGCGTTTCATCCCGTTCGTCTTGCCGGCGATGGCGTCGGCGCTGACGATGCCTTCGTCGCCGCCGGTATCTGGAGGCAACGGATCGTTTTGGTACTCAGCGAAGAACGCGGCCTCGTCTTGCAGCCGCAGATTCATCGCGTGCTGAATGGCGCTGAGTTCATCCGGGTTGTGGCGAGCCGGCCAGGCGACGACGACTCCGTCGTTCATGTCGGCCAGATGCTGCCGGTAGAACTCGGTCGCGTCGATGATCCCGCGATCGGCGCGCAAGCCATCGGCCCTGATCTGGGCGTACTGCTGCCAGAGTTTCTCGGCCGCGCTGCCGGGGGCGGGGAATACGTACACCATCTTCGTTCGTTCGCCCTGCCACTGCGGATGCTTGTCGCGGTCGAGGATGCGATCAGCCATATCGTCGGGGCGCACAACCGTCAGTGTCATTAGGCCCGCGATCTTGCGACCTGGCCCGGCCAGGCCGAGGATGGCGCCGGCGAGGATCTGTTCGCGCGTGGCACATTGCGATGGTGAGCGCGCCGATTCATCCGTCTGCGGATCGTCCAGCAGTACCAGCGAGGGGCGCACCGCTTTGCCGTCGGATCGCTTGTGTTTCATGCCGCGGATGCGGCCGGTGATACCCGCGACCTTGATAATCGCGCTGGACGCGGCGCTGCCGGGGATGGTGGGCAGCACGATCTCCTTCGCGGTCCAGCCGACGTGCGTCCGCGCGCCCTTGTAGAGCTGGCCGGCGGCGCGCTGGTGGATGCCTTCGAGCGCACGGATCGGCCCGCAGACTTCGGAGAAGTCCTCCTCGAGCAGGTCGTTATTCTCCAGCTCGCTCTTGATCGAGTCGAGCATGTCCTCGGCGTGTTCCTCGTCGGCACCGATGAGGCAGACAAATTCGCGGGCACCGATCAAGATCGCCCATAAACATGCCGTCTCGCACAGCGTCGTCTTGCCACTGCCGCGCGGCATCGCCATCGCGAACAGGCCGCCTTGCAGCACGGCCTCCTCGATCTTGGCGATGACTTTCAGGTGATCGTCCGACCACGGCAGATGGAACGTGGCGGGAAAATAGACTTCGCAGAATGAGCAGAAGCTCTTCGTCGAGATCGCCTTGCGATCGGGATTCACCGCGTCATGCACCCAGCCCTCGGCGGCAATGTCGCGCGAGGATTCCGAGATCGAGCGGCTGCGCTGGTTCGCGGCGTCTTTGATGGACTCGTAATCGCTGCGATCAGATCCGGGCACGAGGCTTCCATGCGCATGGCGGGCGACGAAGAGCCACGCCACGTAGCGCACCAGGTCGATGCGCCGCGGATCACCTTGTGCCGAGATGCGGAACCCCGTGCGATTGAGGTGCCGGTAAACGACATGCGGCTGTACTACCTCGCCCAACGGCGTGGAGTTCAGCAGGCGCACGCATTCGGCAACGCGAAGTTGGCGAGGATCAAGTGCCACTCGCTTGCACCTCCCGGATGAGCCATGCGGCGTAGTGCACGAGGTTGATTCGACCACCCGGCGCTGTTGGTGCCCCCGCATTGATGTCCGCTTGCACCATCTCTGGCGTCACTTTCTTGCCGCCCGCTGCCGTCAGCATGCGCGCGGCCTCATCCACCGTCAGAGACAGCGGATTGATGGGCGCGCTCCCCGGCGCGGCCATTCCGGGGACAGAACCGGGGCTTCCGGGGGCCGGACTAGGGACTTGCGCAGGGTTTTCAGCAGGGTCTTGGGTCATGACAGCGACTTTGGGGGTTGTTGGCGGAATCTGGCACATCGGCCTTGATGTTTCTTCGTTTTCACCGCTTACATGTGTCGGTACCAAACGAAAGGAGCATCGCGATGACGAACGCCACGAAAACGAATCGACGCCTGGCCCCGGGCACGCAGGTGGTCAGCCGCGAAGACGGCGAGACCGGACGGATCGTGCGGGTCTGCACCTTCCGCCGCAACGGGATCGACGCCTGGTCGTACCTGGTCGACACCGCCTACGGCCGCGAGATCTGGGACGCCAGCGACTTGTTTGTCCCCGGCGATGAGAACTGAAGACGCACCACCCACCACGAAAGGAACGCAGCGATGAGAACCACGCGAATCGAACTCGAAGGCAGCGCCGGCCACGTCACGATCGAACGCAAGCGCGGCGACACGAAGATTCGGATCGACTCGGTGATCCGCGAGCCCAAGCGCACGGACCAGGTCTGGAAGACATGGGAGGTCGACGCCAGCATCGACGACGAAGCGCTCTTCAAGATCGCCGACGAGGTCCAGCGCCGCTGCGATGGCGGACGCGGCAGCAACAGCATGATCCACGACTACTACCGAGAGCTTCAGCGCTTTCAGGCCTGAACACCCGCACCGCCAACCCACGAGGATGCCATGACCAAGCACGACGAAATCAGCGCCATCGCCCGCCAGCACCTGGGCCTGCTCACGCTGGCCGCGCAGAACAG
This sequence comes from uncultured Phycisphaeraceae bacterium, assembly GCA_964426135.1. GTDB lineage: Bacteria > Planctomycetota > Phycisphaerae > Phycisphaerales > Phycisphaeraceae > CAYRPN01. The sequence continues at coordinate 231,337 of CAYRPN010000001.1, read as the reverse complement.
CGACAGCCTCGACTTCCACGAGCACGGCGTCTGGCAGGTCGAGGCCGCGCTCGACGCCGCGTACCGCGCGGGGCAACGCGATCTTCTCGCCGCCGCCGAGGCGCTGCTCGCCGCGAAGGACAACCAGATGGAAACCATCGCCGAGTGGCGCGCCCTGCGGAAGGCGATCAGGGCCGCTCGCAAGAACGCGTGAGCCTTCAATCACGGAGACCGACTCATGAGCACGAACGAACCGACCGCACAACAGACCTACGAACAGCGCCGCAGCGACATCGCGCGGGTGCTGGATTGGCTCGACCTCGAACTCGACCGCCACGGCACCGATGCCAAGGCGAAGCCCAACGACTGGGGCTTCGCAGGAGACCTGGGCCACGTCCGAGAGAAGTTGATCGAGACGCTGGCCTTCCTCTCCAACAGCGAAACGAAGGACATCGAAGACCTGCTCGCCGAGTGACCGAGGCCCCGAAATGGGGCCTCGGTTGTTTTCAGAGACGGCCTGGCCAGCCAACCACCACAACCCAACACGGCCAAAGGAGCAATCGCCATGTCGAAGAAGAACACCACCAAGAAGTCCGGCAGCAAGAAGGCCACGAGCGCCGAGACCGCGCCGGCCCAGACGACTATGCCTGCCCCGGAGGTGCTGGCGACGGTGACGGTGTACGACAAGAAGGACAAGAAGTGGGACACCTGCATCCGCGAAGGCAAGTACGAACATGTCGTCCTCGAGGAGCGCTTCGAGAACGACGACGACGCGAAGGCGGCGGGCGACGCCTGGCTCGCCAAGTACACCAAGGCCGACGAAGCGGGCCGGCGGAAGATGATGGGCTGGAAGCCCGCCAAGGGCGGCGCGAAGATCGGCGAGTTGGCGGACGCGATGACGGCGAAGGCGGGGAAGGGCAAGAAGGCCGACGCGACCGCCGATGGCGCGAAGGCCGGGGGCAAGGCCAAGCGCGAGCCGAAGCCGAAGAAGGGATCGACGCGCGGGCCGAGCGGTCTGGACGTGGCCGCGCAAATGCTTAAGGACGCGGGCACGCCACTGAAATGCAAGGAGATGGTCGAGCAGATGCTCGCCAAGGGACTGTGGGCGACCAACGGCAAGACGCCCGCCGCCACGATCTACGCCGCGATCATCCGCGAGATCGCTGAGAAGGGTAAGGAGGCCCGCTTCACGAAGACCGATCGCGGCACCTTCGCCTTCAGCGCCGCTTCCGGGGGCGAGAAGAAAGGGGCGTGAGCGATGAAGACGAACTTTCGACAACGCGACGAGCGCTTCGAGTTCGCCGACGGCTGCCTGGTGCGCACCGTCACCGACGTCGCCCCCGGGGGGACCGGCAAGGCGTACCAGCACCGCTGCACGCGGAAGGTGTTCGAGACGGTCGCCCACGCGATCAACGAGACGCCCGCCGACGGCGACGGCACCTGCCAGGTCGAGATCGTTCGCCGCGAGAACCTGCCTTACTCGCAAGTGAACGTCGCGCTCGAGTTCCTGAAGGAGCGCAACGTGGTCGAGGTGCGCCACCGGCGGTGCTACCCCGCCTCGACCACCGCCTTCGAGGACGCGATGATCGAGTTCCTGGCCTTGGGTGAAGAAGAGCCGACGGTCTGACATCACTTCTCCTCCTCGGTACCCACCCCGGCTTCGATGGCCGGGGTTTTCTCCGGCATGTCAGTTCCAGTCGCGCCGTCCGCCGCGACGCGCTTCGCCTTTTTGCCGGTGAACTTCTCGAAGCGCTGCACGATGACATCGCAGTACAGCGGATCGAGCTCCATGAGGAACGCGCATCGCCCCGTCTGCTCGGCGGCGATCAGCGTCGAGCCGCTGCCGCCAAATAGATCGAGCACATTCTCACCCGGCCGAGATGAGTACTGCATCGCTCGCACGGCCAGTTCGACCGGCTTTTCCGTCAGATGCACCATGCTCTGTGGGTTCACCTTCTTCACCGACCAGACGTCCGTCGCGTTGTTCGGTCCGAGGAACAGATGGGCAGCGCCCTCGCGCCAGCCATAAAAACACCACTCGTGGTTACCCATAAAATCCTTGCGGGTCAGGACCGGGTGCTCCTTCACCCAGATGACGGCCTGCGAGAAGTACAGCTCTTTCGCCTTGAGCACCGGGGGATAGTTGGCGCAGTTCGCGTAGCCGCCCCAGATGTAGAACCCTCGGCCGGGGACCAGCACGCGGGCGATGTTGCCGAACCAATCGGACAGCAGCTTGTCGAACGCCTCGTCGCTGACAAAATCATTCGCCAGCGGCCTGTCCTTGGCGCGGAGTTTTTTCTGCGTCGGCTTGGCCTTCTCCGGGTGCCGGGCCAGGTCCATAGACTGGTGGTGCGTCGTTGATTGGAACGACGACAGGCCCGCCGCGATCGCATTGTTGCTGCGCGGCTCGACCTTGACGTTGTACGGCGGGTCGGTGTTGACCAGGTGGATCGGATTGCCGTCGAGCAGTCGATCCACATCGGCGGCGCTGCTGCTGTTACCGCAGAGCAGGCGATGATTGCCGAGCACCCAAAGGTCGCCGGGCTGCGTGATCGCCGCGTCCGGCGGCAAGGGCACCTGATCGGGATCGGTCAGTCCGCCGTTCACATCGCCGCCGGACATGATGGTCAGCAGGTCGTCCGCCTCGAAGCCGAGCAGGTTGAGATCGAACTCCATCTCTTGCAGCGCCGAAAGCTCGATGGGCAGCAGCTCATAATCCCACTCCGCGATGGTCGCGGTCTGGTTGTCGGCAATCCGGTACGCCTTCACCTGCGCCGGCGTCAAGTCCGTGGCGATGTGAACGGGCACCTTGGCCAACCCCAACTTCTGCGCCGCCTTGTAGCGCGTGTGGCCGACGATGATCACGCCTTCGGCGTCGACCACGATCGGTTGGCGGAACCCGAACTCGCGCAGCGACGTGGCGACGGAGTCGATCGCCTCGTCGTTTTGGCGCGGGTTGCCGGGGTAGGGTTTGATTTCCGAGAGCGGTCGAAGTTCGATCTGCATAAGAACCTCCGTGTTCAGGGGTTGCGAATGGGTCCGCATCCCGGGGCTTTGTGTTTTCGCGCAAAGAAAGTCAGTCGATACTTGCGGCTGTTCCCGCGGGCGTCAGGAAAAACATTCCGCCAGGGAGGAACCATTGAGCTGCGCGCCTCCCTCAATCGCCGTAAGGGGGTGCCACTCTGGCACCCGGCCCCCGGCTTCCCGGATTCGCGCCCGTTTCGCCCACGTTGGCCCGAGTTGGGCCGAAGAGCGACGGCGTAGGTTCGTCCGCCGTTGACGCGAGGCGCAAACGTGGGCGAACGTCGCCCAACTGTTGGCGGGGTTTCGTTGCCGGGATCGGAATGGGGCTTGGCATTGGAGGCTCGTGGCGATCAGGGGAGGCTGGGGCGAATACGGGAGGCTCGGGGTTGAGGAGGCGATGAATCGCCTCGAGGTCGCGGCGGATCAATGCTGCCACGTCCTCCTGACATTTACCTATGCCGTTCAGGTGCTCGATGTGCAGCCGCGCCGCAAAAACCAAAATCATCACGTCGAGCGCCGCCAATCGCGCGTTGCGCGAGAATGGAAGCGGATCGTCCGATGGCCTGTAGACGGGCTTCGTGCCGACTTCGGCATCGCCGGCGGCGAAAGGCCGCTGCGGAACCGGCGGAAGAGACACACCCATTGCGGACGGGGATGATGTTTCAATCGACACCGGTTCCTACCTTTCGCGCTAGGTGTTCAGTTGTCCCGCAGTCCCGCGATGTACCGCGGGACTCGCCATTGCCGCGTGTGCGCGCGTGCGTGCGCGTGCGCGCGTGTGCGTACGCGCGTAATCGCCTTTGATCGCGGGACACCGCGGGACTGACACGGATTTGCCTGTTTTTCAAGGGTTGAAAGTCCCGCGATCCCCGGTTTTCATAGCGGGACTTGTGCGGGACTATCGCGGGACTAGACCGTAAAAACTGGGTCATTGCCCACCTCCATCGCTGGTCAGCGCGATGCCCTCGTAGAATCGCCCGCATGTGCGATGACGCCGGCAGGCAATGCCCGGGGCCGCCGCCATGAGGTCGCGCCCGAAAGTTTGCTTGGTGGTGACGCTGCTGCGCCCGTCGCGTTCGCACCAGGCCTGCCACGCCTTGTAGAGTTCGTCGACCCAGATGCGATGGCCCGGAGCGACGATGCAGCACTCGCGCACGAAGGCGCCGACGGGGCTGGCCAGATCCTCCATGTCGTGCAGGGCGTCCTCAACACTGCACGGCTGAACGAAATGACCGCGCTGACGGAGGCGCTTCCAGCCTTCGATCGCCCAGTTGAGGATGCCGGGCAGCTCGGCCAGCAGTTTGTCCGTCAGCGTCTTGTCCTCTTTGCCGTAGAAACTCTCCGTCAACTTCAGCATCATGAACCGGCCCGCCAGCGCCCCGGAAGCGTCCGACAGTCGCGGAAGCTCGTTGGTCAGGAACATGAAGCGAGTCGGCAGCTTCATCGTCACGCTGGTCAGGTGCTTGCGGTCGATCGTGAGCGTGTCCTCGCCGGAGATGCACAGCAGGCGCTCGACAACCGTCTGGATGTTCTCGCCGGAAAAGCGGGCGTCGCTGACAATCGCCAGTGACTTGCCGATGAGCGGCTGGAGTCCGAAAGAGCCAGCCAGGCTTGATGTCGTCGGGCCAGCAACGTTGCTGGCGCCCACGAGTCGGGCCAGCACACGGGCGATGGTGCCCTTGCCGCTGCGTTTAGGGCCCACGAGCAGGAGCATTTTGTGCTGCGAGGTGTCGCCGGTGAGGCAGTAGCCGAACCAATCTTGCAATAGGTCCCACGCCTGCATGTCTTCGCCCAGGAGCTCGCCGAGAAAATTGAGCCATGCTGCCGGGGCCTGGGCATGCGGATCAGGGTCGTAGTCCAGCGCGTTGATGGTGAAAAACGCCGGCGTCGGCTTCAAGTGAGTCATCGTCGGCAGGTGCAATAACGACGAGCGACAGGGCAGAACCTCCGCGGGATGGGGACGATCGGGCCGACTATCGAGCCACGAGGGGGACGCCGTCATCGCCGGCAGGTGCGTGTATGCCTTGATGGAATCAAGCGCAGCCCGCACGGTGTTGGGGTTGGCGGGAAAATCTTCCGGCACCCACAGCTTGCACTGTTTGTCATAGGTCATGCGAACCGCCGCGTGCATCCAGCGCAGGAGCTTGTTCCGCATGCCGTCGTCTTCGATCTCGACGAAGCGATTGCCGCGCCACGCCATGAGCAGGCCGGCGTAATGCTGAAGCGTGCGGAGAACACCCTCGCCGTCCTGGTGCTGGTGAAACATCCGCACGAATGTCTCGGCGGTCGGCAGCGTTCGCTCCGTTGACAGGATCAGGCGGCCCGTGCCGGGATCGATCGTGCCGGGCGTCGGCTCGGAGGTGACCGCAGCGACGTCCGCGCTGGCTGCCGCCGTGGTTGCGGCCGCAGCCGCCTTGGTTCGCTTCCGCTTCTTCCGCGGGTCGTACTGGCCCGTCACTTTCTCCAGCGCCTTGGCGATAGTCATCTGGCCGTAGGTCTGCTGCCCGTGTGTCTCGTCCCATTTGGGGCGCATCAATCCGCTGCGCCGAAACAGCCGGTCGATCTGAGCAGTTTGCTTCGTATAGAACGCCAGGGTGAAGACCACCGAGGAATCGGCTTCGCTGCGAGAATTGAAGAACACATTCCAGTTGCCCGCCCACAGCGCGGCGAACTTGCCGCCGGAGCGACGGCTCGATGATGCAAGACGAATGATCTCATCATCCTCGAGGTCGGCGCTGGCGGTCACCGACGCATCTTGCAGCGTAGATTTCAGCTGCGGCGGCGAGAGTTCGTCGCCGAACACCTGCCGGTACACCGCTTCCAAGCAGGCCTGTCGCTCTTCAACGCCGCAGCAAGTCGACAGTTGCTGACCGGTGACGGTAAAGAACCGCTCGCGGTCATACACTTCGACTTCACCATCGTGATACGCCTTGCGACAGCGTGCGCCGGGCTTGCGGCCCCGGATAAAAATCTTCACGCCGCACCCAGACGGGCTGATCTCGGTGTAACTGCTGAACTGGTCGACGATCGCCTGGCCCCACGGCTTGAGCACGCCGTCCTGCGGCGTGATGCAGTCGTCCAGGTCGACACCACAAAAAGGATCCGCTTCCGCGAACACATAACCGACGCCAGCGAGATCGGGCGACGCGCGGCAGGCAGCAATCGCCTCGTCGAACGTGGCCCAGGTACTGGGGTCCGTCGAGTCAGCCAGTTGCAGCGTCCGCGGGTTGACCGGGCACTTGGTGGGTTTGCCATCGCGCTCGACGTACCGCCAGCAGACCCACTGCGCCCGCTCCCGCAGGCAGGCCGGAGCGTTCGCCATGATGTGATCGAGATCGGGCGCCGGCCCCATGTTCATGCGCACGCCTCCACGGGCTGGGATACGCCTCGCCGCTCTCTCGCCCACAGCCTCAGAAACGTTCTCCGTTCAACGGTGTGCTTTTTCTTGACCGTGTTGCGCAGGCCCCAGCTGTCGCCGAGGACGATGCAGTGCTTGGCGGCGCGGGTGACGGCGGTGTAGAGCCAGTTGCGATCGGCGAAGTAATGCGAGCGGTGACACAGCACCACCACGCAGGGAAACTCGCTGCCCTGGGCTTTGTGCGCGGTCAGGGCGTAGGCGAGCTGGAGGCGGCCGATCTTTTCACCTTCAATGAAGCGAGAGCCCGTGCCATCGAACTCAACCCAATAGCCGCCGCTGCCGGCGGCACGCTCCCACCCCAGCACGCGGCCGATCGTCCCGTTCATCACGCCCAGGTCGTAGTCGTTGCTCGTCTGGATGACCTTGTCGCCGTCGAGGAACTTCCGCTTGTCGCCGGACAGCGCCTTGGATTGGTGAACGAGGGACTGCATCAACTCGTTGATCGCCTGCGTCCCCAGCGGTCCCAGGTGCGTGGGCGTGATGATCTGCACGTCGCGCACCGGGTCGAGTCCCAGCCGCGTCGGAATCCTTTCGAGCACTAGGTCGCGGAGGTAGAGCTGAATCTGCTGCGGCTGCGAGAAGGCGTCGACCACCGTCCACGCGGGGTCGTTCACGGCGGTGGGCATGATGGTGCCGGTGAGAATCGCGGAACTGTTGGCTTTGAGCACACCCGCCTGGCGCACCACCTCGTTGAGCACGACGGTTGGGATGGGACGATGATCGATGACGTCGCGCAGGACATTGCCGGGACCGACGGGCGGCAACTGGTTGTGATCGCCGACAAGGACGAGACGCGTTCGGTTGAAATCGATCCGTCGAACCAGTTCAGCCATCAGCGGCACATCGACCATCGACACTTCGTCGACGACCACCACGTCAAAGCCATCGTCGGATTCGTCGCCTTTGTCACGCTCGTCATCATCGTCACTGGGCGGGACAGCGCGAGATAGCGAAGGCCTGGTGAACTTGTGCCCGTCGTATCCGAGCAGCCGATGAATCGTCTTTGCCTCGAGCTGTAACCCCTGGGCGCGGAGTGATTCTTCGATGCGTTTGGCCGCTTTGCCCGTGGGTGAGCAGAGTGCGATTCGCAATCCGGCCTCGCGGAAGGTCTGGGCCAGTCGCGCCAACACAAACGTCTTGCCGGTCCCCGCGCCGCCGCAGATGGTGATGATGCGATGAGACAAGGCACATCGGTAGGCATCGACCTGCTTCGCCCGCAGCCCTTCGACGCGAACGTGCGAAGTAATCAAAGGTGCATCGCCTGCGAATCGGTCGAACGCGTCAAGAATCTGGCGCTCTGCCTCCATGATGTACGGCGTCGTCACCGCCGGCCCGGACGACACGAGCTCGTTGGTGTCGAGGAGGCGCTGAGCGGCGGCGCGAATCAAATCATGGCTGTCGAGCGTGTCCAGCAGCAGCAGCTCGTTGGTCTTTCTGAGTAACTCCGGCCCGTTGATGTAGGTGTGGCCTGCGGAGATCTGGTCATGCACAACGTAGATCAACCCGGCATCGATCCGGCCGGGGTGATCCTTGGCCGTGCCCATGGCGCGGGCGATCTTGTCCACCTTCTTGAAGCCGTAGCCATCGAGATACTTGATGAGCTGATAGGGATCGCTGCGCAGCACACCGACGACCGCGTTGCCGAATCGGTCCAGCAGCGTCTGCGACTGGTGGGGCGTGAGACCAAAGCTCGCCAGGTAAGCGCGGACTTCGTTCTCGGCGCTATTGGCGATCCAAGCCGCGCGGAGTGGATCAAGCGCGGCCCGCGGGATGCGCAGCTCGCGGTGAAGCTCGTCGACATCCTCGCGAATCATGCGATCGAGTCGTTCCGCGCTGGTCGCATAGTTCACGATCCGACGCGCGGTCACTTCTCCGATGCCGGTAAACGCCGGGTGCCTGGCCAGGTACTGCACCAGGCCTTCGGCGGTCGGCGGCAGCGCGTAGCTGACGTTGGTGACGGCGAACTGGCGGCCAAACTTGGCGTCGGTTTTCCAGGAGCCGACGAGTGCGATCACGTCGCCGGCATTCGCGCAAAATCGACCGGCGAACCGCACAGTCTGGCCATCGTCGGTCTCCAATACGCCCGCGGAGAAGTTGGGGCTGCCGTGATAGACCCGTTCAATGGTGCCGTGAATGGTTTCGGTCACGCGGCACCTCCAACCAAGGCCATCGCCCCCGCCCCCGCCCCCGGTTTCGCCACCGCCCCGGAGGGCGGGAATCGTGGCGATGGCGCCGGCAGCCGTGCTCCACACAGACCGTCGGAGGGCGGCGGCTCGGGGCGGCGTGTGCCGCGAATGAACATCCGCAGGAACCCGTCGGTAAAGGCGCAGGCGGTCTGACGACTGCCGCACCAGTACACGGGAATCCGATGTAGCACGGCGATGTGGAGGGCCGCGCCTAAAATGGATTGCGGTGACGCGGACCGAAGTTTGTCGGCGGCCAGGCCGCGCATCACGTCGTCGAGATCGGCTTCGACCACGACACAAGCCATTTCCATCGCTGCGAGCTTGCGCAGCTCGGCCGCGAACCGCTGTGCATCGTGAATGACCGTGTGCACGAAGTCGGTGAGGCTCTTGCGCTCCACGGCGACACGATGCTCATGACCGACGACGGAGTAATCCCCGGCCTCGAGTTTGCGGCGCTCGGTGGGGCATGAGAACGCGTACGGTTCTTGCTCGCGCGTGTCGATGACGATTCTGAATTCCATGACGGTGCTCATCCTTGAACGTGATGAAAGGGAACGGCCGGCGCGGGTCCGGGGGCGCGGGCAGACCCGTGGTCCAACCAAGCGCCCATGCGCCATCGCCTGAAGCCGGCGTTCTTCAGGTCGATGGGCATGGGCCGCGGGCGGCCCCGGTCACAGCCATCCGCGTGGAATGCTTGAAGCATCGGCAACGATCAGAAGGGCGCGGGTTGTCCTGACAAATCCGGCTCGCCCGGCGTACCGACCGCGCCGGGGGCCAGCTGAAGGAGCTTGTTGAAGTACACGTTCGTGTACTCGCCCTTGGTGCGCCGGGTGACCTCGATGTTCAGATCGAGCAGCGACTCCAGGTGCTGGGGCAGGTCGCTGAGCTTGGGCAGCTGCAATCCCAGCGTCTGAAGGTCGCCCTTGACGAACGGCAGCGCCGCTTGCGTGATCACCGAGTTCTTGAAGATGTGCCGCCCCGCATGCGGGCCGGCGATGACGATGAGGTCCCACTTGATCATGGGATCGTTCTTCTGGCTGCGCGACAGCGATACTTTGTTCACCCGCACCTGATACTTGCCGTCAGGGACTTCATCGCTGGACGCGGCCTGCGTGGTGGTGAACTCGGCGTCGAAGGCGCTCAGATCGCCGGACGCGACGGGCGCGTCATCGCCCAGGGGCTCGCCATCGGCGGGGACGGACGGATCGAACGGGTTCGGACTGGTCATTTGTGTGCCTTTCCAGGAGGGGTGCTGCCCGGCGTGTTGGTAGCGACCGCGCTGGTGCCGGGGGCGTTGCCAGGTGCGGTGGTATTTGCAGGGGTTACGGATGTTCCGGGTGTTCCCGGGTGTCCGGGGGCCGGGGCGGAGGTGGAGGGTCCGGAGGAAAACGCTTTGACGAAGGCGTTGTGATCGAGCGGCATGACATCGGGCAGGCGGCCTGTGCGGTCACCGGCCTCGTAAGTCGGATGCGGCTTGGTGCGGATGACGCGATCGATGACCACCTGGCCCGAGGCGTCCTTGCGCGGGACCGTGTCGCAGTAGAGGATCATGTCGACGAGGCCGAGTACAACGGCGCGGGCGCGGTCGGGCAGGCTGGGCTGAGTTTTCGTGTACTCGCCGGTGCGCGTCTCGACGGTCTTGTCCACGGCGTGTGAGATCAACACCAAGCCGTAAGGCAGACTGGCCAGGCGGGTCAGCACCCGGTGCCACTCGTTCTTGACCATCGCCCAGCCCTTGCCGTGGGCCATGTCGCCTTCGTAGTCAATCTCGTGTTTACGGCAGACGTGCTCGCTGCACATCTTGAACGCGTTGTCGGCGGTGTCGACGACAATCGTCTTGAACGGATGGCCGCCGGCGGCGACGAGCTTGCACGCCTGCAGGAAGTCGTCCCAGGTGTACGTGGGCGTCTTGAAGACCTCCAGCTCGTTGAGGCCTGGCTCGCACTCGAGAAACAGTGCGCCGGGGAACCGGCTGGCGAAGGTGCTTTTGCCAATCTTCGGCGGGCCGTAGATCAACACGGTTTTCGTGGCGAGGTCGGAGGAGGGCTTCGCCTTTTCGGTGGGAAGAGTGACGGGCATGGGGATGCTCCATGAGTTCGAGAATGAGTTAGGGCGAGGATCGAGGTTCAGAAGGTGTCGGAGTCCGTGTCGATGAGCGGCGAACCGCGCACCGTGAGCGCGGTCAAACCGCTGATCTCCTCATGGGGCGGCGCGGTGTCGAAGAGGTTGTCGCGGACGTTGGGGTTGAACGCCGATTGGCAGTACGGGAGGTACTCGCACGGGCGCTGGAACGAGAAGCAGTTCGACGTGTTCAGCAGCCACTTGCCGCGCCGCCTGGCGTCCAGGTATTGCTGCGTGATCTCCCACACCTCCTCGCGCAGCATGGCGATGCGGTCTTCGGAGAGATAGATGCGTTCGCGGTGGAACGCCTCGGGGCGGCTGTACCATTCCGCCAGGCGGCCCTGGAACTCGTCGTCGGTTTCGGGCTCCTGGCGCTGGGCTGTTGAGCGGCCGCTCTTGTTCTTCGCCGCCAGCGCCGCATGCCGGACCTCGAACTCTTCTTGGGTTTCGCCCTGACGCTGCTGGAGACGGGACTTGAGCAGCACGTTGTAGATGACGCCCACGACCGGGTAGCCCAGCTCGCGCAGGTAGTGGCAGTAGAGCGCGATCTGCGTGTCGGTCCACAGCTTGTCGAGGTAGTTGGCGTCGATGGTCGAAGCCGTTTTGTGTTCCAGCAGGTAGAGGCCGTCCGTGAGGCGCACGATGCCGTCGACCTTCCCGGCCATGACGAACGTCTGGCTGGGTCGGCCCGTGTCGGGATTGCGAATCTCGCCGGTGAATTCCTTCTCGATCTCAATCACCTCGAAATCCTCGGCGGGGTAGCGGCGGGCGTAACCCATGAAGAGCGCCCGCGCCAGATGCCAGGCCTGCATCTCCTGCGCGTCGCCCACGCGGTAGATGAAACCCGCGTCGATCACATCGATGGCGCGCCACAGGCGATTAGGATCGGTGGGACCCAGGCGATACCAGGTCTCGAGGGCGCTGTGGATCACGCCTCCGAACGAAAGGCTTTCGGCCTTGTGGCGGGCGCGCAGCAGGTCGAGGTAACGATGCTTGTACTTGCGGGGGCACCCGCGGAACGTGTTGAGCGCCGAGAACGTCAGCACGGATTTGACCGGCCGCGGCGCGGCACCTTCAACGCCCAGGTCTTCGGCAAACACGTCGCGCGTGAAATCGCCTTGTCCAAGCCGGACGACCGGGGTCTGGTCGTCCTGTATTGCCGGGGTAGGGGCGGGGCCAGGGCCGGAACCGGGGGCGGGTTGGTCGTGCGTGTTGGGGATCATGCCGCCCTCCCTTCGGTGGAAAGGGCGACACAGGCCTCAAGGCGGCGCACCTGGAACGCGTCTTCGCCGAACTCACGGATGAGGAAGCCAGTGAACACGCGAACCAGCGCCTCGCCGGCGTCGGTGGTGCCGTCGACGATGATCGCGTTACGCGGCTCGTCAACGTGGTACGAGGTCTCCAGGCGGACTGCGGCCTGTCCCAGCAGCCCTTCGACTGCGACCATCGCCAGGTGCAGGCTCATCTCGGCCTCGAGCAAAGGCACCTCGGCTTCGAGCTCAAATCTGTAAACGCCGCCGTTCATGTCAGGCTCCTTGTTGGCTCACCATGAGCCGTCTCTGCTTACCTATGCCGTGCCTGCGCGGGCTGTCCGGCGGCGTCACGAATTCTCAAAGCCGCCGTCTTCGAAGCGGCGGCGCATGCACTCGATGTGTTTGGCCAGCTCCCGGCGAGAGATGTTCATATCAGTGGCGACGCCCACGACGGAACGGTGTTGGAGTCGCGCGAAGATCTCGCGCAGGTTCGCGGGCAACGAAGCCGCGATCGCCTGGAGCGCTTCGTGATCTTCAGCAGACCGGCTTTCGCCTTGATGCTTCGCCGTGATGCCTTCCCGCACCGATTCGGGGAGCAGGTTGCTCAGCGCGGTCGGGTGCCCGTCTTCGCCAACGACGGTGACGTCGATGGAACGAAGCGTGAAGCCACCGGCACGTTTATGACGACCGCGATCGCGCAGCGCCATCGCGATCCATTTGTCGACAAGCCGAGCGATGAACGTAGTCACCGCGCCACGATCCGGGTCGTAGGCCTCGCTGTGCTCGTGAAGGTAGAGCAGCATGTCCTGGCGGATGTCGGGCACATCGGCGCGGCGGAATCCCGCCTTGCCGACAAGCTGCGGCGCCTTGATCCTGATGAGTTGCTGCGCGTACGGGTGAAGGGATAACGACCGGTCCGGAGAAACGCCCATCGGGCCTCCGGCGGCCCGAGGGGGAGGACCCGATCAGATCAAGGCGAGTGCGGGTTCTGTGCTGCGGCACATGCCGCAGACGCCGGTACAGATGCGACTCGTGACTGTCGGGTTATGGCCTCTATGGCCGCCGGACAGTCCGCCCGGTGTCGCACTCTGGAAGTTTGCGCGCGAGCCGGACGACCCCCGCCGCGTTACTCAACATCTTCAGTTACAGCCGGTTGCGCCTCGGCGATTGCTTTCCCATGTTTGTCGCGGGGTTGCGACGCGGCACCGCGCACCACCGAGGCGCTGTTCTTGCTGTTCAGCACGGCGGCCGCGCCGCCGGCCCGGCCGAGCGCCCGCTGCACCTTGTCTTTGGAAACTTCCCCTTCGGTCTCCTGCGACAGGAACGTGGCCGCGTCGCGGACCGAGCCGCAAAGGCGATACGCGGCGAGGAAGGCGTCGTCGTTCAGCGCGGATTTCAGTTCCGCTTTCACTTGCTGACGGATCATCCGCTTGAGGTCTTCAATCGAGAGCGCCGGCATGGGCCCTGATGCCGCCAATGCATCCGCGTCGTGGATCGCGGCGGCGATCTCCAACGTCTCGACCTCGATGTGCCCACCCACGAGTGAAGCCACGTGCGAAAGCATGAGTGTCGGCGGCACGGTTCGCCAGAATCCCTCCGGAGGCCGGCGCAGCGGAACAAACACGATTGGCTTTCGGCTGCGGACCAGCGTGGCTCGAACGGTCGGGCCATCGTCCCAGTCCAGCCCACGCGCGAACAGAACATCGCGCGACGCGCCTTGCCAGTTCGTTCGGCCAAGTCGCCAGAGACGACTGGGCAGCAGTTCGCTGCACTGGCCAGTCAGCGCGAGGATACGAGCGAGTTCGGCGGTCAAAGCCGCGAAGTCAACCATCCACTGACGGCGCGCTTCCGGCGAAACATCGGCGCGCAGTGTGACGTGGCAGGGAATCGCGTAGCGCGTACGGCCACCCGGACCGGCGAACGCCAACACCTCTTCAACATGTTCACCGCATTCCGGGCACAGAACGAACTGGGCATCCTCGCCCGGTCGCAGCACACCAAGGTCAATCAGTTGCTGGTGAACGCCCGCCGGCCAGGTCGCCACGACATGAGCCGCGACGATCGAGTCGGGGGCGTCCACCAGCGGCCACAGCATTTGCAATGGATCAATCATGGAGAATCTCCCAGCGACGAATCAGGCGCTCAGCCACGATCCGCACGTCATCCGGTTTGCTCTTAACGTCGCACGAGTTGGGGCAGTTGACGTTGAAGGTCATCGTCTTGCCCTTGCGATGCCCGTCGCTCATGAACAGCAGTTGGATGCTGGCCTGCGCGACGGCGACCTGCGACCGATCGAGCTTGTAGGCACCCAAGAGACTGTCGATCGCGATTTGCACCTCGCGGCGCGTCGCCGCCTCGGTGAACTTCAACTCGAGGTACTCCACCGTCGGCACATAAACCTTCGGCACCAGGCGGTACCGCCGAGGTCGCACGGCCGACACGCGATCGCCGTCGTCCGTCGTGAATGCGAACGCGGGGTCGAGGAGGTGGTCCATCCGGAACGACGGCCGCACCGGATCGTCGTCGGCAACGTCGATCCCCATCACCGCCTTGCAGAACGCTTTGCGCAGCGGCATCTGCACCTTCTTGCCGCCCCGTGCGATGATCTCCACTGCGCCCTCGCCCGGCGTGAAGATGAAAACGTTGGAGAACGTGTAGCTCTCCTCGCGCGGGGTAAGATTGCCTTCCGCATCGAAGGTGAGGAGCTTGTCCGGCCAGTCGGGCAGGTACGCGAAGAACACCTCCTCGCCGCCGGGCCGCTGATGACGATGCACACGGCACCGTTCCCCGCGCAGCTCTTTCTCCCAGTAGAAGGCGCGCACCTCCTCCTCCAGTGCCTTGATCTTCGCGTCCGTCACTTCGATCTTCTCTTTCGGCAGACTGTTCCACCGGTTGGCGTACTGCCCGCCGCGCAGCGCCTCGGCCCGCGCGTAGATGGCGGCCTCATCGAACGCATCCCGTTCTTCGAGATACGCCCACAGCGCCTTGTCGGCCGCGCTCTTCAGCGCCGACATCTCCACAAGCCGGTCGGTGGAGCGCGCGCCGATTGCCTCCATCAGCACCTTCAGGCCGCGGGCGTCGGACAGTTCGTTGACGTCCTGGAGGATCACCTGGAAGTGCCTCCGCGCGTCGGCCATGTGCTCCCATGCCGCGACGATCGGCTCCATATCGCGCCGACCCAACGCGTCCCACGCGATGTCCTTCATCGCCTCCTGCTCGGCGAACAGCCGGCGCAGAAGCCCATTGTCGTGCAGCTTGAGCTGCTTCCTCAGATCAAACGGTTTGGCCATGATTGGCCTCCTTGCAGTAGGGCGTCCACGTTAATTGAACGGTAAACGCCGGGTCCAGAAAAACAACCCGCCGTTCACGTGAACAGCGATGGTTCTTTTTTGCGAAGCAAGAGCTGCATGGTTTCCAGGCGGATGCGCATCGCGTCGGGCGAGACCTCGAATGTCTGCGCCATCGGCCGGGCGACGTGCTCCAGCAGCATGTTGTCGATGGCGTCCTCGCCCGACTTGAACCCACCGCGGCGCAACACTTCCGCCGTGAGAATCTGTTGGCGTCGGGTCTGCAAGTCTTCGAGATAGACCGGGTCCATGCTTCCCTGCGCCTCGTGCCATGCCCGCTTCACCATCTCGCGCGGCATCAGCACGCAGCTCGCCAGGCGGTTGGCCTGATACTCTTTCTTATCCGTCTGTGTCGAGCGGAGCACATGATCGGGTGCTGCCTTTCCCGATGACAGCAGCATGGGTTGATTCGCTCGGTGCAGATACAGGTGCCGGTGCAAGCGCCAGTGCGCAAGTTCGTGTGCCAGCGTGAACCGGTATCGTCCGCGCATCGCCGGGAAGTCCTCGGGCACGAGGCTCTGGTCGATGACGATCCTCTTGTCATTGAAATAGATTGCACCCAGCACGTCGCCTTCGGGATAGTCCGCTCGCAGGTTGCTGAACTCCACCACCAGCTTGAAATGCTTCTCGACCATGTCGTCGATGGGCACCGGCGGGGCGGTGATCTGCGCATGCGCGCTACCGAACTCGGCCAGCAGCAGCGCCGCTTCATCCTCGAACGCCTGCGGCGTCAGGAACGGCGTGTCGGATTTGGGCTTGGTGAATCGACGGGCCATGACCTACTTGCCCTCCTTCTTCATGCGCTCGGCATCCGCGCGCAGCTTGCGGAGCTGATCGGACGTCAAACCCTGCATCGCGCGGAGCATGTCGGGAAGCTCGGGCCTCTCCTGAATGATCGCCGGCAAATCTTCGGTCAGACGCCCGGCCAAGGAGGTCCAATCATCGACGCTTTCGCCGAGAATCTCGGCCATCCGCTTCACGCGATCGGCGGTCGGCGGGGCCACGTTCATCTGCTCGACCTGCGACAGGTACGTCGGGCTCACGCCCACCAGCAGCGCGAACTTGCGTAGGCTGTAGCCTTTTTCCATCCGCTTTTCGCGGAGCAGTTGTCCGAATGGTTTCGGGGGCTTTTTGCTCATGACAATTCCCCCTTGAAGGCGCGGTCGAGGATCGCCGGAATGATGGCATCGCGTGCCGCCGTTGTTTCGCGCCGCAATTGGCGGGCGGCAGTGACGCGCGACAAAACACGACCGAACCAAAGTTGTTGATCGTATGGTGGGACAGGCACGGGGATTTCGAGCATGGCTTTCGCGCTCAGCGTGCGATTCCTGTCGGCGCTGCCAGGGGAGGCCTCGCCTACGTGATACAGCCCCTCGGGTGATAGGAGGTGAAAACAGAGGTAAGCGGCTGTTGCGACGCCATCGACGGGAACAAATGTCAAGTAACGGTGGGAACCGTACCTGCCATCATCTTCCGGCCCCGCGACAGCAATCGCGCCCTCCCACGCCTTGATATTGCTCACGAGGATGTCGCCGTGCTTCACAAGGTAGGGCTTCTGCCAGGTGATCTCGCTACCGAGTAATGGCGGGTTGTGGAACGTTCCCTTTCCAAAGGAACGAACGGAAACCTGTGGGTACTTTGCACTATGTTCAATTTCGGCAGGGCGCCGAATCAGCGGCGCGACATCGCCTAGCCGTCTGCGCGGTGCAGTCTTCGCGATCTGGTGATAGGCCGCGAGCAGCAAGCTGCTCACGACTACGTCCGTCGCTTGGGCGGTCACAGCGACATTTTCAATCTTGGTGACAAGACGGTCGATTCGAGTGACGATTCGGCGCTGCTCCTCCAACGGGGGAAGGGGAATTGTCGAAGCGAGAAACGCCTTTGGCCTCACAGCAGCGTAGCCCGTCGTTCCAAATGCCTGCGAATCGAGTTGATCCGCAAGACGGTTCGCTCGAAAGATCGCCCGCAGCCATCCACGTTCGACTCGAGTGGTATCTACGTCGAACAAGAAGAAGTGGCTCGTACAAAGGGCGCCATCTCCCTCATCGGGTACAAAGCCAAGGGCTCCTTTCTTTCCCCATATTTCCGACACGATAACTTGGCCAGCCCTAGCAATCTGGTGGCGCTGCATCTTAAGCTCTGAGCCTTGAGCTGGTGCATCCATAACCACACCTTTGCCATAGAGCTTCACCGATAGCTTGGGATACTCGCGCGGTTCAGGCCGATCAATGTAGTGCTTGCACTGACTCAGCACGTCGCCAAGTGGCACCAACGGCCAGCCATTCATACTCATCGGCGGCCCCCTTTCCGCTTGACCGGTTCGCAGCCCCGGACGGCGGCGCGATGTTCGAGCGCGGCATGCGTGCACTGGAGCTGGGCGGCCAACATTCTTTCGTCGTGCTGCGCCAGAACGGGCAGTTCGAAGCCTGAATCTTCAAATGGTGTGCGAAGAATCGGTTGGGTCGCGGATTCAAGCACCGTCTGAAGCCTATCTATCGAGGCGCGGGATGGCTTTCTCACGTTCCGCCTCCTACCAGTTCGGCTTTGATTTCTTCCATGATCTGAATGATTCGCCGCTCCTTTCCCAAGATGTCCTCGACCAGTTGCTCGGGCGGCAGATGCTCCAGCGCCGCGGCGCTGTCGGGATTCTTTATGTCGAGGTTGCAGGAAACCAGATTGCCTGCCCCGTCATACTTGAGCACGTCCTTAGCGGACACGCGCCACGCGTGATCGGTCTCCTTCCGCCGCTTCATCTGAAACCACTTGATGCAGTCGGCGAACTCTTCGATCTGGACAGGCTTGGTCTTTGTGTAACTGCGCCGCCCTTCAGGCAGCGGCAGTTCGTAATACCAGATGTCCTTCGTCGGCCCTGCGCGGTCGAAGAACAGCAGGTTGGTTGGGATCGCGGTGTAGGGCGCGAAGACGCCGTTGGGGAGCCGCACGATGGTGTGCAGGTTGAAATCCTTGAGCATCTCCTCCTTAATGCGGGCGGCCACACCGTCGCCAAAGAGCGTGCCGTTAGGCACGACCACGGCAGCGCGGCCGCCGCGCTCGGAACCAGCGCCCGGCTTGCGGAGCTTGCGCATGATGAGCTGAAGGAACAGCAGCGCGGTCTCGGAGGTCTGCTTATCGGCCGGGAAGTTGCCGCGGATGCCCGCCTCTTCCTCACCGCCAAAGGGCGGGTTGGTGAGGATCACGTCCACCCGATCCTTATCGCCAAGCTCCGTGATCTTCACGGCCAGACTGTTGCCGTACTCGATTGCCGGGGCATCGAGACCGTGGAGCAGCAGATTCATTTGCGAGAGCATGTAGGGCAGCGGCTTGGCCTCGCCGCCGCGAATGCTTCGTTCCTGCAGCACGTTGCGGTGCTGAACCGTTTTGCATTGCTTTTCGAGGTGGGTGAATGCCTCGGCGAGAAAGCCGCCGGTGCCGCACGCCGGGTCAAGCACCACCTCGCCCAACTGCGGATCGGTGACGGTGACCATGAACTGAATGACAGGGCGCGGCGTGTAGAACTCGCCCGAGTCGCCGGCGGCGTCGCGCATCTCGCGCAGCATCGACTCATACAGCCGGGCCAGCGTGTGGATTTCCTCGGATGAATCGAAGTGGATGCCGTCGACGAGATTGACCACGTCGCGCATGAGGTAGCCGGAGATCATGCGGTTGATGACGCCGTCGAATACCGTGGCGATGACGTCACGGCGGCGGTCACCGTTGGTCGACTGCAGGCCGCGCAGGTAGGCAAGCAGGCCAGGCCCGCGCTTGCCATCGGGGCGCGTCGCTTCGTCCTGATTGACGAAGGCGATAAGTTCATCCCCGGTGATGCCATCCTTGTTCGCAGCCCAATCGCGCCACCGATACGGCGCATCGACGGCGGATTTGTACTTCTTGCCGCCGATCCCAGCGCGCGTTTCCTCCAGCTTCTCGCGGTCGTCGAGAAACTTCAGAAACATGATCCAGGTCAGCAAGGGGAGACGATCAAGGTCGCCGTTGAGCCCCTTGTCCTTTCTCATGATGTCGCGTGCTGACTTGATGAGGCTCGACAATTGCTGCGCCGTGGTTTTGGGTGTTTCGGGAATCTTGGTATTCGGTTTTGCCATCGCGTTTTTCAATAGTGAGGAAAGGGTTCATCGACTTTGTCAAAGTTCAGGCCACGTACCCCAGTTCTCAAGCAAATGAGTGAGTACCTGCCCCGAGCATGTGGCCACGCCGGTGTTCTTGTTGATGCTGATATACAACTGACGCCATGCCACGCCCTGCACTATCGCTTGTGTGCCTAGGTTGTTTGCCTGCACATAGTTCGCGAGAACTTGGCGGCTCATGACGAGATACCGCCACCCGTGATTTATGCGCATCGCAAACACAAAGTGAAGGTCCGGATTCATGGGCATGGTGATCGCGGTTTGGCGAACTCTGAACTGCCCCGAGATAACTTTCACTCCAACGCGTGCCACGCTTGTCTTTACCTGAATACGCCACATCGCGCCCGTTGCATCGTTCACGACAAAGAGGTCATCGCCGATGTCCATTTCAGGCATCGCGACGTTGTAGCCTCGCAAGGCCAACTCACCCATCACGGCAAGGTGGCCAGCCTTTCCGACATACGAAGACCCTGGCATACAGGTAATCTCCTGCGTCACGCCGCCTCGTAGAGCAGCGATTGGAGTTGAGTGACCGCCTCACGCAGGCGGACAGCGTCGCCGAACTTCGCGGCGATTTCGATCACGTTACCGTGGACATTGATCGGCGGCAGCTCGAGCACCTCGGGGATAACAAACTGTGCCGTACCGTGCTCGGTGTACTTGTCGAGCAAGTCGTTCAGAATCTGGCGCGCCTCCGGCCCGTACTGTTCGAAGAAGTCCGGCCGCTCGGCGCGGAGCCGCTGGGCACGCTCGCGCCGGGTGCGAAGCGGCGCATTGAATGCCAGGTGACAAAGCAGGTCGAGCGGATCGGCATCGGGCTGGTTGGCGGTCTCGGCCAGGTGATCAAAGTCGATGCCGCGTTCTTCCAACTGTTCGATGATCGCCCGGCGCCTTTCCGGGTCGGCCCATTCGCCCCGCAATTCAGCAGCGTTGCGGTACAAAGTGCGGACCTTGTCGGCGGTATAGTCGGTGAACTGCACCACACGGAGCTGGTTGCCATCCGGGTCGAGCTCGTACACCAGGTGCGCCGCCACATCGACCCGGCCGCCGTCAACGTAAAACTTGCGCCGCGGCTCATCCTCGACGTCGGGCGGCAGTCCTTCGGGGCCTTGGTCGTCTTCAATTTCTTCCTCGGGCGTGACCACGGTTTCTTCGCTGGTCGGCTCGCCGTTCTCGTCGATCGTCTGTTCGGTTTCGATGTTCGGGTCGCCATCGAAGTCAGGATCCGCAAACATCCGCGTGGCCGAGCCGGTGTAATCGAGGATGCTGAAGAACAATTTGCCGTAGTCGTCGCGCACGCGAGTGCCGCGCCCGATGATCTGCTTGAACTCGGTTATCGAGTTGATGACCCGTATCAGCACGACGTTTTGGACAGTGGGCGCGTCGACGCCGGTCGTAAGCATTTGCGAGGTGGTGAGAATGACGGGCGTGCGCCGCTCGAGGTCCTGAAAATCGCTGAGGTGCCCGCGTCCGATGTCGCCTTCATTGGATGTGACACGGCAAACATAGTCCGCATTCTCACGGGCGAGGTCCGCGTTGAGGTTGTTCAGCGCCCGCTTCATCTCATCGGCGTGTTCCTGATCGACGCAGAACACGATGGTCTTGGCGAACCGGTCGGTGCGGCGCAGGTACTCGGTCAGGTGCCGGGCGACGGCCTCGGTCCGGGCTCGAAGCGACACGCGGCGCTCAAAGTCGTTGGTGTGGTATTCCTCATCGGGAATCTCGCGGCCGAAGCGGTCGAGCTCACCTTGGGTTGGTCGCCATCCGGCGGCGTCCCAGGTCGTCACAACGCGGTGAACGCGGTACGGCGCAAGAAAGCCGTCGTCGATGCCCTGCCGCAGGCTGTAGGTGTAGATCGGGTTGCCGAAGTAGTTGTACGTGTCGGCATTGTCCTGGCGACGAGGCGTCGCGGTCATGCCGAGCTGCATGGCCGGCTTGAAGTACTCGAGAATCTCGCGCCAGTTGCTGTCGTCTTGAGCGCTTCCGCGATGACACTCGTCAACGATGATCAGGTCGAAGAAATCGGGCGCATACTCGCGGTAGAGGCCGGGCCTGTTGGTGTCCTTGGCGATGGACTGGTAGATGGCGAAGTACATCTCGCGGCTCTTGACCGCGTTGCCATTGGCGATCTTCCACCGCGCATCGCCGAACGGGGAAAAGATCTTCGCCATCGGATCGTCGATCAGAATGTTGCGATCGGCGAGGTACAGAATCCGCGGGCGCCGGTGCTCGCCGGTGCGGTTCCAGCGCGACGACCACAGCTTCCAGCAGATCTGGAATGCGACGACGGTCTTGCCGGTGCCGGTCGCCATTGTGAGCAGGATGCGCGACGCGCCTTGCGCTGCGGCCTGGACCGCGCGGTTGATGGCGATCTCCTGGTAATAGCGCGGCGTCTTTCCGCTGAGGTGGTAGGCGGGCGTCAGCAACGTCTCGGCGGTTGCGATGGTGAGGGACTCGCTTGCTGAATGCCGCGCCCAGAGTTCCGCTGGCGTCGGGAACACATCGATCTCGCGCTCCAGCCCGGTTGTGAAATCGAACTCAACGATGCCGTGACCATTTGTGGCGTAGGCGAACTTGAGGCCCAGAATCGTGGCGTAATCCTTTGCCTGTTGCAGCCCCTCGCCCGGCGTGGAGTAC
Source organism: uncultured Phycisphaeraceae bacterium (assembly GCA_964426135.1). Lineage (GTDB taxonomy): Bacteria > Planctomycetota > Phycisphaerae > Phycisphaerales > Phycisphaeraceae > CAYRPN01. The sequence goes on along the minus strand of CAYRPN010000001.1, from coordinate 209,230 downwards.
GATGGCTTTGCCTCCACCACGGCAACAGCGACATCGGGGCGATACCGTAAGATGTAGTCCGCCCGCTTGCCCGGCCGCCGACGCCCGCGCCGACCGGCGACGATGATTCGCCCGTCGGTGAACGTCACCTGCTCGTTGATCCGGTGCGGATCGCTGTCCCACCCGGCGGCTTGTAGCCGGGGGACGACGTATCGGCGGCATGTGTCGGCTTCGTTAGGCATGCGCGGGTCGGCTGGCGTCCATGTTTACCGAACACTTCATGCCGCCATCATAACCCGCGGGTCATTGCATCACAAGCCTGATTCCTGAAATGGTTGTGCGTAAGCCATAACCCATTGTCTTTCAAGCACATCCGTGAGAAGGCCATACCGTCTACATATCATCCTGTTCGCTGGCGATTGCCTTCCGTGGCGATTGTACTCGAACATTTTTGAAGCCCTCGGTCGCGCGGCTACACGTCCCGCTGCATCCGTTTCCAAAGGACCCGCTGCTGGGTCCAGCCAAGCTCCGCGCACACGGGGCGGAGCTTCCTCTCATGAATGGGATCACGACCGTCGTCGACGGAGGGGAGGTGGAGAACCTCCTCCTGAATATCCGGCGCGAGATGGTTGAGATTCATGATCTGTGTCATGCGGGGCTGTGTCACATGTGCGAGTTCGGCGAGCTCTAACAGGCCCGTCACTTTCTCTTCGCGGAGGAGTTGATCAAAGCGGATTGCGAGTGCCATGAGCTTGGAGATGCGCGGTATGCGGCCTGTGGGTTCCGAGGAAGGCACCGGCTCTTCCCCGGTGATGCGCTTGCGGCGATCCCGCGTGACAAAATGAACTTTCTGCGTGACGGATATCATGCTGCTTCTCCGCAATGTCCGCTGGCCAACGTCTTGATGCCGGCCGCGTGGAAACTCACGGTGACCGTGCTCTCATGTGCGTCGTAGTCGACCTTTGAAATCAGCAATGCCAAGAGCCGCGCTTGCTTGCGCGGGCTGAGGCAACCCCATACTCCGTCGAACTCGCTCAACGCGGCGGTCACGTCGGCGGCATCAATCTGCTCGGTGCGCAGGGCCTCGATCTTCACGTCAATCTCTTTGAGCCGCTGTTCACCTCGTTGAAGCCGTTCGTGAAGTTCTCCCAGCCGGGCAACCGTGCTCGACGTGGTGCCCAGCGCAAGCCTGCGCACTTCAGCGTGCTGCCTGGTTGCCTCTTGTGTGAGGTCGTCCCGCTCATCGTTCAACGAGGCAATTTCGTCATCGAGGGCGGCGCGGGCTTGGCGTAACACGTCGTTCAAGAGTGCCGGATCGCCGCCGATACATTTCACCTGATCGACGACAACCCGTTCGATCTCGGCGGCGGGCAGCGATCCAGACAGGCACTCGTCATGTCCACGCTTGATCGCATTCGTGCAGGTGTAATAGCGGTAATGCTGTCCCTTCTTTCCGACCTTGCCGGCGAACGTGTGGACCATCGCGCGCCCACAGCACTTGCAGTAAAGGAGACCTCGCAGCAATGCCCCGTACTTGTTCCGCACCATTGGCCCGCCCGAAATGCGGTTCTGCCGCAACAGATCGCCGACCCTCTTGAACACCTCCGGCGTGATGATCGCTTGGTGCTCGCCGTGGTACACGTCCATTTTGTGAACGATCTTCCCGATGTAGATCGGGTTGACCAGCATGGTGTAGAGCGATGGCTTGTCGAAGGATCGTCCGCCGACGACATCACCGCGCACGGTCCTCCGTTGCTTGTTGACCCAGCCCCGGCGACTCAGTTCCTGGACCGTCGGCAACAGCGCCCCATGCTCAAGGTAGAGGTCGAAAATCCGTCGAACCCGCGCAGCCTCCTCGGCATTCACCACCAACCGCGGGCTGGGGTTTGAGCGATCGATGTCGTAGCCAAGCACGGGTACACCGCCGGCCCATTTCCCCTTGCGCCGCTGGGCGGCGATCTTGTCCCGGATGCGCTCGCCGATGATCTCGCGCTCGAACTGGGCGAACGACAGAAGAATGTTGAGCGTCAGCCTGCCCATCGAATGGGTCGTGTTGAAGTGCTGGGTGACCGAGACGAAGGAGACATGTCGCCGCTCGAACACTTCCATGATTCGCGCGAAATCGATCAGCGATCGCGAGAGGCGGTCCACCTTATAGACCACGACGCAGTCAACCTTGCCCGCCTCGATGTCGGCCATGAGTCTGTCCATCGCGGGCCGGGCCAGGTTGCCGCCGGAGAAGCCGCCATCGTCATATCGATCGGGTAGCGCTATCCAACCATCTGCTTTCTGGCTCGTGATGTAGGCCTCCGCGCTCTCACGTTGAGCGTCCAGGGAATTGAACTCTTGCTCAAGCCCGTCTTCCGTGGACTTGCGGGTGTAGATCGCACATCGCACGGTTGACGGAACCACGGGTTTGGTCTCGTTTCGGCCTCGGCTCATGACTTGCCCTCCAAGCGGAAGAACCGATACCCGTTGATGTGCATGCCCGTGATCGCTTTAGCTGCGGCGCTGAGCGTCTTGAATCGCTCGCCCTCGTACTCAAAGCCGTCGCCGTCTGGCGCGACCAACACCCGGATCGTTCGGCCTTTGTATTTCCGCTCGAGGGCCGTTCCCGGTGCCGGCAACCGAGGATCGCCCGCAGGCGATACCTTGGCCACCCGTTGAAGCGTGGCGGCGTCGTGTGCCGGAGGTTTTGGATCGGGGAGTCGCGGCGGCATGACGCGCACGTCCGCGTCGTTGGCCAGATCCGCCGCTCTCCGGCGAGCACGCTCAGAGAGGTCACCTTCTGCAAGCGCCTGAATCCTCCACGCGACCTTCCGGATCAAATACTGACGGTGCCTGGTGCGGGCCGGCTGTCCGTGGAGTTCGGCGTAACGATGACAAAGCTCCGTCGTGGTCATGCTCTGCAACGCCGAGAGTTCGCGTTCGATGTCCGTTGCCATGTGTCGCCTTTCTACGGTTCTCGGTTTCTCGGCGGGCTTTAACCCGCGGAACCGTCACCCACATGAAGCCGACTCTCGCGCGACAGCTCAAGGGGATTTTGCGGATGTGGGTAACTTTCTGGCGAATCCGGGAGAGGCCGGAGTGTTGCCATGCGGCGGCAGCACAAAACACCCTGCGCCAGAATTGCCGCGATCTCGCGCCGGCGCTGGTCGGGTGTGATGGCTTCTGGTTCGCGCGGGGACTTCATGGGCATAGTCCTTACAGAGTCTCGTCGCGCTCGTGGGAGCGGCGACGGTGTCTCCATTTACCTATGCCGTTTTCTGCTGGGTTGTCCACGGATCGGGAGTTGCGGTTCACAACTACGTCAGCGATGATTTCTCAGGGGTCGCGCAGTTGCTTAACTCAATCCGTGCAGAGGCATCACATGGACGAAAATGAAGAGGGCATTGCAGATTCGTTGCGAGGCGTATTTGAGAAAGAAGGAGTCGACGTTGCAAAGCCAGGGTTTTACGACCATCCGGCATTTCTTCAACTTGAACGAAAGAATCCTCGGGTACTGGAGCTTTACGCGCTCTATGTGAAGTGCCGGAGCTACGGCTCGGAATACGTCGAATTCGCTCGACTGGCGACACCTCGGGCAACGCAGTTTCTCTACGAGGTACTTGAGCGTGATGGGCGGCGGGGAGCGTGCATTGACGCGATGAATATTCTGACGCGGTTCCTTGAAAGGCTTGGAGTGTGGTGTTACGGCGTGTCCGGCGCGTTAACCATTGACTTCCCCTCAGCATCGCGCCTGCCAAAGCAGTATTTCTGGCCGATACGTGGCCCCCGCAACCCGGCCAAGACTGGCCACGCATGGGTTAGTGCGCCGCCATTCCGGATCGTCGACTTCACCCTGGGGCTTCAGCCTTACAACAAGAATCAACAGCAGTACCTACCCCGAACCGTAGTCGCCGAGCAAACCCATTCGCACGAAGTCACGCTTGGCGATCTGGTCGAACCGGAGGCGATGCACGAAATTCGTTCGCGCTTTGGTCGAACTCCGAGTTTGTCGGAGATGGCCCAGACCAACGCGCGGTCCATGCTGGAGTGTGTCAGCCAATTCGGTTCGCACAAGGTTTCTCACGAGGGGACGACGCTGACTTACGTGAGTTGCGCGATCCACGCGTGTGACGGCCCCCTTGAAGAGAACCGGTCGTTCTGCCCTAGCGTCAAGGACCCAGCAGGGCTGTTCAATCAATTTGTTTCTTGGGCCAAATTGCCATCGATCACCGCCCCGCCTGCCTGAGTTGATAGCCACTCAGAGACACGGCTATTGGGTTCGCCAGGTCGAGGTCAACTACTTTATAACCCGATGGCGAGAGACGACCAGAGACTCAGAGACTTCCGGCGCGGACGCCCCGAATCGCGATCGACGCCCCGAAGCTGTCGTGTCTCTCGTCCGAATCGATGGAGACCTCGGGCGCACCGGCAACTCCGTAACACCTTGCGATCCCTCGCGTAAGAAATGACAACGCCGAGGCGTGATGCCTCGGCGTTGTCCGTTAACCGGGGGGCCGCGATTGCTCGAAGCCCAAGTTTAAGTAGCGGGGGCAGGATTCGAACCTGCGACCTCCGGGTTATGAGCCGCTGGAGGCCATTTTGCGCAACTTCTGGCAGAATCAGTAACTATCGTCATCTCCATGGGTTACGCCCATGAACTCACTGCTTACCATATGGCTCATTTATGCCATGTTTCTCACTTGGTAGGGTACAAAACAGGGTACACATGTATTCGTATTCCGTTTGGGTAGACCTCCGGGGTGTTTACCCGACGAGATTCTACCAGACTTTTCGTCCGTCGGATTATACTCGGTCCTCGACTCATTGGAAAACAAATGGATTCTGATCGAATAGGGACTGCGGACGGGCGGGGTCTTTCCAGTTCGAGCACGAACCAGTCTCGGATAAAGGAGAAGCGCGGAGAACGACCCGTTCTAAGAATTCGCGCGCGAACATGAGCGAGTGGGCATCCGCACTCACAGGTGGAGGACTACGGCGAGCTGGAAGCGTGTGGCGCGAACGCAATGATCGCCATTCCCACAAGCGCGACTGCAGCCCCGATCAAATCCCAACGATCAGGTGTGACGCGGTCGACTTGCCACAACCAAATGACCGCGACGGCCACGTAGACTCCCCCATACGCCGCATACGTTCTACCGGCAGCGTTTGGATGTAGAGAAAGCAGCCAAGCGAAAATCGCAAGGCTCGCCACCCCCGGAATCAGCAGCCACGGAGAGCCGCCCTTCCTCAGGAATAGAAAAGGCAGGTAGCAGCCGACGACTTCAGCGATCGCCGTGGCAATGAATAAAGCAACAACCGTGGCGTAATGCATAAAGCGATCCTAGCCGGCGACGTGACAAGCGGGAAGTCGAGACGCCACTCTGCGAGTCATTCACGGCTTCGCAAAAACCCAGCCGTAATGGTAAGGCGGCAGTTCGATCTTCTCTGGAATCGCCAATCGAAAGCCAACCTGCTTGGCCCAGTCCCGGCACAACTCGGGACGCGGGCGGATGTCCATCGAAGGCCCGCGCGGTGTAGTCGGATCACAATTCCAGTGCACAATGCCCAGCCGCCCGCGTGGTGACAGCGCGCGCCACGATTCGCGCAACAGCACCTCCGGCTGTTCGCAGTGCAGGATATTGAACAGCATCACATAATCGACGCTTCCATCGGGCAGCCCAGTGCCAAGGGTGACGAAATCCCTCCCTTCGACTCGGACGTTGTCCAATCCTGCTTCCTCGGCCTTTCGGGACGTCGCCCCAATCATGTCAGGCTCAATGTCCAAGGCATGTACGATGCCCCGAACGATTCGCGCGGCGGGAATGGTGAACGTGCCGTAACCGCAGCCGAAGTCCACAAGATCGCGGCATGATCCGGTCAGTCCCAGTTTCGCTAGCGTCTGCTCGGGCGAGAAGAAACCTTCCCACATTGATTCATCCGGCATGCCGCTCTCACGCGTTTTCATGGACCTCATTCCCCAGCCTGTTTGACAGTACGGCGCTTTGCGAATGCCATCGCCACGAACCCGGCATCAGGAATGGTCCCCTGCCGCGGTCTTGCTGTGGGGACGATGGACTCCGGCGATGGAATGAGCGTGCGGCAGAGAATGCACGGTCACCACGTTAGTACCGCCGCGAAGCAGGCGCAGCCCGTTGACAACGACCAGAAGCGACGCCCCCACATCGGCGGCGATCGCGGCCCAGAGTGAAGCCGATCCAGTAAGCGTCAGCACTACAACGCCAACCTTGATTGCCAGCGCGAAAATAATGTTCTGGCGGATGATCGACAACGTGCGCCGGCTGTGGCGAATCAGCCAGGGCAACTTGGCGAGATCGTCGGACATCAGGGCGACGTCGGCCGCTTCGATGGCCGCATCGCTGCCGGCCGCGCCCATGGCAATGCCGAGGGTGGCGCGGGCCAGGGCAGGGGCGTCGTTGACGCCGTCGCCGACCATTGCCACGGCACCCAGGGTCGAAACCAGATTCTCAACGGCATCCACCTTGTCCTGCGGCAACAGCTCCGCCTGCACTTCCGTCACGCCGACTTGAGCGGCGATGGCGATGGCCGTCGGCTCGTTGTCGCCACTCATCATGACCAGTCGCTCGATGCCCAGGCGACGCAGGTCAGCGATCACCTCGGCAGCGCCGGGCTTGATTGCATCAGCCACGGCGATGAGGCCGCAGACGTGCGATTCGTTGCCGATGACCACGACGGTGTGTCCCGCTTCGGACATCGTGATCAATTGCTGATGCAGTTCAGGCGTCTCCTGTCCCCTCTCCTCCAGCAGCCGGTGCGAGCCAAGCCAGAAGGTTCGCCCGTTGATCTGACCGACCGCGCCTTTGCCTTGCAGGATCTTGAGATTCTCCGCAGGCGCCGCCTTGATGCCTCGGCGACTGGCGGCTTCGAGCACGGCGTGGGCAATCGGATGGTTGCTATTCGCTTCAAGGGCCGCCGCCCGTTCGAGAAGTTCCCGCTCGTCGTGGCCGGACAGCGGCACGATCTTCTGCACCGCAGGCTGGCCGCGGGTCAGTGTGCCGGTCTTATCGAATGCGATCGCTTTAAGCCGGGCGGGTATCTCGATAAAGGCACCGCCCTTGATGAGGACACCGTTCTTGGCGGCGGCGGCCAGCGCCGCCACGATGCTGACGGGCGTCGAGATCACCAGGGCGCAGGGGCACGCGATGACCAGGAGCACCAAGGCGCGGTAGAGCCAGACGGACCACGGCTGGGCGAAGAGCAAGGGCGGAAGAATGAATACCAGCACGGCCAGGATCATCACGGCCGGCGTGTACCAGCGTGCAAAGCGATCCACCCACTGCTCCGATGCAGACCGCCTCGAACGGGCCTCGCTCACCAGACGGATGATGAGGGCCAGCGTCGTGTCGGTGGCGGCTTTTTTCGTCTTGATTTCCAGCGTGCCGTCGCCGTTGATGGTGCCGGCGAAGACTTCATCCTCTGATTCCTTGGCGACGGGCATGCTCTCGCCGGTGATGGGAGCCTGATTGATGCTGCTCGCCCCGCGGACGATGCGGCCATCCAGGGGAATGCGTTCGCCGGGCTTCACGATGATGAGTGAGCCAACGGGGACTTCCGCGACCGGAACGTCACGACTGCCGGTGAGCTCCTTGATGCGAGCGGTCGGCGGCGAGAGATCGAGCAGCGCCTCGACTGCCCGACGGGCGCGGCCCACGCTCCACGATTCCAGCAACAGCGACAGGGCGAACAGGAACGACACTGTCGCGGCCTCGAACCACTCGCCGATGGCGACCGCACCGGCAACCGCCACCACCATGAGCAGATTCATGTCGGGGCGGAGCGCACGGAGTGAGTACCACGCCTTGGGCAGCACCATCCAGACGCCGCAGAAAACCGACACAAGATAAAGCCCGCGCACCACCAGCGGAACGGCGAGGGCGTGGCCTTGTCCGCCCTCGCTCATCGCGGCAGCGAACCCGCCTTCTTGCTGGGCGTGAATGATCAGGGCGACCAATGCCAGAACGCCGCTCACCGCGGTGAGCATCGGGCGAAGCAGCGGCACGCCGGCCTTGCTCGGCGGATCGGCGCTCTCTGCTTGCCATGGTTCGGCACGCATCCCGGTTGTAGCGACGGCGGTCACAATCTCGGCAACGGAAACGTTTGCGGGTAACGCGGGGATCGTCATACGGGCATTAAGCACGTCAAACGCAAGCCCGTCTTCGCCGCCAACCAGCGGACCGACGACGCGCTTCAGAGATGTGACCTCTTCGACGCAGCAGAGTCCTTCAATTTTGAATGAGCACTTGGTCATACGGTTTCCTCAACGCCATTTCATGCTGAATCGCTCTTGCGACTACCCGATCAAATCCGCCTGCAATTTCTGCGTCGCGGCAACAAAACCTGAGTCGGGGCGTAAGTCATACGTGTACGTAATGTCGTGCGATCAAACGGCTGACTGACGTGCGTAGCGTTTCATCAGCCGCCCATCTTCCTCTAAAGGAGTGTTCCATGAAGTCTCTCATGTTTGCCGCAGTCGCCGTGGTTGCAGTCATGCTAGGGTCCGCGAATGCGGCCCAAGCACAGCACAATGACCAGCGACGCCAGCCGTACGGTCACGAGCACGGTGGCTACAACAACCCAGGCTACGGACATCAACCCGATCGCCACTACCAGCCCTCGCACTCTCACCGGCCCAGTTACGGTCATGGCCGCGTCGACCATCATGCTCCCGTTTACTCACCGCCGGTTCACGTTCATCGTCCGCAGTACCCGGTTTACCAAGCGCCGCCGGTGTGCATCCCAGCTCCCCGGTACCCGGCGCATGGCCGTCAATCGTCCCACTGGTGATCGTTCCGTTTGTTGAACCTTGTTACCCCGGCCGAGCGGGAGCGCTCGTCCGGGGTATTTCTATGATCGCGTTCCGTTCAGGGAATGTAGCCGCGAAAGCGTAAACCTTGGCACCTCCGGATTGAAGCGGTTACTTCACATGCCACCAATGCCATGTCTGAAAGATTGCACTGATGCCGGTGATCAGCGCCATGGCTCCGAACAAGGGCCGAAGATGAATGTGGCCGGCGCCACGTTCCATCACAGCTGGCCCGGCAAAAAACATCACCTGCGATCCGGCGGCAATCAACCAAAGGGACAGCGCGAACTGACCTTCTGAATGGCGTTTGTGGTCAGTCTTCTGCGGTCGAGGCCGATGTTTGGCTCGTTTGCTCAATGAGCACCTCGTGGGATTCACTTGAAGTGCCAGTAACGCCACGTCTGGACGAGCGCCATTCCGATAGAGCAAATGGCCATCAGTACAAGAGCTGGCCGAAACGAATGAAGGTGTCCGTACTTGACAAATGAACTGGCGATGTCGAGAAGGCTCATACCGGCGAAAACAAGAGCGACCAACCAGCAAATCAACGCGGCATAACCAGTTTCCGCCGGCGGGGGCGCACGAGGAGGTCGCAACCGGTGTTTGGATTTTCTTCTCACGCACCACCTCATAGCTTTCGCTGTCAGCTTTTCCGTGGCAACGAGATGCGGTACCGCGTGCATCCCGTCACTTCTTCTCTCGCTGAGCCTCCTCGACCGTGATGTCGTACTTGCTGTGCTGACCGGTGATTTGGATGCGGTAGTCCCCGGGGCCGGCAGCGAACCCGCCTTCACCCGAATCGTCGCCTCGCGCTCGGCCGACGATTTCGACGCGCCGCCAGTCCTTGGAACCATTTGGTAGGTCTACCTGTCGCTCCAGCGTGAAGTCGAGATTGGCTCGGTCGCCGGCACTCTGGGTTTTCCACTTCACGCGAAATCCATTGGTGCTGACAGAGAAAGGGACGTACACGGGCTTTTCGCGTGAGGTGGACTTGCCTCGATAGCCGCGTGAGGTCTGCACCGTGTTCTTGACCGTTCCGGACGCGGACTTCACCGCCTTCCACTCAACCGCGTCGGCTGCCGACGCAGCGCTGAGATCTGCAAAGAACATGGAGAGCAAGGTGAATCCGATTGTGATGCGCTTCATGGAACCGCTCCTTTCGGAATGAGGTGCAAGTCGTCGGCCATGACGTGAGGCAATCGCGTTACGGGCCTGTTCGACTCTACTTCTTGAAGTCGATACTGCCTTGTGCCTTCTTCCCGCCTTCGAGTTCGAGTTCGAGCCACACCTTGCCGCTGGCGGGAATGGGATCGGGCACGTCCATCTCGGCGTCGAACGAGCCTTCGCCTTCCATCTTGGCGGTGACTTTGCTGGAACCTTTGCCGTCCTGAGCACCGACCCAGGCGCGCAGCGCGGTGACCTTGCCGGTCCCACCCGTGACCTTCACATGAAAGTCGCCTTCGCCGCCAGGCTTCACGTCGCCCATCTGGCTGACGGCGACCTTGAAGCCGCCGATGTCCACCGTTCCCAACTCATGCTCCGGTCCGTGAGCATGAGCCTCGTCCTTGTGCCCGTGATCTTTGTGGGCATCGTCCTTGTGCGCGTCGTCCTTGTGATCCTTGTGCTCGTCTTTGTGATCCTTGTGCGCATCATCTTTGTGGTCTTTGTGATCGCCGCCGCCGCAGCCGGAAAGCGCGATCGCCAATGCGAACGAAGCGATTAAGGAAGTCAGCGTCTTCATGGGTCAATGTCCTGTGTGAGGGGTGGGAAGGGGTGCAATCGCGTGGTCTACGTGACCCGCGAAACCGGTGTCTGGCTTTTCAGATGACGCATCCGAGCGGCCGCCCTCGAAGATTCGGTAGAGGGCGGGGAGAACGACGAGCGTGAGGAACGTGCAGGAGATCAGGCCGCCGATGACCACGGTGGCCAGTGGCTTCTGCACCTCCGCTCCCGTGCCCGACGCCAGCGCCATCGGAACGAAGCCGAGCGATGCGACCATTGCCGTCATGAGCACGGGTCGCAGTCGGGTGAGTGAGCCCTGATGGATCGCGTCGTTGACGGGCATGCCCTGCTTGCGCAGGTCGTTGATGAACGTGACCATCACCAGCCCGTTGAGCACCGCCACGCCCGACAGGGCAATGAAACCGACGGCTGCGGATATGGAGAACGGCATCCCCCGCACCGCCAGTGCCACAATGCCTCCGGGCAGCGCCAGGGGCACGCCGCTGAACACGAGCAGTGCATACTTCACGGAGTTGAAGGTGCTGAACAGCAGGAGGAAGATCATGAAGAAGCAGACGGGCACGACGATCATGAGTCGTTCGCGGGCGGCGACGAGGTTCTCAAACTGACCGCCCCAGTCCAGCCATGTGCCCGCGAGCTGGACCTTCTGTCCGAGCTGTTGCTGGGCGTCGAGCACAAACGACCCGATGTCGCGGCCGCGAACATTGCACTGCACGACAATGCGGCGCTTGCCGTTCTCCCGGCTGATCTGATTGAGGCCTTCGCTCACCTCGATTGTGGCCACGGCGCTCAGAGGAATAAAACGTGGATTCGCCGCCTGAGCCGGCCCCCGTGTGCCGGCGGTCGCCACCGCTTCCGACGCCTCGTCCTCATCGTGCGGCAATGGGATCGGCAGATTCTCCAGACCCGCGACATCGGCACGCAGGGCCTCGGGCATCCGCACGATCAGGTCGAACCGTCGGTCGCCCTCAAAGACCTGCCCCGCCTCGCGCCCACCGATGGCGGCGCTGATGACATCTTGCACATCTGCGACGTTCAATCCGAAGCGAGCGATGGCCGCCCGATCGATCTCGATGCTCATCATTGGGAGGCCTTTGGTCTGCTCGACCTTGACATCGGCCGCGCCGGGAACACTTCTTAGCACGCCGGCAATCGCCTGCGCCACGCGATCCATCCGCTCGAAGTCGTCGCCATAAACCTTGACCGCCACATCACCGCGGACGCCGGCGATCAGTTCGTTGAACCGCATCTGGATCGGCTGCGTGAACTCGTAGTTGTTGCCCTTAACTTCCCCAACGGCCGCTTGCAGTCTGGCCAGGAAATCGGCTTTCGTATCCGATGGATTGGGCCACTCTTCCTGGGGTTTGAGGATGATGAACGTGTCCGACACGTTCGGCGGCATCGGGTCCGACGCCATCTCCGCCGTGCCGGTCTTCGAGAACACGAACGCCACCTCCGGCAGCTTGCTGACGGCTTTTTCGACCTCAAACTGCATCAGCGATGACTGTGTGATGCCTGTGCTGGGAATCCGCATGGCGTGCATCGCCACGTCTTTTTCATCGAGCGTCGGGGCGAACTCCTGCCCCAGCGACATGAAGAGCACGATCGAGGAACCGAAGAACATCACCGCGATGGGCACCACCAGCCAGCGCTCCCGCACCGCGAAGTTGAGGACGGGCTCGTAAAGCCGCTTGGAGCCTCGGATCAGGAAGTTTTCCTTCTCGGTGACTTTGCCGGTCATTACCAGGGCGATGGCGGCGGGGATGAACGTCAGCGAAAGAACGAACGCGGCGGCCAGCGCGAAGATGACTGTCAGCGCCATGGGCGTGAACATCTTGCCTTCGACACCGGTCAGGGCGAGGATCGGAATGTAGACGGTGATGATGATTGCTTCGCCGAACGCGGTGGCGCTTCGCACCTGTTTGCTGGCACGGAACACCACTTCCAGCCGCTCGGCCAGTGTGAGCTTGCGGCCCAGTTCGTGCTGCTTCTCGGCGAGCACGCGAAGGCAGTTCTCGACGATGATGACCGCGCCGTCCACGATCAGGCCGAAGTCAATCGCCCCCAGGCTCATCAGGTTGCCGCTGATCTTCGCCTGCACCATGCCGGTGGCGGTCAGCAGCATGGACAGCGGAATCGCCATCGCGGTGACCAGGGCGGCGCGGATATTGCCGAGCATGATGAAGAGGACCACGATGACAAGGATCGCGCCTTCGGCCAGGTTCTTGCCAACTGTCTCAATGGTCGCATTCACCAGCTTGGTGCGGTTGAGCACGGTCTTGGCGTGGATTCCCGGCGGCAGAGACTTGTTGATCTCTGTCATCTTGTCATCCACGGCCTTGGCGACGGTCCGGCTGTTTTCGCCGATGAGCATCAGTGCCGTGCCGACCACGACCTCATTGCCGTTCTCGCTGGCGCTGCCCGTTCGCAGTTCGCGGCCCACATGAACGGTCGCCACATCGCGGACATAGATCGGCGTCTCCCGGCGCATCTTCACCACGATGTCGCCGATCTGCTTTTCATTCTGAATGCGTCCGCCGACGCGGACGTTGTACGCCTCGCCTCGCCGCTCGATGTAGTTGGCCCCCATGCTGTTGTTGTTGCGTTCGAGTGCCTCGATGACCTCGGCGAAGGTCAGGCCGAAGCTGGTGAGCTTGATGGGGTCCGGCTCGACATGGAACTGCTTGACATAGCCGCCGATGGAGTCCACGCCGGCCACATGCTTCACGGTTTTGAGTTGCGGCCGGATGATCCAGTCCTGCACGGTTCGCAGATACGCGGCCCGCTCAACGTCCGTCGTCAGCCGCTGACTTTCGGGCGTCAGAAAGCTGCCGTCGCTCTGCCAGCCTGCTTCGCCATCGACGACCGGTGCGCCCTTGCCCTCCGGGTGCTCGTACTCAACGGTCCACATGTAGACCTCGCCGAGCCCGGTGGCGATCGGCCCCATCGTCGGCTCAGCGCCCGGGGGCAGGCTTTCGCCCGCTTCGCGCAGCCGCTCCATGACCTGGCTGCGGGCGAAATAGATGTCCACGCTGTCCTCGAACACCGCCGTCACCTGCGAGAACCCGTTGCGGGAAAGCGACCGCGTGTATTCAAGTCCCGGTATCCCCGCCAGGGCGGTCTCAATGGGGAACGTGACCTGCTTCTCGATCTCCTCGGGCGATAGCGCGGCGTAGACCGTGTTGATCTGCACCTGATTGTTGGTGATGTCGGGCACCGCGTCGATGGGAAGCTTGTTCAACGAAATGGCCCCGACCAAAGCCGCCGCGATCGTGAACAGCACGATCAGCCAGCGGTGTTGGATGGAGAATTGAAGGACTTTTTCCAGCATGATGAATCACTCCAGATGCCCGTTCGCCGGGAACCATTCGCTTGTTTCAACCGAACATTTGAACCTTCACACCGTTTCGTTCTCTTTCTCACCAGACCGGATGCGGACCACCTCTGCCAGATCGACGACGATGATCACGCCATCGCCGGCGTTTCCCGTATGGGCCGACCGCTGGATGGCGTGCACTACCCTGTCGCACTCCTCGTCGGTACAGAAAACTTCCAGCTTCGTGTGCTGCGCCAGGACGAAGTTGTCGTCGGTCGCCAAGAACTTGCCTCCCTGGCCGCGACCACGGCCGTAGCCCTCGCACGGACTGATCGTGACGCCGGGGAAATGCCGCAGCGCCTGCAACGCATCAAACACCCTGCCGACGAGGTGCGATTGGACAATGGCTTTGATCTCTTTCATGGAAGAATCCAGATGGTTTGGGTCGACATGCTTCAATGCACGTGCTCGGCTTCGGCCTTGCTCAGTTCCGCCTTCACGATGAACGTGTTGGTGACGGCCACCGGTTTGCCGGTGGAAAGGCCGCTGGTGATCTCGACATGGGTGCTGTTTGCCACGCCCAATGTGACCGGGCGACGTTCAAGCCCGCGCTTCGTCTGCACGAAGACCACGGACTTGCCGTCCATCGACTGGATGGCCCCAAGCGGCAGCAGCAGCGGCACTTCCTTTGTCTCCACCGTCACTCGGCCGGTCACAAAGAGGCCAGGCCTCCATTTGCCGTTCGGATTCGGAAGGTCCATGCGGATCATGGCGGCGCGAGCGGCGTCATTGAGCAGCGGACTGATGTAGGTGACCGCGCCGGTCGACTCCGGCAGGTTGGGGCCGAACGAGATGGTGACCTTTTGGCCGGACTTGATGAGCGGCAGATCCTTCTGGTAGGCGATGAGATTGACCCAAAGCGACTCTAGGTCGGCCACAACGAAAGGCTGCGAGTCGTCCTTGAGCATTTCACCCAGGACGATGTGCTGTTCGATGATGCTTCCGCCCAACGGCGACTTCAGTTCGTACCGCCCGATCTGCTCTGGCGATTCGGTCGTCAACTGCGGGATCGCCGCCGACGGAAACCCGAACGCGAACAGGTGACGCTCGGCCGACTTGAGTTCCGCTTCGGCGACGGTGACCGCGCGGGTGCGTTCGTCCAGCGCCCGCTTGTTGGTGAATGCCAGTTGATCGCGAAGCGACACATACGTCGCCCACGCTTTCTGGTAGGCGGTCTGGGCGAGCCTGAAATCCGCTTCGCTGCCGATCTTGTCGGCCAGCAGACGCTTCTGCCGTTCCAAAGCCGACGCCGAGCCGATCGCCTCGGCATAAGCGGTGATTAGCTCGCCGCGGTTGGCTCCAAGGTCCACTGATTCGATTCCCGTCAGTTCTTCCAGGGGTGGAGATTTCTTGAGCAGCTCAAGCACCTTCTGAGTGTTGGTGTTGATGGTCTGCGTCCGCTCCAGGTCTACCTTCGCCAGCTCAAGCGTCTGAAGCTTGCCCAAGTAAGCCGCCTTCGTTTCCGCCAGTGCGGCGCTCTCCACCACCGCGAGCGTGTCACCCGCTTTGACGGAGTCTCCCAAGTGCTTCGTGACCTCGCGCACGATGCCGGGCACGCGAGGAACGACGTGGGCGACGCGCATGTTGTTGAGCGACACTTCGCCATTGAGCACCAGCTCGATGTCGAGCGTGCCGGGACCGACCTTTTCGATTTTGACGCCCAGCTCTTCCAGCTTCTGCGGTGTGAGCGGGACTACCCCCTCGTTCTCCTCGCTGTGCTCACCTTCGCCCTCATGGCCACCGTGGCCACCGTGACCGGCGTGCGGGTCGGCGACGGCGGCTGGCGAACCCCAGGGACGAAAGATCATCAGCGCCGAAATGCCCAAGGCGACGGCGACGACGACGACAATTGTGATCAATCGAGACAACTTCATGGATGCGTTCCTTAGTTCTGTGGTTTGTCAGTGTTCGGCGTCGCGGGCTCGACGAAATTCAGCGGCTGGCCGATCAGCCCCTCCAACTCGGCGACGGCGGCGTGATAGTTGCCCGTGGCGTCGATGTGTTGTTTGCGGGCCTCCAGCAATGTGCGCTGGGCGTCGAGCACTTCGAGCAGGCCGACGGTTCCCTGCTGATAAGCTTTGTCCATCCCGGCAAACGCTTCCTGTGCGGCCGGAAGAACCTTCTCCTGGAGCGTGATCGTTTCGGCATAGGCGGTTGAAGCTGAACGATGCGCCACCTTGAGCGCGGTGCCGACACGGATTTCGGCGGCGCGGCGTTCCTGCTCCGCCTTCGCCTGCGAGAACCGGGCCTCGGCGATCCCGCCCTGATTGCGGTCAAACAGCGGAAGCGGCAGAGAAAGGCCGACGACAAGCGCGGTGTCATCTGAATCGTTCAGCCGCCGGACACCGGCACTGGCGGTCACATTGGGAACTGCGTTGGCCTTGGCCAGGTCCACAGCGGCCCGTCGCTGCGCCAGTTCAACTGCCCAACGTGCCAGGTCTGGGTTCTGTGAAATTCGCGCGGTAAGCGTCTCCAGCGGCGGAATAGCCGTGGTCGCCTGCAACTCGCCATTCACACTGTCGAATTGGGTGGAAGTCTGCGCCCAGACCTCGGCCAGTCGAATCTTTGATTCGTCAAGGTCGCGCTGAGCTCGCTGATATTCAATCTGACTCACCGCCACCAGCACGCTGGCACGCGTGCGCTCCACCGCCGGGGCAGCTCCAGCATCCACGCGCTTGCCGACTGCCTTGAACACCTGATCAGTCAGGGCCATGCTCTGCTGAGCGAGGTCGAGGCGGCGCTGAGAAGTGATGACGTTCACGAAGCGACGCGTGACTTCGGTCAGCACCGCCACGCGCTTCGCCTCGTAGTCCCAACCTGCCAGATCGCGGTCCAATTCGGCAACGCTCACTCGCATGGCTCGCTTGTCGCCCAACTCGATGAGCTGGCTCAGCGACACCGTCGTCTCCGCCGAGTCGAAACTTCGTGTCGCGCCGGTCCCCGCGAAGTTCTCCACCTCCACACCCACTTCCGGGTTCGGCGGCAGCCCGGCCTGCAAGGCCCTGGCTTCGCGCACCCGCACCTCGTAGGAGAAGCTGGCGAGTTCGGGATTCCGCAGCAGAGCGGCCCCCATCGCCTGCCGAAGCGTGACGACACCGGTGGGCGCTGGGAAATACGTCGCCGGCATGTCGTCGGTGGCATGCAGCGACGGCCGGTACGCGGGCAGGTCGCGCCCCAAGGGACGAAGTTCCGGCCAGCGCTCCGCGAACGGGCTTGGCGCGCAGCCGCCGCTCAATAAAACCAACAGCAACACTGCCAGGAATCGTGGCATAAGTCCGTACTCCGGGAATGGGCAACAAGAGCGCACCGAACGCGCAAGAAAAACTCGCAGATTGAATGGAGGATCAGATCGCGTAACAGACAACACAGCGGCCTGGTCGTCCCGTCACTGCGTCAGAAAAGAAATGAGCTACACGAGCAGCCGAACGCTGCGAAGAGAAAGGGCCGCGACACTTAGCGCGTCGGGCGGATGATCGGCAAGACGAATGGAAGGCGTTGAAACCAGCTCAGTCACGGCAACGAGGATCGGCAGAAGCGGCGCGACAATCGCGGTGCCGTCGGCAGCGGACCGATCCCGACCTTCCAGAACCTGATCCGTTGTGACGATTGAATCCGTGCAGCAACCACCGGACACGATGTCGCTGGAGTTCGGGGCCAATAGCGGATCGCCGACCGGACAGCACGAATCGTGGAACGGTTCAATCGCCACATGCCCGTCCGCCCCTTGGCAGAGAACAAGCCCGTTGCCAAACAACGTCGCCACCAAGGCATACCCCAAGAGGGCCAGCCAGCGGATGCCACGATGTGCGAATACGGCTTTCATCGTTCAAGACTACGGGGACGGTGCAATCACCTGTGCATCTATGACACTAGCTACGTTGACCGATGGTGTCAAAGTTCGCGCAGTAACGCACGATAGCTCAACTTGATTGCTCCATCGGTTATTCCGGCAAAAAGGCTGGATAGGGGCAATTCCGGGCAACGATGAAATACGGAACCTCGAACGAGCGAACCTTATCCGCGACTTCACTGAACCTTTCTTGAATCACGCCGGACTGCCTCATCGGGCTTTGATCATTCGCGCCACCACCTTGCCATCCTGTTCCCACGCCGCGACCACCGGGCCCTTGCCGTCCGGCGCACAGGCTATCGACGGGTAGCTGCCGGATTTGGACAAAGGCGCGGCCGGTTCATCTGGGCCTTGGTACGAGAGGCCGCTGCCTTCCATCCATATGGAATAGAGACCGTTGGTGGCGGCGGCGATGACCGGTTGAGTGCCGGTGGCGATTGATTGCTCAGGCTTGCCGGGGACGTCGGCGTAGACGGTCTTGTCGCGCCGCCAGATGGTGGCGACATTGCCCCCCAGTACCGCCAGCGCGCCACCATCCATCGGGCAGGCGTTGAGCTTCCATGAACCGGTGCCCAGTTTGCTTCCTGCGGAAAACGTCTTACCGCCATCCTTGCTGACCGTGACATACATATCGCGCGCACCGGCGATGGCGTTTCGGAACATGACGGTGACGACGCCCTTGTCATTGATGGCAACTGAAGGATGACAGCATTCGCAGACCGTGCCCCCAGGATTACGGTAGGCGGATTTCTCCTGAGACCAGGTCTTTCCGCCATCCTTTGATATCGCCCACCATACTTCCGTGCCCGGCTTGCCGGGTTTGACGTTGCGTAAATCAAGCCAGACACAAGCAAGCGTGCCGTCGCCGCCAGAGGCCATGCCGTGCATCCCTTCCCGCGCCGAGCCGGCGACGCTGTTCACGGGCTTGGCAGACCTCGTCCACTTTTTCCCCTGATCCACGGAAACCCACGCGAAGATGTCACCGTCTTTACCGCCGCCCTTTTCACCGCCGATCGCGGTGATGACGACTGCATCCTTCGTCACGGCGATGCGTGGCCCGCGGCGCATGCCAAGAGGCAGGCCGGAGACGGTGTCGACCACGACGGACTCACCGAAAGACTTGCCTCCGTCGCTGGATGAGTTGACCCGAACCACACCGTCCTTCGCGTGAACCACGAAGGCGTCACCGGTCGGACCGACGGCGACCTGCGGCTGGCGCCCCTCCCCCAGCACGATGTCTGTTTGCCCCCACGCCGCAAGAGCGCTGTGGAGCGAGATCAGAAAGACAATGAATGTGTTGTGGATTCCACGCACGAGAATGTCTCCTCGATTTGAGAGCAAGCGATGCGATTCCGAGCCTATAGGTTAACGAGCCAGGCCGGATGCATTGGCTGGTTTTCACAGCTTCATCCGTCGGAGGCGCAGCGAGTTCAGGATGACGCTGACCGAACTCAAGCTCATCGCGGCGCTGGCCCACATGGGCGAGACAACTCCAAATGCCGCGAGTGGCACGCTCAATGTGTTGTAAGCAAACGCCAGGACCAGGTTCTGCCGAATGGAGGCCGATGTCGCCCGGCTCAGTCGTCGGGCACGCACGATGGCCCGCAGATCACCCTTGACCAGCGTAACCGCGGCGCTTTCCATCGCTACGTCGGTTCCCGTCCCCATTGCGATTCCGACATCGGCCTTGGCAAGGGCTGGGGCGTCATTGATCCCATCGCCGGCCATTGCCACACGATGTCCCTCCCGTTGCAGCCGGGCCACGACCTCCCCTTTCTGTTCGGGCAATACCTCGGCCAGGACTTCATCGATCTTCAGCTTACGAGCCACAGCCTCCGCAGTGATCCGGCTGTCGCCCGTAAGCATGATGACGCGCAGCCCCTCGGCGTGAAGCATCTCGATAGCTTCGGGGGTGGTGGCTTTGATCGGGTCGGCGACGCCAAGCAGTCCCGCTACACGGCCGTCCACGGCAGCGATCATGACGGTCTGCCCCTCGGCTTGGAGCTGCTGGAGCCGGTTCTGAACCGATTCAATGTTGACACCCTCGGCCGTCATCATTGCGGGGTTACCGACGGCGACACGCTGCGATCCCGATTTACCGCGAACACCTTTTCCGGTCACCGACTGAAAGTCCTGGAGGACGGCAGGTGCGACCTTACGCTCTTCGGCTCCGCGGACAATTGCCGCTGCTAGCGGGTGCTCACTTCCTTTTTCCAATCCGGCGGCAATCGCCAGTAGCGATGCCTCCTCAAAACCTTCGGCCGGCTCAAGCGTGATGAGCTTGGGCTTGCCTTCGGTGAGCGTGCCGGTCTTGTCTACGACCAGCGTGTCAGCGCTGCGGAGTGTCTCCAGGGCCTCAACGTCACGGAACAGCACTCCCACCGTCGCTCCCCGTCCCGTGCCGACCATGATGGCCATCGGGGTCGCCAATCCTAAGGCGCATGGGCAGGCGATGATGAGAACCGCCACGGCGTTGACTAAGGCATGCGCGAGCCGGGGTTCGCTGCCCCAGGCGGCCCAGCCGATGAACGCAAGCAGTGCGACGCCAAGGACGACGGGAACAAACACCATCGAGATCTTGTTTACCAACTTCTCGATGGGAGCGCGGCTTCGCTGCGCCTCGCCCACCATGCGGACGATCTGTGCCAGCAGCGTATCGCCGCCGACTCGATCCGCCTGCACCAAGAGGCCTCCCGTGCCGTTCACCGTCCCACCGACAACCTTGCTCTTGGCGGTTTTCTCAACGGGAATGGGCTCGCCCGTAATCATCGATTCATCAACCGAGCTTTGCCCTTCCAATACCACACCGTCTACAGGAACCTTTTCGCCAGGACGAATCCGAATCCGATCGCCGATATGCACATGGCCCAACGGGACATCCTCTTCGCGTCCGTCCTCTCGAACGATGCGGGCCGTCTTGGGTGCCAGCCCCAGGAGCGACCGAATGGCGGCTCCGGTTTGGGAGCGTGCCCGCAGTTCGAGCACCTGGCCGAGCAGGACCAGAACCACGATGACCGCGGCGCTATCGAAGTAAGGTTCAACGCCGCCGCCCGCCGAGCGAAACCCCTCGGGGAAAATCCCGGGTGCGATCGTCGCGACGAGGCTGTAGAGATAAGCCGCGCCCACCCCGATCGCGATAAGCGTAAACATGTTCGGGCTGAGGTTGACAATCGACAACCATGCCCGCTTGAAGAATGGCCAGCCGCACCAGAGGACGACTGGAGTGGAGAGCACCAGTTGCACCCAGTTGAGCGCCATCATGTTGCCATGCAGAAACGTCATCACCGATTCGGACCGGAGCAGTCCCGCCATCGCGATCAGGAAGATGGGAATGGTCAGTACGGTTGCTACCCAGAACCGGCGCTGCATGGCGATCAGTTCCGGGTCGGGCCCTTCGTCTGCGGAAGGCAGCATCGGTTCCAATGCCATGCCACACTTTGGGCATGTGCCTGGGCCATCCTGAACGATCTCCGGATGCATGGGGCATGTGTACTTGGCCGCTACTACAGCGGGGCTTGACGGCGGCGTTTGGGGTGTCGGGGCATTGAGGAACCGCTCCGGACTGGCTTGGAACTTCGTCAAGCAACCGGTGCTGCAAAAGTAATAGGTGGTCCCGCGAAAAGCGGTTGATCCCGCAGCGTGATTCGGGTCGACGGACATTCCGCAGACGGGGTCTGTCATTGTCCCTGCCGAATTGGGGTCGGTGCTGGAATGGGCGTCGGCGTGGTGATCGTGTGACATTTTTGTTTCTCGATTGAACCGCTGAAGCAGAACGGACGGGTCTCTTCGGCAGTCTGGCGTTTGCCTTCACTGCCGCAGGTCCGATCTGGAACTACGTACCCGTGACACCATCGCGTTTGAGGTCTTCACTCGTCGCCGGGCTGGCGACGGTGCCTTGCGGGTTCTGGTACCAGCCGGGGTCGTTGTAGCCGTCGAGCTTCTCGCGGACTTTCAGGATCGTGAACATGCCGCCCATCGTGATGTAGTCGAACTGTCCGCGGGCCGACCATCCCCACGGCGCGCGCTGAATCCACGTCGCCCATACCCAACGGAACGACGCCGATGCGCATTGGGGTTCAATGGAATGGCAGAGCGGAATTGAACCTTAGCCCCCGACTGAGCCGTTCCGTCTCTTGGCTAGGGCAATTATTTCCGTGATGCTTCGACGCGGAGCACCCTCAACCCGTTGAACACTACGAGCAGTGACGCACCCACATCAGCAGCTATCGCGGCCCAGAGCGACGCGGATCCGACAAGCGTCAATGCGGCAACTCGTCCTTTGACTCCCAGCCCGAACGCGATGTTGCGGCGAATGATCGATAGCGTCCGCCGGCTATGACGGATCAGCCAAGATAGTTTCGCAACTTCAATCACACTGACCCGGCCGTGAAAGCATACCGCCGGGTTTTCTCCGCGCCTCTGAGGAGCTTCGAGCGGCATTGACGAGGCCCATTTTTAAGCAGGCTGCCCTCACAGCAGGCAGGAGAAAGGATGAACATTTCGTGGGCTCATTGAACCCTTCGCGAGCCGTCGGTCGTCTGGAATGGCGAGGAACAGTCGAGCGAGTTCATCAAACGTGTAACCCCTCAGACTGGATGTGCCTCAGATGTTTGCCGCCAGTCGTGTCAACCGGCGGCCCGCAACAAACGCCACCGTTACAGGAGTGCTGCCATGAAACGTCTTCTATCCATTGTGTCGGTCGTCGCTGCGATGCTGCTATCGACCTCCGCGTACGCCGATACCGGCCAGGCGAAGCTGGTCGGCAAGATGGAGTGGATCGGCTCGCGACAGCAGGTGATGGTGTACCGGTGGGTGTACGACGCCAAGCCCTACGCCTTGACTGGCGAAACGCGCCGGGTGGACACGAAGAAATACAAGCTCGTGCCGCAACTGCACGACATCGGCTCTCGAACTCGTGTGACGGTCTACAAGTGGGTGCCAGCGGAGTGATGCGCCACTTTTATCGTGTTGGACGCACACTCATCTTTGGTCGCCAGATGAATCGAATGTTCGCGTTTCACGTGAGCTTCGCCGCGCATTGGTGCGGCGAAGCTCATTGAGATTGGCCTTGGGTTGAAAATCATCAAGGTAGATTGACGGGATTGAGACGACGCTATAGCCAAGTCTCGGCGGCCTCGCCAATAGGTAAATGATTATGGCGCAACCTTCCGCGCCACCGTGCCCTCTGGATGTTTGTACCAGCCCGGGTCTTCATAGGTGGTGATGCCGTCGCGCACCTTGACAATGGTGAGCATCCCGCCCATCTCGATATTGCCAAACGGTCCAACGCCCATCATCATCGGCAGCGTGTTCTTCGGCCCCTTCATGTGCTTGGACATGTCCTGCATTTCGCCCATGCCTTTCCCGCCCATGGCCATGTAGCCGGGCAAGATCTTGCGGATCTTTTCTTCAAGGCCCGCCTGGTTCACTCCCAGCGTGTTGGGTAGCACGTGGCCCATGGGGTTCATCGTGTGGTGCGACATGTGGCAGTGGAACGCCCAATCGCCCGGTGCGTCGGCGATGAACTCGACATCGCGAACCGCGCCGACCGGAACGAGTACCGTCGTCTCCGGCCACTGACCCGCAAGCGGAATCTTGCCGCCATCGGTCGCCGTCACTTTGAAAGCATGGCCGTGGATGTGGATCGGGTGGTTGACCATGCTCAAGTTACCAATACGGATGCGCACGCGGTCGTTGGTGCGGACGACCATTTGCTCGATGGCGGGGAACACTTTGCTGTTGAATGTAAAGAGGTTGAAGTCGAGCATGATCGCCGGGTCAGGCCGGTAGGTACCTGGCTGCACCGCCCAGTTGTGCAGCAGGAATGCAAAATCGCGATCAACGGGCGGGTTCTCCGGCTCCTTCGGGTGAATGATGAACAGGCCCATCATGCCCACGGCCATCTGGAGCATTTCGTCCGCGTGAGGGTGATACATGAACGAGCCGTGCTGGCGGAGCGTAAACTCGTAGGCGAACGTCTCACCGGGCTGAATGTGCGGCTGATTGAGTCCGCCCACGCCGTCCATGCCGTTGGGCAGAAAGATGCCGTGCCAGTGAACGGTCGTGTGCTCGGGCAGCTTGTTCGTCACCAGCAGACGAATCCGATCGCCTTCGACGGCCTCGATCGTCGGCCCCGGCGTGGAGCCGTTGTAGCCCCACGCTTTGATGACGCAGCCGGGCGCGAATTCGTGGTCAAACTCATGGGCGACCAGGTGAAACTCCTTCACCCCGTCTTTCATGACGAAGGGCATGCTGCGCCCATTGAGCGTGTGAACGGGCGTGAAAGGCAGGTCGCCTCGCGTGCTCCGCGACGGCGGCGGAGCTTTGGCGACGGCGGGTTTGGCTTCCTGCGCCGCGGCAAGATTGCTCGATAACAAGCCGGTGCCGCCAGCCAGCGCGGTCGACATGATCATTTCGCGTCGGGTCATCATGATGGATTCCTCGTGCTACTTGTGGAGCTTGTGCGGGTCTTCGTTGGTTGGATCGGCCGGCTTGGGCGTTGGTGACAAGGGTGTGGCGGGGTTGCCGTTCGCCGGCTCAGTAACTGCGCCGGTAAGCGCCGGCAATTTGCCACCCACGGCCCGTTGCAGGTCCGATCGCGCAATCCAGTAGTCGCGCACCGCGTCGATGTACTGCTGATAGCTGTCGTACTGCTCGCGCTTGGCCAGCAGCACGTCGTTGACGCCGATGAGCATGAAGTTGAATTGCTCCATCGAGAGGCGGACGATTTGCTCGCGGGTGGGAATCACAATCTTGCGGTAATGGTTGGCAAGGTCGCGGGCTGCGACGAGCCGATCCCGCGCTGCACGCACATCGCTGCGTGCCTCCACCGCCAACGCGAACAGGCGGTGTTCGCTTTGCCGTAGCTGCGCCGCCGCCTTCGCGATGGACGCCTGCTTCTGATCGAAGATCGGCAACTCCAACACGAAGTGCGGGCCAGTTACCCAGGTGCCATCAAAATCCCGTTCCGTGTCGGGACCGATTTCGGTCAGCAGAAGCCAGCGATAGTCACGAGCGATGCCCACCGCCTCAGCAAGCGTCTCGGATTCCATCCTGGCTGCCTGGACATCCAGTCGCTGCTCCACCGCGAACGATTCCAGCTTGTCGAGCGCCATTTCCTGGGCCGGCACCTCCGGCAGCTTCTCGTCGATGCGATACTCGATGTCAGGTCCCCACAGCCCCAACACGCGGGTCAACGCCTCCCGCGCAGCCCGTGAATCTGACTCGGCGCGGACAAGTTCCACACGCGATTGTTCCAGTTGTCCCCGTTCGCGGGCCAGTTGCAGGTCGCTCAGGTTGCCGGCCTGGTTCATCCGCCTGGCCAGTTCATACGACGCATCATTGGCCTCGAAGACCGCTCGTCGCATGGCCGCCGCTTGCCGCGCGCCCTGCAACGTCAAGAATTTCGTCTGCACTTCCGCAACGAGGGCGAGAACTTGATCGGTGACCTGGAGTTTCACCTGCTCAAATTGTTTCTGGGCGAGGCGCTGGCGGGCGGGTGCCAGCGCCATGTCGACGAAGTAGAAGACCAGATCAAACTCGATGTTGGTTCCCGTCCCCTGCGATGGGCTCGCCCAGCGCGGGCGAACCGACAGGCTCGGGTTCCGCATCAGCCCCGCCTGCACAACGTCGGCCTGCGTGATCCCCAGTTCCTCAAATGTCGCTTGCAATCGTCGATTGCTCAGCAACGCGATCTGCGTCGCATCCCCGGTCGTCAGCTCCTTGGCCAGGATTTCTTTAAGCGCCTTTGCGGCGGCTGCGTGGGAGGACTCATTCTCATTCCAATGCACATCACGGGCCACACGATCGTTCACAAGACGTTGCACGTCCTGGAATCCTGCGTCTCGCGGCACCTCGGCGCAGCCCGGTACAGCGACCGCCAACATGCAAAGGCCCAGCGTACAACCAAGGATTCGTCGCATCGTGTTGGCTCCAAGTGAGAATCTATCCACCTTCCTCTGTTACTGAACGACGAGCGTTGCAGTCAGGGTTCAATCCATCAGGACGGATTCTTCGGTGGCCAAACCGCAGCCGCAGCAACGCGTTCGTGAAGCACGTCTCCACAACGATAATCTCTCGAAGAAAAAACACGACCGTGTTGAACCCTGAACCGCCAGCGTGTCGTTCTGATGAATGAGCACGGCCATTTCGATCGTGCCGCTTTCGCAGGAGATCCATCATGAACCTCGCCTTCACTCGGAATCGCGTGTTTTTCACTGTTGCCGCCGTCACGGTCTGGATCGGAGCGATTGTATTTTCCTCATCCGAGCCAGCCCGGGCGCAGCCCGCCGCCGATCCCGCTCACGCGGCGCACACGGCGGCTCCGACTGATGCGGCCGCGCTCGCCAAACAGATCACTGAGCTGCGTGACAAGGTGACGCGCCTCGAAGCCGCACTCCAGAAAGGACAGGTTGCTGGGACCGGGGCCGCTGGCATGAAGGGGATGGGTTCTATGCCCGCAAAGGCCGGTGGCTCCATGAAGGGCATGGGCGGCGGAACTGGCGGCCAGATGGGGATGATGGACATGGACATGATGGGCGGCATGGGTGGCAAAATGCCAGCCATGGGCATGATGGAAGACGACATGATGGGCGGCATGAGCGGCGGCATGGAAGACATGGACATGATGGAAATGATGGGCATGATGGGCATGGCCCCCAAGAGCGCCGGCGGCATGGGCGGCATGAAAAGCATGGGCAAGATGCAGATGAAAGCCGCACTGCCCAGCTTCCCAGGTGCTTCGCACATCTACCACGTCGGGGCCACCGACTTCTTCCTCAACCACCCCGAACACATCAGCCTGACCCCCAAGCAAAAGGTTGATCTGGGCCGACTCAAGGAAAAGGCGGTCCTCGCCAAGACTTCCGCCCAGCGCAAGATCGACGAGGCCGAGCAGGAGCTTTGGACCTTGACAAGTGCCGACGAACCGGAAGCATCGAAGATCGAGGCCAAGATTCGGGAGATCGAGGTGTTGCGCGGCGACCAGCGGATGGCGCTCATCCGGGCCGTCGGCGACGCTGCCAAGCTGCTGACCGACGAGCAGCGCCAAGCCCTGCTGGGGACCGGGGCGGACAAGACGGACAAAACGGCCAAGCCGGCCAAGCCCGACCCGCACGCCGATCACAAGCCTTAAATGTATCTGGCGGCGTGACCATGCAAACTCGATCACCTCGTGAATGTTACGGCAACAACACTACGCTCAACAAATTGAAACGAAGACTACGTTATGACAACGAAATACACAGACATCGGTGTAATCATCCCGGTGAGACAATCGAAATGGATATGGTCGGCACTAATGGCGTTGGCGCTTCTTGTTGGCGCCCTTGGCGCGATCGGCTGCGGCGGCTCCGACGACTCCGATCACCGCGATTCCGGCTCCCGTGACTCCGGCCGCCACGGCAATCATGACAACCACCGCGAATAGAAGAACAGACAATGCACACGAAGCACAGACAATGCACACGAAGCACAGAAACCAACGACTCAACAAACAGAAAGGCACTCTTATGAATATGTACAACACGGCCACCGGCGTAATCATTGCGGTTACACAATCAAAATGGATGCGACCGGCACTGATGGCGTTCGTGCTCCTCGTCGCCGCCCTCGGCGTCGTCGGCTGCGGCGATAAGCACCACTGAGCAATCCCGATGCCATCGTCCCCAAAGGCCGACGCGCTGATCTGATAGCAGACCCCGCGCGCGACGTCCGTCACCCGTAAGACCAGCCCCGGCGTACCTCGGCTGTGTCAGTTGTTTACTTGCGAGTTCTTTAACATCGTCCAGGAGGTTGACCATGGTTGAAACCAAGACCAGTTACAAGTGCAGCGCGTGTGGGATGACCAAGACGATTCCCGCGGACCAGAAGGCTCCCAGTTGCTGCGGCAAGGTGATGCAAATAACCACCCCGCAAAAGCCGGGGGAAAGCAAGAAGGGTTCTTGTTGTTCGGGCTAGCCATGAATCTGGGGACTACCCCAAAGCGCTGCATGCGCACAGGCCTCATCGCGTTGCAGCCTAACCCACTCGCAGCCGACCGATGGAGATGACGCATGACCACCGAAGCCAAACCTCGAACCCACAAACAAAATGGCGGAGAAGTCGAGTTCTCCTGTAACGCTCCGGACGCGAAAGCCGTGTACCTCGCCGGCGATTTCAACCAGTGGAGTCCCACGGCTGCGCCGATGCGGCGATCTGACGAGGGGCGCTGGACAGTGAAGCTGAAAATGAAGACCGGCCGGTACGAGTTCAAGTTCGTGATCGACGGATGCTGGTGCTGCGGGCCGGGATTCTGTGATTACGACCCATTCTGCCCCGATTGCGTCGCGAACGTATTCGGCACCATGAACCGCGTGATCGAGGTGACCTGAGTTCGACTCCCCGCAGGGTGCGTGGCCCGGATGGGCGCACACATGGTTGTTTGTGTCTCGCACCAAGCGCTCCGCGTCGGCGGCAAGTCAGATCAAAGACATTCGTGGACGAATGGTACAACCATGAACAAGACCCTCCTCGGCGTCATCATCGGTATCGCGATCGCCGCAGGCGCTTACTTCATCTTCTTTGGTAACCGCGCGACGGCCGGACCCAACGGCGGGGATGTCGTGCCGCTGGACGATGGCAAGACCTATGCGGAACTGCTGGCCGATGCGGACACCGGCGACCTGATGGTGCATACCTGGGACAAGGACTTGAAGACTGTCCGGCCGATCAAAGCCGAGCCGATGAGCGTCGGCTCGGGCGACCAGCGGACCGACCTGACGCCCCACCCGATGCCGGGCGATCCGACGGGGTATTGCAGCCGCTTCTACGGTCACGCGGAGTGGGCGCAGGGCGGGAAGATTTCGAAGGGATGGATTCACTACGGCGGCGGCCAAGGACAACATCGCGACTTCGCCTGGCGTAATTGCTGGAGCGGCGGCCGGTCGCACGCGGCCATGTGGAACGAGATGCCCGGCCATCGCGGACGCGGCGGTATGGGCCACGACCACAAAGGTTCAGGGACCTCAGGCGGTCGCGAATAGCTCGACCCGTTCAACGCTCGTCCCATTGTCACCACCACTTACTACATGAAACGCACAAGTTCATACTCACGCGCTAGACGAAAGACACAGAGGCGGCCTGTGCTCTTTTTTATTCCGTGGCTGTTCCTGTTTGTGTCGCCATTGGCTCACGGCCAGGTGTCGCCGGAGGAGCACGCAAAGCACCACCCCGGGCAGGATAAGGCAAAGGACAAGGGTGGACCGTCGGTAATGGCCCCCGGCGATCAGGGACCAGCGAAGGGGATGGGCGGCGGCATGGAAGGCATGGAAAAGATGATGGAGGGAATGGGAAAGCCACCGCCCAAGGAGTTGTATCCATCCCTGATGAGCGTTCCGGAACTTTCGCCCGAACAGCGGGAGCAAGTCCGTCGTCAGGCGGATGAGCGCATGCGTTCGGGAGTGGCCCTCTTGTCGGAGGGACTGGACCGCCTGGGCGAAGCGGCAGAGAAGGAAGATTTCGCGGCCATGCAGGAAGCCACGGCCCAGGCGCGCGAAGCCCTCGCGCGATTCGAGAGCGGCCTGGCCGCTCGGCACGCGCTGGCCGAGGGCAAACCACCCCGCCAAGTCGCCCTGCAATGGTTTAAGGATGAAATGAGTCTACAAGCGCCACACGGTGTAGAAACGCGCGGCGGTCTCTTCGGCGTCTCGCTATTTCACCTCTTCACCATGGTACTCCTCATCGCGTTCGCGCTGGCGATGGTCGCCATGTACTTCTTCAAGATGCGCCGCGCAGCGGCGCTCTTTGAGCGTATCGAGACCGGCGCTCCCCCCGGCTCGGCACCGCCGTTAGCCCCGCCGCCTGTGGCAAACGGCAAAGCCGCGCCGCCCGCGTCTGACGCCAACGCCGCCACGTCGGAGGTGAAATAAACATGAGCCGTCGGCTTCCCGAAAAACCCGCGTCGCCTGCGGCCAACGCCAAAGCCACACCGGCAGCCAAATCGGAGGCGACCTCAGCGTCGCCTGTGACTGCGAATTGGCGAGGGCACCTTCGGGTTGGGAATATCGTCGAGGAAACGCCGAGCGTGAAAACGTTTCGCCTCCTGCCCTCGTCTCGTGACCGCTTCCTGCCATTCACCTTTGTGCCCGGTCAGTTTCTCAACGTCGCATTTTGGATCGGCGGCGCGAGAATGAACCGCTCCTATTCCATCTCATCGTCCCCAACGCAGCGCGAATATGTCGAGCTGACCGTGAAGCGTGAGCCGCGGGGCGCGGTGTCACGCCACATCGTCGATCTGCTAAAGGTGGGCGACCTGATCGAAGCGGGAGGCCCGGTCGGGAAGTTCACGTTTGACGGGACGGAAGCGGACAGCGTCGTCCTCATCTCGGCCGGCGTCGGCATCACGCCCATGGTGAGCGTCACTCGGTATCTAACCGAGCAGGCGTGGGCCGGAGACATTTTCTTCATCTTTACCTGCCGCACTCCAGCCGACTTCATCCTGGGGAATGAGGTTGCCGCGCTTCAGCGTGCCAATCCGAAGCTGCACGTCGCGGTCACGATGACCCGATCGGAAGGGACGGAATGGAAGGGGCCGCGCGGACGCATCACTAAGGAACTCCTCACGCAGACGGTCCCCGATCTGGCGTCGCGGCGAATCCACGTGTGCGGGCCGCCGCCGATGATGGAGGCGACTAAAGCCATCCTCGCCGAACTCGGCGTTCCTCCGGACAACCTGAAGACCGAACAATTCGGAGCCGTCAAGCCCGCCCCAGCCGCCGCCGGGACCGCGTTGAAACCGACCGCCCCGGCCTTAGGTCCGCAGGTCACGTTCTCGACGAACAGCAAGTCGGCCAAGATTCGCGCCGACCAGACCGTTCTCGAACTCTCCGAGGAACTCGGCATCGGCATCGAATTCTCGTGCCGGATCGGCACCTGCGGCGTGTGCAAGGTGAAGATGACGAGTGGCGAGGTCGACCAGGCAGTGCAGGACGCTCTCGATGATGACGACAAGGCCAACGGCATCATCCTCGCGTGCCAGGCGAAGCCGAAGAGCGACATCGCGGTGGAGGCGTAGCCATGAAAGAACGCGAGCGCATCGTCGTCGCCGGCGTCCTCAGCGTCTTGCTGTTTGCCTGGCTCGGGTTCCTCGTCCACCGTTCACCGCGCTTCGCGGGCAGCGGAATAGGGGCCGTGTTCGGGATCGCAGGGGCCGTGCTCATGCTCGTCCCGCTCGCGTATCCGACCGTCAAGCGCATTGCCTTCCTCAACGCTCGGATCACGCCACACGTTTCATTGCAGTCATGGATGACGCTACACGTCTACGCGGGCATTCTGGGCCCCTTGCTGGGGATTATCCACACCGGCCACAAATTCGACAGTTGGCTGGGCATCACGCTGACGACAGTGATGCTGCTCGTCGTGGTGAGCGGGTTCATCGGTCGCTACCTGCTCAGCTTCGTCAACCGGGAGATCAAAGACAAGTTGCTTCTCTTGCAGACTGCCCGAGGCGATCTGGATAGTGCATGGGGCGTGATCGAGAACTCCCCCGTTGAAAAGAGAGGCCTTCCAAAGGCACCTCTCTTGGCGGCCGGCCTGGCATCGTTGGGGCTCGATCTCTCGTCCGGCGGCCCAGCCGGTGAGGTCATCAGGCTTGCCGAATCCGTGGCGGACCTGGAGTACGCGGTCCGCACGCACGAGCTATTCAAGCGATGGTGCAGCCGATGGCTGACGATGCACCTCGTTCTTGCCGTGCTCCTTTACGTGCTGCTCGCGCTGCACATCTGGGCTGGGATTCACTTCGGGCTAAGGTGGTTCTCATGAAACTCTGGCACGTCGCCGGCGCGGCGGCAATCATCACGGTGTTGTTTGGCGCGTTCTACTTCCTCGGGAGTCATGCCGGCGGCGAACGCTCCGACGTGTTGAGCAAGGCGTCTTGGCAGCGCATGGCCCAACCCGGCGAGCTTTCCAGGGCGCACTCGTTTCTGGCACACAACTGCGCCGCCTGTCACACCTCCGTGAAGGGGGTGGAGGCCGCCAACTGCATCGCCTGTCACGCCAACAATGAGACTTTGCTCCAGCGCCAGCCGACCGCGTTTCATGCCAACGTGGGTAGTTGTCGGGAGTGCCACCGCGAGCATCGGGGTATCGACAAGCGCCCTACCGAGATGGACCACCCTGCGCTGGCCGACATCGGCTTTCGCCAACTAAAAACCGACCACTCGCCGGACGTTGAAAACGAACGGGTGCGGAAAAACCTCCTCGACTGGATTGGCCAACACCAGCCCACAGGCCAAGGGTCGGAAGGCCGTTCGAGCGTCTCGCCGAAGGAGGCGGTCTTGAACTGCGCCGCTTGCCATTCCAACAAGGATCGGCACGTCAAGCTCTTCGGCCAAGACTGCGCCCAGTGCCACGGGACGGCGAAGTGGACAATCGCCGAGTTCCGGCATCCGTCACCCCGCTCGACGGACTGCGCACAGTGCCATCAGGCCCCGCCGAGCCACTACATGATGCACTTCAAGATGGTGTCGCAGAAGATGGCGGGCCAGCCGCATGCGCAGGTCAGCCAGTGCAACCAGTGTCATCAGACGACGGCGTGGAACGACATCAAAGGCGTTGGCCTTTACAAGCACCATTAGCCAGATCGGGGAGAACACCGTGAGCCCTCAATCCATGCCCGAACCCTCAGTTCAATAATGGAATCACTCATACAGTCGCGGTTAAACGGGCGGGTCTGCGATCTGCGACTCGCCCCACGATGATACAACGGGCCACTCGCGCCCAACTCACAACAATAGGATGTCAGCGATGAAAGCTCTCGTTTATCTGGGGTTGGCGACCAAAGCCTTAGAAGAGCGTCCGAGGCCGGAAATCTTGGCGACCACCGACGCGATCGTCAAGATAACTAAAACGACGATTTGCGGGTCGGACCTGCACATCCTCAAGGGTGACGTTCCGAGTTGTCAGCCCGGCCGCATTCTGGGCCATGAGGGCGTCGGCATCATCGACAAGGTTGGGCCAGCGGTCACCGCGTTCAAAGCGGGAGACCGCGTTCTGATCTCATGCATCAGCGCCTGCGGCAAATGCGTCTATTGCCGGAAGCTCATGTACTCGCACTGCACTACCGGAGGCTGGATCCTCGGCAATCGCATCGACGGCACACAGGCCGAGTACGTTCGTATTCCCTATGCGGATACGAGCCTCTATCCCATTCCCGACGGTGCGGACGAAGAAGCGCTGGTGATGCTGAGCGACATCTTGCCGACGGGCTTCGAGTGCGGCGTCGTCAACGGGAAAGTTCAGCCGGGTAACACCGTGGCGATCGTCGGCGCGGGGCCCATTGGGCTCGCCGCTCTGCTCACCGCCCAGTTCTACTCGCCGGCCGAGATCATCATGATCGATCTCGATGACAATCGCCTGGAAATAGCAAAGCGATTCGGCGCTACGGCGGGCATCAACAGCGCCGACGGAAAGGCCGTGGAAACGATTATGAAGATGACCGGCGAGCGCGGTGTCGATACCGCCATAGAGGCGGTGGGGATTCCGGCCACCTTCGAGTTGTGCGAAAACATTGTCGCACCGGGCGGCACCATCGCCAACATCGGGGTGCATGGAACCAAGGTGGATCTCCATCTGGAGCAGCTGTGGGACCGTAACATCACCATCACCACGCGGTTGGTCGACACCGTCAGCACTCCGATGCTGCTCAACATTCTGCGGTCTCGCAAGCTCGACCCCAAGATCCTGATTACGCATCGCTTCAAGCTCGACCGCATCCTCGATGCCTATGAGACCTTCACGCACGCTGCCAACACGCGAGCATTGAAGGTGCTCATCGAGGCTTAACGAACTGTGGTCCCGCCGAGACGTAAACGTCAACAAAACTTGAGTAAAGAAAGGTCAATACCATGTTGATTGAGCTTCCTGAATTTCGCGGACGGGGCCCAGTCGTAGCAGACCAACTCCTGCGCGGTTGCCAGCAGGCGTGGCGCCAATTCCAGCAATAGTCCTTGCGGGCGGATCCACATGACGCAACGCCAATACAACGACATGCTCGACCGGCTTCAGCGCGACGCTTTCGCGTACTTCGTGAACGAGGTAAACCCCGCGAATGGTTTGGTAAAGGACTGCACGCGTCCGGGCTTCCCTTCCAGCATCGCCGCCGTCGGGCTGGCGCTGGCGGCATATCCAGTCGGCGTCGAGCGGGGGTTGCTGACTCGCACCGAGGCGGTGACACGGGCGCTGACGACCTTGCGGTTTTTCTGGACCAGCCCCCAAGGGCTTGAGCCGGACGCCACCGGCTACAAGGGGTTCTACTATCACTTCCTTGACATGGACACCGGGCGGCGCGCCTGGGACTGTGAACTGTCCACCATCGACACGACGTTCCTGCTCGCAGGGGCGTTGACCGCGGCCTTGTACTTCGATGGGGACGTGGCGGAAGAGCGCGAGGTGCGTGAACTGGCAGACGCGCTCTACCGCCGCACCGACTGGCAGTGGGCTCAGAACGGGGAGGCCACGGTCACGCATGGATGGAAGCCAGAGAACGGGTTCCTGCCGCATCGATGGCGAGGCTATGACGAGGCCACAATCCTCTATCTCCTGGGCCTCGGCTCGCCGACTCACCCGCTGCCTGTGGAAAGTTACACGGCGTACACCTCTACCTACAGCTGGAAGAAGATATACGGTTACGAGTTTGTGTATGCCGGCCCGCTCTTCGTCCACCAGTTCTCCCATGTCTGGGTCGATTTTCGTGCTATCCGGGACGATTTCATGCGGGCCCGTGACATCGACTACTTCGAGAACAGCCGCCGAGCGACCTTCGTGCATCAACAATACGCGATCCGGAACCCCCTCCAGTTCAGCCACCATTGCGATTGCTGTTGGGGACTTACGGCGAGCGACGGTCCCGGGCCGGCCACGCTCCGCATTGATGGCATTGAACGCCGCTTTTATGACTACTTGGCGCGGGGCGCCCCCTTCGGGCCGGACGACGGCACCATCGCACCTTGGGCGGCGGTCGCCTCGCTGCCGTTCGCCCCGGAGATCGTGCTGCCGACGATCCAGAACATGATGATCCATCTTGGTGTCGGGCCGACCCACTGCCGCTATGGTCTGGCGGCCAGTTTTAACCCGACGTTCTCGGTGCCGACCGGCGCGCCCGGCTGGGTGTCGCCGTGGAATTATGGGCTTAACCAGGGGCCACTTGTGCTGATGGTCGAGAACTACCGCTCGGGACTCATCTGGGGCTTGATGCGCGGCTGCCCCTATCTGGTCGCAGGACTGGGCCGGGCAGGTTTTTTCGGCGGCTGGTTGGGGAGTGATCGTGTCAAAACCAAAGCTGTCGGAGTGGCACCACCCATCGATTCATCGCCGATGTTGGACTAAATCCACCGTGATTTCCAGATTCTGCTTCTTTCTCCCGATCAGCAGCACTACCGTCAGTTATCAGCGGAGCGCGAAGTCAGCAGTCATCGGCTTGGAGCGTTGGATGACTAGATCAAGGGCAGCCCCGCCACACCGGGAGGCCCGTTTTCGAGTAAGCCGACTGGGTACGGCACTTTTGTTTGCCGAACCCAGTCGGCTTTTTTTTGGCTCGCGGCGACGACCGAGGATGCACGTTATGCCAGGAACCCAGTCAACGATCGCGCGGCAGACGGCCCAGGCGGCCATCGTCTTCCAGCGAAATGCGGGCCTCGCGCCAATCGATGCTCGGGACCGATTCAAGAAGATCGCCTGGCCGTTCCTTGAGCACTTACTCCGAACCGCTCGCTTCCTCACCAGGGACCTCGTCAAGGCGGAGGACCTCGTGCAGGATTCCCTTCTCAAGGCATGGAGAGCATTCGATACCTTCCGTGAAGGCACCGATGTTCGCGCTTGGTTGCTGACCATCATGCGACATACGCGCATCGACCAACTGCGGCATAGCGCGCGGTGCGCCGAATGCCAGAGCCTCGACGATGAGGGCGCTTCATCGACGATAGCGCCAACACCGGCGGAACTGGATCAACGCTGGACCGATTCACGTCTGATGATGGAGCAGTTTGACGACGACGTGATCGCCGAAGCGCTTCGTGCATTGCCCTCCGAAATCCGCTGGACGGTGCTGCTCGTGCATGTCGAACAACTGGACCAGGAACAGGCGGCGGCAATCATGGGAGTCCCTGTCGGTACCGTCAAATCTCGGGCGTACCGCGGCAGACAGATGATCAAGAAGTGGCTGACGCAAGTCATACCCAGCCACCAGCCCCCGGTCGCCGCGCGCGTCCGGTCTCAAGCCCCCAGAGAAATTTGCTCGCCCGTGATAGATTGCCCCGCCACCAATCCCTGCCCCGTCGCCTGTGCAACGTGATCCGGGGTCGCACCGATCACTCCCACGAGCCGCGACGCAAATGAAGCAGAATGGTTGAACGTGGCGATCCTTCTCTTACGTTCAGATAAGAGAAGGCGGCAGTCAGGTTCCAACGCCTGTCTTCTTTGACAAGGGTCCATGAACGACAACGACGACAATATTGACGACGCCGAGCGCGCCATCGCGGAGCGGCTCGCCAAACTCGGCCGAATGCCCGTCGATGCCTCTGGTTTGAAAAGTCGGCTAGAGGCCAAGATCGATGAAGCAGCGAACAAGATCCGCGAAGCTGCTGATGCAGCCATTCCGCGTGCAAGGCGATGGCGTGTCCCGTTGGCCTGCGCGGCACTGGTACTGATCGGCGTGGGTGCGACCGCTTTCCTGTGGCTACAGACCTCCGACCGCCCCCACATCCTGACGCCTGATGAGTTGGCGATTATCCACGAACATTACCACGAAGGTGGCAAGTCGCTCACGGCCGTCACGAGCGTCAGCGAAGCAAATGCCGTAATGTCCAAGAAGTGGGCCGCCGCCCCTCGCTTTCCAGAAATGGAGGGCACAGTCGTCGAAGCGTGCTGCCTCTACGAATTGCGAGATTTTCGCGTCGCATGCCTGCATCTGAAATCCCAGAATCAGAACGTGACGGTTGTGGTGGGAAACATCCGCGATCTTCGCCTTTCGGACATGGAAGACGTCCAATTACAGGGCCAGAAGCTCGCCGTGGGCGGTGCGGGCTTGGTCAACATCGTGTCTCCGCCCGATCCTGAACGCATTATTGCACTAGTGAGTAATCTGCCCCAAGCCGATCTGGTCAAGCTGACGGCAAGCCTGCATTACTGAGCCATGGCGGTCTGCCGCCGCGGGGTTGATTTTTTCGCCGAATCCGCTGATCCACTCCTGTGACGTCTCTCGAAAAATCTTCTCTGCGTTGAACCTTTGGTGCTTCCCAAATCGTTTAGCAGTGATGATGGCATCATTTGTCATTGATTAAGTTCAACGGCACCACCCGGCGTCAAGGTGCGATGTAGCCCGTGCGCCCGTGTCTGAAAACAAGCCGAACGCAACCGTTCAGGCAAGCAAAAGGAACCGCCCATGTTTCACTTCCGACCGTTCAACTTTGTCTTTGGCGTCGCTGTCCTCGCCGCGGGCGCTTTGGCGGGCTGCCAGAGCACCGGCGAGTCCGGTGAGGCTTTAGCAGACGGCACCTCGGCGGTCTACTGCGCCAAGTGCCAGACGACCTGGGTTCAGAGGCCTGTATCGGTCGGCACACGTGGTGCGATGGTTTATCGCACCGAGAAGTCGATGGTCTGCCCGGAATGCGAATCCACCGCCGCCGCCTTCTTCAAGACCGGAAAGCTGGCGCACACATGCAAGTCTTGCGGCGGCACACCGACCCACAGCATCGTCGAGGCCGGCAAACCTGTGACCTCGGCTTCCACCGACGCAGAGCAGGCCGTCACCTGCCCCAAGTGCGAGACGACCTGGGTGAAGGAGCAGCAGCTCGTCGGCAGCCCCGGCCGTTCGAACACCTACGTCGTTCGCAGCCGGCAGAAGATGACCTGCCCGGATTGCAAGTCGGCGGCGGCCAACTTCTTCGCCACCGGCAAGCTCCAGCACGCGTGCCCGTCGTGCGGAACTGACATGAAGGCATGTGAGAAGCACGCGAACTGAGCGGATACTCTCTTTCACTGGCTGTCTCACAGCACCGCGATCTCCAGTCACCCGAAAAAACTCCCCGGCAGTCCCTCGTTCGCGGCGAGGGACTGTCCTTCGTTTCGGGAGGACATGGGAATACGCCAGCGTTTTTTTCCACGCCGACCGGGAAGCGGCGCTTGCGGACGTCGCCATGTGATGGAGCGATTGCGTGCTTCTTGTTTCAACTCTTTGGAAACATACGTTCTATCCCCTTAGTTAGGAGACCTCCAATGTATGCAACGATTTCAAGTTTTGGTGCCGCTTTGATGCTCGCGGGCTGTGCTATGGAGTCGGGACCGTTCGAGGTACCCGTTGGTCATCCCGCCAACCCGCAAGCGACAGAGGTGGCCTACGTGCCGCCTTCCTCCGTGCTGGCGCTGGAGGTCAAAGCGGCCGTGCCCATCGAAACCAATGCCGCCCCAGTCGTGAAAGACGGGCAGACTTCAACCAAAGCCCCCGCTGACCACAGCGAGCATGCTCAGCCGGCTCCAGCCTCACAGCCCAAGACTCCTGAGTCTAAAGCGCCTGCGGACCACAGCAAACATGTTCAGCCTACCCCGGCCTCCCAACCCAAGGCCGCAGAGTCTAAAGCTCCAGCCGACCACAGCGAACATGCTCAACCGGCTCCGGCCGCTCGACCCAAGGCCGCAGAGGCCAAACCCGATGAGCATGCCGGACATGACCGCAAGACGATAGAGGTTTCCCACGCAACGCAGGAACAGATCGACGCCTTGAACAAGGCGTACCTGGTGCTGTCTGCCATGCTCGCCGAAGACAAGATTCAAGGCGCGGGAGACCAGTTCGCCGCCATTCGCCAGGCGACGAAGGCCCTGTCGGAAGCGAAAGAAGCCGCCGTAAAGCAACTGGCCGAGAAGGTCGCCAAGGCGACGCCTCAAAAGGCGGATGACCTGGAGGGCGCACGAAGCGCCTTCAAGGGTTTGTCGGAGGCCGTCATCGAACTGTCGCAACTTGCCCCGCCGAGCAAGAAGGTCGCGGCCGTCGTGTATCAGGTCAATTGCCCGCACGCCAAGGCATCATGGCTCCAACTGGGCGAGAAAATTGCGAATCCCTATTTCGGCAGCGAGATGCTTCGCTGCGGGAAGGTGACGCAGAAGATCCAGCCGGCGGAGGGCCACCAACAATGAGGTGAGAGCCGGCGGCTGCACCCGAAGTGGTGAGGTCCACGGAGATCACACCGATGAAACGAAGCCGACACGAACGATTGGTCGTCCATCAGCGAGTTCACGGGAAACGCGAACAGCCTGACGTCCGACCTGAACTCCAGCGGCGGTGGGCGCTGGTCGCGCTAATCCTCGGCGTCGTTGTTCTGGCGTCGATGTTCCTCTACCTGCTCAACGTCGGCAACCTTCGTGGAAAAGGGATGACCAACGCCGGCTGGTCGTCAGACAGCGCACCACCCGCACCATCAGCGGTGGAAGTTGCGACTGAACCCTCCGGAACGTCAGGCAGTCCGGAACTAAGGATCCCCGTTTCAGACCTGCGCCGAAACGAAGCTCGTTTCTTCGCGTATCAGTCCCCGTCCTTGGGGCTGATCCGTTTCTTGGTCGTTTTGGATGCGAATGACGCAGCCACGGTTCTACTCGACACATGCAAGGGGTGCTTCGTTGCAGGCCAGGGTTTCGTGCAGCAGGAAAGCACGTTGGTCTGCCGGCAGTGTGGTTCCGTAACGCAGTTCGATGAATTGCGCGGAGCCGATCACGAATGCCAGCCGGTGCGCGTCCTCGCTGATTTCGATGGAACCACACTGACAGTTCAGGCGCGAGCCCTCGAGGGATTGGTTGACGTGCTGCGAGCGCGACAGCGCTGAACAGAAATACGGCGTCGGTGCGGTCAGGCGCTGTTACCTTGACCGTCCCATCAGAAGAGCCAGTTTCTTTTCTGGAAGCTCCACCATTCTTGTTGGCGGGGCTTCCTTGTTTTCAGAACTGGCGGTCACTTCATGCCCAGAACACCGGACGGCGGATCAATGTTCGCTTGATCCGATTCGCCGCTGGAAGCGGGAAAGAGATGAAGCGATGCCCCATTCATTAAATGAGTGCCATCCAATACGCTATTCGTGGTGTTAAAGTGAATCCCGCGAAATCAAGCAAGACTTTTATGAGTGTTGAACCTTTTGCCGAGCCTAAAACGTCCGGAAAGATGGCCAAGCGCGATGCACCGTCGACTTGTAGACAGTGAAGTTCAACGATTCGAGCGGCTCATCCTGCCGTGGTTGCCGTTGCTGCTGCGCACGGCCAGGTACATCACGCACAACGAACAGGATGGCGGCGACGCCGTGCAGGAGACGTTGCTCAAAGCCATGCAGGCGCTCGACAACCTTCGCGTTGATGCCGACGTCCGTAGCTGGCTGCTGACCATCCTCCGCCGAACGTGCATCGACCGACATCGCTCGGCGAAGCGACGCCCAGAGGTGTCGCTTGACTCGGCGAACATGGACGATCCCGCAGACCATGCCTCCGGCGACGCCGGTGTCCATGACACACAATGGGAGAACCCCGAGGAGTTGATGGCCAGGTTCGAGGACGAAGCCGTCGCAGAGGCGATGCGGGCGTTGCCGCAGGAGATTCGTTGGACGCTGCTCTTGGTCGACGTGGAGCAGTTGGATCAGGCCGAGGCGGCTTCAATCCTGGACGTGCCACTGGGAACGATCAAGTCAAGGGCACATCGTGGACGGCAGATGCTTCGTGACCGGCTCTACACCCTGGCGCAGGCGCGTGGATGGGCCTCCCAGCCCAGTGAGGAATTGAAGCCATGAACCCACAGTCCGATGAACGAGACCGTCTGGATCGCGCCACGCGCCATCGTCTGGCAAAGCTGGCTGAAGTACCCGCTGACACGTCCTCGACACTTGCACGGTTCCACGCCGCGGTCTCCGCGGAGAAGCAGTCGCAGCAGCCGGAAACACGTCGGTTACGATTTCCACTCTGGAAGCGCTTGCCCGCTTGGACCGCGATGGCGGCGATACTCACGCTGGCGGCCACACTGTTGCTTGTCCTGAGCAACATCGGTCCTTCGCCCGTTTACGCCGCCCCGAGCGAAATGGTGCAAATGCATCGCGATCTGGTCGCGGGCAAGGCACCGGTCATTCCCGTCGGCAATGTCGACGAAGCCAGGCGAACCATTGAGGCCCAGTGGCAGGGAGCTCCAGCGTTGCCGACGTTGCCGGATAAGAATGTTCACGCCTGCTGCTTGCGCGACGTACAGAGCCGGCAGGTTGCCTGCGTGCTGCTGCGGCAGGGCGGCTTTCCCGTAACGGTCATTGTCGCCAGGACGAAAGATTTCAAGTCAACCGACGGGCCGAAGGTAACCCGTAACGGCCACGAGTATTCCGTGCATTCGCGAGATGGCATCAACATGGTCATGACGCAGCACCAGGATCGATGGCTCTGCTTCATGAGTGAGTTGGGCAGCGATGACCTGATCGAACTGGCCGAAAGCGTTGCGTCCAAGGACGTCAATTGACTTTATCAGATCGCATCCGCCAAGTTCCGCGAGGCACGCCGGACACGCCAAGTTGGGAAGGCTCGCAATCACGATGACGTGCAAGACCCAGCCGCATGACAGACGCAAGCCGCAAAGACAACCATTTTCATAGCAGTGGCATCAAGTCCGGAGGCAACGGTTAGACTCTCGCACATGAGCAAACTGACGGGGAAAGTTGGGTTGATGGTCGCGGCGGTGGTCGCTGCCGTGCTGGTCTATATTCTGCTGCCCGGCGACCTGGGCGAGCCGGGCAAACGTGCTGTGGCGATCGGCGCGCTTGCCGCGATTCTCTGGGCGGTTGAAGTCATTCCGCTTTTTGCGACATCGCTCGCCATCGTGGTGCTGGAGATCGTGCTACTTGCGGGTATGAGTGGCGTGAACGGCCAGCCGATCCATTACTCGGACTTTGTCGGGTCCTTTGGGTCGAGCACCATCATCTTGTTCCTGGGCGGTTTCCTGCTCGCCGCCGCCGCCGCCAAACATGGCTTGGACGCCGCAATTGCGTCGCGCTTGCTCAAGCCGTTCATGGCGAAGCCGATTCAGCTAGTGACTGCGGTCACGTTTATCGGCGGGTTCATGGGCATGTGGATGAGCAATACTGCGGTGGCAGCGATGATGCTCGCCATGGTGGCACCGATGCTGCGTGATCCGAAGATCGATGCCCGCTTGGCCGGTGCGATCGCTTTGGCGTGTGCGTTTGGCCCCAGCCTGGGGAGCTTTGCCACTCCCATCGCCACGCCGCCCAACGCGATCACCATGGCCCAGATTCGGGCCCAAGGAATGGATGTGAGCTTCTTCCGCTGGATGCTCTTTGGCGTCCCGCTGTCACTTGCCATGCTTACCATCGCTAGCGCCATCATTTGCCTCGTGACAAGGCCGACCGAGGAGCGCGCCCTCGATCCCATCCGCGCGCCCCAGCGCCTCACCTGGCAGGGCTGGGCCACCGCCCTGGCCATCGGCGGAGCGATCGTCGGCTGGATCACTGGCCCATTGCACGGGATGGACGACTGCGTTCCGGCACTGCTGGCGGCAACCTTGCTGTGCATTCTGGGCGTACTCGACGAGCGCGACCTCCGCAGTATCGAGTGGAGCGTCCTCATCCTCATCTGGGGCGGCCTTGCACTTGGCCAGGCATTGGCGATCACCGGTGTCCTCGAATATGTCTCTCAACTTCCCTGGTTTCAACACACCGGCCTGATGCTCGCCTTCGTCGTCACGGTCGTCGGTATCGTCCTGTCTACGTTCCTGAGCAACACTGCGGCCGCCAACCTGCTCGTCCCGCTGATGATCGGGCTTTCCACCGCGGGCGATCCCCGCCTCGCCTTGGTCGCGGGGCTGTCCGTCAGTTTCGCCCTGGCGCTGCCGATCTCCTCGCCGCCCAACGCACTGGCCTTTGCAACGGGGAAGATCAAGTCGAAACAGATCTTTCTAGCCGGAGGCCTGATCTCGATCATCGGCGTGGCGGCGATGCTGGCGGGATACGTATGGGTACTCCCGTGGGCGCTGAGGGCGTAAGAGGAGGAATGGGCAATGATGCGTAA
This sequence comes from uncultured Phycisphaeraceae bacterium, assembly GCA_964426135.1. Classification (GTDB taxonomy): domain Bacteria; phylum Planctomycetota; class Phycisphaerae; order Phycisphaerales; family Phycisphaeraceae; genus CAYRPN01. Next base: position 166,390 of record CAYRPN010000001.1, on the reverse strand, counting down.
TAGCCACTGGCGATTGCCTCTTGTGAACATCGTAACTCGTTGTCCAAGACAACCGTTGGGCGCGGATTACTTTACCGAAGACTGTGACCGCCCACGGCAAGATTGAGTTTAACTTGCGCTGTTGCTGCGGCGGTTCGACTTTAGATGTAGACCCGCAATGGCCACGAGTATTCCGTTCATTCGCGTGACGGCATCAATATGGTCATGACGCAGCATCAGCATCGCTGGCTTTGCATCATGAGCGAACTGAGCAGAGACGATCTGATCGAATTGATCCAGAGCGTCGCGTTCAAGAGGGTCGATTGAGCAGATGCCATTGCGAGGTCCGCTACGCTCTTTTGCGGTCGATGATTCTCACTTCTTGCGCATCAGCAGCGATCCACCGGCGGCACGAGAAAGATCGGCTTCGGCGACACCGTGGTCGCGATCGAACCCCGCCATTTTCAAACGGGCGTCGATCAACTCCCGCTGCACATCCAGGAGTGCCGTCAGATCCTGCTCGCCAGCGGTGAAGCCCGCCTCGGCGAGTTTCAGATTGCTCTCGTGAAGTGGGATCACCTGGTCGCGGTAGAACGCAACCAGTTTGGCGGTCCGCGAGTAGCTGACAAAGGCTTGCCGAACTTCGCGGATCGCTTGTTGTTGTACAGCCCCGTGCTCGGCGACGGCCTTGCGCAGCTCGGCACGAGCGGCCGCGATGCGGGCCTGGTTCTGATCGAAGATCGGAAGCTCGATGCTCAGATCGGGGCCGGCGCGGTGTTTTGGGGATTCGTCGGGATTGCGCTCCAGTTCAGCTCCCAGTTCCAGGTCGGGCAGCACGCCGAGGTTTTCTTCGCGCAGCCGCTGCGTTCGCGCCTTTACCGACCACTCCGCTGCCAGGACGTCCAGTCGCTGCTGCCGAGCCAGTTCGATGACCTCGGACTCCGCCAGCGCGCCTTTCGTCTCCACCGGCGACTCCTCGGCGGTCCACTCCGTCTCGCGATCCGCCATGCCCATCAGTTCCAGGAGACGGCGTTTTTCATTTTCGAGTTCCAATTGCGTGGCGATGGTTTCAGATTGATTGGCCAGCTGATCGGCGCGGATGCGGTTGACGTCCAGTTGCGTACCGATGCCGGCCCGCAGTTTGCTCATTGCCAGCGTCTGCGCCTGCTTGAGCACCTTCTCGTTCTCGCCAAGGAACCGCAGCGCGATCTGCTGGTAACCGATCCGGCGGTGACTTTGCTGTACTTGGGACACGAGGTCCAGGGCGTTGGAAGACACGCGGAGCACGGACTGGCGCAGGTCGGCGCTGGCCACCTCCACGCGGCTGGGCAACAGCCAGAGCGAGGCGATCTCCTGCCCGACGCCCGCGGTGACCATCGGCGATCCACCGCCGCCTGGGAATCCGAGCACCACCGACAGCACCGGATTGGGCAACAGACCCGCCTGCACAAAGTCCGCCCGCGCCACACCGATGGTCTCAACATCGGCGCGGATCTGGCGATTATTCTGGAGGGCCACCGTGGCGGCCTGCGCCAATGTCAACGAAACCTTTCCATCCCAAGCGGGCATTTGATCGGCCCAAGGCGCGGACCATTCGGGTTTCCACCCCGTCCGGCGATGGACCTCGCTGGCGGCTTCCTGAATCTCGGCGTCGTACGCGGTGGTCTGGCATCCGGCGACGGCGGCGGTCAGCGCGAGCAGAATCGCGAAGCGGAATAAATGGTCATTCATATTGAAACGCCCTTTCCGTCCACGCCGACAGCGCCCGCAGGCACCAGACCCAGCGGCGCGTCAGCAACAGGTCGCAAAGCCGGTACCATCGGCTGTTCCGCCCGATCCCGCCTTTGGGCTTCGAGCAGGCGCTCACTGCTTCGACGCGCGAAACGCAGGAAGACCGTGGGTGTGACAAAGAAGTCCAGCAGCGTGCTGGTGGTGACGCCGCCGAGCACGACAAGGGCGACGGGGTACAGGATCTCCTTGCCGGGCTGGCCGGCCGCCAGCACGAGCGGGATCAGCGCCAGCGCCGTGGTCGTTGCCGTCATCAGCACGGGCGCGACGCGCTCCTGGCTGCCGCGGATGACCATGTCCCTGCCGAACGGCATGCCCTCCTCCTTCATCAGATGCACGTAGTGGCTGATCATCAGCACGCCGTTGCGGCTGGAAATGCCGCAGAGGCTGATGAACCCGACAAGGCTGGCGACACTGAAACTCTCGCCGGCCAGGTAGAGCGCCGCTACGCTGCCGATGAAGGCGAACGGGATGTTTAGCATGACCTGCAACACCATCACCACCGACCGGAAATGATTGTAAAGCAGGAAGAACATCGCTACGAGGCTCAGGCTGCCGAGGATCAGCATGATGCGGGTGGCGTTCTGCTGGCTCTCGAACTGTCCGCCGATGGACATCGTGTATCCCTGCGGCAAGACGATGTCACTGTCGATGCTTTCTTTGATTTCGGCGACCGTGGTGCCCAGATCCCGGCCTCTGACGTTGCACTGGATGATGATGCGGCGCCGTATACCTTCACGGCCAATCTGATTGGGGCCGTAGGTTCGATCAATGGCCGCCACATCTGATAGCAGCACCACCGCGCCCGTCGGTGAGACGAGTCGCATGTCGCTGAGTCTGGCAAGGTCATTGCGGTAGCTCTCGTCAAGTTGAAGCACCAGATCAAAACTGCGCTGGCCATCGAGCACCTGTCCGACCACCTTACCCTTGAGAGCGGTTTCGAGGGCGTCGGTCAGCGCGCCCACCTCAAACCCGACGCGGGCAGCCTGTTCGCGCTTAACCTTGAGATGAAGCTGGGGCACCTGCACCTGCTGTTCGACTTGCAGATCGACGACGCCGGGAATGCCATCCATCGCGCCGTGGACCCGATCGGCAAGGCTCCGCAGCGTGTTCAGGTCGTCCCCGAAAACCTTGACGGCTACCTGGGCTCGCACGCCCGAGAGCAGGTGGTCGATGCGGTGGCTGATGGGCTGGCCGATGGCAACGGCGACGCCTTCGAGGGTGGCGAGTTTCTCGTCAATCTCGGCGAGCACCTGCGGCTTGGAACGCACCGTCTTGGGGGCGCGACGGCCATCAAAGGTGACGTGTTTGTCTGGCTCCTTCGCATCCTCCGCCGTCCAGAAATCCACGTCCAGTTCACTGCTGTGAACGCCCTCGGCGTGTTCGTCTTGCTCGGCGCGGCCTGTGCGTCGCCCCACACTTTTGACTTCCGGAACGGAAAGCAACATTTCCTCCGCCTGCCGGCCCAGTCGGTTGGACTCCACCAGCGACGTGCCGGGCGTAGCAAAGACGGAAATGGTCGCCGTACCCTCGTTGAATGGCGGCAGGAAATCCGCGCCCATGCGTGCGACGACGAATCCCGCGCCGGCCACCAGGGCAATGCACACCCCCACGACGATCCAAGGCCGTGGCAGCGTGACGGCATACGCTCCCCTCGCCATCAGCTTGCAAAAACGCAGCACCGGGCCGTCCTTTTCTTCCTTGAGCCGTTTGAGCGTCGGCAGAAGAAAGGAGCACAACGCCGGCGTAACGGTCATCGACACCGCCAGAGAGGCGAGGATGCTGACGACGTATCCGATGGCCAGCGGCTTGAACAGCCGGCCTTCGATGCCGGGCAGGGCGAAGAGCGGAATGAATACGAGCAGCACGATCATCGTGCCGTAAACGATCGAGTTGCGTACTTCGCTGGAGGCTTCGTAGACGACGGTCAACGAGGAACGTGGATTGGCCGCGTGCCGGTTCTCCCGCAAGCGGCGGAAAACGTTCTCGACATCGACGATGGCATCATCCACCAGTTCGCCCACCGCCACCGCGATGCCGCCAAGCGTCATCGTGTTGATGGACAGTCCCAGAGAATGGAACACCAGGGCGGTCACCAGCAGGCTCAGCGGAATAGCGGTAAGCGTGATGAAAGTCGTGCGTACATTCATCAAGAAGAGCACGAGAATGATGACGACCAGTATGGTCCCGTCGCGCAAGGCCTCGACAACGTTGTCGATCGCGGCCTTGATGAAATGCGACTGTCGGAACAGATCGGCATTGACGATCAGATCCTTCGGCAGGCTGGTCCGCAGACCGGCGATTGCTTCGTCGATCCTCGCCGTCAGTTCGCGGGTGTCCGCTCCAGGCTGCTTCTGTACCGCCATGATCACCGCCGGTCTGGTGTTCATGCTGCCGTCACCGCGCTTGACCGACGCTCCGCCCTCCTTCACGTTGGCCACATCTTTCACCAGCACCGGCTGGACGGGGCCGGGATGGTCGCCCTTGCGGGTGGCGACAAGCGTGCTCTCAATATCTTGAATCGTCCTGACACGGCCGATGTTGCGGACGACCAGCTCCTGATTCGGCCCGACCAGGAAGCCGCCGCCGGTGTTCTGGTTGCTGGCGGACAGCTTCTTCTCCAGGTCTTCCAGCGTGAGGTCGTAGCGGCGCAGTTTCTCCGGATCGGCGAAGACTTTGAACTGACGAAGTTCACCGCCCATGACCGTCACCTGGCTGACGCCTGACAGACTCAGGAGCGACGGGCGGATTACCCACTCGGCGAGGCTGCGCACCTCCATCGGACTTAGGCTGTCGCTACGCACGCCCACGAGCATGATCTCGCCCATGATGCTGCTGATCGGCCCCATCCGCGGCACGACGCCCTCGGGCAGTTTCTCCTGCACTTCGGAGAGACGCTCGGCCACAACCTGGCGATCGAATCGCAGATCAGTCTCCCACGTGAACTCGACATAGACGACCGACAATCCCAGCCCGCTGACGCTGCGGACGCGCTCGACCCCCGGCGAGCCGTTCATCGCCGTCTCGATGTGGTAGGTCACCTGCGTTTCAACTTCTTCCGGTGCCAATCCGGCGGCCTCGGTCATGATCGTCACGGTCGGGCGATTGAGGTCCGGCAGCACGTCGGTGGGCAGTGTCAGTGCGGTATAAAGGCCGTAGACCGACAGCAGCAGCGCCGCCACCAGCACGATGACGCGGTTGTGCAGCGAGAATCGAATGATTGCATTGAGCATGAAGAAGGACTCGAAGAATCAATTCTGCAATGAAGAAGGCTTTGACTGCGTTGCTGGTCATGCCTGGTTGGGGCACGCTCAATGCTCGTGGTCATGGCCGTCACTGGCCGGCTTCTTGGCGGCCGGTGTGGAAGGTTTGGCTACGGCCTTGGGACGCAATTGCGTCAGGCTGTACGCTCCCTGGGCGACGACCACATCGCCGGGGGCGAGCCCCTTGAGCACCTCGATAATCTGGTCGTTCACCGCGCCGGGTTGAATGTCCTGTTTCTTGTAGACGTCGCCGTCCTTGACGTAGACGAAAACCCGCGGCCCATCTTCCAGCACCGCCGACTTGGGCACGACCACGGCGTCCTTCGTCTTGCGCAGAACCACCGCCAGGTTCACGTACGCGCCTTCCCGCAGGAACCCGTCGGTGTTGTCCGCGACAATCTGGAGGTGGGCGGTGCGCTTGTTGGGGTCGATCGTCGGGCTGATGAACCGAACCTTGCCCGGCACCACGCGATCTTGCTGGGCTTCGAGGCGGATGCGGACGTCGGCCTGCGGCACTTTCGTCAGTCGCGGCAATAGCGATTCAGGCACTTCGCCTTCGATCTGCATCTGGTTGTGATCAGCCACTTCCAGAAGGGTCTCGCCGGCGGCGATACCCTGGCCGGGGCGGACGGTGCGGGCGACGACGACGCCTTCAATCGGCGAGCGCAGACGGATGAGGTTCAAGGCTGCTTCCGGATTTGCTCCTGGATTCGTGCCTGGTTTCGGCGGACCGCCGGGCAGGACGATCTCCGCCTGCTGCGGGTCGATGTTGCTGACCGCGAGTAAAGCATCACGCGACAGACGCAGGGCACTGGCCTGATTGGTCAGGGCTTCTGCTTCCTTGCGGGCCAGATCCATCTCGACCTTCCTGAGCCTGGCCTGTCCTCGCGACTGGATGGCAACGGTCTTTTTCTCACTGAGCAGATTGAGCGACACCGCCTGCCCGGCCGTCTCCAGCCGTTTGACCTCAGCGTCGGCAAGCTCCGCCGCCTGCTCAGCGGTCTGCATCTCCACCGTCAACTGCTCGATTTTTCCGGTGGCCCGCGTCGATTCGACCAGGAGTTTCTGGTAGTCCGCTTCGATCTTGCGGGCCTCGAAAATGTTGCGGGCCTGTTCCGGCGAGTCGATTTCCACCAGGATGTCGCCGGACTTTACCCGGTCGCCGGCCTGGACGTGGACCACGACGATGCGGCCCGCCGTCCTCGACGTCAACACGTGATGACGATCGGGAACAGCCTTGACCACGCCGGTCAGTTCAACCGCTTCTTCCACCGGGCCAAAGTCCACCTCAACGGTCTTGAGACCGATGGTTGCTGCCGTCTCCGGCGAGACGGTGCGCGGCGCGTCCGGGTCGTACACCTTGCCCTGCCCGCCGCCGTGGTCGTGGCCTTCATGGGCGGGCAACAGCGCTGCAAAGATGAGAACGACGATGGCGGTAATGCCGACGGACGCGGTTCGTGGCGACATGGTTGTACCTCGCGATATCAAGGAACGGCAGTGACTCGCAACCCGACAACGAGCGGCGGCTCTCACCGGGTTTGGATGCTCCACAAAGGCCGATTCTTCCCGAAAGATTTTTTCCGACTTCGTGGAAGAAACAGAGGACGCGGACATCGAAGTAACGGACACGAGCCCTACCGAGTTCTAAACCTCAAGTTGAAAGGAACCTCCATGTTGTCTCTTGTGAAATCACTCGTCATGCCCGCACTATTGCTGGCCGCACTGGTCGCGCCCGCCGCCTTCGCAGACAAGGACAAGGATCACGACCACAAGCACGACACCAAGGTTGCGGACAACTACTCGGCGGCAGTGGGTCAGATCCACCATTCTCTGGAAAAGATCAAGCAGCTGGTGGAAGGAGGCAAGCTCAAACAGGTACACGATGACGCCGATGCGATCGTGGCGGTCTGCAAGGTGTTGCCGCAGTTGGCGCTCAAGGAAGGCAGCGGCGTGCCCAAGGACGCGGTGAAGGAAGTGAATCTCACGTCCAAGGATCTCGCCAAAGCCGCCGATGCCGCCCACACCGCCTCGGACAAGGGCAACCTCGAAGAAACCAGGAAGGCTCATGCGGCCATGCTCCCGCTCTTCGAGAAACTCAAGAAGCACGCGAAAACCCATGCCGAGCACGATCACAAGAAGTGACGCTCGTTGTGATTCCCTCCAAGTCAGCCTGGGGTCATCTTCAAGGAGTTTGTCATGCTTCGCTACTGCTTTGCCTTGATGTCTCTTGCGTTCGTGGCTTTCGGCGTCGGCTGCGGAAACGGCGATCAGTCCCACGCCGGCAAACCTTCTGACAGCGCGACGCCGCAGAACGGCCAGAAAGCCGGCGGCGAGGGCCACTCCCACGTCGCGCCGCATGGCGGAATCGTCAAGACCGTCGGCCAGAACCACGTCGAACTAACTTTCGACGCCAAGAACGGCACGATCACGTTTTACACCCTCGGCGACAACGAGCAGGTCGCCTATCCGGTCGAAGCCCAGCCAATGAAGATTCAGGTGAAGCGAACGGACCAGCAGGATTTCGATGACTTCATCGCGGTGAATCTCGCCCCGATCCCGCAGGAAGGTGATCCAAAAGGCAAGACGTCGCGCTTCGCGGGAACGCACGCCGACTTGATCGGGGCCAAGGCGTTCGAGGCGACGCTGCATCCGAAGATCGACGGCAAGGCGTATCGCACCTTGTTCCAGGTGGATGCCGCCAGCTTCGCGGAGGTGTTCCTCTGCCCGATGCGCTGCGAAAAGGACAAGGTCTACGCCAAGCCCGGGAAGTGCCCGATCTGTGAAATGAAGCTGAAACACCCGCAGAGCGCTCACGCTGATCACAGCCCCAAGCACGGCGGCCTTCTGTTCATGGCCTCCAACAACTGGCACCACCTGGAGGGTGTGCTGCCCAAAGCGGACGAATTTCGGCTCTATCTCTACAACGACCACACCAAGCCGATCCCGGCCGTACCGTTCGTGGAAGGCTCCTACATCGAAGTGGTTCGCGTCGATACCGAGCGCAAGGCGATAGGCGTGCCGGTCAAAGTGCAGTTCGCCGCCGCGCCCAATGGAGCGTATCTGCTGGCGACCATTCCCGGCGGGATGACGCCGCCGATCGACGTGACGGTCCGCTTGAGATTCGAAGGCAAGGATCGACCGGACCTTTACAACTTCACGTTCGATCAGGTGTCAAAGTTTGTCGAGTGATCGCGGCAGTCTTGGTTGCACCGGCACACGAACCGCGATCCGTGGATCGCAGTAGAATGGCTGCATGGCCGAAGATTCCGCATGGTTATCCGCCTTGCGCCAAGGGGACCGCGAGGCCCAGCGCCTGTGCTACGAGCAGCATGCGGCTCGCCTGCTGGCGGTGATCCATGCCGTGGTGCAGGACGCGGACGCCGCGGGCGATGTGATGCACGACTCGTTTCTCAAGGCGTTCGCCAGCATCGCATCGTTCCGGGGCGACAGCCAGTTTTCGACATGGCTGCATCGGCTGGCGGTTAACGAAGCGCTGCAGTACCTGCGGCGACGAAAGCGTATGCCGGTGTCCCTGCCTGACGGCGTGGATGCTGCAAGCGCCGCACAATCCGAAACACCTGAAGATGTCGAGTCCGTGCAGGTCGCGATGGCGGCGATGGTGCCGGAGCATCGCCTGATTCTGCTGCTCAAGTATCGCGATGGCCTGGACTACGCGCAGATCGCCGATCAGCTTGGCATCGCGGTGGGCACCGTTGCCAGCCGCTTGAATCGTGCCCGTGCCGAACTCAAGGAAATCATGATCAACGGACGGCTGGCAGTGGAAGTAACGCGGGCCGTCGAGCATCCAAATGACGAGCCGGGATACCGTCACACAGCCGTTTCCGTCAACCCTGGAGTGGAGGGTTTGCCATGAGCCCTCAATCGTCACAACCTAACGACAGTCGAGAGCGCATCGGACTGTGGCTCGACGGCGAACTGTCGCCTGACGATGCCGCCGAAGTCGAGCGGGCGATGCAGGCTGATCCCGCGCTGGCAGCCGAGGCCGCCGAGCTTCGGGCTCTGACCAGCCGCGTTGCACGGATTCCGCAGATACCGCTGGCGGTTCCACCTTGGTCGAAGTTGGAGGCAAAGCTCGACAAGTCGGCAGCTCGCGCCGTGAACGCCGAGCCGCGCACAGGGCGATCTGTCATCGGCTGGATTCGTCGCCACGCCCGCCTCGCCGCGGCAGCCTGCATCGGGCTGGCGCTGATCGGTGTTCTGAGCATCGGCCTGATCGAGCGAAACACCTACGCGGGCACCGTCGATTTTGAGCCGCTGCTGAATGCCCAGGAATCCAGCCTGGACGCGGGCCTGACGGATTTCCTTCGCAGCGTCGGGGCCGAGCCGGCGGACGTGCCGCCCACTGCTCAACTGCGTTTCGATCCGCTCGGTCCACAGGCGCAGGGACGTCGACTCGTGCAGACGTATCGCTTCATGGTCGAGGATAAACCCGCCTATTGCTTCGTTTACAAAGACACCGGCCCCGGCATGGTCATCATCCAGTGCCCTCCCGACATCAAGAAGCTCCACGGCAAGTGGCACTGCGATCACGGCTATGACCTCGGCTCGCACCGCGAGCATATGGTTGAAATGGGCACCTGGCGGCTGGCGCACCTGGAGCGACCGGGGTTCTGCGTGTGTGTATTTTCCACCTTGCAGCCCAAGACCGAACTTCCCGTGCTTGTGTCGGCTCTGAACGTCCGCTGATTCGACCCAATCACCAAGGCTCGACCCTCTCATCAAGGTTTCTTCGACTGGCCCCCTGGCGGGCTGTCGCGGCAGCACGGCGGGCGCAAGCCAGCTTCCGCAGAAGTCGCCCCTTCAGGCGTGCCACATCGACCGGCGCGTCGGCCAGACGGCGCAGCCGGTCGCGTACTGCCTGATCCAACCCATCGTCCTTGCGATATTTGTCGTTCATCGTGCGCGGCTCCATCTCTTACGGTCTGCCAAATGACATTGAGCCACGAGTTCGTAGTCATCTCCATGCTGAACGAACCATATCCGGGCGATGGTTCAATCCGATGAGCCGAACTTTCCGCCGTTGACACGTCGTCAGCCGTGGTCCGGACCTGCAAGCATCGGGGAAACCCCGGCGACTCGTTCGGCGATTCTCGGGGAAGGAACGCCCAAGGCAGGTCATCCAACGGTTGACGTACAACGAGGAGTCAACCCATGCCACGCCCATCCAGGATGTCCGTGCCGCCCTCGGTCCCGGAGTGCGAGCGATTCCGGCGGCATTGCCTACCGCACCTGCCCGCGCTGCTACGCACGGCCCACTGCCTCGTGGCCAGCATCGCCGATGCTGAGGACCTCGTGCAGGACACCATGCTCAAAGCGCTGGAGGCGATCCGAATGTTCAAGGAAGGCACGGACGCCAAGGCATGGCTCATGACCATCCTCCGACGAACCTTCATCGACCGCCTGCGGGCTCGGCGGCGGCGACCTGTCACGACAACACACGACTCACGGCTCCTGGACGAGATCACCTGCCTGCCACAGGATTCCGCGGCGATCTGGCCCTGCGCCCCGGATGCGCTGATGGAACGATTCAGCGACCGGCAGATCATCGCGGCGCTGCAAAGTCTGCCCCAGGCCATCCGGTGGACGCTGCTTCTGGTGGACGTGGAGGGGCTGGGCCAGGAGGAAACGGCAAGGGTTCTGCAAGTCCCGGTAGGCACTGTGAAATCCCGCGCCCATCGAGGCCGGCTGATGCTCCGCGATTCGCTTCTTGGGACGGCGATGCGGAACGGTTGGCTGACGAAAGAGAATGCCGCAACCATCGCGACTGACGATGGAGATTATTGCCCGACATCGAGCGCTCAGGTTCCCGCCTTGTGCTGAACGGAGAGTGGTCGGGGGTGACTCTTCGTTAGGCCCGCCGTCCGTGCCATATCAATCGACTGTCTCCGAAGTGCTCGTGCTCGGTATAACAGACGGCCCCGCCCATTTTCGCCGGTCGCAGCCATAGGGCCGTGAACTCCTGCATCAGGCTCCTGCCGACGGCGGTGACGCCTTCGTTGGGGAACCGCACGGCCACGCTCAGCATTGGATTCGGCAGCAACCCCGCCTGCGCGAGGTCCGCCCGGCTGCGCGCGATCTCTTCAACCTCGGCACGAATCTCGCGGTTGTGTCGCAGCGCAATCACCGTGGCGTCGTGCAGCGTCAATGTGATGATCCATCCCAGCCGCTTACGGGGCCGTCCCACGGCAACAGCCAGCCAGCATCTAGTCCCGACCGTTCCTTGAGCAAGGCCTGGGCGCGCTGAATGTCCGGCGTCGGATCGACCGAAACGCAGCCTGACAGAAGCAACAGCGGAACGATGGCATGCAGGCGATATCGCATAGTGGGCCTCAAGTTCGTCGTCCGATCAATGGCTCACCGGTGCGGCAGTTCTCATGAGCCGCCTCACCCTGGCCTCCTGCACCATGCAGTAGATGCAGGGCGCTATGAAGAGCGTGATCAGTTGCACCGCCATGCCGCCGACGCTGGGAATCGCCATCGGCTGCATCACGTCGGAGCCGCGACCCTGCGTCAGGAACACGGGCAACAGTCCAAATACGGTGGTGGCGGTGGACATCAGCAGTGGGCGAACGCGCTGGCTGCCGGCTTCGAGGACGAGCTCGCGGACCTGTTCCACCGTCGTCACAGCGCGGTCTTTGAACTTTTGCTCCAGGAAGACGAGCATGACCACGCTGCTGTCATCGACGACGCCGAAGAGCGCGATGAATCCGACCCACACCGCCACGCTCACGTTCGATCCCCAGAAACTTAGCACGATGAATCCGCCGGCGGCCGACACGATGATGCCGAAGAAGACGATGAACGCGAGCCACCACTTGCCTAGGCCCAGGTAGATCATGACGAACATGGAGAACAGCACCACCGGCACCAGCCAGGAAAGGCGAGCCATGGCGCGGCGCTGGTTCTCAAACTGCCCGGCCCACTCCCAGTCGTAGCCCGGCGGCACGACCAGCGTCGCTTCTTCATGCCGGCCTGCGGCGATCAGCTCATCGCTCCGCTGACGCTCGGCTCGCAGCAGCCGCTCAGCTTCCTCAACGACGCTCACTTCATCGCGATCGCGCGTGTTCATGGTGACATAACCGACGAGCAGGCCATTCTCGCTCTTGAGTTCCTGCGGACCGATGGTGAACCGAATCTTCGTCACCTGCCCGATTGGGATGTGAGCGCCGGTCGAAGTGGGAACCAGCACGCGCTGGAGATCATCGAAGTTCTCGCGCAGCTCGCGGAGGTAGCGCACCCGCAACGGGTAGCGTTCTCGTCCTTCGACACTGGTGGTGAGGTTCTCGCCGCCAATGGCGGTCTCGATGATGTCCTGCACATCGCGGATGCTGACGCCGTAGCGGGCGGCGGCTTCGCGGTCGATCTCGAACTCGACATACGGCTTGCCGACGATGCGATCGGCCACGACATCGGTAGCGCCCTCCACGTTTCGCAGAATCTGCTCCATCTGCAAGCCGATGCGCTCGATCTCCTTGGGGTCTGACCCGTAAATCTTCACCCCCATCATGGCGCGGAATCCAGACTGGAGCATGGCGATGCGGGTTTGAATCGGCTGAAGCCACGTAGGCAGCACGCCGGGGACATGAGTCTTGTCCTGAAGTTCGCGGAGGATTTCCTGCTTGGTGATGCGGCGCTGACCGCCATCGCCATCGTCAACCATGCGCCATTCTTTCTCGGGCTTCAGAATGATGATCGTCTCGATCATCCCAATGGGCGCGGGGTCGAGCGCGGATTCGGCACGCCCGATCTTGCCCACGACGTGCTCGACCTCCGGCACCGAAGCGATGGCCGCGTCCTGCTGAGCGATGACCTGCTGCACCTCCGTCAGCGAGGCGGAAGGCAGGAGCGTCGGCATGTAAAGCAGTGAGCCTTCATCGAGTGGCGGCATGAACTCGCGGCCAATACCGGGGAACCTCTGCGACAGCCGTTGCCAGGCGGCGGTGTTCTCCACTTCGATTCCTACCAGCGCGAGGCCAGCACGCACCGGCGACGCGACCCGGGCGAAGCCGAGCCAGATGGACAAACCCAGGATGCTCAGGGCGATCGGCAGGCACAGGAACGTGAGCTTGTGCGTCAGCACCCAGCGCAGGGCGGGCCGGTATACAGCGAGAATGCCGCGTGAGACAATGTTTTCTTCCAAGGGCAGGAGACGCTCGCGGCCGATGCGATAGATACCTGCGCCGACCATGACGCCGATGGCAATGGCCGTGGGCCAGCCGGTGAACCGTGACGGCTCATTCATGCCGAGGACGATGGCGGCGCGTGCCAGCACCATTGCGATGCCGCCGCCGATGCAGGCGTAGAGGGCGGCACGGTATCGCGTCCAGCTTCCCGGCCGCAGCAGGTAGTAGCACAGCATCGGGACCAGGGTGAGCGCCAACACTACCGATGCGCCAATGGCGAACGTCTTCGTGTACGCCAGCGGCTTGAACATCTTGCCTTCCTGGTCGGCAAGCGCGAAGACCGGGATGAACGAGATGATCGTGTTCGACACCGCCGTCACGATCGCGCCGCCGACTTCCTTGGCTCCATCACGCACCACATCGAGACGCGGGCGGTCCGGCTCGTGTGCCAGCCGGCGATAAATGTTCTCCGTCATGATGATGCCCATGTCGGCCACGTCACCGATGGCGATCGCCAGACCCGCCAGCGACATGATGTTGCTGTCCACGCCCATCAGGTACATCACGATGAAACTGATCGCCAGCGACAAAGGCAGCGTCGGGAGGATCGCCAGTGATGAGCGGACGTGCAGCAGGAAGATGATGACGATGATGCCCGCGACCAGCGCCTCTTCGCTCAGGGCGGTGCGCAGCGTGTCCATCGTTTCGTACACGATGTCCGTGCGGTCGTAGAACGGCACGATTCGGGCCGGCACCTGTTGGCCGTTGGCAAGCGTGATGCGCAGGCCAGGCTCGATCTCGGCGATCTTCTGCTTCACGCGCTCCAGCACGCGCAGCGGGTTCTCGCCGTATCGCATCACCACGACGCCGCCGACCGCCTCGCGCCCCGCCTTGTCGAGCGCCCCGCGACGGAAATCGGGGCCAAGCTGCACCGTCGCCACGTTCTTCACGAAGATCGGCGTGCCGCCCTCCTGGCGGATGACAATGTTCTCCACGTCGGTCACGTTCTTCACGAACCCCACGCCGCGAACAAAGAACTCCAGGCCCTGGTTCTCAATCACTTTCGCGCCCACATCGATGTTGCTTCGCCGCACCGCCTCGTACACCTCCGGCAGCGACACGCGGTGGGCGCGCAGCTTGTCCGGGTGAACGTCAATCTGGTACTGCTTGACGAACCCGCCGACACTGGCGACTTCCGACACGCCTTCGACCGATTGCAACCGGTAGCGCACATACCAGTCCTGGAGCGAACGAAGCTGCCCCAGGTCCGCGCCATCGGCTTCCAGCGTGTACCAATAGATCTGGCCAAGCGCTGTCGCGTCCGGGCCGAGAACGGGCTTGACGCCGTCGGGCAGCGTGGCCGTCCCCATCCGCTCCAGTACGCGCGAACGAGCCCAGTAGTAGTCCGCTTCATCGCGGAAGATGACGAACACCATCGAGAATCCGAAGCCCGATGCCGATCGGATGCTCTTGACCATCGGCGTGCCTTGGAGGCTGACGGTTAGCGGATAGGTCACCTGGTCTTCGACATCCTGCGGCGACCGGCCGGGCCAGTCGGCAAACACAATCACCTGCTTCTCGCCGATGTCGGGGATCGCATCAACGGGCGTGTTGATCAGCGCGAACCATCCGGCGCAGAGTAAAACGACCATCGCCAGCAGCACGAGGAAGCGATTGTTGAGACACCAGTCGATGAGCCAGTTGATCACGTCTCTGACTCCTTTTAGTGCTTGTGCTCGCCGCCGGGAGGTTTCGTTTTCGGCGGGGAAGTTGGTGTCGCGCCGCCGTGATTGTGGAGGCTGGCTCCCGCCTGGCCTTCGGGAAAGAGCAGGCTGGGCAACCCGTCGATCTGCCGCTGGCTGTCGAGCAAGAAACCGCCACGGGTGACAATCATGTCGCCCTCAGAGAGACCACGGAGAATGGGGTAATAAACAATCGACTTGCCCTGCGCATCCTTGGCCTCGGCACGCGGGCCGACGGTGATGTCAACTGGCTCGTAGCCGCCTTTCGCCACGGCGCGGTAGACGAGCTTGCGTTTGCCCGTATCGAGCATGGCCGAGGCCGGTACCGCGAGCACCTTGCCCGCCTGCGGCGACGCGGGCGCAGCGGATTTCGGCGCGTCGGGCACACGCTCCAGTTGCATCTCGCAGATCGTGCATTTGCCCGCCTTGTCCGCCACGATCTCCGGGTGCATCGGGCAGATGAACTTCCCCTCCAGTCCGGTCGCTTCGGGGAATCCATCTGACCGCAACCGGACGCGAATCATCGCGGAGGCGTACATCGCGGGCTTGAGCCGACGATCCGGATTCTTCAGGTTCACCCGCACCTTGACCGTGCGCGTCGCGTCATCGAGGAACGGGTCGATGAACGTGACCACGCCGCGGAACGTTTCGCCGGGATACGCCTCGACCGTCACATCCACCGCCTGACCGACCCGGACCCACGCCAGGTCATACTCGTACACGTCCAGAAGGAGCCATACGGGATCAAGGTCAGCGACGCGATAGAGCTGATCGCCCTCCTTCACGTACTGTCCCTCGCGGATGTTCTTCTCGATGACCGTGCCGCCAATGGGAGCAAAGATGGTCAGGTGCGTGGCAATCTTGCGCGTCTTTTCGATCTGCTCGATCTGCTCGGGCAGAAACCCCCACAAGCGAAGTTTCGTGCGCGAGCCGTCCACCCGTGACTCGGCGAAGGGCCGATCTTCCTTGGCCTTCTCCAGCGCGTCGAGTGCGATATGCAGTTCGCTCTGGGCCGAGTAAAGATCGGGGCTGTAGATGTCAACGAGGTGGTCGCCCTTCTTGACCTGGATGCCCGTGAAGTCGGCATAGACACGGTCGATGCGACCGTTGATGCGCGCCGCGATGTAGGCGACGCGGGATTCGTTGTAGCTAATCTTGCCGACGGTGCGCAGCTCCCGCCACAACTCGCGATAGGCGACGGGCTCGGCAGCGACTTGCCCCGGTCGCTCCTTGTCGGCAACGTGCTTGCTGTGATCGATCGCGGCTTCGGCCGGCGTCGCGGCCTTGACCGGCCACCACCACATCACCGCGAAAGCGACAGCAATCACCGCGACGATCAAAAGCGTCCTGGGTATCCATTTCGCATTGGGTTTCATGTCACACCTCGCTCAAGGGCCTCGATGGAGCCCCGCTTGATGAACTTGGTCAACTCGATGACAACCGCCGGAAGCGGCGCGAGCAACACGATCAGCAGCCATTCGGTTCCAAAATGCTCTGCCGACTCAAAGAACGGACGGGCAAAGGGCATGGTCACGACGCTCATCTGCAAGAGAACCGACAGCGCGATCGCGCCCATCAGCGGCATGTTGCTGAAGAATCCAAGCCGCCAAAGCGGAATCGACTCGCTGCGAGCAACAAACGCTCGCAACAGCTCGCCGTAAACGAGCACGCAGAAGGCGACGGTTCGAGCCTTACCTGGATCGTCCGGGTATTGGCCATAGACGATCCCAAATGCGGTCAGTGTGGCGGCGGCGACCAGCGCGCCTTGGAACAGGATAGAACCGCCCGTCCGCCAGGTGAGAATCGACTCCTTCGCCGGACGAGGGCGACGCTTCATGATGCCGGGCTCCGCCGGCTCAAAGGAAAGGGCCAGTGCCGGCAACCCATCGGTCACCAGATTGATCCAGAGCAGTTGCACCGGAATCAGCGGCGCGGGCCAGCCCGCAAGACTCGCCACCAGCATCAGCAGAATCTCCCCAACATTGCATGACAGGAGGTATTGAATGACCTTCTGGATGTTGGCGTAGATGCAGCGGCCTTCCTCGACCGCCGCCACGATCGACGCGAAGTTGTCATCCATGAGCACCATGTCGGATGCGTCCTTGGTCACATCCGTGCCGGTCACTCCCATTGCGATGCCGATGTCGGCCTCCTTCACCGCCGGGGCATCGTTGACGCCGTCGCCGGTCATCGCAACAACCTGCCCGCGCGATCGCCAGGCCCGCACCACCCGCAGCTTGTGCTCGGCGGAGACACGGGCGTAAACGCTGATCTGCTCGACCTGCCCGGCAAGCTCTTCATCGGAGAGTTCTCCGATCTCATGGCCCGTGACGACCCGGCTGTCGGCGTCAGCGATGTGAAGCTCTTTGGCAATGGCCAGCGCCGTGGCCGGATGATCGCCGGTGATCATGACCGGCCGAATGCCAGCCTCATGGCAAGTCGCCACAGCCTGTTTCACTTCATCGCGCGGGGGATCGATCATGCCGACAAGCCCGGCGAAGACCAGCTTCTCCTCGCAGTAATCCGCAGGCCCGCCGACGGCCACCGGCCGGTACGCAAGCCCTAAAACGCGGAGCGCCCGAGACGCCATGTCGGTGCTGGCATTCAGAATCTCTGCGCGTCGTTCCTCCGAAAGGGGCACCGGGCGATCTTGAAGTTCTTCGGTGCAAAGTCTGAGCACGACTTCGGGGGCGCCCTTGGTGAACATCGTCGCGCCGTCGCCTTGACGTACCACCGCGGACATCGCCTTGCGATCCGAGTCGAACGGAATTTCAAACAGAATCTCTCCTTGATCATGACTTCGTTCGATCCCGAGCCCGGCCTTCATCGCCGCGACCAGAAGCGCGCCTTCGGTCGGATCGCCGACGACCTGCCAGCCGTCGGCTTTCGATGTCAAACGCGCACTGTTGCACCACGTGGCGGCGGTGAGCGCTTGCCGCAAGTCTGCGTGCGCCGCTGGATCAACGCGCTTCCCACCTGCCTCGAAATCACCTTTGGGTGTGTACCCGATGCCGGCCACACGGTAGCCCATCGAGGGTGTGACGATCTCCCGCACGGTCATTTCGTTGCGAGTCAGCGTGCCGGTCTTGTCCGAGCAGATCACACTGACGCATCCGAGCGTCTCCACGCTTGGCAGTTTGCGGATCAGCGCGTTGCGTTTGACCATGCGCTGCAAGCCCAGCGCCAAAGCGACCGTGACGACCGCCGGCAATCCCTCGGGCACCGCCGCCACCGCGAGGCTGACGGCCAGCATAAATACTTCGAGAAAGCCCCCGCCACGCAGCAGTTGAAGCGTCGCCACCAACGCGACGATCCCAAGGCACGCGATCGCCATCACCTTGCCGAGTTCGGCGAGCCGGCGTTGAAGCGGCGTCGGCTCGTTCTCCTGGGCTTCGAGCAGTCCCGCGATCTTGCCCAGCTCCGTCTCCATGCCCGTGGCGGCGACGATCGCGCTGGCTTTGCCTGCCGTGATGATGGTCGCCATGTAGGCCATGTTGCGGCGATCACCCAACGCCGTCGTGGCTGGCAATACAGCCTCCGGTTCCTTCTGCACTGCCGTGGATTCACCCGTCAGTGCAGCTTCCTGAGCGCTGCACCCGAATGCACGAATCAGGCGGACATCGGCAGGCACGTAATCGCCTGCTTCCAGTTCCACGCGGTCACCGGGAACCAGTTCACGTGCCGGAATCGACGCGGGCACCCCGCCCCGGATGACCTTCGACAGCGGCGAGGAGAGTTTCCGCAGAGACGCCAGCGCCTGCTCCGCCCGGCTTTCCTGAACGAAACCAAGGATGCCGTTGAGCAGCACGATCGCGAGGATTGCTAGAGCATCCGTCCACTCACCCAGCAGGGCGGAAATGACCGCCGCCACGATCAGAATGATGATCACCAGCTCAAGGAAATGACTGGCAAACCGCTTCCACGCCGGTGTCCGCGGTGCTTCAGTCAGTTCGTTGAAACCGTCCGAGGTCTGGCGGCGAACCGCTTCATCGTTGGACAGACCCTGATCCAGTTGGGTTGCTAAAGCCGCCGCCACTGCCGGAGCGTCCAGCGAAAATGCATTGGGCAGCGAGTGAATCGGTGGGTCCACCGTGTCACGAGCTACAGCGCGGGCTGAATCCTCGTCGCCCATACCCAACGGAACGACGGCGATGCGCGTCCGGGTTCAACGAAATATGGCGGATCGGCATTGAACCCGAGCCACCGATTGAAGCGTTCCAACTTTGGGATAGAGCGTTATCGTGTCGTTGGTCAAACATCGAGTGAGAATCAACATGGCAACAACTCCTCCCAAAGCCGTCGGGGTGAAATCCCCGACCGTTAGGTTTACCTGCAAGGCACCATGGGCATCGAAGGTATTCCTTGCGGGAACCTTCAACGGTTGGTCCAGCACCGAAACCCCCATGAAGAACGACAAGACGGGGAACTGGAATACCTCGTTGAATCTGTCTCCGGGAGAATACGAATTCAAGTTCATCGTCGATGACCGCTGGTGCTGCGATCCCGGCTGCTGTGACATGCCCGGCGTTCACTGCCCGCCGTCGCAGTGCGTCCAAAACGCGCTCGGTACCATGAATCGAGTGTTCCACGTGGATGTGGAATTAAAATACGGTCTCGACCAGGCACCCAAGGAGTCATGCTCGGGGTAATAGATTCGACCAACTAGCGGTAGTCGTCGAACAACATTGGCCGTGTCAGCATCAGCACCGCCAATGTCGCTGCGATGCGGGTCATTTCATCCGCGTGCTCACGGGTGCAATCCATCGCGCCGGCGTGGTGGCCCAACTCATGGATCAAGAGGTCGATGTTCCGCGGGCAGGTCGCGGGTTGGTCGCTAAACCACTCCGCGCCGAGCGTCCCTGCATTGACCGCCATATCGATGGCGCCATCGCCGTGAGGGCCGCAGCTCGCGGCATTTCCCGCGTTGGGATTGTCCGACCAGGCCCACAACGCGATCGACTTGTTCAGCGTCAGTTGGCACAGCAGTTCGGCAAACTCCCGGAACTTCCGCATCGCGGGTGTAATGCGTGCTTCTGGCAGCGGGACCGCAGGAACATAATGCTTCGGTCGCAGTTGGTTGGCGCTGTGGATGGCCCCGGCCGCCTTGAGCGCCTTCCAGGTCTCCGCGTCGAAGGCGTTGGGCGGCACAGGTGTGTGTCCTTCCGCGAAAAGTTCTCCGCCGGCCTCGCGGTTGAAGTCGGTGACGTAGCGCTTCTCCCCAAATCGGGCCGTGATCACGGCCACTCGCGTCTCAGGCATGGCTGCGGGAATGCCGTCGGTGACGCCCTTGTTCGCGGCCTGTTCTGGCGTCAACAGGTCGGCCGTGGCGTCGAGCACTGAGCCGCGCAGCCGCTTCAGATAGCTCGGATGGACATTGTTGCGGTTGATGGGGAGCGGGACGCGCTGCCGCACGTCGTAGTGAAACACGTCGCCCGTCGCCACGATCGGGATTCCAAGCTCGAAGACACTCGCCACTTCTCCCGCGTGGACTTCATAGATGTCAATGCGGGCCTTTCGTTCTGTCCGCCTCAAGTCACCGCTTTCGTCGGCATACTCCGTGGGCAAAGTGGCTTCGGTGGTGCGTAGCGGGCTGCGGCTGGGAAGCGCTTGTCCGTTGAATGCAAGCGTGATGCGCTGCGGGATTAGAATGCGCGTTAGCCGCTCACACGCATTGACGTACTCGTCTTTGGTCGTTCTCAGGCGGCACTCGACGACGGTTCCACGTTCGGTCGCCTTTGGTGAATGGGTGCGTTTGTCATTGGAGACGTCGAAAATGACGCGGCCGCTGGTGCTGGTAATCACGACCTCCTGGCATCTCGCGATTACCCATTTCTCTCCGAAACAGAACCGTCCTCGCTTGGTTGGATCTCCTTTCTTCTTGGATGGTCCGAAGACCGTGTAGGCGTCGCGGAGATCCTCGAAGCCGGTGGCGCTGTCGTCGGTCACGTTCAGCTTGTAGTCCTGGCCCCCAAGGTGCTCGAAGGTCACGTCCACGCGCGAGACGTTCTCATCGAAAGCGTTGGCGACCAGTTCCTCGACCATCCGGCTCACGGACCGATCCGCGAACACCTGCCTGAACCCCTTGGTGTTCAACTCAAACAGTCCCATTGCCGTCTCCCTCCTCTCCATTGATTGCCGCCGCGTCGCCGCCGTCATTCTTAATGGCTTTGGCGTTCGTTGACTTCTCAAGCTCGACTTTGACCTCTTCAAGTCGTTGCCGGTGTTGCGCGAGTTCGTCGGTGTGAGTGAACGCCCTGTCTTGCAGACCTGCCAGTTCAACGATGCGGCGTCGCTTGGTTTCGGCGATGCGGTCCCGGCGTCCGGCTTCGTCCTCCAGCTCCGCGATCCGGCGGGCGACTGACTCGGCCAGTCCTCGCCCCGTTGTGATGTTGGCGGACTTCCATACGTCCGTGCCAGGGATTCGCAGCGTGTAGCGGATCTCCGGCTCGGAGATTCGTTCGGGCATAGCGCCGTCGGGCGCGCGATACTGGATCAATGCTTCGAGCTGTACCGCGAGGCCGTTGATGGTCACCGCCGGCATCGCGATGTTGCGACGATGATCCCGCACTTCACGGCGCTGTCTGTCCAGCAGGAGTTGCTGCGCGAGCTGGTCGGACGCCGCTTGGAGGTGCTTCCTGACAAAGTCATCCAACACACGCCATCCGTTCTCCTTGCCCTCGCCGGCACCATCGGCGGTGACGACTCTCAGGTGTTCCACATCCGCGAACGCCGGCTGGATCGCCACGGCCCGCCGCCGAATCTCGGCGGCCATCTTCTCCGCCGACTCTGTTTCTGATCGTGCGAGCCGCAGGTTGTCACGCGACTGGCTCTGGTCCGCCTCGAACTGATACTGGAGACGCTCCATGTGCCGGATACGGGTTTCCAGGTCGAAGCGCTCCCGGACCAGCGGGTTGCCACTGATGGCGGCGAAGGCATCGGCGAACGAGGTAATCGCTTCGGCCCCTGCGTCCTCCGCCTCGCGGTCGGTGTTGGTCCCACTGAGGATCGACCGGATGAACCGTTCCTTCGTGTCCAGCCGCTGGTAGGCGTTGGCGTCGAAGCTGCGGTCCACGCCGTAGCGAAGAATCTCGACGGTCGGGTTGCTGTTGCCCTGACGCAAGATGCGGCCTTCTCGCTGCTCCATGTCCGACGGGCGCCAGGGCGCGTCGATGTGATGCAGCGTTTTGAGCTTGGCCTGGATGTTCACGCCGGTGCCCAGCTTCTCGGTTCCGCCCATGATCACCCTCACCTCCCCTCGGTTCACCCGCTCGAAGAGGAGCATCTTCCTTCGGTTGGTGTCGTGGTCGTGGATGTCCTCGATCTGCTCGTCGGGCACGCCGAGCGCGACCAGCTTGCTCTTGATGTCCTTGAATACGTTGAACCGCCTGCCTTCTGGAATAGCGCGGCGGGCGACGTTGCCCTCGTCGTCGAACTGTCCGGGGATGGGTTCGCTGCCCGGACTCTGGTAGGAGTCGGCGAAGAGAACCTGTGTGCTGGCGATCGCCCGGCCAGCCTGCCAGCGGGCGAAGACCTCCTGCACCACGCGATTCAGTTTCGAGCCGGAATCGTCGGGCAGCAGCGGGTCGATGAGCCGCATGTCGAGCGCCGCTTTCTTCGCCAGTCCGTTGATGACCAGAGGCTCGGACGAGTTCTCCCGCTTCTCGCGGCCGGTGAGCTTGTTCCACGCTTCGTAACGGCGGATGAGGTACTGCATGTACTCGCGAACTCGTTCGGTTTGCGGCATCGTGATCGTCTTGGGGGCGCCGCCCTCGAGCGCGGGCTTGGGGATGTGCAGGGCGTCCGGATCAACCACGTCGCCAGCACTGCGAAAGAGCGTTTGCAACTCCGGCAGGTTGGTGAACCGAGCGAGCCGGGTAACGTGCCGATACTGGCCGGTGTCGGTCTGCTCAAGTTGGGTGACAGGCTCGGTGAACGCGGTGGCAAACTCGTCGAAGTTGCTGACGCGGTAATCGGCCAGCAGGTCCGGTCGGACGTAGCGCATCATGTTCCAGATCTCGGCGACCGTGTTGGTGATGGGCGTCCCCGTGCCCAGCACGACATTGCGGCCGGCCGTCTTTTCCTGAATGAACCGGGCCTTCATCACCAGACTGGAGCTTCGCTGTGAAGCGCCCTTGTCCAATCCTTTGATGTTGTCCATCTGCGTCTCGAACTCCAGCTTCTTGTACATGTGGGCTTCGTCCACGATGACACCATCAATGCCCAGTTGCTCAAAGGTCAGATTGTTGTCGGTTTTGCGGTCCTGGAGTTCGTGGAGGCGCGCTTCCAGTTTGTCCTTCGAGCGCCGAAGCTGCTTGACCGTGGGTGTCTCACGTCCCTCCAGCTCCGTCGCCTTGCGGATGGACTCGACAAAAACGGCGATCCGTTCATTGATGTAGTCCCGCTCGCGCCGCGGGTCATCCGGGATGCCGTTGAGGTTGTCGTGCGTGAGGATGATGGCATCGCAATCCGACGTGGCGATGCGGGCCAATAGCTTCTCGCGGTTTTCGCGGGAGAAATCCTTCTCGCGCGGCACCAGCAGTCGCGCCTGGGGATAGAGCGTGCGGAACGCGTGCTCGACCTGTCCGAGCGTGGATTTGAGGACCGCGATCACCGGCTTGTTGGCCAGACCCAGCCGCTTCCACTCCATCGCGGTGGTCGCGTAGACATAGGTTTTGCCGCTGCCGACCGGATGGGCCATCAAGTTGCTCTCCACCATGTTCCGCGCCACCGAAGTCTTCTGGTGCGGCCGCAGCTCCACCGTGTTGGAGGCGTTTGGGAAGTGGCGAAAGTCGGCGGCTTCCCAATGCCGCTGGCGATAGGCGTTGCGGACCGCGTTGTATTCCGCTTCGATCTCTGGCGTGAAGTCGGACCGGCGGGCCCACTGGTAGTAGGCGTCCTTGAGCTTCTGCTGAGCGTCCTGGGCCGCGGCGGTGCGCTGCGGGTTCTTGACGTAACGCGTCTTGCCGGAACTGGGATCGTGTTCCTCGTCGTAGGCGATGGAGAGCTTGAGGTTGAGCGCATCTTCGATGAGCTGCGCAGCCTTCACGCCGCCGCCGGCATGGGTGTCCGTGTTCTTCGCGTCGTCCCGGATGCGGGAATCCCACTGCACGATGCAACGACCGGTCTCCGGCACGCGGATGACGCGGGCGGCACCGGGGGCGCCAGTGCGGTAGAACAGGTGGTCGAGCCATCCTTCGACGACGCGGGTGGGCATCCATGTCGCCGCGAGACTGAATCGGATCTGGTGAATCTTGAGCGGCTGCGGCTGGACCGCTCGCAACGGCTCGACGTTGACCTTGTAGCGGGGGTCTCGTGCCGCGGCTTCCTCCGCGACGCGAAGCTTCTCGCGCACGTTGCCGCTGAGGTATTCATCACTCGGCACAACCCGACCCGTGGTGGGATCTTCAAAGCCAAGCCCCTTGGCGATGACTTCCTCTCTGACATCATTTGGCGACTTGGCGAGCAGTCTCGCCATGTAGTGCAGGTCAAGCGTGCCTCTCCACGAACGGCTGATGGTTGCGGCATCGGCGACCGACTCCGCTCGCTCCGGCGGACTGCTCGGATACAGAACACGCCTGCTCAGAATGTCGGCGGGCACGTACACCTGACGCAGGCGGTCCACGTGCTTGCCGCTCTTCAATCGAGACCGGTACTTCTGCGTGACCTCGTTCTCCAAGGCGGCCGGGATCGATGACTCAGGGTCACTCAGGAAATGCCTGCTGCTCTTGTTCACCCGGCCGTAGGCGCGAGCGTAGCCGTCATACAGCCGCCACAGCGTTCTTCTGCACGCCTCGATCTCATCGTTACCGGCTCGTGCATCCAGCTCACGGGCGAAGAGATTCTTGGCCGCCTCGCGAAGGTCGATCCAGTGCCGTGCCTGCCTCGCCAGCACGGGGTTGTCGCCGAAGTCCGGCGCGGCCAGCTCTCCGCCTCGTACCTGGTAGACGCGGCCGTTCCTGATCTGGTAGCTGCCTTCCTTCTGGTCGGGCTCGGCATGAATGACTGCCATTTGCTCCGGCGGCGGAGGCGGAACCCCACTCCACTGGCGGGCGATGCCGGCCGGCAGCTTCTGCACGGCCTCCTGTAACTGCGGCACGATTTCCCTGCCTGGATGGGCGATGAGCGCCGGCGAGTCGGCCTCGTACATGCTCCCTTCCCGCGTCATCCGGCCGAGCATCATGTCGGGGTGACGGTGGAAGTATTCGTTGACCTCGACGGTCTCCGGCCCGCTCGCCAATGGTTTCCCCGTCTCCATCGGCAACGTGTGAATGAATTCCTCGGCGTGTTGGAACGGCTGGCCATCGTGCTTGCGGAACACCAGCATGTCGGTGGTGACTTCCGTGCCCGCGTTCTTCTTGAACGTGTTGTTGGGCAGCCGAATGGCGCCCACCAGGTCGGCGCGCTGAGCCATCCAGCGGCGGAAGGAAGCCGAGGCGGTCGAATCCATCGTGCTATTGCTGGTGATCGCGACGATCAGACCACCGGGCGCGGTCAGGTCGAGGCTGCGGGCGAAGAATTGGTTGTGCAGGGAGAATGGGTACTGATCGCCGGGCCATCCTTCCTTATTAAAGGGGAAGTTGCCGATTGTCAGATCCTGGCAGTCGGGCGGGATTCTCGCATCCTGGAATCCCATGACGTGGACCGTAGCCTCTGGATAGAGCAGCTTGAGCATCCGTCCGCTAATGCTGTCCAGTTCGCACGCGGTGAAACGACTACCCTCCGCGATATTGTCAGGCACGAGTCCGATGACGTGACCGATGCCCGCGGAGTTCTCCAGCACCCGTCCGCCTTTGAACCCCAGGTGAAGCGCGGTGGCCCACAGACCGTGCTCGATGACCTCACGGCTCGTGTAGTGCGCGTTCAGCGTGCTGGCCTCCGCACGCGACCATTCCTGCGGCGTGAGCAATTCCTTGAGCGCCCGGTGATGCTCGTAGAACTTGCCCGCCCAGTGAGTCAAGCCGTCCGGGTCCTGCTTGTAGCCGTAACTGGATTCCCCTTCGAGATGCGCCTCCCAGTAATCGGCTTTGATCTCGTCGAAGACCTGCGGCGAGTGTCCCCAACCGGTGTACTGCGTGAGGATTTGCTTTTCGGCCGCGGTCGGATGCCGACTTTCATTTTCCAACGTGCGAAGCATTTCCATTGCCCGCAGGTTGCCCTTGATCTTGCCGACCTGACCAGCGGGAGCGAGAGGTTCATTGCCTATTCGGTGGTTTCGCTCTCGCTCTGGGAACTCGGCGGTAGTCCGGGTATCGCCTCCTTGTACCGGTTGAGAAGTGTCCGCCCCTTCATCCGGCTTACCGAATCGTCCAGCCCGCTCTCGGCATTCGTGTCCATCAGTGGTCTCCTGCTCGATACCGGCTGCACTTTCGCGATCCAACACCGCCGGCAGTGCGGCGGTATTCCAATCAATGGCCAATTGGTGTCGGTCCGCTGTGCGGCGCGTACTGCTTGCCCTCATCGAATCCCGCCACGCCCTCCCAACTCTGCCTGAAGCCATGCCACGCGGCCACGGCCTCCCGAGATGTGATTGAACTTCAAGGCAATCGCGGACGCCCACGCCAGCGCATCGTTGCCGCCGTGGGCAATCTCCCGGTCGTAGCGACTCAGTGCGGCGGCGCCGTTGGCGATCAGTTCTTCGTAGCGGGCCTCGTCGGCTTCAAGCTGCGTCTGCTGGTCTGCCAGAATTTGGCGAAGTTTGGCGGCTCGCTTCTTTCGATCCTTGGGCAGCTTGATGCTCAGGTGGCTGCGTTCCACGTTCGACGCAGGGATTTCATTCGCCGGAACGGGCTTCGCGTCATCGCCATCCGGCAGATAGTGCCATGGATGGCCGGGATCGTACTGGGTGGGCTCGTCATGCTCAGCGGCAGCTTCGCGGCGAACCCAGGCATCCAGTTGCTGGGCGGCCTCTGCACCGAAATCCGTCTCATACTTTTTGAGTGATTCGGCGTACCGCCTTCGCAGCTCGTCGGCCGCGACGGTTTGCACCCGACCCTTCTCGCAACCGCAGTCGCCTGTCAGGTGCAGGATCTTCCGCAGTTCCTCAGCCAGAGAATCGGTGATCTCCGTCGCCTCCTCTTCCTTCGGTGACACCAACTCGCCTGCCCCATCATGACCGAAGGCGCCGCCTCCCACGGCGTCCGGCGTCGGCACCCCGACAGGCAGACCATCCGTGTCTCGGTAATCCACCACCGGCGGGTCGCACGGACAATCGCGGTTCAAATCGCCTGACTGATGCCACTCATCGATCGTTTGTCGGAACGCCTTAGCCGCCTCGTCACCGAATGCGGTCGCGTAGGCGTCCATCGTTTCGTCCAGCTCCCGCTTTAACCGCTGCGGTTCATCGCGCAGAAGAGCATCGAGGTTGGCTCGCTGCTTCGCCGTCCGAGGTGCCTTGCCAGTGAGAGGATTGATGCCGCGCTTCGATGCTTCTCTCAGCGCATCCAGGTCCGCCATCACGGAGAAACACTGTCGGGCGAGCTCATCGTGCATGGACCGGATGCTGGCCTCATCGACCTGATCCCCATCGATCACGCCCGCATCGATGGCTTCTTCAAGAGGCTTGGGAAACGTCCGTCGGAAATCCCATTGAAATGCCGACCGGCCGTGATCGTGGTCCGTGGCATCTCGTGTTGATGGGCTTTCATCGACGCTCGCGCAAGAAGGCAGCCTCGCGCTCGTAAGTTCTGCGGTCGAGCTTGCTTCCTCCGCGGGGCGAGTGACTGGGCGAGTCGCCGCCCAATCGAATCCGAGTTGCCGATGTGCCATGCCTCCCCCCAAAGCAGTTTTCGCACATCCGCACGGCTCAAAGCAACCATCGAAATCCCGTGTGAATAGCGGGGTTTTTCGACATAGGAGACTTAGACCACCAGACGTGTCATAACCCTAAACGCCAGGAAGGTGAGCGCCTTCGCATGAAAGGTTAAGGAGGTTTTTATGGCCAACGCCAAAGAACCGGTTCGTCCCGTACACACGGTGAGGTACGGGGGCATCAAGGCCGCGATCTGGAGAAACCAGACCCGCAACGGCACGATGTACAACGTCACCGTCGTTCGTTCCTACAAGGACGGCAAGCAGTGGAAGGACACGAGCAGTTTCGGATATGACGACCTGCTCGTGCTCGCCAAGGCTCTCGACGATTGCCACACCTGGATCCACCAGGAGTACGTCAATCGCCGGGAGACCGAGGGCAAGCCGGAGGAAGCCGAGGAAGAGGTCCCTGTCTGACGGGAGTGTTTCCCGTTGGAGATCAATGTTCACTTAGAATGCGCTCACCTTTGCCTGGCTTTCTTCGCGTAACCGCATCAGCGGCAGCACTAAAAATCTTCCAACATTTACAATGGAGCCCATTTCGACACGCTCGCTGTTCTTTCGTCCATGCTGGCCATAGCATTCCGGGATTCACGCAACCCATGTCAACGGGGGTTGCCCACAACATTGGACGTTTCAACGTGGGATGGATTCCTATGCCAATCGCTACCGATCAGCCATCTGACATCACCTCATTGCTCAGTAACCTAGGTCTCCCGACTTTTCTCATTGATTCTTGGGCAAGCCAAGGGATTACGGAGCTACTTCCCATTCAGCTTCAAGCCCTACGAGAGAAGGTCCTCGATCATGAGAGTTCGCTGATCGTGGGACCTACCTCGTGTGGCAAGACTTTCATCGGCGAATTGGTTTGCATTTGTAACGCATTGCGCAAGAAGAGAGCGATTTACCTCGTACCCTTTAAGGCCCTCGCGGAAGAGAAATATGCGGACTTCACGCGGAAGTACTCGAATCCAACCGTCGGAGCCCGGGTCGCCATTTCGACCCATGATCGTCGCGACCACGACCGACGTATCGCCGACGGTGATTTTGACATCGCCATTCTGACCTATGAAAAACTGTCGACGATGATCGTCACGTCTCCCGGCATCGTTCAAGGAGTCGGCGCCGTGATCGTCGATGAGGTGCAGATGGTGTCAGATCCATCGCGCGGGGCGAATCTCGAGCTCCTACTCACCCGCTTACGCCAACTTGTATCTGGCATTCAGATCATTGGTCTGTCAGCCGTAGTGTCGGAACTGAACGGATTCGATCGTTGGTTGAATGCCCGCGTCATCCGAAACGATCATCGACCAGTGACGCTACGAGAAGGCGTCATTACCCCAGACGGTCAGTTCAAGTACCAAGAGTGGGACGGTGAAAGCAGAGCCAACGGTACCGATAGCCTGCCGCGTGTTCATGGTGACAATGCGGAGACGATGGCGGTTTCATTGGCGGCGGACCTGCTACAGAATCCTGACGAGCAAGTCTTGCTCTTCGCCAACACCGTCGCTCAGACAATGAGCTTGGCACAGAAATTGGCAGACGCGACCGAGTACGTCCCGCCCGCCAAGACGTCCATCGAGGGCCTTGCTTCAATCGAGACCAGCGAGTGCGCCAAGGCGCTGACTAAGTGCTTAGGTCGAAGTGTCGCATTCCATAATGGCGACCTAACTCTGGAGGAGCGGCTCGCCGTGGAAGATGGCTTCCGACGACGTGAAATCCGTTGCATTGTTTCCACTACTACGCTCTCCATGGGCGTAAATCTTCCCGCGTCGTCGGTGATTATTGTCAGTTCGACGCGACGAGTGCGTAAAGGCGGAACCTGGAGCGACGAACCAATCTCAGTCGCGGAATACCGGAACATGAGTGGTCGCGCAGGTCGGTTCGGCCTGCTACGTGATGCGATTGGAAAATCATTCCTGATCGCGACGAGTCGATTTGACCAGCACGCAGCCGTGGTCCGCTATGTAGACGGCACGACTGAGCCGCTTCGATCAGCATTCCTTCAGCAGCCACTCGCGCGCCTGCTGCTTACTGTGTTCGCTTCGGGGTTGTGCGACACTGCTGATGGTGCCCGCCGCTTCTTACTACATACTTTTGCGGCATTGACCGAATGGCAGTCTGACGGTCAAGAAGCACAACTTGACGTCGACGTTAAGGTTGCCGTCACAGAGTTGCAGAGTTCCGGGCTCATCGCCATCAACGCCAAGAATCGAATTGTCGTCACCGATGTTGGGCGAGTATGCGCGTCTTCGGGCCTAGCGCTGGACACCTTTCAGAAGCTCTTTGAGCTGGTCAAGGACGGGAACACTTCAGCGAACGACCTTGCATACGTCGGTTCTCAGTGCGAGGACACCGGGCCGGTGGCCGTCAGTTTGCGATTCTCGACCGAGGAATATCGCGGGAGGACCATTCACTTGATGAATTGGATCAGGCAGAGCCTCACCGAAGAACATGGCGTTCTCACCGAATCATTGCTTGACGGTGTTGGCTCGCTCACTCCGCCATACGACATGGCCAAGGCTTTCAAGTATCACGCAGCCGCGATGGCGTTCGTCTCCGGTGTCGCATCCTTTGAGATCGAGAACCAACTCGGCGTCAGCGGTGCCCGCGCCCGCAGCATTGGCTCCAATTGCTCCTGGCTTGCCGATACCGCTTCGAAGATCGCCTGGACGACCGGCCTTGCGGAGAAAGCAATGCGTTATGAGATTCTGTCGGATCGATTCTCGCACGGTTGCTCCGAAGCAGCTCTCCTCCTGGCGCGGATTCCCAACCGTCTGCATCGCTCGGACCGCGAGCAGCTCATCCGTGCCGGATTTGACACACTTCAGAAGATAGTCGACGCCGATCCGATCGAGATTGCAAAGCAGGCAAAGGTCGACAAGCGACGTATCGACGCTTTCCAAAGAAGCATCATCGAAGTCCTTGGCGAGAGCCTTGCACTTGAACGACAGCAACTGGCTCGATTGAAGAACAAAGGAGTGTCGACCGCTCCCATCGAACGTCTATACGCTTCGAGCGGCGTTCCCTTGGAGCATGCGATTGTGGACTTATTGGGTCCGCCATTCTGTTCCCTTACGGTTACTCGCATCCCGAAGCAGAGGCATGGAGAAGCCGACGTCAAGATCATCTTGTCCTCCGGCCACAACGGGATCGGTCAGGTCCATGCCAAGGAGAAGCACACCGACAAAGTGTCCGTCACGAAGGCAATGTCGATCCTTCAACAGTCACCCGAACTCAATCCCCAGGCATTCGTGTTCTTTGGAAGGCCGGATTTCATGGACGATTCGATTTCGCAGGCTCAAGCGCACGCGCGAAACGGCAAGAACATTAAGCTCATTCCCATCACTGCCCTCGCCGAAATGTACGTTCGATTTCATGAAGAGAAGATCACTCCAGCTCGTGTTGCTGCGATTCTCGAAAGTGAGACGGGGCACATCACATTGAATCGGCTTTGATTTCCGGCGGCATACGGGGCGATCCACTTTTTGATCATCGCGGCCGGCAGGCCTTTCAATCTGTCGCCGTCAGATTCGTATAATCCCCTCACGTTTGATTCTCATCGAATGAATTGCCAATGCCCCGCAACGAAGCCGACACCCGCGCGCAGCTCATCGACCCCGCCATCCACGCTCGTGGCTGGACGGAGGATCACATTTGCCGCGAGGTCACGCTGGGTGCCGTCGAGATCATCGCCGGCCGCGCTCGGCGACGAGCGACCGGCCGGACGGATTACACGCTTCGGATCCGTGTCAACTCGGAGACACAGCCCGTTGCCGTCGCACTGCTGGAGGCGAAGAAGGAATCCCTGCCGCCAGGCCACGGCCTCGACCAGGCCAAGGGCTACCTCGCATGCAGCCGGCACCACGTGCAATTCGTCTTCTCAAGCAATGGACACCTGTTTGTTGAGTTTGATCGCTCCACCGGTCTGACCACGGCACCGCGTCCGCTCGCTGAATTTCCATCACCCGCCGACTTGCGTGCCAGGTACGAGCGGATCATGGGATTCTCGCTCGACGCTTCCGCCGCGAAGCCGTTGCTTGCCCGGTATCCCGGCGGCGAAGGCCAGCGCCGCTATTTCCAGGACGCCGCCATTCGTGCCGTCTTCGAGAAGGTAGCTCGTTGTGCGGAGACGAAACAACCGCCACGCGCACTGCTCTCACTCGCCACCGGCACCGGCAAGACCTTCATTGCCGCCAATCTGCTCCGCCGCGTCAATGACGCCGGCCAGCTCCGCCGTGCTCTCTTTATCTGCGACCGCGACGAACTCCGAACGCAGGGCCTCAAGAAAATGCAGGAATACTTCGGTGCCGACGCAGCCGAGGTTTTCGAGGAGGATGGCCGCAACCATGCGAAGAACGCCCGTGTCCATGTCGCCACCTATCAGACGCTCGGCATCGACAAAGATGACGGTAACGCCTCATTCCTACTTCGCCACTACCCAGAGAATTACTTCTCCCACATCGTCATCGACGAGTGCCATCGCTCCGCATGGGGCAAGTGGTCCATCGTTCTCACACGCAACCCGAATGCGGTTCAGGTCGGCCTGACCGCCACGCCGCGAAAACTTCGCTGTGGCGAGGACAACGATGAGGTTCGTGCCGACCTGAAACTCACCGCCGACAACGTCGGGTACTTCGGTGAAGCGGTCTACGAATACGGCCTCGCCCAAGCCATGGAGGACGGCTATCTCGCAGCGTGCGAAATCCAGCTCGCTCAGATCAATCTCGACGCCACCGGCCTGACCCTCGCAGACATCATCCGCCGCAACCCGCGCGACGCGAACACCGGCCAGCCGCTCACCGCCGCCCAGATCGCCAACGCTTATGCCAAGGAGCAGTTCGAGTCGAAACTACTGCTGCCCGATCGCGTCAACGCCATGTGCCTCGACCTGTTCACGCACCTCCTGCAATCTGATCGCGAGCGCGGCCCGCTCCAGAAGACGATCATCTTCTGTGCCCGCGACCGTCACGCCGATGACGTCGCTACCGCGCTCAACAATCTCTATGCCCAGTGGTGCGCCCAACAAGGCAAGAACCGCAAGGACTTCTACGCCTTCAAATGCACCGCCACCAGCAGTGGCAATGATGCACTGCCGGACTTCAGAGGCTCTTCATCGTCGCACTTCATCGCCACCACGGTCGACCTGCTCACCACCGGCGTGGACGTCCCCGCCGTGCGGAACATCGCCTTCTTCCGGTACATGAAAAGCCCGATCAGCTTCTACCAGATGGTCGGCCGCGGCACCCGCATCGACGAGCCGACGGGCAAGCTCATGTTCACCGTCTACGACTACACCGGAGCGACTCGACTTTTCGGCCAGGATTTTATCGCTGACCCGCGTCCGCCCAGAGACCGGCCTGATGGCCCTATCGATCCGCCGCCTCTTCCTACACCACCGCCGCCGATCATCGTGGACGGGTTCGAGGTTCACGTGGGCGCCCTGGGCCGGTACGTCGTTGCCCCTGTCGATGGCCGCGCGATGCCTGTTGCCATCGACGATTACAAGTCCGGCCTCTCCGCCCGCCTCACCGCCGAGTGCCCCACGGTGGAGGATTTCCGCTGGCGGTGGATCAACCCGCCTGACCGCGAGGAGATCATCACCGCCATCGTCAGCGCCGGCTTCTCTCCCAGCGTGCTCCGCCTGCTGGAGGACATGAACGATTACGACCTCTACGACGTGCTCGCCGACCTGGGCTACGGCCTCGTCCCCCGCACCCGCGATCAGCGCGCCTTGGCGTTCCGCTACAAGCACGCTGCATGGCTGGCGGCTCTACCCGACCGCGCCAAGGCCACCATCGAAGCCATTGCCGATCAGTTCGCGCTCGGCGGCACCGAGGGGTTGGAGAACCCGCACATCTGGCAGACGCCGCAGGTCGTCGCCGCTGGTGGACTCGCCGCGCTTTCAACGGCGGGCAAGCCGGCTGATTTGCTCAGACAGACGAAGGAGAGGATGTTTGCGGCATGACTAGCGTCTCACTCATTGAGCCACCAGATACTCAAGGTTGTCGCACTTGGTCACTTCGGGACTGCCTCATCGAAGTGACGCGGGGCGTTGGCGATGACTGGAATCAGTATGCCGTGCTAGGAGCAACCCGGAACGGCCTGGCACCCGCGAAGGAACGAGTTGGCAAATCGCCTCATCGGTACAAGTTGGTCGAACCGGGAACCATTTTCTACAACCCCATGCGCATTCTGCTGGGGTCTATCGCGATGGTCGATGACGGCGAACCGTCTGGAATCACGAGTCCGGACTACGTTGCGGTTCGTACGCGCAAAGGCATTTTGCACCATCGCTACTTCTACTACTGGCTTCGATCTACATGGGGCGAGGAACTTATCCTTCGGCTTGCCCGCGGCGGTGTGCGTGAACGAATGCTTTTTAACCGCTTGGTTGAGGGGGAGATCGTCCTTCCAACTTGGTCGATTCAAGAACGCATCGCGGAAGCGTTCGCCACTATTCCGACGATACGCAGCGCCGCCGAGGACCGCCTGTCGACTGCTCAGGCACTTCCCGCGGCATACCTCAGACAGGTATTTGAGAAAGAGAAGCCGAAGACATGGCACAGCCGACCGCTGGGAGATCTGATTCGACGGTTTAACAACATCATTCATCCAGGAGATCGAACAGAGGGCCAAGCAACCTTCGTCGGCTTAGAACACATCGAACCTGACACCGGACGTCGAATCGGTTCAATGCCTATCAACTTAGCGAAACTCGCGGGCAGAAAGCCGACATTTCGGCGTGGACAAATCGTGTACGGATACTTGAGGCCGTATTTGAACAAGGTCTGGATTGCCGAGTTCGACGGTTGCTCATCGGTTGACCAGTTCGCGTTTGATATCAATGGCGACCTAGCCGACGCTCAGTTTGTCGCAGCGTTTATGCGGAGCGGCACATTCTTGCGCAGAGCAGCAAAAGTAACAACGCCGGGGCAACTTCCCCGCATCAGCATTGACGAGATTCTCTCAGTGCAGATTGACGTTCCGCCGACCGTCGATGATCAACGTGCCGTTGCATCTGAGATTACGGTTCGCTTGGATGCCGCTCACCAACTGATTGACCACTGCTCCGATGAACTGGCCCTAATCGACACCGTACCCGCGGCACTATTGCGACATGCTCTCCGTGGAGGCCATCATGGCGACTGAGAGGCTTTTGTCATTGCCTTCGATCACAGCGATCAAACGCCTCTTGGGTGGATTTCGCGACGGCGAACATTTCATTGGCATCCGAATTGACACTCACGGCAAGCTGCATGACTTTTTTGCCGAAGCGAACATTGAGGTTGTGGATGCTCCTTCGATCGAAAAGAAACTGCGAGCGACTTTGGATCATTTGAATACGCACCCCGCCGAACACCCTGCTCTAAAACGACTCATCAATCAAGTGGCAGACTCTCGCTACTACCGGGGAGACGAGCATGAGGCGTCGATCGCGCACTTGAACCAAGCATTACACGGCGATGGATTCGAGGTTCGTTGCGTTGGCGAAAAGTTCCGCCTACACAGCATGGGTTTGAATCCCGTTGCAGCGGAGGAGTTAACAGCTAAGACACATGCGTTGGACATGGCGTCCGTTCGTGATGACTTTGAACGAGCACTGAGCGAAGCGGACAGAGATCCCGCCGACGCGATCACCGCTGCGTGTTCCACGGTGGAGAGCGTCTGCAAGTGCATTCTCGACGAAATGAGGCGGCCGTATCCAGCGAGCAAAGACATCAAGGGCCTCGTGAGTGAGGTGGCCAAGCATCTGAATCTCTCGCCGGGCCGCGACGACCTGCCGAAGGAATGGGAGCAGGACATCCGGCAGATTCTCGGCGGCCTGTTCAGCGTCGTCGGCGGCATCGGCGCCCTGCGAACCCACGCCGGCGATGCTCACGGCCGTGGAAAGAAGACCGTCCCCGTCGATGCCCGCATCGCTCGACTTGCAATTCACTCGGCCAGCACTGTGTCGCTGTTCTACATCGAGACATGGCAGCGGACGCATCCGACGAAGCTGTGATCGCTCAGGTAGTGACGACTTGCCATTGGGTACACTGTCGGCCCCATGGCGAAACGGTTGAAGAAGAACGGCACTTCCAACGGCAAGAAGCACGCGACGCAGCAGAGCGTTGACGCGGCGATCTGGTCCATCTGCGACATCATGCGGCGCGGGAATGTCGCGTCGGCTCTTCAGTACGTGCCGGAGCTGACGTGGATTCTCTTTCTTCGCATCCTGGATGAGACGGAAGACCGCGACGCGTTGGAAGCCGAAGCGGTCGGTGCATCGTTCACGCCATCGCTCAAATCTCCCTACCGCTGGAAGGACTGGGCGGCACCAGCACCGAAGGACGCTCCGGAGGGCTGGACGAACAAGCGAAAAAAACTGGAGGACGAAGGCAACAAGGCGTTCCTCGCATTCTGCAATGGCGACCTGATCCCGCACCTGAAGGCTCTGCGTGACAAGCCGCGAGCCGCGGCGAGGCAGAAGGTCATTTCGGAAATCATGTCCGGCGTCGAGAAGATCCGCATCGACACTGAAAAGAATCTGCTCGATGTGCTCGACAAGGTCCACGAGATCACCAACGAGAACATCGACCACACGCACGTCTTTCCGCTGAGCCAGGTGTATGAAGGGCTGCTTCTGAAGATGGGCGAGAAGGGGTCGGACGCGGGGCAGTTCTTCACGCCACGCGAAGTGATCCGGGCGATGGTGCGAACGATTGACCCGAAGATCGGCGAAACGGTCTACGACCCCTGCTGCGGCACTGGCGGCTTTCTCGCCCAGGCGTGTGAGCACATGAAGCCGAAACCGGGCCAGCGTGTCTCTGCTGATGCAGTCGAGACACTTAGGCAACGGACGTTCTACGGCCGTGAGAAGGAAAACCTGATCTATCCGACCGGGCTGGCCAATCTCATCCTCCATGGCGTCGACCGCCCGAATATATGGCACGGCAACGCGCTCACCGGTGACGAGGTTTACGGCGGACTGTACGAAGGGGCACCGTCGCAGTTTGACGTCATCCTCACGAATCCGCCCTTCGGTGGAAAGGAAAGTGCCGCGGCACAGACGAATTTCGACTATCGAACCAGTGCCACGCAGGTGCTCTTCCTCCAGCACGTCATTCGCTCGCTCACGCATGGCGGACGTTGCGGCATGGTCATCGACGAGGGCGTGTTGTTCCGCACCAACGAAGACGCCTTCGTGAAGACCAAACGAAAACTCACGGACGAATGCGACCTGTGGTGCATCCTTTCGCTGCCTGGCGGCGTGTTCTCTGCCGCCGGTGCCGGCGTAAAGACGAATCTGCTTTTCTTCACGAAGGGGAAATCGACGGAGCGGATCTGGTACTACGACCTGTCCGATGTGAAGGTCGGAAAGAAAACGCCGCTCACCCTGAAGCACTTCGAGGAGTTCTCCGCCAAGCTCGCTACGCGGGAAGAATCGGAACGATCTTGGTTCGTCGACGTGTCGGCGAGAAAGGCTAAGGCCGCGAATGATGCTCAACCGTTCAAGGACATCGCGAGGACCAAGGCTCAGGAAGCGGATGCGACCAAGGACCGCGTGAACGAACTCAAGAAAGCGAAGCCACGCGATGACGCAGGCATCACCCAGTTGGAACTGAAACTCGCGGCGCTTCTCAAGGATTCCCGTGAGGCTGCGAGCAAGGCCGAGAGCATCGAGAATGCCGTTTACGACTTGAAGGCGGTCAATCCGAATCGCAAGGCACAGACTGACACACGCACGCCCAGTGAACTACTCGACATCATCGAGGCGAAGGGACGCGAGGTTGCTGCCGCTGTTGCCGCACTTCGCTCGCTTGCGGTTTAGCGCGTGACGCCGCAGATGATTCGAGCCGAGTCGTCTTTCTCCATTCGCCTATCCCACTGCTTTTTCATCGTTTTCACCGCACTTGATTGTCGAAGGATGTTTGTGCTATTTCCATGCCCAACGTCATTCAACATGAAGGGGGGTATGGAAGACAAAACAAAAGCACCAGCTCATTCAATCCGGTTCGGCTCGGTCAATGCCGCAGTTTGGACGAAACCGGGGGTCCACGGAACGATGTACTCGGTGACGGTGTCGCGAAGCTACCGCGATGGGGAGGAATGGAAGAGCACCGGCAGTTTCGACCCTGAGGACCTGCTCCCGTTAGGTCTGGCTCTTCAGCAAGCGTATACGTGGATTCAGCTCGACAAGGCGGCCGAGCGGGCCGGCCAACCTCAGCCCTGACCTTCGCTTTCGTTCTCTACCATTTCTGCTTCGAGTAGTGACATGACTATCGCCTCGCGACGGCACGGTTGATTCGACCGGCGGCCGAGAGGCGGTGGTGGTGGTTTGTTCTCTTCGGTTTCCCTTTCTCTTTTTCATTCACACTCACAATTGAAGAAAGCGAGGTTCTCATGCATACGCTCACCCAGGCGAGCCGCGAGCTGTTTCGCCGCACGCCCGATGAAGTGTTCGCGACGTTCGATGATTTGTGGAATCACTGCCAGCGGCAGCGGGCGGACTCAAAGGACCGCTGGCTGCCGCAGCCGGAACTGACGCCGCAGGCACCCGAGGGCAGGCTGGAACTGCCCGGCGGGTTCACGCTCAACGACTGGTCCTTCTCGCAGCTCTGCCGGCTAGCGGGGGTCGGGAAAGACACGGTCAACAAGGTCACGGCCGACACGGCGGCACGCGTGTTCCGCGAAACGCTCCCTCACTCGGGGGCGGTTTCCGCGGGCAAGCCGTTTCAGGTGTTCACGGAAGGACAGACGGTGCGGTCGGTGCACGGCGTGAGCTACACGCGGCTGCACAATCTGGACCTGCTCAGCATCGTCCGCGAGTACGCGACCGACTTCACGCCCCCGCAGGTAGCGAGGGGTGGAGGCACGGGGCTGTACTGCGGCGAGCAGGACATGTTCGTGTTCCTCATCGACCCGACCGGCTGGGCCCAAATCGAAGGCCAGGCGTTCGCCCCCGGCTTCTTTCTCTGGAACAGTGAGGTCGGTAGGCGGTCGATCGGCATCCAGACGTTCTGGTTCCAGGCCGTCTGTGCCAATCACATCGTGTGGGATGCGGTCGAAGTTGTGGACTTCTCCCGCAAGCACACGGCCAACGTCCACGACAGCCTGTCGCAGATTCGTCAGATTCTCGACCGGCTCGTCGCCAAACGGGACGAACGGCGGGATGGATTCGTTGAAGCGATTCGAGAGGCGATGGTCACATCACTGGGCAACGAAGCCGACGATGTCCTTGCCAATCTGTCCAAGCACGGCATCAGCCGCGAGCTGGGTAAGCAGGCGTTGGAACTGGCCAAGGAGCAGGGATGCTTCACGGTGTTCACGATGGTCGATGCCCTGACGCGAATCGCCGGCCGCACCCACAACGCCGGCGACCGCACGGAGATGGACCAGAAGGCGTCAACGCTCCTGGCCATGAACGTCGGAACGACGCCCAGGACGGAACAGGTTCTTCTGAAGGTTTGAGGCACAATCACCACCACCACCGGCCTCTCACCTTCTTCATGTCATTGTCGAATCCACCCCACCGACCTCAAGCGTCATTGTGTGCCGTCTGGCCCGGCGTCAAGGTCCCTCCCCGCCCAAAGCAGCGGGTCCCCTCCCTCCGGGCAGTTCCACCTTGACCCCGGTCCAGCCGGCAGGGACTCGACCCGCCTTCCATGAGTTCGGTGGGGTGATTATGTCGGGGAGAAGGCAGACGGAGGTCGAAGGGTGGAGGGTTCCAACTTCACATGGCAGTGGTCGTCGTGCTTGTCGAGGTGGCTGGCGCGGCGACGTGGGGCTGCGCCCTTTATCAATCGGCGGCGGACGGGGCATTCCTTTGGCAACGTATGGGGGAGGAGATTGAAGGAGACCTGCCGCGGCCGTGGCTTTAGGGGCGCCGGTGGAGGATTCGGGCGGCGGCACGGAGAAGAACCTCGCGGGCCCAGGTGGACGTGAAGTTACCGCCGGGCGGGTGCTTGTCGCCGGCGTGGGCACGCTCGGCCGCCTCGTTGAGGAACTTGCGGTCGGAGTCGGTCAGGCGGATGCGGAGCTCGGCATCCTGCCGCTGGTCGGCTGGCAGTTTCGGTCTTCCCATCATTCAGAATGTAGCAGCAAAAAAAGTGTCAGGTCAAGGTTGATTATTGTTGCTACAACTATTGACAATCGACCGTTTTTGTTGCTACAAGAATAATCAGACGAGCGGGAGATTCCCGGCGGAATATGGTGACATTCTTGGAGGATGAAAGGAAGATGGAAGAGAAGGAAACGGGCGGAGCGGAAACGCAAACAACAGTGCAAACGACGGTGCAAACAGAGCAAACGCACAATCGTGAGCCGGTCCGGGGGCCACGGATATACGTGGCATCGCTGGCCGACTACAACGCGGGGCGACTGTATGGCTGGTGGGTCAGTGCGTTTCAACCGGCCGAGGACATTCGTCGGGATATCGACGCGATGTTGGCCCAGTCGGAAGAGCCAATCGCGGAGGAGTGGGCGATTCACGATTACGACGGATTCGAAGGATTGAGCCTGAGCGAATACGAGGACCTGGAGAATGTGGCGGAAGCCGCTCGAATGCTCGTTGACCATGGTCCGGTCGTCGCCGGCCTGCTCAACCATCTGGGCGGGCTGGAGTATC
Source organism: uncultured Phycisphaeraceae bacterium (assembly GCA_964426135.1). Classification (GTDB taxonomy): domain Bacteria; phylum Planctomycetota; class Phycisphaerae; order Phycisphaerales; family Phycisphaeraceae; genus CAYRPN01. Next base: position 126,057 of record CAYRPN010000001.1, on the reverse strand, counting down.
TGGACGACGCCGGCCGGTACATGGACGAAGGCTACCGCGGGGCGTTCGATTCGCTGACGGACTACGTTACTGAGTTCGTCGAGGATTGCTACGGGGACGTGCTCAAGTCGCTTCCTGAGTTCCTGCGGTATCACATCGATTATGAGGGCATCGCACACGACATGGACCTGTCTGGGGACGTATTCACCATTGAATGCGGCCGAGAGGTCCATGTCTTCGACGCACACATTTAGACTGGTTCGGAGCCTGCCCGCCGTCAAATCGGCGGCGTGCAGACCGAAGCCACAGGAGTATCAAGGAGGGAATGAGAGATGAGGAGGAACAAGAAGCAGAAACAGAGCACGCTACCGGCCGTTGAGACAGCTGAAGAGGCAGCCCAAACCCGACGGTGGCGTTCGAACTATAGACCCCGAATTTACGTGGCTTCCCTGGCGGATTGCAATGCGGGGCGGCCTCACGGGTGGTGGATTTACGCCACGCAGCCGGCGGAAGTGTTACGCGAGGAGATTGCCGCGATGCTGGCGGAGTCAAAAGAGCCGGACGCCAAGGACTGGGCTATCCGCGGCCATGAGGGGTTTGGCGACCTGATCATCGGCGAGCATGAAGCGATGGAGCACATCCACGAAGCCGCTCTCCTTACGTTCGACAGCTGCCCCGTGATGACAGCGTTGCTGAATCATCTGGGAGGGCTTGATCATATGGAGGAGGCGAAGCGTCTCAAGAACGATGGCTATCGCGGCGCCTTCGACTCGATGATCGACTTCGCGACCAGGTTCGTGGAGCGTCGGTACCGCAGATTTTTGAAGCGGGTGCCGGAAGTACTACGGAACAATCTGGATTATGAGGGCATCGCCCGGGACATGGAGAGGTCCGGCGAGGTACTCATGATTGAATGCGAGGGGAAGGTCCACGTCTTCGACGCATACATCTAGTTTGCACGGGGCCTGCACGCCGTCAAAGCGGCGGCGTGTGGGCCTCTTTTAGAGGAGAAAGAAAACATGAACGCAACACAGAATCAGAAGCGGGCTCCGTTCCCGCTGGGACAGGTCGTGGCCACGCTAGGAGCGTTGGCCGCGATACCACACGAAGAGATTGCCGCGGCACTGGGCCGGCACAATCGGGGCGACTGGGGTGAACTGGGCGAAGCGGACAAACAGGAGAACGAATTGTCGCTGCGTGAAGAGTTCCGGCTGCTGTCGGCCTACCGCTCCGCGGCAGGTGTGAAGTTCTGGATTATCACCGAGGCCGACAGGTCGGCCACCACGGTGCTGTTGCCGGAGGAGTACTAGCCATGAAATACAGCAATTACGGCCGAGGATGGTCATCTGCAACGGTAGAGTTTCCGGTGGAGTACTACTTCGGCCTCGAGGACCTCCAAAACTGGGCGAATCGCTGCGACTGCTCTCGAGAGGAACTTATCAATGCGACTGAACAAAGTCTTCGTTTTCGCCGCCACGAGGCTGTCGTTGAACCTCGGAACAGACGCGACCAATACCAACCTGACGTCTTCACGCTCCTGTTGGGAGTCGGCAACGGTGTTGCGGTGTTCTACACCATCGAATCTCACGCGGTCGTCGTCCGTGGATTTGGATGGGAGATTGTGGGTGCACCGCTGGACGACCACGACGGCGGTTTTTTCTACTTGGACAACAAGTGGGTGGTGATGGCGCGCGAGAAGCAGCACAAACAAGCGGACTCGCCGTCGACGGGCTAGTCGTCAGCACGGGCTACGTGCGGGCCGATGGCCCGCACCGTGCCAGTCTGAAGCCTGGCACGGCCCCTGCAATTGCCGCCAAGCCCGCCGCCGGCTTCGCCTTTCTTCTACAAGGACAGGCCTGCGGCCTGGCAGAGATTGTGCTTTCAATTTGGGTATCCGCCGGGGTGGCGGTTTGTGAACCCCGGCGGACACCCAAATGGGAAAGCCGCTGGATTTATGAAGGAGAACGACATGAGTGACATTACGAGTAAAAAAGCTGCTGTAGCGGGACGAGGTGCATACGACCATACCACCGAAATGAATGCGGTTGATTATTGGGGTGCTTGCGAGTTTTGTGGCTGCAACGACGGGTACTTGAATATCTACAGGGAACAATGGTTCATTTGCCATGCCCATCGGACCAAGTGGATGATAGGAGAGAATCTCTTTTCTTCCTGGGGGGACCAAGACGAGGCCCTCTGGCTCGATACCCAACGTCAGCTTCGAGATTACTCCGAAATCGTGCCCATCTACCCAAATCGATTGATGCCTTCCAACGTTGCTGCGGCCATCACGCAAGTGCTGAAGTGTTACTGGAACGGTGCAATGGAGGAGTGGGCAGGGCTTGCGTCAGAGGAAGAAAGAGCCAACCACATCGGACAGGCCATGCGTGTGGCTGCTGGGTGGCTTACCTATGGGCAAATCGGCTGCAAGCCCTGATTCTTGTTGCTACAAGTATTGACAAATTATCATTATTGTTGCTACAAAAATAGTGAGGGCGAAATGAACAACGGACGGGGAGACGCATGAGAAAAGACAGTGAACTGGGATTGAATGGGACAGACGCGTGCGAAGTTTTACGGCACATCACAGCTCAGGTGAACGAATTGAGACGGCCTGACGACGAACTCCAAGAGTGTCTGATTGACCTCCTGGCTGACCTGATGCACCTGTGCCATCAGAAGGGGCTCGACTTCAACAACGCCGCCCGAATTGCCGGTGACCATTTCCAAACGGAGCGTGCGGAGAAAGCCGCTAGATTTGGTGTGGGGGTGGAAGGCAATGGAAAAGCGTAATCGACTCAAAAGCCTTGGATTGAAGTTCACAGCATCGTGCTGGAGCATGCATCGGAGGATTCGCCGAAAGCTGTCGCTCCGGCGTGCGGTCAGGCTCGGCATCCTGTTGAGCGGGCCCGCAGAGCGGGGAGCATTTTGGGTATACGGGGAACTGGATAGCTTCAGCTACTCGGCGGTGGTGTTTCCCGACCGTCCGCCGGAGCCGTTTCACGAGTTGGAGCGCAGCCGGATTGCCAAGCTCGTTATCGCCAGGGAGACGGAAACAGAGAATGTGCTTCTTCTCAGATTCTCCAATCGCTGGGTCATCAATCCCGGATTTTATGACGTTCTGGGTGATTACCGACTGCTCGTCGACAATCTGGCGAACGCGGTCTTTCCCCCTACACGGCACGGGGCACTCATTCGGTTTCTGCGAATGTCGATGCAACGGCTTTTGGGGAGATGACGGACATGAAGACAACTACCACGCCACTGCGTACCAACGCCGCGTCGCTCTACCGGAACGACGCGGACATGACCTCCGTGGTGTCCTACCCGACCCGCTGCAACCAGTGGGGAGACGCCAGCTATCGCGGCAATTGCGACGGCCGACTGTTCAAGAATCTCGTCCTGCGTTACCAGGCTCAGCGGGTTGCCGACCCGATGGCTGGCTCCGGTACAACCCGTGACGTTATCCGGGGGTTGAACCGCCACACTGGAACGAGAATCCGGTACTGGGCTGGCGACCTCAAGAGCGGCTTCAACCTGCTGCGGCAGAACCCGGCGAAGGGTGCGGACTTCATCTGGATTCATCCGCCATACTGGAACATCATCCGGTACAGCGACCACGCCGACGACCTGAGCACCATCGACAACTACCAGCACTTTCTGGAGGCGTTGGAAGTGTGCCTCCGCCGCTGCCATGACTCCCTGGCAGAAGGCGGTCGTCTGGCTGTCCTTGTCGGTGACGTGCGTCGCCGGGGAGCCTACACGCCCCTTGGCCGCGACGTCATGAACATGGCCGGCCGCGTGGGCATCCTTCGTTCCGTCATCATTAAAGCCCAGCACAACTGCAAGTCAGACGCCATCAACTACGCCAGCATGGTCGACGTGCCCATCAAGCACGAGTACTGCGTCATCTTCCAGAAGGCTTGACGCCCGTCGCTCGGGCCGGGTAGTCGCCCGGCCCCGGCCCACCACCTCCTGACACGTCCCGCACCTTCCCAAGGCCGTCACCTCTCTCGCACTCGTCCTGCCTTTCCTCTTTCAACTGGCGGCTTGGGCGGCTTGTTTGCATCGGGCGGCACACCCCATGCACCTTCGGTGCCCGCGACTTGATGCGCCATTCATAACTTGATTCAGAAGAGGCGGTTCCGGCGTTTACATTTTGCAAACCAAGCAGCTCGTGTTTACGGCGTGTTTGCGGCACTGTTTGCAGCGATGAAAATCACGGTGGTGGTGGCGCGGCGTGTCCGATGACCCGCAGGAACGTCGGGGGGTCCACGATCGCCAGCTTGGGAAACCGTCGGCAGAAGTCGATGCCCTCCGGCGTATCCTGACGCATGAGGTAGGTCAGATGCCGGTCGTTCCAGGTCACCAGGTAGGCGGCTTCAGCCGCGACCGCCAGATCGGTATACGGTTCATCATCTGCATCGCGAGGGAGAGTGAACGCTTTGGGCACCTCGGCCAGCAGCAGCGATTTGCTTCGGACGGTACGAAGCAGGGTCTTCGAGTCGTCGCTTGTCAGGAGCGGGAACTTGGCGACCAGTTCCGGTCGATGAAGCACATCGTCGATCTCGGCGATGACTGTGGGGCTGAGGCATAATTGCACCACGCCGGCGTCGACCAGCTCCAGGCATTTGCGGGCGGCGTTCGTGCGCTTGCCGGCGCCCTGCAGGAAGACGACGCAGTCGTACACGGCTCGTATGGGGGTGTCGCTCATGCCGGCTTGCGGAGACGATCGCGCCGGGCCGCATCGCGGGCGTCATTGAGAATGGTGGTGAACTCGTCGTCCGACACGCCCGAAGCATCGACCGCGCGAGCCAGAGGTTCAGCCGCCTCCACCAGCGACAATGGAGCTTCCAGCTCCTTGGCGAGGAGTTGCTCGACGTACTGGGCCACATCCTTGCCCTCGGCACTGGCGCGCTGCCTGAGCCGGGCTTCGGCGTCGGATGGAAGTGAAATCGTCAGCGTCATGTCTAAATAATAGCACTGAATCCGCCGGGAAGGAATCGGAATCAACGTCATGAGGTTGCGCGACCCGGATCGTTTGCGACGTCCACCACGGTCAGCCGCCGACCCGCTTGGCCGGCAATGATGACCGCAGCTCCTGCAGGAAGCGCTCGACCGGCGGACCCTCGCCTAACGACAGCATCTCCCGGTACTCCTTGTGTCGTCGGTAGTCCGGTGGAATGAGATAGGCACCGGGGATTTCACATCCGAGTGTGCCATCTTCCGTGACCGCCGCGGCGCTCCACAACAGCGAACTAAGCGACTTGCCGTTATCTGCATCGACTGCGTCGTACAACATGCCGATGAACGGCGGCAACAGAGGCCAGGGTTCCAGCAGCACCACGTCCATGCTCTGGCGACTTCGCGCCTTGCTGAGGTCGAGCGTATGCGGCGAGTAGTCCTGGCAGATTCGCTCCAGGTTGTCGGCAAAAGCGTGCAGTTCGCTCACGCCGAATAACGCAGGCGGCTCCAGCAGTCGGCGTACGGTAGAGAGACTCATCCACCGGATGTACAGCGTGCTGATGAGGTGTTGCGGAAGGTGGTTCGTGTCTCGGCGGATCGCCTTGAGCATGCTGAACGTCGTCGCCAGTTGGAAGGCGGCAACACGCAGGGGGAAACGGCGGCCGGCCGGGACGTGGGCACCGATCGTGGCGGTGGTGGAAGTTGCCTGAGTCGTTGCGGTGCTCCACCCGGACACGATGGCGTTGACCATCTCGGCGATGATTCCTCCCGGCGCCACGGTTATACACGCCTTCGTCCAGTGGCTGCGGTGCGGATCCAGCTCAGGCCCCGCCTTCACGTACTGCCAGAGCTCAGCCATCTTCCGTCCATACTGCTTGATCACTTTCGGGCTGGGCCGTTTTGTGCCCGCGTCGATCGACCGGATGGTGTTAGCGGCCACTTCCACGAAGGCCGCAAGATTGCTGTAGGTCACAATCCGGCCCAGGGCACGTTCACCCAGCGCCATCGCTACGCGCAACTGCGAATCGCGGCTTCGCTGCAAGTGTTGCATGAGCCGTGTCCACGATCCGGTGATTTCGCGTCCATCCACTTCCGCCAGGCCTTCCGGCCAGCGTTTGATTGCGTCGGCACGTTCGTAGGCGTCATCGAAGCTGAAGCGCAGCGCGCCGTTCGTCGGTGTTGCCTCGTCGCCGGGCTCATTTTGAATCATGGTTCATCTCTCCATTGATCGACTTGCCGTCAACTCCATCAGCGCACTTTTTCACACGCACTCATTCCTTGATCTTTGCATTCGAGACATGTTGGCTTGCGCTATCGTGCCTCGCATCGCGAGGACGGAACCGATTCTGTTCGCGGCATGGCTGCCCTTCATCGAGGAGAAACACCATGCCCCGTTCCATCGAGAAACCAGACCGTGTGACCGCCGGCGACCCGCCGTACATGTCGCCCAAGGAAGTCGCCTTGATGCTCCGTTGCAGCCGGGCGTCGGTCGACCGGCTGGCCCGCCGCGCCGGCTGGACCCGCGTCGTGATCGGTGAAGGCCGCAACGGCATGGTGCGTTTCCTCCGCAGCGAGGTGCTGGCGTTCATCCACGCCCGCACCATCGCCAGCAACTGATAGACCCCGCACGCCCGGGCCGCAGGCGACACGCAAGTCCCACCTGCGGTCCGGGTTTTTTCCTGAAAGCGACTGCCATGTCCAAAATCAAAGACAACGGCGCCGGCGATGCCGGAGGCGCGACGATCAGCTTCCGCGTCAATGCCGCCGAACTTGATGCCCTCACCCGTGCCGCCGCCGAACAAAAGCTTTCGGTCCACAAGCTCGCCCAGCGCATCGTCCTTGATGCGATTGACGAAATGCAGGCGGATTCGAAGCAGGCACCCCTCCCATTCCGGCTGCACGCTGCACCGCCCAGCGGTTCTCCGGCAGCGACTGATACTCCCACAACCGCCGTGCCCCCTGAAGGTGGCCCGACGATCGCCGACGTCGTGCGCGAGCTTCATGCGCTGCGTCACGGCGTGACCCGCGGTTTCCAGGCCGTACTGCTCAACGTCACGACGATGGAGCGAGACGCAGTCCTTCAGTGGGCGCGCCGGAATGTTCTGGAAGCTGATGCTGATCACAGATAGGAGTACGTGCCCCCATGCTCTCTCTTGCGCCGCTCACGCTCAAGCAAATCAACTACTACCTGAAGATGTCGGAGAACGACTACTACGCCGCCTCGGCGGAGCGCCCGGGTGTCTGGCTCGGCGATGTCGCCAGGCAACTCTGTGGCGGTTCACAGATCATCTCCCGTCAATACGAACGACTCATGCGCGGTCTGCATCCCCAGACCGGGTCGCCGCTCATTCAGCTGGCCGCGATCAACTCCGGTCGAGAACATCAACCCGGTACGGACATGACCTTCAGCCCCCCCAAGGATGTATCAATCCTGTGGGGCCTCGGTTCGCCGACCGTCCGGGCGGTGGTTGAGAACTGTCAAGCCGAGGGGGTGGACGCTGCTCTTCGTTACTACGAGGACAATCTTGCCGTTTCACGACGCGGGCATGGCGGCCGAATCCGCGAAGCGGTGCGCATCATCGCCGCCAATTTTCTCCACGGCACCAGCCGCAACCTGGACCCGCAGCTGCACACCCATGTATTGCTGCTCAATGTCGGTCAGCGCGCTGACGGTTCCTTCGGCACGATCGTGAATAAGCTGCTCTACGACCATCAGAAAGAGATTGGGGCCATCTACCGCGCCGCCCTGGCGGTAGCCCTCCGGCGCGAGCTTGGCGTGCGCGTGGAGTTTGACTCACCGGAGGTCGCCAAGGCTCAGCGATATCAAGGATTTCGGCTGACTGATGTTCCCAGGGAACTGAATAGTGCTTTCTCCAGCCGCCGCAAGGAAATCGTCGCCGCGATGAAGGCACGCGGCGTCTGGGGCCCAAGAGCCGCCGAGATCGCCGCGCTGGACACGCGCGGTCCGAAGCAATCGCTCCCCCTGAATGACATCCGCGAGTATTGGAAGACCATTGCCGCCCAGCACAAGTTCGGTCCGGAGCAGGTCGAGGCCATTCTTTACCGCGACCGCAAGCTGGCGGTGAAGGATCCCGTCGTCAGCGAAGCCTCGCGCAAGGCAGTTGACGAGGCACTTGATTACATCGACCTCAGCCGCGTGTCATTCAACCGCACGCAGCTCCTTGGGGAAGCCGCACTCCGCAGCAAGCCGGGCGTGGTCCCCGTCCCTCAACTGGAGGCGGACGCGAACAAGGCATTTGAGGAACGCAAACAGCGCCAAACGGACGCGGGACCGGCAACGGGGTCGGCCGGAGAGTCGGCGGAGACATCGGGGCGTCGGCATGACGTGAAGGCGGAAGCCGGGACGGCCCATGACCCGGGCGCAGACGGACAACATCAAGGGTCGGGGAAGTCCAAGGAGAAGAAGCAGCAAAGCCAGGAACAGGAACATTCGCAGTCGGAGGCGCAAGACGCGACGAGAGACGTCGTATGGACCCGTGGCTGGGAAAAGCTCGCGCGGACCACGGACGCGATGTCCGCCCGCCAGAAGCACCGGATCTCCCAAAACCTGGCCGACGGCGTTGTCGGCGACAAGTCAGGCCTGTCTGCGGAACAGATGAAAGCGCTCCACCACATCACGACCGGTACCGGCGGATTCGCCATCGTCGACGGCCTGGCCGGCACAGGCAAGACGCTGCTGCTGCATGAAGCCCGCCGCGTTTGGGAGGCCGCGGGCAAAACGGTCGTCGGGGCCGCGCTGTCCGGCAAGGCAACACGCGAGCTGGAAGCCGGCTCGGGCATCGCCAGCCGCACGATCCGCAGCGTCCTCTGGCACACCGCACCCAGCCTGAACGAGACGCTGCAACGTCATGTGAAAGGGCTGGCCAGGGCCGCAATCGGAAAGGACACCGGTCCGCTTCAGCCCGCGAAGATCGACCGCAACACGGTCCTGGTCATCGACGAAGCCAGTCTCGTCAGCCTGCCCGAGATGAACCGATTGGCGAAGCTCGCCGAAAAGCGCGGAGCCAAGCTGGTGCTGGTGGGCGACCGCCGCCAGCTTGAAGCCATCGTGCAACCCGGCGCCTATGAAGCGCTCATCGACCGGCACGGTGCGGCCGCGCTCATTGATATTCGACGCCAGCAGCAGGAATGGATGCGCGACGCCGTCCGGCAGGCGGCCTTGGGTGACGCGGAGGGCGCACTGATTCAGTGTGCCCTCGCGGGAAGATTCCACGGTGCTGCGAAAGGAACCGCCACGGAGACGCTTGTCTCCTTCTGGAAGCGCGAGCGCACGGAAGACCTGAGTCGTACGCTGGCAATCGCCAACACCAAAGAGGAAGTGAAGGAACTCAATCGCGCCATCCAGAAGGCCCGCCGGCAGGAGGGTGAGCTCGGCTGGCTCAAGCAGCGAATCAATGGCCAGTGGGCCCGGCGCGGCGACCGCGTGATCCTCGCCAGCACCTCCCGCAAACACGGGTTCTCCGCCGGTGACACCGGTGTCGTGAAATCCATCGGCCTGTCCAGCGTAACCGTTCGCCTAGACCGTCAGCGGCGGATTCCGATTCTGGGATTTCAGATGCCCATCGACATCAAGCTTACCGGCAGGGACCGCAAGGCCCTGATGCTTGGCTACGCCGTCACCACGTTCAGGTCGCAGGGCATGAGCGTGGACCGCGCCTTCATCCTTCACGGAGGCGGGAAGGAAATCGATCGCGCTACTTATGTCCAGCTCTCCCGCGCCGTCGAATCGGTCCGCGTCGTCAGCACGCGGGAGCAGTTGAGTGCCTCCATCCGGGCCGCCGCCGCTTATGCCGCCCAGGACGAGCGAAGCCGGCAGAAGCAGTGGCAGAAAACGCACCAGCAAAAACACCAGCAGGAGATGCGCCCATGATGACCGCACGCCCCGACCCGGTTGACCGCGTGTACTGGCCCGCCGTCTGGATTGTCAGCGCCGTGCAGCTCGCCTGCACGTTGCTCGTCGTCATCGGTTTCGCCGCCATCGTGAACCTCATGCTTCGTGCTTCGCCCGGCGAAGTGGCCTGGGCGATCCGCCTCGCCATGTGGCTCCTGCTCGTCGAGTTGCTGGTGGTGTTCTACCTGCGCCGCTACAGCATGGCCATCGACGAGGACAGCGACGTCCTCGCCCGTATGGTCATCCGCGAATCGGTTGAAGGCGCGTGGGCGATCGTTCTTTACTGCATCCCGCAGTTCATCAAACGGATCCTGATCGTCCTCGGGGTCGCGCTCCTCTTGAGGATGGCATTTGTTCATCCGGTCTGGGTCGCCATGACTGGGCTTGTTCCCACGGTCTTCCAATGGATGCGCCGCGTCTACTTCCGGTCGGCGATCTGGCCCGACTGGCCCCGCGTCATCCGGGGCACCCACATCGGTACGTTCCGTGAGGCGCAGTACAGGGCAATCCAGCTCTGGGATTGGGTCGCCGAACAGGTCCGCCGCGCCCCGGGCTACAACGCGGCCGCACACGAACCGCTGCGGTTGCCGACGTTGCCCTTTGGGGGCGTCGAGTTGGTGCCGCCGGCGTTCGACCCTCATTTTTTGGTCCTGGGTGCGCCCAATAGCGGGAAAACACTCAGCATCCGCATGTTGCTTCGATCCGCGCTGGTCGACATGGACGGCCGGCTCCAGGCGCGGGCCATGATCTACGACGCCAAGCGCGAGTACCTGCCCGCGCTCACGGGCATGGGCATCCCCATGGAACAGATCACGGTCTTCAACCCCGCTGACAACCGCTCCACCGTGTGGCACATCGCCATGGACATCCGCAATCTCGATGACTGCCAGAATCTGGCCGCCATCCTGATTCCCCAGCGAAAAGAAGAACACAAAAACACCTTCTTCACCAATTCGGCTCAGAGCCTGCTGACCGCCGTGATGTTTAGTCTCCACTCGCGTTCGCCGGGATCATGGCGCCTGCTTGACGTCATCAAGGCGTTCGAATCCCCCAAAAACCTGAAGGCTCTACTTTATCTCCACCCCTTCGGTCGCAATACCTACAAACGTCTTTTCACCAAAGCGCAGGAGACTGTCGGCGGCATCATTAGCACCCTGCAAACGGATTTCATTGCGAAGTATCAGACCATCGCCAATGCATGGGCTCGCTCGAACGACATGATCAGCATCACGGAGTGGATCCAGTCCAATCGCGTCCTCGTCCTCGGGTGGGATTCCAACAACCTCGCCATCAAGTACATCAACCAGGCCATGTTCGAACGGGCTTCAGCTTTGCTTTGCGCTCTCGACAACGTTCCTAGGGGGGACAACGAGTCGTGGATCGTCCTCGACGAGGTCCGCATGCTCGGCACGGTGCCCATGCTCCCGGAACTCATGTCGATCGGCCGAACCAAGGGCGTTCGCGTTGTGCTCGCACCACAGGATGTCGAAGGGTTGGAAGTGGTCTGGGGGCAGACGGAAGCTGCGGAGATGCTGGGGTTGTGCGGCAATGTCGCCACATTCCGTCTCACCAGTTCACGCAGTGCGAAATGGGCATCGGACATGTTCGGCAGCTACGAAGGCTGGGAGTCGGACTACAACGACGGCACGTCCGTCTCGACTGGCAGGGGTGGCGTCAGTGAGGGAACGAGCAAGGGCCGGAGCAGAAAGATCCAGAAGCGGGAAGCGATCATGCCGTCTCAGTTCACGGAAATCCGTCCGGCCAGCATCGAAGGCGGCGTGTGGGGATTCTTCCGAGCCCCGCTCATGGGCGCCTGGCGCGGCCGCTACCTGCCCAACTTCATCGATACGCATCTCACGGATCTCGACCCGAACGTACCTGCGTTTGAAGCCCGGCCTCCGACCGACGTCGACCCGCTTCCCCCGCAGATGCGGAACGACCTGCGGCCTCCGGAGGACTGGTTCACGGATGACGACGACGCGCCGCCTCGCGATGGCTCTGGAGGTAGCGGCGGCACGGATGGACCGGGGACCGGCCCCAAGCCGCCGCAGTCGCCAAAGCCGCCGCCGTCCTCTGGGCCTCCAAAGTCGAAGGACCGGGGCCTGGGGCCGATGGGCGACGACGAAGACCCGCCGCCCCCTCTTCCTCCCGACATCCGATCGCCCAAACACCCGCCCGAAGGGGATCCACGCCTGCCTTGACCCTGGAGAACTGCCATGACCTACGACCCCACGAATCAACCCGACCCCAAGGTGTTCCTGGCCAAAGCGAAGTACTTCTTCGCCGCTTACAGGCACGAAGCGCTGCTCGCCGCCGTGGTGCTGATGGTGGCGGGGGTGACCTTCTACTACATGCTCATCAATCCCGTTGACATCTCGTCTGTCTTTGCCAAGCAAGACGCAATGGACCCCCGCACCGGTATGCCGCTCAAGATGGAGCCCACCACGCTCTACGTCAATGAACTTCACCGTCGCCTCACGGCCACTCGGAAGCAACTCACCACCCTGAAAAGCACGGTGAGCAAGGAATGGAAGGTCGATTCGACCCAGCCGTCTTCCACATGGGTTAGCAGCTCGCGGCCTCTCCTCGAAATGGTCAGTCAGGAACCTTCGGCCGCAACCGCTTGGGCCAATGTGGCCACGGCGCTGATCGTCGTGCCCGAGCGCCTGCGCGACGCTGACGATGCGCTGGCTCGCTGGAGCCAGCGGCCCCGCGGTATTCCCAAGGCCGACCTCGATGAATTGAAGCGAGTCCTCGACGCCATCGACCTTCAACTGCGTACCGCCGACGAATCCGTCCAGCACCTGCGAAAGCTTGGAAAGGCCATCAAGTTTGAGCAGGTTGTTCACCAATGATCTTTACCCAAGGAGCACTCATCATGAAGACCCTCCATGCGCTCACTCTCATTCTGGTACTGGTGTCGTCTTCCGCAGCCCATGCGGCTGAAGAGATTCCTGACGTTGTGGACCCGACCACCATCACGGAGCAACAGGTCCGTGACCAGACCCGTGAGGCAATGACCCGTCAGATTTATGAGGAGGCGGAACGGGCCATCACGCGCCGCCTGCTCACCACGGCACTGCTTCGCGCCCAGTCCGCCAAGGAGCTTGCCGACCAGATCGTGGTGACTCACAAGGCGCATACGGAGCGCCTGCAGGCACTCCTGACCAGTGATGAGGGCAAGCGACTGGCCGCCGTGCTCAATGTCAGCAGCGCCAAGACATTCACCATCTATATGGATGAGCCGATTCTCAAAGACGCGGAAGTTCGGTCGCACCAGCAGCAGGCCGAGAAACTGGTCGATGGATTGAAACGCCAATTGGAGACAGCGCCCGCGGGGTTCGTGCCGCCGGAAAAGACGATGGAGGAGATCAGCGACCTCGCACTCTGGGCATCCGTCAGTCTCGCCCGCCTGCGGGAGCGCGACCGCTGGCTCCAGGACCAGCTTGCGGCAGGTATCCCGAAGAACCTTGATATGAACAAGATCCCCACGCTCGAAGCGAAGATTGGTGAGTTTCGACGCCGTCAGGCCGAGCTTTGGAACGCCGCCGACCAGGCCGGCGCTCAGAAGGCCGAAGTCGAGTCGGTGCAGAAGCGCAGGGAAGCGGCGTATGCCGCCGAGATGGAGCGGGCATTGGAGCAGACGAATCGCATGCTGCGTGAAGCACGTCAGGACCTTGAACGCTCCAAGATCGAGTTCAACAGCCACCTGAAGGTTCTTGAGGAGGAACACGCGCTGCGTGTGACCGAACTGAACAAGCAGATGGCTGAACTTGAAGCCAAACGTGCAGTCACCAAAGCAACCACCGAGGCCGTCGTACAGCAGGGTAAGAACGACGCCGAGCGCGTGCTGCTCGTCCAGCGCTGCAAAGACCCCCAGGTTCAGAACAAACTTGCCCCCTTCATCGGCGAAGGGACCTGGCAACCGGGCGACCGCCGTGGCAAGCCGACCTTCAACGTCAAGGGGCCGGTCTCGTACACAAAGATCAAAGCGTCCGGAGCCTTGGAACGCAACGCCGAGGGACTCAAGAAGCTCTACATCCTGGGCAATGCCACCTACAGCGGGCAGATCGCTACAGGCAATACTCATCCTGACACCGAGCGTCCCAAGTGGGGATACAACGTCCTCCCCGCAAAATTGTCCTCCTCGGACTGGGACCAAATCAAGGAGGCTCAGACCTGGTTGATCGAATTGGGCCCGACGATGGTCGAGATCGGCATGCTTGCTCCCTGACGCCTGATTCTCTCAAAATTGTGTTCTGACCGATCAACCGCACGGAAGAACCAGCGTTCTATCCGTGCGGTTTTTTCTTGTGCTAGACCAACGCCATTATGCACCATAAAGGGCGTTATGAATCATGACCTTGTGAGCTGGGGCAGTCGGGTGCTACGGTCGATGCACGACGATGAATGATGATATTGAGCCACCGTTTGTTCTGGACAAACAGGATTCTGCGGGCAATTGTGTGCCCCCGGTCATTGCACGTGTCGGGCAACATGCACGTCGGCGGTTCCTGGAGTTCTTCACTGCCCACATTCGCAATCGCAACACACGCCTGGCCTACGCTCACGCGTGCGGATTGTTCCTGGCGTGGTGCGATGAACGCCGCGTGCCACTAGAGCGCATCGAGCCGATGATTGTGGCCGCATATGTCGAATCGCTCATGTTGCGGATGTCGCCGCCCACGGTCAAGCAACACCTTGCAGCCATCCGCATGCTCTTCGACTGGCTGGTGGTGGGACAAGTCCTGCCCATGAATCCGGCCGGAGTGGTGCGCGGGCCGACGCACGTTGTGAAGAAGGGGAAGACGCCCGTGCTCTCCGCTGAACAGGCTCGGTTGCTTCTGGATCGCATCGCTCTCTCAACTTCCGAGGGCGCCAATTGTCTGACAGGGTTGCGTGACCGCGCCCTCATCGGTGTGATGATCTACACGTTCGCCCGTGTAGGCGCCGTCGTCGCCATGAATGCTGGGGACTACTGGCGAAATGGAAAGCGGTGGTTCATCCGCCTGCACGAGAAGGGTGGGCGGCAGCATGAGTTGATAGCGCACCATAATGCTGAGGCCTATCTCGACGCGTACCTCCACGCTGCTGGCATCGGAAATCAGCCCAATCTGCCGCTCTTTCGCACCTGCGACGGCCGCAGCGGACGCCTCACCGTTAATCGACTCTCCCGCCACGACGCCTTGCGGATGATCAAGCGACGCGCCGCCGTTGCCGACCTTCCCCTTGGCACGTGCTGTCACACCTTCCGCGCCACCGGCATCACAGCGTACCTCTCCAATGGTGGCACACTGGAACACGCCCAGCGCATCGCCGCTCACGAGAGCTCCAGAACCACCTCCTTGTACGACCGCCGGTCCGACGACATCACGCTCGATGAGATCGAGCGCATTATCTTGTGACAGGCCGTGACAGGCCCAGTCACAGAATCAAACGTCTGTCAATCCCCCTGGCGCCCCGGCCCACTGGCCGACCGGCACCCCAGCAATCCGGCGAGCCGGGCATCGAGTGCGCGGAGAATCGCATGACCCTATGCGGCGCGATCAATCCGATCACCCTTTGCGATATGTTATCTATTTGTGATAGCCGCTTGAATGATGCTGCTGGCGTGATAGGATCGCTCTGTCATGCCACCGCTGGTCTCTGCTGTTGGGCGCCGCTTCGCCCGATTCGTTCGGGAAGCGGTGACGATCCAGGGGGAGATTTGTGGCGGACCTGTCAGGCCGGAACTTCGGCGTCATCACTGGATACATTCTGCCTGGACTCGTGTGCCTGCTCGGCGCGGCACCGCATTCGACGACGTTGCAGGAGTGGCTTGCAACCTCCACTTCGGCGACGCAGCCTACGCTCGCCGGCGTCGTCTATGTCATGCTCGCCTCATTGGGGGCCGGTCTGGTCTGTGGCGCCTTCCGTTGGTTCCTCATCGACTCGCTTCATGCCGTGACGGGCTTACCCCGACCGGTCTGGAACGACGACAAGCTCGTCAACAGACTCCCCGCGTACCGCACCCTGGTCGACCTGCACTACACGTACTACAAGTTCTACGCCAACACGCTCGTAGCCCTGCCCGCCGCGTACGCGGCCCACCGCTTCGCTGCGAATCCACCTGCGATTCTGAGTCTATGGACTGACTCGATTTGCCTGACTGTTCTGATGGTCCTCTTCGCCAGCTCCCGTGATGCGCTCGGCAAATACTACGACCGCGTCAACAGGCTGCTCGGTCAACTTCCGCCTTCAACTCCTCGAAAGGAAACTCCCATGACCAATGGCGGTCACCCCGAAATCTCATCCGCGCCGGTCGTCGCGTCCCCGAAGGCCCGTGCTTCGGACGCGGCACCCGCTCCCAAGAAACCCACAACCACGGCCTCGCCGCGGCTGTCATCGTCCGCTTCAGCGCCCAACGTGAAGCGATGATGTTGCCAACGTGATCCATTCCACCGCCGGTCGCCCGGCGGTTTTTTGATCCTGGGGTTAGCCAACGTCACCGCGTGATGCGTACTCGCATGACCGGCTTCCGCGACATGTGCAAAGGGCCGCACCGGCCTGCGACGCAGTCGAAGCACCGAGTGGGGCAGCGTCTCCAGTCCGGCCACTTTCCGCCTTCGATTCACGACCCGCAGCAGGTTCAGCAGTTGCCGCCTCACCGGGGCGTAAGGCTCGAACGGGATGCGATAGAAGACCTTGCCCAGCCGGTCCGCATCAAGGCGGAGAGACCGTGTCAGCAAGTAGCCTCGCAGTTTGCGATAGGCGCGTGGATGGATGCGGACTGACGGATGACTCGCCCCGTCAGCTCCCTCCTTGAGGCTGATGCTGTAGCCCTTGAAGACGACGGGATCGCGGCGCACGTCTTTGAAGTTCGGTTCGTCCGCGAAGAAGCGATGATCACCCCGCGTGGCGATGAGGATGAAGAAGCGCTCATGTCGCAGATAGTGGACGCTGGCTTCCCCGAGGGCGCGGCGACGGCAACGCGACCAGCGTGATTCGTCGCAACCGTGCTTGGCGATCAGCTTCGCGTCGATGGCGTGGGCGTTCATGCCGATGGCGATACGACCGGTGACGAAAAAGTAGTAGCCGTGGGTGATGTAGGCCACCGCGAGCTGTTGGACAAAGCCCGCCACGCTCGTGGCGATGTACCGGCCGTCTCCCCGTTCCTGCCCCATGACCTCAATCCATATCACCATTCATCGGTTCGTGTCGAGCTGTTTCACACGATCTCTTGAGTGCGTGACGGAATGGGATTGTTGTTGTCGGCACAACCCCACAAAGCCGTTGTCCTCCCTTGAATGACCCTCATCTGTCGAACCTTCTCCTACAGACCGGCCCCGCGCCTTAACATGCTTTCAGATGCGAGACCTGACCTTGCCGCCGCTGCCCTCGCGGGCCCGCTGCATTCCGCATTGGACCCGCCGCAATTCATAGCTGTTGCAGCGTCAACCTTTTCATCACGACCGCCGGGGCCGGCGTCAACATCCCTGCCGACGCTCGGCCCGCAGCCGTCGTTCTCGAACCGTCACGTGTTTGGATTCGCACGTTGCCGTGCCATCCGATATTCCGTCGAAGGAATCGAACATCCGTCGCCCCTTTCGTTCCTGCATCGTGTCCGCTGCCAGGCGGACACACAGACGATGAAACCACTGCCTTGCAGCTCCATCGCGGTGAAACGCGTCCTGCGTTTCAGCCGTCCTACTTGAGGCACTCTCCCAGTCCGCGGCGTTTGAAGCACGAGCCTGACCAAAGGCTCGCATCGGGGACCAACCCGATAGCCGTGGACCTTCCCCGGTTAGCGAAACTCGTTGCGCGATCGCTGGCGTCGGTGGGACACGCAAGTGTCCCGGCCGGCAGCCGCATGAGCGGGACTCCCGTCCCGTCATCGTTTACACCGGTGTCGTCGCAACTACGCGACGGCACGAGTGATTTCTGGCGGCAGAATGCAGAAGCTCCGCCTTACCCATCGGCGCCGACGTATCCAATTCGGCTCCGCCTTCGATCGCACTCACCCGCAAGGGCTTTCGCCCCTTTCATCGTTGAGCTTTTCGCCGTCCGCTTTTCATTCACGGATCGCCGAGGTGATCATCCCGGTGGTGTGCGTCGCCGCACACCAGCTCCCGACGCGGGCTGCGTTGTACGAACTCGATGGCTGCACGAAGCTGCCATCAGGGTCCGAACCCCACAGGAGGGATTGGGCTTTACAGCCTCACTCTCTTCGAGCATCGCGGCCCACGGAAGCGGCCATTGCCACTCCCAAGGGTTTGTCCCGGTCGCCCTCATTCTTGTTCAGTGGTCCCGTGTTGCTGATGGGATCGAAGCTGGGGATTACTCTCGTTTACACGAGGATTACTTCCAGCAGCTTCACCTCGAACCGGACGAGCACCTCTCGATGCATCCGGCTCTACGGATCGTCAGCATGACAGGCGGTTAACCTGTCCCCTTGATGCCGGTTGGCGACCGGCATCATCCGGGTTCTGACGGATCCCTTCGACGGTCGGCCTGACGTGACGGCAGGACCGAACGTGGAACGGCGCACCGTTCTTGAATCGGAAGCTATCGCGTACGGCACTTCGACGCTATCCCGCGTTTTATAGTCCAACGACTTTCACCCCGGTTGTCGTCGTCATTCGATCCAAGCTTTTGGTATGAGTTTGTTGCCCCCTCGCCATTCCTCGACAAGATGCACGCCTGATACTGACCCCCACACGTCGGATCCGGCATGATCGAGAATGAGTGTTTGTAATGCGCCGCCACCTGCCTTGACGACACTCGCGATCGTCTCGAATACTTTACGAACAGCGTCAATGTCCTCGTCCTGAAGCTTCGGGTCAAGGTCCTTCTCACCTGCTTTCACCGCCGCTGCTCTCCGCGGGAAGTAGACCTGACTCGGCTGGTCATACACGAGCAAAGATGGTACGGGATTAGGCTCAGAATCTTGGAAGAACTGCTGGAGCGCCAACGACATCGCGACGTGATATGACAACCAGTTGGCCCCACTCCCAATTTCCCACAGATAGTCTTCCCGGTCCGCACCTTTTACCTTGATCGTGAGGTCTGAAATCGACAACTCAACCGGGTCGTCCGGCCTCTCTGAATCCAATCCCGGCAGCAGTCGGCCGGCAAACACGGCGATCTTATCCAGCGCGCGTCTCGTTCGACTCGCGACATCTTCCTTCGAGATCTGTCTTTTAAGTTCCTGCTCCTTTTTTCGTAGGTTCGCGACTTCATCGGCAAGAGCGCTGTCTTCTCCAAGTGACTGGTGTATCTCCAATCCTTTCTCTACTCGGCCAATGAAGCGCGCTATTGCGGACTGCCCGAATCTCGCTTGCTGAGCCTCCGCCGACCTCGCCCCGACGTCCGCCTTTCGTGCTCCGATCGCTTCAAGCTTTTCGACGCACACTCGAACCTCGTCCTTCACGCGTACAATCTCACGGTCAAAGGACAATGGAGCCGACCCAGATCGTTGCACGTCGTCTTCAATCGTCCTAAGCGACGCTAATAGCTCACCCAACACCCCGTCGTCGACAATAGGGTTATCACATATTGGACACGTTTGGCCGGTATCCTTCAATGAACTCAGCCATTTCGACAATGCCAGCCGATCGCG
The DNA here is from genome assembly GCA_964426135.1 of uncultured Phycisphaeraceae bacterium. GTDB lineage: Bacteria > Planctomycetota > Phycisphaerae > Phycisphaerales > Phycisphaeraceae > CAYRPN01. The sequence goes on along the minus strand of CAYRPN010000001.1, from coordinate 106,603 downwards.
CTGAATATGCAGCGCGTGTGTCATGCGACCTGCGTTCTCTCGCAACTTACTCATTTCCGCAAAACGCCTCCGTAAGGTTCGCAACTGGGTATCGACCGTTGCCTCCTCGGCTTCCAGCGCGACCAACTCTTGCATTGCTTCGCTGATTCCGTCGGCGCTGGGTTGTGTGGGCTTTCGATCAGTGATGACATTCTTAAGTAGCTCCAACAACCCTTCGCGATTGATCTGCTGCGGAATGGGCGCGCTGACAAGACCTAGCTCCCTTGCCTGTGTCGCCCAGCTTCGCAGTTCTGCCATCCAGCGGTCCGACACCTGCCGCATATTCGTTAGTTCTCGCTCTTTCCGAGCGACCTCACGTTGTAGAGTCAACAACTCATGCTGGGCGGCGAGCGTCGCCGCACTTACTGCCTTCAACACGTACGGAAAGATTGTCTTGAGCTTTTCCCGATGCTCAAAAGTGTCGGCTTTAAAGAACAATACGTCTGGATTCGCAACGATATTCTGAGGCTGGAATATGAAGGCGACAAGGTCTCGAAAACTTGGTCTTCCCTTGAATCCACTTCCGGTACCTTCAAAATCGAAATTCAGCTTGCTTAGTCCGGATAGTTCATCCAGCCGTGTCTTGACTGCGTCGGCCGTTGTATTCTTCACGGGCTCGCCGGCGGGTACGTCGATCGACTTCCCCTCAAGCATAAACATGTCACCGGTCGACTTCTGACCACCCGGCTCCCGGCGTGCCAGCAGCTTTTGCCCCTCTTCCGTCTCGACGAGTATTCCAAACCAGCTGCATGCATTGCGGATCGTCTCCACAGGGATAGCGCAACGATCCGAACCCAAACAGTAGTCGATAATCGGTATTATCGCTGACTTGCCCGTTTTTGATGCCCCGCTGATGACGTTCACTTTGTCGAGCGCAAAGCTCACGCGGCGCGGCGGGACTCCGCTCTTTCTTGCCCACAGTATGATCTCGCAGATCTTGAGTTTCATCAGAATGCTACCTTCAAAATCGTTCCGACCTCAAACAACGTCAAGGCGCCGCACCATCGTCCGAGCTTCTCTGCATTCTTGAGTAGCGGCGAGATCGATTGTGGAACATGAGATGGTGTGACCGATGTCAGGGCAAGAACGCCTCCCGCCGCGCGATCAATTGTCATAAGTTTCGAGCGAACACCGAGACGAAGCGACTCCCATGAAAGCTCTCGCCATTGCTCGACACGGGATTGAATCCCCAGAAGCACATCGCTCTTGATTGCATCCGTTCGTCCAAATTTGTCCGCGAATCCATGAAGGCCTGTTTGTGGCCTCGTACCTGCTAGGAACTCGTAAGTATCGCGGTGAAAAAGGATCGGCAGGACGATGAACAACACCGGTAGAGGCGGTGACTTCGAGACCCGTTCGATCTCCGTAAAACCACACACAAACCGCCACAGCAAAACGCTTCCCAGAGCTGGGTTCTGAACGCTTCGCACTTCCCGCGTCATGATCGTGGGGGTCATGGCTCTGAACCTCCGGTTGTTGTAGTGCTAGCATCAGACGTTGACAGCGCTGACTTGTAATCCGGATGCCAGCCGATGGATAAATCCTCCGCCAACGTGTGCCAGCTACCACGTATGAACTGCAGCGGCGTTTCCAGTTGATCCACGCGTGCGTGGTGCGTCATGCACTCGGAGAACGTGACCTGCCCTTGATCCTTTGCGCATTTATGCCCGACCGTGATGAGGGTTCTACGCTTGATATTTCTCCAGGCCGTCGTCAGTTCTTTCGCGAGAGATGCTAACGAGTGTTCAGAGACTAATCCTTCATCGGCCCATGTTGTTCGATCGATCGACGCGCTAAGGAAGTCGTTCACCGCCGCCAGTATGTCGATTTCGTCCATGTCAATGATGCGCATCTGTTTCACGTACCGACGTACGGCCAACTCGTTCTTCACGTCTCCTTCAGCAGGCTCGCCTGCGACACTTCGCAGTATGTTGACTCGGTCGTGCGTTCTCACATAAGCACGGAGTGCATTATGGAACACCGTCTGCGGTATTCTTGGGGGTTTCCGGTCTTGGACCGCCTTGTCAATTTCTCGTTTGACCCAGCCGTGGCCCCATTGAATCACGTCGTCCATTGAATCATCGCCGACCAACTTCAAGCTGAGAAGCTGCCTGATCTCTTGCTCTGGGTTGACCGCTTCGTCGTCAATGCTAAGTCGTACTAGCATGTTCGAGACAATACCGGTCTTGTCGTTAAGAACCACATTGAGGTGGTCAATTCCCTCCTTCGCTATATCCCACCGATCATCTTTCCAGAGAGCACGACGCGCATCGCTTAGCGCCGCAACCGATGCTTCGAGAGATGTTGAACTATTAAAGGCCTCGGCAATTGCCCCCATCGTTGCTCCGGGAGCATATATGATGAAGTGGGTTGTCTCAGAGGACAACTGGCCGGCATTCACCGAGTCAACCCAGTTTCGGAGCGCCTTCCAGAATGCCACCGATCGGTCGGTGAGCGGGTTTCCCGCAACGTAGCTCTTGTCCTGCTCCGCTGTTCTTCTTCCGTCTGCATGTTCCACGCCTACATCCTCGAAGTATTCAAGGCTCACCGTGGCACCGGGCTCAACCTTCAGGAGGTAATACAAAAAGCGCGTAGCTTGGAGGGAGAGACCTCGATAGGCGTCCGGAACGCTCGCGGATCGCCTCGTATTGACACGAGTCATCGATGGAGGGTTTGTCGCCATGGAATCTCGCTTGTGGCAGGCTACTGGTCTGCCGAAGGAGACATTCTACACGTCGTTGGGAAAACGTTTGCCTGTCTTCAGGATTGTTGCGGAGTCGTCACGTGACGCGAGTCGACCGGTGGAGCCAGCGATTGGCGGCGTCCGGTTATAGCGTCGAGTGGCACTCGCAGCTCATCAAGAATGTGGGAGTGAACGCCGCGAAGGACATTTCGCGTCGCACACATTCATTATCGACATGCTTCCCGGCCAAGGCGGGGACGAGGCCCCTCCCCGCCCTGGACCCACCCCTACCCCCCGGAACCGCTTCGCGGGCCTGCGGCGTCGCCTTTCGAGCCGAAACGACATCGGCCTTGCATGCTGGCTCGTCATTCAAGAGGCGAGCCAGGCGGAGCCGGGCACGGTCTTCGTCATCGTGGGTCAGGTGGTGCCACAGGCGTTGACGCACCAGCTGCACGAAGAATCCAACTTGATTCCCTGTGCCTTTCGCAAGTGCTCGTTCAGCTGCCGCCACGAAATCCAGCCGTGCTGCCTCGCTGCGATGCGCCAGTCCCATCGTGGTCGCTTGTCGGTACAGCTCAAGCAGTCGACGGATGTCGGTCAAGTCCGAGGGTTCCACATGTCGCCACGATGGTGAACTCCGTGGTTCCCTACTTCGTTCTTGAATACCAGCAGGCCGATTGCCGGCTGCGGGAAGTTCTTGGTTGTTCAATCCGATCAGGAGTTCTTTGTCTGAGTCAGGAGGTGGCGGAAGTGGATCGATCCGGCGTTCCCGAGGTGGCGGGGGTGGATTCGCCACGGAAACAGTCGAACACTGTTTGATGGTTGTCGACGACGGAGAACCTGCCAGGGGCCGAGAGATCGATCGCGAGGTTGGACGCCAATCCATGTTGACGATGACCCGCTGGCCATAGCGCTGCTTTCGCCAGTGGTCGCAGCTTTCCACAGAAAGCCAGTTAATAGCCTCCAGCTTGGCCCTGGCGCGCTTGATGTTGCGGAGGTCGATGCCGAAGAGGTTCGCGACCCATGACGCCTTGCAGGCGCCCACGGAGGCGATGGTGCCGTCGCGGCGATAGACGCAGCGGAACAGATGACTCAGTATCGTGGCGGTGACGGCGGGACCGCTGGTTGTCGCCAGTAGTCGCAGTGTTCTACGTGGAACGGGGACCAAACGGCGGTTGTTTGTGACGCCCGCGATCATCGCCGTCCCGAATTGCTGTAATGATTCCGCGAGGTTGGCGGGGTCAGCGAAGAAACGCACGCTGGTTGTCTGATAGTCCAGCAGTCCGGCGTGTGTAAGCCTGCGAACGGCTGCTCGTGCGTGAGCTGTCCCACGGTGCACCAGTAGCTCAGCCAGTTCCTCGTGCGTGAACCGTGGCAGCCGGTCCTTCTTCATCATGCATCGGCGTGACGCCATCTCATGCAGGGCGAAGTATGCTCGCAGGTCCCCGAAGGTGATGACCTTGGCGCGGTAGGCGGACCAGGCCATGCACAGCGACGTGACGGCAATCAGCCGGTAGCCACCGGCGGGTTTGCGTGTGGATTCCTTGCCGGACTCTGCCGGCGATTCTGTTCTAACCATTCTCGACATCCTCGTAGCACTCATAGTCCCGGCTTCCCGGTTCCCCGGATCCCCGGCCGCCTTGTGTGCCGCTATCGCTTGGCTGGCTGCAGACAAGACAAATCCGTCGGCCTCGTCGAATCGCCCTTGCGCTCGTCACGCTGGTGCGTTATGGTCGAGATGGTTGAAGTCTCAAGCCCATCGCATCAGCGGTGGCAAGCTGGCAATTCCAAGTGAAAGCCAGTCGTATCCCCGCCATGCCGAAAACCCCTGCAAGGGTCTAAGGTAAACGGCGGGGCGTCATGCTCGTACCGAATCCAAGTCTAGTAATTCATTTCTTTCTCCTGGCCGGCACAATGCTCGAAGGGCGATGTGCCCTGCGAGCCAGGGAGCCGGCTCCCTCTGTGGACTGCTGACGGCATCATCTGCCACCGGCATCTCTACAGCATTCTTCATCGCTCATTGCGCATCGAAGGGCAATCCCTCTCCTTAATGCGGCTGCATCCCGGCTCACCGGCTCCCATGGCACCTCAGCGATAGTGCACAGATGGTTGTGGTGTAATCCTGATGCCTATTGCGTGGTGGGGCAAAGTCGCGCTAAGAGTGGAAGTGAGCCGGCTGGCAGGGCGACCGGATACCGCGGGGCCAGGGCATCCGGGCCCGGATCTGTTGAGGCGATTGAATAGGAGAGTGATGACAAGCAAAGACACACAAGGAGTTCTGATCGGCATCGGTAATCAGAAAGGAGGCGTCGGGAAGAGCACGGCGACCGTTCATCTGGCTGCGGCTCTCGGTGAGGCAGGGCATCGCACGTTGGTCATTGACCTGGACCCATCGGCCGGCGCCACGCGGCATCTGGGCGTCCGACCTGACAATTTTCACGGCACCTTGGAACTGATATGTGGTGATGACGGCGTCACCGCGTTGGCCGTGAGCGAAGGTATGCCGACGAATGTGTCGCTGATCCCCGCTCGCTCGCAGTTGAGCGAATTGGAACTACGAATGTCGAAGTTCACCGACAAGACCGTCATTCTCGACCGGGCATGCAACGAAGCCCGTGGTCATTTCGATTTCATCCTGTTGGATACGCCGCCAAATCCAGCGGCTGTCACGACTGTCGCAGCGTATTCGAGTGCCGACTGGTTCCTGTTGACTGTGTTTCCGCATCCGCTATCGCTAAGCGGATTGAACGAGGCATTGAAAGACATCGCCGACGTACGGGCTCGCCGGAATCCGCGGCTGGAAGTGATGGGCGTGTTACTCAATGCGGTCGACGCAAGAACTCGACTCTGGCAGGAGGTTGCCCAGGTGGTTGAAACAGCCCTGCCAGGCAAGCTTTTCCAAACGCACATTTCACAGTCCATCGAAGTGGCGAAAGCTGCCGGGACCGGCAGAACGCTCTTTCAGGCGGTTGCGAATGCAACCCTTCCAATAGGAAAGGACACCGATCATCGAGTTGTGCACCAATACCGCGAACTCGCAAGGGAAGTCCTTTGGCGGGCGACCTGTCGCGACGAGTATTTGAGCCAGGCAAGTAGCTCGAACGTTTTGGTGGGAGGGGAACCATGGCCAAGCTACTGAAACAGAGACCGCCCACCAGTTCGGTGGCGGGTATGCTCGATCCGACCATCGGCAAACGCATCACCGCTGCCGTGAAACCGACATTTCAGCCATCACAGCCGACGCGATGGCTTGAACCTCAGAGTATGGATACGGGTACTTCGGAACCCACTGGCGTGCCAGATGCGGGCTCTGAGCCTGAAACGCGGACAACCATCTACGGAACAACTGTACGTACCGTCGCCACAGCAATGATCGCCCGGCAGTTCTCACTGACGCCGCAAGCCGACCGGACCGTACGCCTGCTGATCGACGCGATAGCTCGGGGCTCTGGTTTGGAATTGAATCAAAGCGAGTTGCTGCGATCGCTGTTGCTTGTGGCGGAACAAGCACTGGATTCTTTGCCAATCGCCGCCGTCGGCGTCGGCATGCTGAGGAGGCCTCAGAACCACCGAGACAGGCAGGGTGAGCAAGCGAGGCTTGAACTTGAAATAGCCAAGATACTGAGGAATGCGATGCGAGCGGCAAGTGAGACCTGAACCACGAATGTCAGTTGCCCTTTGGTTCTGCGGTTTTCTCGATCCTAATAACACAAGTCTCGAAGCGCTGGCCCGGTTCGCGGCGTTCAGCGCATAAGTGATCGCCATCAGCGGACCAGCGCGGCAGAGTAAATGGGCCGTCGAGGATCTTCCATGAGTCACCGGAGGCTGGTACGCAGAGCCAGAGGCCGCATGTGTCACCGTCATACCCGCCGACGCAAACCGTCCGACCATCGGGCGACCATGACGGCAGGAGTCCGCGAGCACCTTCAATGCGCCATCGCACCTTCTCGCGTCCCGTGAGGGAATCGCGAATGACCAATTCTCCGCCTTCACCAGCCGCTAATGATTGGCCATCCGGGGAAACCGCTGCATTCGACGACTTAGCGTGGCGTGAAAATGGACGGGGATTCGCTGGTGAATTGCTCGTATCCAGAGCGTAGACCAGGTTGTCGTTGCGGCCGCAGTAGTAGAGCGTCTTCCCATCGGCGCTCCACGAAGGGTACGCGCCTGGTCCAACCTGCCGCGGAACACTCTCTTTCTCGATTGGGGCGAGGTAGAGAAACTCACGCTTGGCGTTCTCCCGATCCTCCATCTGAACAAACGCGACCCATTTTCCGTCCGGCGACCAAGTGGGATCTTTGCCGCCTTGCCAGAACTTGTCCGACTGCCCGGTTGATGGGTTGATCATTCGGATGCCGTCAGCATCGCCGGCCAATAAGGATTTTCCGTCGGGACTCCAGGTTGAACCGAAGCCGCCGATGCCAAGCCGCTTGACGTCGGCCACTTTGTATGGACTGGGGGCTGCCGTTGGCGCTTTGGGCGTCATGCGCAAGACACGTCCCGGAAACGCGGAAGCCCGGCCAGTGAGCATACGAAGGCTCAACTCTGATATATCGAACTTGGTCATCGCGACCAGAGCGAATGCGCCGGATCTGGGCGGGAACTCCCAGAATCCGCTGGGAACCACAGCTTCATCGACCGTGCCATCGAATCGAAGATGATCCTTGCCGTTGAGCTTCGTGGTGATGGTGACCCTGCCGCCTTCTCCATGACGAACGGTAACGACAAGCGTCGATTCAGCGTCTCCGTCTGTCGCTGTGCCCGCTGGCAACGGGCCTTCCACGGCAGAGAGTTTATCTTTGGCGCCCTTTCCCCCGACTAAAAGCATCGTGGCCTTCTTCGGACTTAACGGTAGGCAGAATAACAAAGGGCCGATTCCGTCACGCCGGGTGTATCGAGTGGTCAATTCGTAGTCGCCGTTCGGATGCACTGGAATGCCGACCATGGTTTTCACGCGTACTGCATGCAGGCCGGTCTGGTTCAGGTCCCAGTGACCAAACCTGATGTCTTCGCTGGTGTCGATCCAGTCCAGTAAATTGATCGTCGCACTTTCAATCGGTTTCGCAACGTCGGCTGAGTCGCTGCGAATCAACTTGGCGGTTCCCCGCAGAAGTCGCACTCGTAATCGGCTAAAGTCAAACATACTCGCCCAGGCCCCCAGCGCGGGCCGGCGAGGATGGTCTGTCATCCACATGTAACGCAGGGACGGACTATCAGCATTGCCTGACCAACGAATCAAAGGCTTTCCGTCCAGGTCGGCGTGTATCGACGCCTGGCCGTCGGTCACCTTGACTGTGACAAGAATCCAAATCTCCGCATTGTTAACCAGCTTGCCGCCTTTGATGATGGTGGGGTTGTTCGGCATCTCGCGACCATCGACCACGTCCAGGCCGGCAAGCCATCCCCCATCGGGGAAGCCATCGATGATCAACGCAGTCCGGCGGCCAAGAATTGGGAGGATGAGTGCCATCGCATCCTTGCCCATCTTGCGGGTCACTCGCATCTCGATCTGGTAGTCGCCATCGAGTTCGACGGGCAACTCCAGGCGTGGTGACTGAGCGAAGGAATTCACCGGACAGCGAATGCCGCCGGCAGAGTGTTCCCAAACCCCCATCAGACTGTGCTTCTCCACATCAATATGCGGCATCAGGTCGTACCACAGACCTTCCTGCAAAGGACCGGCCTCCGGTTCAGTCTTTGCTGTTGGCGATCCTGTCGTCGCCGCATTTCCGGGCGTAAGGGACTTGGAGAGAGCCAACGCTGCATCAGACAAGTCAGGCTCGGCACCTTGTTCGTCCTGCTTTAGTGTTTGCCCGAGATGCACAGCTCGGCCCGTCGCCCACTTTTTGAGATTCAGCAGGTACTTCTGATTGGGTAATCGCGACAAACCTTCGTCGCAGACCGCAAGTGCTTTCTCCAGGTTCCCTGCCTCGATGTGGAGTCGAGCTAGAAATATTTCATAGGAACCGGGAGCCATGTCCATCATCTGTTTCTTCGAACAGTCCAGTAGCGCAATACCCAACTCCGGCGCGCCACTCTTGACGGCTAAATACACGGCTTCTGCTTGCACGGCCATCAACGTCAAGCTGTTGAATGGGGCTGCGGAATTATCGTCACGCGAGGTTCCTGCGCGAGCGAGGGCTCGGCGTAAGTGCGACTGGATTCTACCTTTCACTGCGTCGTCTTTGAGGATGAACCAGTCAGAGGGGACTGTGTCTTCCGGCAGGCACGACCAGGCACGAAGAAGATCTGCAGCTACCATGGAATTCTGAATGCCAATCGAAGGCGCCTCACTCATCGCACTGACGAGTTGATTGACCTCTCGTTGGATGCTGCTTCGCTCCGTCCCTTTGCTTGACCGCCACAATTGCAATGAACCCACGGCGCCAAACAAAAACTCCTCGGCGAAGACGATGGAACGCCCCTCCCTGAGCTTTTCGACCGAGCGACGTCCAACTGCCCCGCTGACTCCTGCAAGCATCTGGGCCTGCGCCGTCTTGATGTGTGCGAAACAAGGGAGGTCTACAATTGCATTCATGCGGGCATGATCCCCAGCGGTGCCCTCATTGTCAGTGACTAAGGGCATCCATCCGGCTGCCAATTGAGTAGTCTTCAGCAACCGCATGGGACCAGTCGACTCCGACCAGTCTTTGTAAATGGCGGGGAGCTTCCCGGTGTGTTCTACGATCTTCACCTGGCGTGGGGACTTGGTTATAGCTTTCGCCTGCTCAAGACTTCGTACAAAATCGTCATGCTGCCCATTCAGCCAGAACGTTAAGGCTCGCAGGTGCCGAATCTCGAAGTCTTGTGGATACTGATTCAGATACATCTCAGAAACGGTGAGGCACCGATCGTACTGGCCAGTTGAAAGAAGCAACATGTGTAGAAACCGCAGCGCCATATAGTCGAGCGGCCGATCGGCCAAGACCTTTTCAAGACCAGAAATACTTCTGAATGGATCGTCCGACAACAGCGCTTCCGCAATTGCACGATCTATCTCCGGAAGTGTTCCTTCCATAGCGTTGCGGACGTGAACCAATGCCGCATCGACGTCCGCCTTCGTTCCGGCCTGCATTGCGGTGAAGTAGCCGTACCGCAGGTCCACTCTGCCCCGATGTTCCCCCAGGTCATTGCTATCACGCATCGCCTTGATTGCCGCCAACGCCGACTCATCACGTGTCTGATACATCGCATCGATCTTCATCAACTCAATCGCCACCCGGTTCGGGGGATTACCCGCGAGCGCCTTGTCGTAATAGGTGACGGCCTCTTCCCACCGGCCGCGCTGAGAAGCCAGTTCCGCCAAACGAATGAATGATGCGGCGATCTCCGTCCGAAGGTCCATTGTGGCTTGATTGGCGCGGATCATCGCCAGGGTCGTGCCGACGATTCCGGCGGACAGCGCCGCAATCACCATGACCGTGGCTGCGACGAGCGTCTTGTTGCGGCGGGCAAATTTCTTGACCTGGTACCAGCGCGTCGGAGGACGAGCTTCAATGGGTTCGTCTCCAAGATAGCGCCGTAGATCCGCCGCCAGTTCGCCGGGACTTCCGTAACGGCGGTCCTTGTCCTTCGCCATTGCCTTCATCACGATTGTCTCGACATCCCCACGAAGCTGTCGGTCAATGCTGCTTGGGGTCGAAGGCTCGCTGTCACAGATGATTCGCAGCGCGTCCTGAATCGGCCTACCTGTCAGGTCATGAGGCTGCTGTCCTGTCGCCAGTTCGTAAAGCATGACCCCCAGCGCGTAGACATCTGTGCGCGTGTCGACGTCAATGATGCGACCGGATGCCTGCTCGGGGCTCATGTAAGCAGGAGTGCCGAGCACCTGCCCGTCAACGGTTTCGTTGTAGGTTTCCTGATCCGCGAGCCGTGCGAGACCGAAGTCCAGAACCTTGGGCGACCCATTGCCCGTGACCAGTACGTTGCCGGGCTTCAAGTCGCGGTGAATGACTCCTCGTTGATGGGCGTACTGCACTGCATCGCAAACAGTTGCCATCAACTCCAGCTTCGCCTTCAAAGACAGCTTGGAATCGTTCGTGTATTGCGACAGTGGACGTCCATCCACGAACTCCATCGCGATGAACGACTGCGGGCCGCTGCCCAGATCGGCGGTTCCGACTTGGTAGACGCGGGCGACGTGCGGATGCTCCAGGCGGGCGAGCACTTCCGCCTCGAACTCAAATCGGCGTCTCGCCTGCGGAGACACTTTGTCGGGCCGTACGATCTTCAGGGCGACACGGCGGCGAGGCTTGTCCTGTTCGGCCTCGCAGACCACCCCCATGCCGCCACGCCCGATCGTCCGAATGATCCGGAAACCGCTGACGGAGTTGGGGATGCCTGGAGCAACATCGACGGCTCGCTTGGCACCGCCGAGATGAGTTGCCCTTTCGATGGGTGTGGTGGAGGCATCGCGACTGTCGACGGAGACGATGGTCTCGTCATGGCCGGCCCGTTCGAGGCGCCCTTGCGTTGGCTGAGGGCCACCAGGCACGTTGGTCATCGGCGGCAGATCTGCTTTGCGTAGTGCCTCCTCCACTGCGGCCTGTAGGATCGAATCGCCTTCGCATAGAAGACTGATTCTGACCTTTTGCTGTGCGACGTTCAGCAGTCGCACTTCATTCACGATGTCTCGAACTTGATTCTTGGACATGAACACGCCTCCCCGTTGGCAGATGGGCGACACTCTGGGGGCCGCCTTGCCTACCTGCCCGGCGGCACTATGCAGGCACCAGTGTAATCGCCGTCGGCCCTCGGACAACCGGAACGGGAAGTTGATTCGAGTTGATGTTGGCCCACTCATAAATGAGAAACAGGCCCCCCATGGGGCCTGAAGTTGATGGCAGTTGGTATCCAGCTGGGGTGGTTCAATGAACCAACGATTTAGCATCTTCCCACCAGGATTTGAGCTCCCCAGAGAGCCCTTGGTACTTCTTGCGTTCTTTCCGAGAGGCTTTTGTGGCTTCTTCGATCGGGTCCGCCGCTTCGGCCGTCGGACCGACGCTGGAGGATTGCTGCTGAGGTTCGATGACCGTCTCCAGCACGCTGCATCCGCCGGCCGCCGTTAAAGCTGAACTCACGAGTAGGACATTGAGGAAGCGCTTCATTGTTCAGACTCCATGAACGAGATCGCTGAGACCAGCCCAGCCTCCGAGTTCCAGCCGACAAGCTGGAACCGCCGGCATCTACGAGAGGTGAGTGACCATCTTGCGCAGTGATACCGTCGATTTGCATTGAAGGGATTCGCTCGTTGCGACCTCGCGTGCTCATCGCTACTTTGGGTTCATTCAACCAGATGAATGACGCTGCTCATGACTAACGGCGAATCTGACCATCCTGCGATTCGTCCCGATGCCGGGAACGGCCCACGCGACAGCATGGAAGGCGATCACCGCTTCCCCTCGACCGAAGACATTCTCCCGCTGCCGCCGGCCGCGGAAGTCGAGCGTCGAAACGCCAGGCTTGCCGAGCTGATGGAGAAGTACCGTTTGCCGCTGCGAGCGCACCTGATGTACCGGCGGCGATTTTCCCGCGATGCCGCCGCTGACCTCGTTCAGGGGTTTTTTGCCGACCGCATCTGGCAGAAGCAAATTGTGGATCAGTTTGACGCTCAGCGCGGAACACGATTCCGGTCGTTCCTGCTCAGCTCACTGATGAACTATGTCATTGACCATGAACGTCGCGAGCGCAAGCGACGGGGCCACGTCAATGTTGATGACCAGGAGCCGGTCGCAGCAACAGACCAGCCTGTTCTGGATGCGGAAAGGGCATGGGGACGGACGGTCCTCAGTGAAGCGTTCGCGGGAATGAAGAACGAATGCGAACAGAAGAAGCGGACGCAGACTTGGGAGCTCTTTGAGATGCGGGTCGTTCGCCCGGCTTTGGATGCGGTCGAACCGCCGTCCTACGACGACCTACTGCTGCGGTTTCAATTCACCTCGCCATCACAAGCGTACAACGAGCTGGCCACAGCCAAACGGATGTTCGAACGCCACCTCAAGACCGCGATGACGAAGGGGGACGAATCACCCGAGGCCGATGACCAGTCGCTGGGCGAGCAGGTTGAAAACCTGCTTGCGTTGTTCCGGAGTTCGAGTTCGCCCACGTCCAATGACGATTGACCACACAAGGCTCGATGCGACGTTCATTTTTGCGTTTCTGCGCGAAAGTCGAGCAACACGCTTTCGAGTCGCACGCGTGTCCTCGAATCAATCCATTCCTGCCGCGTCGCCCAGCGCCACCCCTCACGCAGAGATTCGTCGTTCATCGACGTGATCCGTTCACGATGGAGCGCCCACGCGGTCGCGAGCGACAAGTAATACAACATCAGTGCGATCTCCGCGGGGAGCACGCTAGTCTCGGCTTCGCGATGCGACTGTGCGTACTGTTTCACCGACAGGAGCAACGGCAATGGCACCTTGGCGACGAGCAGGGCCGTACCGAATGTCAGTTGTTCCTCGCTCGCGTCCCCCAGTGCCGATTGAGGCGAGCTCTTCTGAGACGCCAATTCCGACCACAGCGGGGTGCTCAACTGATGCGCCCACAGCGCCGCGAAATCCGACTTGCTCCAGACTCCCGGGGAGTGAGCATGACGTAGGAAGTCCGCAAGTTCGGTGAAAGAACACGATGATAAATCGGTCTGGTTCATCGGTGCCGTTCCATCCGAAGTTCGCGCCTCAATGCACAATCGATGACGACTCTGGTGAGGTAGAGCGTCAATCCGTTGAGTCTAACGCGTCCTTCGAGGCTCTAGCTGCAAATCGCTTCTGAAACTCTTCAAATGTCGCCGCAGCCGGGGCACTGCCGGTGGCCGCACTGGCCGCATTGCTCGCCGGCCACGGGATAGCCGCACCGCTGACAGAGCGACGGCAGGACCGGCGGCGGTGATGACGACGGAGCGTTTGTTCCGTCTTTGATTTCAGGTTTGTCGGTGCTCTTGGTGGGGAGATTCGGCTCCATCGCAGGTGACATAGATTCCTCGTCAATCGCAAGTCCCTTTTGGGTTTGAGTAGCACAATTACCCCGCGATACGCAATGATTTTGGTTCTGCACCCTCGTCCGCCTTCTCATCTTTGACCGTGGCGGGCTTGTCCCCGGCTTTCGTCGCCTCCGGCTCTTTCTTAGCCGCGACCGTGGGTGTGGCTGGTTTTGCTTCGTCTTTGGCTTCGGGGAACTCCACCGTGTCGCACATCGCCTCCGGCACCAGGGCCGCGTAGTGGCGCCGGCAAATCTCTGGCGAGTTCCCCATGAGCGTGGCGATCTTGTAGAGCGACTCGCCCTTCATGGCGAGCTGGCTGCCGAAGGTGTGGCGGAAATCGAGGTTTGACCAAGTGAGCTTCTTTTTGGTGTTGCGTGCCCGCAGGTCGGCCGAGAAGTTGTCAGGGTTCCACCGCACGCGGTTGGGACTGGGGAAGAGCCAGTGACCGGTGGATGCTGGCACCTTGTACTTGTCCAGGTATTCCCGCAATCGCCGGCTCACGGGCACCGCTCGGTTCTGTTTTGTCTTCGGTTGCCACGACTCCCCGTCGACCGTCTTGGCGCGGATGCGAAGGAGACCATAGGGTCCGGAGGATTGGTCGAAGTCCGCCTTGGTTAGCCAGAGCAATTCCTCCCGACGAAGCCCGGCGAAGATGAGCACCGCGACCATCGTCTGCATCTGAGGTTCGGCTTTGAGAGCCTGGAGCTGCTCGTCGATCTGCTTAAGCGTCAGGAACTGGATGTGAGGCGCTTTCTCCGCATAACGCTTGACCGATGACGCGGGGTTCTTGTCCGCGGGCATTCGCACGCCACCCTGTTCCATGGACCAATTGAAGAGTCGCACGAGGATCTCGCGGTAGCGATTGGCCGTCTTGGGCGCCAGACGCCGGCCTTGAAACTGCCCGTCGATGAAACTGGCGATCAGGTTGGCGCTGACCGCTTCGAAATAAGGCGCGTCGATGACCTTTGCTCTGAATCGACGGTCCACCTTCTTTACACGCGGACGTTTTCGGGTTTTGGCCGATGGCGTTCGGCTGGTGATGGTCACCGCCTCGCAGCAAGGACCAAACGCTTCGCGGAGGTAGTAGATGTCCGTCTGGGCGCTCTTGGCCGTTTTCACGGCGCGGATGTGACTGACGTACCGCGTGAGCACGTCCGCAATGGCGGTCCGTGTCGGGAGCGGCGTGTCATGACCGCGAGCGTGCGCCGACTCGAACTGTCGGAGCTTCTCGCGGGCGACCGGATAAGAATCAGTGTCGAGGTTGATGCGTCGTTGCTTGCCGGCGACGTAGTGCTGGAGGTAGTAGCTGTCGCCGCGTTTTTTGAGGCTTGCCATGACTTGGGCTCCTCGGGCTTCGAGGGTGCGTACGTCGGCAAGTCCGCGATCTTGTGGCCGTAGGGTACAAAACAGGGTACAAACGAGGGTTTTTGGCCAACAAAAAAGGGACCTGCGATGACGCAAGTCCCTGTTCTGCAAGAAGTAGCGGGGGCAGGATTCGAACCTGCGACCTCCGGGTTATGAGCCCGACGAGCTACCAGGCTGCTCTACCCCGCAATTGGGTAAGCCCAGCATTCTAAGGAACAATTCCTGCAAGTCAAACGTGGGAACAGGTCGCTCTGTTGCAAAAAGGACAACGGGTGAATCAACGATTGGCGAACAGGCGATCTGGTGACCTGCGGGCGGAGATCGGCGATGGTCGTTCTGCAACCGTCGATCGGCAATCAATGATCGCTACCGGCGATCTGCCACCGAAGCGGCGCGACCAGGGAAGGGCAGCCACGCATCGGCTACCGGTGATCAGCGAACGAGGATCATTTGAATCCGGTTCGGGGCGATGCGGCGTTGGCACGGAGTGGGGCGGGGTCAGGCGCTGACCGTTGCCTGACCGTAGGTGCTCAGTTCCGCATTCGCTTTTTCGATGAATGCATTCAGCGGAATCGCGCCGATGTCGCCGCGGCTGCGGTCGCGCACGCTCACGGTATTCGCCGTTTCGTCCTTGCCGCCGACGACGAGCATGTAGTTCACCTTGTCGTCCTGCGCGACCTTGACCATGCCGTTGAGCCGATCGCCGCTGTCATCGATCGCCGCGCGGAAGCCGGCGTCCTTCAGTTTTGCGAACACGGTCTTCGCATACGGCAGGAACTTGTCGCTCACCGGCAGCACACGCATCTGCTCGGGGCTGAGCCAGAGCGGGAACGCGCCGGCGAAGTGCTCGATCAGCACGCCGACGAAACGTTCCATCGAGCCGAAGGGCGCGCGGTGGATCATGACGGGCCGGTGCTGCTTGTTGTCCGAGCCGGTGTAGTTGAGGTCGAAACGGATGGGCAGGTTGTAATCCACCTGCACCGTGCCCAGTTGCCACTCGCGGCCGATGACGTCCTTGACGACGAAGTCGATCTTCGGCCCGTAAAACGCCGCTTCGCCAGGCTCAGCGCTGAAGGGAACGCCCAGCGACGCCGCCGCCGCTTTGCACGCGGCCTCCGCTTTGTCCCAGTTTTCCGGCGTGCCGACGTACTTCGCGCTGTCCGGATCGCGCAGACCGACACGCACGCGATACTCCGTGATGCCCAGCGTCTTGAAAATAATCTTCACCAGCGACAGACATCCCTGCACTTCATCGGCAAGCTGATCTTCGCGCACGAACAGGTGGGCGTCGTCCTGCGTGAAGCCGCGCACGCGAGTCATGCCGCCGATCTCGCCGGACTTTTCCCAGCGATAGACGGTGCCGAACTCAGCGAGGCGCACGGGCATGTCGCGGTAGCTGCGTTTCTCGCTGTCGAAGACCTTGATGTGGTGCGGGCAGTTCATCGGCTTGAGCATGTAGCCATCGATCTCGCCCTTGTCCATGCGGTTCGCCAGTTCGCCGCAGGTGCAGCCTTCCTTGGCGAGTTGGTCGATGTGCTCGCGTTCGATCAGCGGCGGGAACTGCGACTCGCGGTAGTAGGGATAGTGCCCGCTGGTGCGGTAGAGCTCCAGCCGGCCGATGTGCGGCGTGAAGACCTGCGAGTAGCCCTGCTTCGTCAGTTCCGCGCTGATGAAGTTCTGCAGCGTTTGCCGAATCACCGCGCCGCGCGGCGTCCAGAGCACCAGGCCCTGGCCCACCGCGTCGTCGATGTGGAACAGGCGAAGCTGCTTGCCCAGCACGCGATGATCGCGCTTCTTCGCCTCGTCCTGCATGGCGAGGTGGTGATCGAGGTCGGCCTTGGAGAAAAACGCGGTGCCGTAGACGCGCTGGAAGCGGTCGCTGTTCACGTCACCGTGCCAGTTGGACGAGGCGACGCTGGTGACTTTGAACGCGGCGATTTCGCCGGTGCTGGGCACGTGGGGCCCCATGCAGAGGTCTTCCCAGTTCGTGGGCAAAGCCCAGGGATTGCCATCCCTGGGCTTTGCCGTGGATTCGCCATCCCTGGGCGTTGCGGCCGGGTCGCCTTGCGTGTCGATCTTGCCGTTGACGTACCACGACAGCGAACTCGCTCCGCCGGCGATGGCGCGCTGGGCGTTGTCGATCTTGTATTTGTTGCCTTCCGCTTCAAGCTTTTTCATGCCGACATCCGGCGGCAACTCGTAGCGAGTGAACGGCCGATTCTCCGCCACAATCTTCTGCATCTCCGCTTCGATCTTCGGAAAGTCATCCGTGCTGATCGGCGTGTCGAGCTTCATGTCGTAGTAGAAGCCATTCTCCAGCGGCGGGCCGTAGGCGAGCTTGACGTTGCCCGCGCCGTAGACGCGCTCGATCGCCTCCGCCATCACGTGGGCGCAGGAATGGCGCAGCAGATAAAGCGCGTCGGGGTTGTGCGCGCCTTTGGTCCGGCCGTCTTTTTCAAAGCGGGGTTTGGTGATGATCGCCAGTGAGCAATCGCCCGGCAGCGTGCGGTTCAGGTCGTACAGTTCACCGTTGACCTTGGCGCCGATCGCGGCCTTGGCGAGGCCCGCGCCGATCGAGGCGGCGACCTGCGCAGCGGAAACGGGCGAGGGAAATTCCTTGACGGAACCATCGGGAAGCGTGACTTTCATGGGGCGAAGTTTAGCAACTATCGCCGGTTGAAAAGGGGCGAGCGGAAGAGATGGAGGTTGGGCAGTGGTCCCTTCTGACTATTTCCCGAAGAGGTGAATCAGGCGTTGTAAAAGTCGTTGTCGCTTACGCCATCATCCTTGGTGAGCTTAAACTTCTTCCTGCACCCCTTGATGTAAGGGATGTAGACATCAGTGTCGTCCGGGATCGGGTAGGTGAATCCGTCCTTGACGAACATGCCATGCGATCCCTTGCCGCGACCGGGATCGAAGGCAACCCCGAACGCCGCAAGGATTTGTTTCAGTCGCCTCAGCTTGATGATGCGATCCGCCATCGTTACGCCATTGCAAGTTCGCCCGAGAACTCACGCGCCCGCACATCGTCAATTTCCACGCCATCGTATCGCTTCGTCGTTTCGCCCAATTGGAGTTCACCGATGGCGACATCCTTGCCCGACGCAAACATCTCGAAATACCTGGCGTCGGCAGGCATGAAAATGTTGGCCGGGTTCTTGTTCTCAATGCTGGTGACGATTTGCAGATTGACCGCTTCTGCCATCATTTTCAACGCGTCTGTCTTTGTCTTGCCATGCCCCAGAACATCCATCTCGAGGCAATGGGAAAACCAGACCCCGCTTTCCTTGTAGAAAACAGCGCGTAACTCCAGCCGGAAGCTTGGGGCCTTCTTGGCCATCGATTCACTCCAGAAGAACGGTCGTTTACGATCCGGATCAACCCACCGGAGCGAGTATAGCGTTCATCGGCCCAGCGCAAGAATACGCTTTGGCGAAATCCCCCAGAAAACAGGCAAGGCTCGACTGTTCCGTTCACTGCCCGCGCACGCCGGCGACCACATCCGTGTTCTTGCGGATGCCGCTGACGTCATTCTTCGCGGCTCGCTGGGCGGGGGCGATGACGCTGTAGCTGCGGCTGCCGCCGTCCTTGCCCAGGCCGCCGCCGGCGATGGGGAAACCGATCTGATTCTGGACGTAGCGCGGCGCCTTGACGATGAGTCGGCCGTTGAAGTACTTGATCGAGCCGTGCTGTCCGCCCAGTTCCTGCCAGAGGGTGGGCTCGATCATTTCGCGGATGAGCTGGGCGATTTCCTCGCCTCGCTCGGCTTCGGTCTTGACCTCTTCCTTGTCCGCCGGGGTGCCGAAGATTTGCGTGGACGCGGTGGCCGCGCCGCCGCTGGAGCCGCCGCTGCTGGTGTTGGACAGCGCCTGGTTGAGGTCGAACTCCGGCGCATTGGTGAAGCTGGGGATGCGGGTGATCATGTCCTTGATGTCGTACACATACGTGACGGTGTCCTTGTCCGCTTCATCCTTGGTCATCACGCGGACATACCAGTCGGTGGTTTCGTACATCAGCGGCTTGTCGGGGCTGAGCATCTTCATCATCAGCGACAACACGCCGGCGGCCGGGGCGCTGCGCATTTGCAGATCGATGGGCGTTTCGGGATCGATGCCCGCTTCTTCCATCGCTTTCCAGTTGATGACCAGCGGAATGCCGGTGGCGTTGCTCCACCACTTGAAGGCGTCCTTGGCCTTGGCGTGGTTGATCTCGACGGGTTCGAGGACCGTGGAATACAGGTGGCGGGTTGAGGTGCGGCCGGTGTCGTTGCCGCGGGTGGTGATGCCTTCGCGCTCGGCGGCGCGCTCCTTGCGGACCTTGTCCAGGTGCTCCTGCGAAAGCTGGCCGAAACCGGTGGAGGCGAACAGACCGATCACGAGCGAGGCGATGGCGGTGCGGGTCATGGAAACGCTCCTTGGGGAAAGTGAGCCGCGGCAGGGGATGCCGCGATGACGTGATTCGAACGAAGCGGCGATGTGCGAGGGACGTGTCATGTCGCCTCAATCGTTCGAAGGCTGCCCGATCGGCGAAGCCTGGCGGCTTGAAGGAGCCGGTCGGGCGAACCGAAGCCGCGGCGGGGAGCCTTGGCCGACGAACACGATGCGATCCGGCGGGATGATCCGTGTCCGTACTATTTGGATTATCGCTCGGATCGGCGAGGGAATCAAGAGGCGATTCGGTCAACCTCGCGCTGGGTCTGCCAAATTTTCCGGGGACGGTGGATCGGCCCCCTCGCCCCCGGCTCTGCGGGGGAGAGGGTTGGGGTGAGGGGGTTTGCGATGTCGAGCGACAAATGGACGCCCAAGGTTCACCGTCCCCCTCACCCTAGCCCTCTCCCCCAGCAGACTGGGGGAGAGGGGACCAAGCCCCCGGAAAATTTGGCACACCCCTAGCGCTTTTTAGTTCTCTACTCCTGGAAAAGTTTCGGATCACTGGCTTGAACACAAAGGACGCGAAGTCGCGAAGGACACGAAGAAAGAGCCGGAGAATCGAGCCATTTCAGCGTCGCCTTCGTGTCCTTCGTGCCTTTGTGTTCTTTGTGAGTCCTGGGAATAGCCATGGACGCCCGAGAATTGAGAACAACTCGGGACAACTCCCGCAAAACCAGATTCCCGTCGAGGCGTCGTCACTCGCCGCCGCGCCACACCTTGAAAAGCAGTTGCACGATCCCCACCGCCACGGGCACGACGTTCAGCGCCACCGCCCACTCCGCCAGGCGTTTGCCGACAGGGTGCTTTCGCCGACCGACAAATTCGCAGATGGCGATCACAGACATGATGACGACGAACTTGAACACCACGATGCCCCACAGTCCCAAGCGATGGATCAGGAAAGCCGCCAGTCCGTTCGCCTCCCGGCCACCCATGTGCAGGACGATCCACGTCACCATGATGTCGAGCGATGCGAAGAACACGCACCAGACGTAAGCGCCTGGGAACAGAACCTGGCTCGATGATGGCCCAACGATCGGTTTTTGCATGGTGCTGCGACTCTGTGGTCCATCGGTTCCGTCCGACTGCCGGATGGAAGCGAGAAAGCAGCTCCCGTGCCCGTATGATGTCCCGGCATCGAGCCTTCCTCATCGGAGCTGCGACGTGCATTGTCGTCAGTCAACCCGTTTCCGCCATCGGCAGGGCGCCGCGCAACGCACGATCCTGCTCGCGCTGGCCCTGCTCATTGCGGTCGGCGTGTCGGGCTGGATGCTGCTGCGTCCCAGGCACCCCGCGCTGGTGGTCTACTGTGCCCATGATCTCGTGTTTTCGGAACCGGTGCTTCGAGAGTTCGAGAAGCGCACGGGGATTCCCGTCGTCATCGTGCCCGACACGGAGGCCAGCAAGTCGCTGGGACTGGTGCAGCGCATCCTCGCCGAGCGTTCGCAGCCGCGCTGCGACGTGTTCTGGAACAACGAGCAGCTTGGCATGATGGAACTGGCCGAAGCGGGCGTGCTGGAGGCGCATCAGGGCACGGGCTGGGCGCGGATTCCGGCCAGGCATCGGCACCCGGAAGGCTTGTGGACGGGATTCGCCGCCCGCATGCGCGTGTGGATTGTGAACACCGAGGCGATGGTGCCGACGATCGAAGCCGTGGGCGCCGCCGCCGATGCGGAGAATCTCTCCCGCATCGCCATCGCCAAGCCGTTGTATGGCACGACGCGCACGCACTACACCGTGCTCTGGCACCTGTGGGGCGGCGACACGTTGCAGGCCTGGCACGAGGACGTGCGCCGCCGGGGCATCATCGAACTGCCGGGCAACGGGCCGGTGATGAAGCAGGTGGCCGCGGGCACGTGTCACCTGGGGTTGACGGACACGGATGATTTCTTCGCCGCCGTCGACGAAAGCAAACCCGTGGCGATGGTGCCGGCCCAGTTCACCGACGGCAGAACCATCGTGATCCCCAACACGGTGGCCCTGATCAAGGGCACGCCGCGCGGCGAGGATGCTCGCAAGCTCGTGGATTTTCTCCTTTCCGCGGACGTGGAACTGATGCTCGCCAACTCGCGTTCCAGGCAGATTCCGCTGGGGCCGGTGGATGAGGAGAAACTGAGCGAGCAGGTGAAGCAGCTACGGACCGTGGCTGCGAACAGCTATTCGCTGAGCGAAGTCGCAGTTGCCGCAAAGGAATGCCTGCACTGGCTGCAGCGGGAGTACGTCAAGTGACTTTCGCACAGGGAGTGGCGATCGCGCTGGTGCGTGCGCTGGTGGTGGCGCTGATCGCGGTGCCGCTGGCGCGGGTGATCGCAAGAGCGCTGCGAGCTGGGGCGAGTGAATTGCCAGGGGACGGTGCAGGCTCAGCTCCGATCCCCCTCCCTCTTAGGGAGGGGTTAGGGGAGGGTCGGGCGAACAGTGTTATTGTGGCTCCAATCAGGCCGGATGTCCGACCCTCCCCCAGCCCCTCCCTAAGAGGGAGGGGAGTACGAATCGGCTCGCGCCGTCTGCTCATCGCACTTCTCGCCGCCGTCTGGCTGATGCCGACCGTCGTCGTCGGTTACGCCTACAGCGATGGCCCGCTCTCGCTCGTGCGCCTTCCGCTGCTCAATGAGATGCTCTACACGCTGCTGCTTGCGCTGAAGCTGGTGCCCGTCGCGGTGGTCGCGCTGCATCTGGCGCCGCCGCCGGCGCTCTGCGATTCCGCGCGCTTCCTGCACAGGCTTGCCTCTTCGCATCGATCCGCGCGGCAGCAGATCGGCAATTTCCTGGCGACGCTGCCTGACGGTCCGCTCAAAGCGCCCTTGCTCGCCGGCGCCGCCGTGATGTTGCTCGCCTTCAGTGACTTCGAGTTGGCGGCGCTTCTCAACGGCGCCGCCGGCAAAACCGCCAGCGCCTTTTCGTGGACCATCGCGCTGCACGAGGCACAGCAACTGCGGTCGCCGTTGTCCGCGCTGGCTGCGCGGGCCGGCGCCGCGGCCATGTGCGAACTGGCGATGGTGGCGGGCGCGCTCGGGTTGCTCGCCCGGTCTGGCGGAAACGCGACGGGCGCCGAGCCCACGTGCATGCGCTCCGCCGCTGCGATTCACCGATCGCGGCGATGGGCCTGCTTCGTCGTCGTCGCTATTGCCGCGGTGATCCTGCTTCTGCCCGGCTGGGTTCTTCTTCGCGGTGCGGTGCAAGGCGCCGGCGAGTTCGTGGCGCAGTTCCGCCTCGGCGATGAACTGGCCGTCAGTTTCTATTACGCATCGATGTGCACCGGCATCGTGCTGGCGTGCCTGGCATTCGCCGGCGCGCGCGGGGCACGGTCGACAAGGCAAGGCGCGCGGCGACGTGGCCTGTTGATCCTGCTGTCGCTGCCTGGGGCGCTGGGCGGGATTGTGATCGCGATGCTGCTCCTGCGATTGTTCTCGCTGCCACCGCTGAACGCCCTGTTGGACACGCCTGTGCCGCTGGTGCTGGGGGTGTCGCTGCTGCTCCTGCCGCCGGCGCTTCTCTTGCGCGGGCTTTTCGATTCGGCATCGCCTGCGACATCGGCCCATCTGGCGCACCTGCTCGCCGGCGCGAATGACGCCAATCAGCGCAGCACCGGCCGCGCGATCCTCTGGCACCTGCGCGGACGAAGCTGGCTCTGGCTCGGCGCGATTCTCTTCGCCGTCGCCTACTTCGAACTCGTCATCTGCGTCACGCTCGCGCCCATCGGCATGACCCCCGTCATCGTCGGCTTATACAATCAGATGCACTATGGCCAGCGGGCCCTGCTCTCGGCCGGCGTGGTTGTTGCGATGCTGATCCCATCGCTCGTGGCCGCCTTGATTGCCGCGATCGTCCGCGGCGTCACCCGTTTGCCGGCGTAGGGTGCGTCAAGGCTCGGCGCGGACGCACCGCGTCGGACACTCGAGTCACAGTCGCGTCGGACACTCGAGTCACAGTCGCGTCGGACACTCGAGTCACAGTCGCGTTGGTCCAACCTGGTGCGTCCGCGCCGAGCCTTGACGCACCCTACAGCGTTGTTCCTGCTTTCCTCATGTCCTGTTCTTCCTCATGCCTGATCCGCTCTGGCAACTCGAACAGGTCGAACTCCCGGGCGCGGCGGGCCGACCGAGGCTGGCGAATCTCTCGCTCACCATCGAGCGCGGCGTCACCGCCATCCTCGGCCCCTCCGGTGCGGGCAAAACCTCCATCCTGAATCTGCTCGTCGGATTCGAATCCGCTCAGCGCGGTGAAGTGCGGTGCTCCTTCGCTCGATCTTCCGCCAGGGCGCCGAGTCTCTTCTGGTCGCCGGCGGATTTCGGGCTGTGGCCGCACCTGAGCGTGCGCGATCATCTGAGGGCGGTGTCGCCTTCGCGCAATGGCCAAGCGGGCCGCGCCGCCGAGGAACTTCTCGCGGCATTCGACTTGTCTGATCGCGCCGACGCCCGGCCTGCCACGCTCTCCCTCGGCGAGCGTTCGCGGCTTGCCGTCGCGCGATGTCTGGCCAGTGAAGCATCGGTGCTGGTGATGGACGAGCCGCTGGCACACGTCGATTCCGCGCGTGCAGTCCGATTCTGGGCGGTGATTCGCGAACATGCGGCCACGCGCGGGGTGTCGCTGGTGTTCTGCACGCATCAGCCGCACGTGGTGCTGGCCGAGGCGCGGCACGTGGTCTGCCTGAACGAAGGGCAACTGGTGTTCGCGGGCGACGTGGAGACGCTTTACAGCGCTCCGCCGACCCTGGAGGCGGCGCGATGCCTCGGCGAAGTGAACTGGCTGCCGCGCGAGGCGGCGCAAACATGGGGAATCACGCCGCGGCAAGCGGGCAGCCATGTCTGCATCCGCCCGGAGCATCTGCAGATCGTGCTCGCTCCAGACAGCGCGATTGTCGTGGAGGCCTCACACTTTCGCGGCGCCGAGTCCGACTCCGCCTTGAGACACGATTCCGCCGGCATCTCGCAGCGCTTCGTGCATCGCTCGCCTGTGCCTCCCCTGCAACGGGGCGAGCGCGTGAGCCTTCGCTGGTTGCTGGCTTTGCTCATGCTCGTCGCATCGCAGCTTGCCGGCTGTTCGCAAGGCGATGATCCGCTGCTGGCGGTCAAGTCGTTTCAGTATTTCGCGATGCCCCCGGACGAGACGACTTCGCCGCCCCCGCGGGCCGTGGCGGTGAATGTCTGGCCGGTCGGCGCGGATGAAAAACGAGGCGCCGGCGAGATGATCGTGCTGGACAAAGCCGGGCGCGTGCTGGTTTACGACGAGGCGTTTCAACTGCGGCGGCAATGGTGGATGCCGCAGTATTCCGCGGGCAAGCCCGAGGGCGCTTGTCTTTTGAAGAACGGGCACATTGCCGTGGCGGACACGCATTACAACCGCATCGTGATTTTCACGCAGGCCGGCGAAGTGGTGCGGATGTTCGGCTCATTGGGCCGCGAGCCGGGGCAGTTCATTTATCCGGTGAAGGTGGTGGAGGACGCCGCCGGCTCGCTGTATGTGCTCGAATATGGCGGCAATGATCGCGTGCAGAAGTTCACCGCCCAAGGTGAGTTCCTGGCGACCTTCGGCAGTTCCGGCACCGGCATCGGCCAGTTGCAACGGGCGGCGGGCCTTGTCTGGCGGCAGGGAAAAATTTACATCGCCGACGCGGACAACCATCGCGTGCAGGTTTTCAGCGACGATGGCAAGCACCTGGGCGCACTGGGTGAAGTCGGCAAACCGCTGGCGCTGGATTTTCCATATGATCTTGCGACCGGCCCCGACGACTTGCTCTACATCATCGAGTACGGCGGAAACCGACTCACCGTGGCGACGTTCGAGGGCAAATTGATCGGTCGTTACGGCGGGCCGGGGCGCGGCGAGGGCCAGTTCCTCACGCCGTGGGGCGTGCGCGTCGATCCGCGCGGCCGCGTGTGGATCGCCGACACGGGCAATCGGCGGATGGTGGTACTGGAGAAATGATTGACACGTTGGTCGCGGTTAGCGGTCGGGCCGAGTCCGCGAGGCCCACCCGTCGGCCGCGTGGCGAGTCATGTAGGGTGTGTCAAGGCTCGGCGCGGACGCACCACGGGCAACGGCAGCGCAACTTGGTGCGTCCGCGCGGACTTGACGCACCCTACGGCGGCCTCGCCCTCCCGGTTGGTTGTGGCGCTATCATGTGTCGTTGAAGGGCGGCGTCATCGCGCGGAGCGCGAAGGCAACTCTGGAGTGCGTGCGTGGCAAGTGCACAGCAGAACACATGGCGGCCGGGAAGCGCGGCGGGCGTGCGATCTTCGCTCGCAGCCTTGCGTACCGCCCTGATGCCGCCGCCGCGCGTGCCGGTGACACTGCGAACCGCGCTGCCGTTGATCCTGTTTCTCCTGCTTTTTCCACTCACCTGTTATCTGCTCGATTTGTTCGATGTGCTGATCTTCAGCCGGCTCTGGCCGTTCTGGCTGCTGCTGATCGCGCCCTGGCTGTGGTGGATGCACCTGGCGGGCTACACGGGACTCACGCGCGGCAGGGCGACTGCCGCGCTGATCGCGCGGTTCGCGCTGCTGGGCCTGTTCATTGTCCTGCTCACCGAGCCGCGCGCCGTGCGAAAG
Source organism: uncultured Phycisphaeraceae bacterium (assembly GCA_964426135.1). Taxonomy (GTDB): domain Bacteria; phylum Planctomycetota; class Phycisphaerae; order Phycisphaerales; family Phycisphaeraceae; genus CAYRPN01. Next base: position 80,560 of record CAYRPN010000001.1, on the reverse strand, counting down.
GACGACGGCCTGAGCGTGATCTTCGTCGTGGATACTTCCGCCTCGGTGCGCGAGGAAGCGCGCGATGAAGCGATCAAGTACGTGCTTCAGCTCGTGCAGGAGAAACCGCAGGACGACACCGCGGGCCTGATTTTCTTCGGGCGCTCCGCCGCGGTGGAGCACGCGCCGGGGCCGACGCTGCCATTTGAAGCGATCAACGTGCAGGTCGATCACGACGGCACGGATATTTCCAAGGCGCTCTCACTCGCCGCCGCGATGCTGCCCAAGGACAAGAACGGCCGCATCGTCCTCATCAGCGACGGCGTGGAGACCGAGGGCAGCGTGTCGGGCGTGCTCGACGATCTGAAAGCCAAGGGCATCCCCGTCGATGTTCGCTCCGTCGTCTATCAGTACGACGAAGAAGTCTGGCTGGAGCGGCTGGAACTGCCGCCCTTCGTCAAGATCGGCGAGACGTACAAAGCCGTCGTCATCCTTTCGAGCCTGAAGTCAGGCAAGGGCAAGCTCGTGCTGGCGGAGAACAGCCAGATTATTTTCAACGAGGAAGTGCAGTACCAGGAGGGCAAGAACCGCTTCGAGATTCCGATCTACCTGCGCGAGCCAGGCTATTACGAATATGTCGCGAATATTGAAGTCCCCAGCGACGTGGATGCGGCCGGCAAAATCGTGAAGGTGCGCGACAGCAAGAAGGAAAACAACAAGGCAATCAGTCACCTCTACCTGCGCGGCAAGGGCAAAGTGCTGCTGGTGACGGACCCCACGGGCGAGCCGAAGGATTACGAGCGCATGCTGCTGGCGCTCAAGAACGCGCAGCGCGACACGGACGTGCAGTCCTCGCTGCAGTTCCCGCGCGATCCACTGGGCCTGCTGCCTTACGACTGCATCATCTTCGCCAACGTGCCGGCTTCGGCGTTCGATGTGCAGCAGCTCGAAGCAGTCCACGAAGCGGTGCACGCGCAAGGCTCCGGCTTCCTGATGGTGGGCGGCGCCAATAGCTACGGCCCCGGCGGGTACCACCGAACCGCCGTCGAAACCGCGCTGCCGGTCTCCATGGATCTCTCGCAGAAAAAAGTGCTGCCCAAGGGCGCGCTGGCGATCATCCTGCACACCTGCGAATTCCCGCAGGGCAACACCTGGGCCAAGAACATCACCAAGCAGGCGATCAAGGTGCTCAACGCCCAGGACGAAGTGGGCGCGCTGGCGATGGATTATCGCGGCAAGGATTACTGGATCTTCGACCTGACGCCGGCCGGCGATTTCGAGGCGCTGGCGCAGAAGCTCAACGGAGCGGAACTGGGCGACATGATGAGCTTCGCCAACACCATGCAGATGGGCCTCAACTCGCTCGTCAAGAGCGACGCCAGCGCCAAGCACATGATCATCATCAGCGACGGCGACGCGGCCCCGCCTTCGCCCGCGCTGCTGCAGCAGTTCATCAACGCGAACATCAGCGTCTCCACCGTCGCCGTCTTCCCGCACTCGGGCACCGGCGGCAACGAAGTGCAGGTGCTTTCCTCCATCGCCAAGCAGACCGGCGGGCGTTTTTATTTTCCGCAGAATCCGAATCAGCTTCCCAGCATTTTCATCAAGGAAGCGACCACGCTTCGCCGCAGCGCCATCCAGGAAAGAGATTTTGTGCCCACCGTGCAGGTCACGTCGAGCATTCTCGAGGGCATCGACAAGGTGCCGCTGCTGCGCGGGTACGTGCTGACCACGGCGAAGGAGAAATCGCTGACGATTCTCGATGGCCCGGAGGAAGAGGAACTCGACCCCGTGCTTTCCACCTGGCGCTACGGCATCGGCGCTAGCGCGGCGTGGACAAGCGATCTTTCTCCGAAGTGGGCGGGCAACTGGGTGACGTGGGACAAGTACGACGCATTTGTGAAGCAGCTGGTGACCTCGGTCAGCCGGATCAGCGAGGACGGCTCGCTGCGGATGCGAACATTCACGTCCGGCGGCGACGGCGTGATTGTCGTGGAAGACTACGGCCAGCAGGACACGTTCCTGGAAATGCAGGCGCAGCTCGACGGCCCGCGCGGCGTGAGCAAGACGCTGCCGCTGAAGCAGATCGGCCCCAAGCGTTACGAGGCCACGTTCCCGCTCACCGGCGAAGGACGATACAAGGTCAGCGTCGTCGGCGTGGGCGCCAATCGCAAAGCCGAGCGCGTGCATGGCGGCTTCGTCGTGCCCTATTCGCAGGAGTATCTGCGCTTCCGCTCCAACCCGATCGTGCTGCAGCAGATCGCCCAGCGCACCGGCGGCCGCGAACTCACCGGCCTGGAGAAAGGCGAGCAACTGTTCACGCAGGCGCGCGTCAGCAAAGCCGCCAGCGCGCCGATCGTCGACTGGCTGCTGATCCTGCTGGCGTGCCTGATCCCGCTGGACGTGGGGCTGCGGCGCGTGCAGATCGACATGGAGACGATCAAGGGCTGGCTCTTCCTTGGTCGCAAGGAACAGCCGAGCGAGGAGACCTTCACGAAGCTCTTGAAGAAGAAGGAGCAGGTGTCGGGCACGCTGAAGGAGAAGCCGCGCGAAGAGGCAAGCAGCGCCGGCGGCTCACCGATGGCCCTGGATTTGAAGCTCGATCAGACCGCCGCCGCCGCGCCGCCGCCATTGCCGCGCGGTGGATCGCAGGCGGGTCAGCCGCCGAAATCGGAAGCCCAGAGCGTCACTGAACGTCTGCTCGCCGCGAAGAAGCGAGTGCAGGATCAGCAGAAGAAGGATGATTCGTGATCGGCGATGTGTCGCCGCGAACGTCGATTTGCATTTGGTCCGTTTAGCCGGCGGGCCTTGCCCGCCGAGGGTGCAACCAAACCAACGCAAGGACTCACGCATGCTTTCCCCCGAACAGCAACTGCAAACCGAAGCCGCCCAGTTCAAGACCGACCTGCTCGCCGCCCGCAACGAAGTCGGCAAGATCATCGTCGGCCAGCAGCGCGTGGTGGAATCCACGCTCACCGCCATCCTCGCCGGCGGCAACGTGCTGCTCGAAGGCGTGCCGGGCCTGGGCAAGACGGAACTGGTCAAGACGCTGGCCCGCGTGATGGACCTGGACTTCAACCGCATCCAGTTCACGCCCGACTTGATGCCCGCCGACATCGTGGGCACCAACGTGATGAGCACCGACGGCACGGGCAACTACCGCTTCGAGTTCCGCCGCGGGCCGATCTTCACGCAGCTCCTGCTCGCCGACGAAATCAACCGCGCCACGCCCAAGACGCAGTCGGCCCTTCTCGAAACGATGCAGGAAGGCTCGGTCACCGCGGCCGGCACGACGCACAAGCTCAAGCAGCCGTTTTTTGTGCTCGCCACGCAGAACCCGATCGAGCAGGAAGGCACGTACCCGCTGCCCGAGGCCCAGCTCGACCGTTTCATGTTCAAGTGCACGGTGCCGTTTTTGAATCGCGATGAGATGAACGAAGTGGTGAGCCGGACGATTCTCAAGCGCGCCAGCGACACAAAGAAGGTGCTCAGCGGCGACCGCATTCTGGAACTGCGCGAGGTGCTGAACAAGGTCGTGGTGGCCGACCCGATCCGCGACTACGCCTGCCGACTGGTGCTGGCGACGCACAGCGACAGCGAGTTCGCCACGGAGCGCGTGAACAAGTACGTACGCTGGGGCGCCAGCCCGCGCGCGGCCCAGGCGCTGATCCGTGCCGGTCGCGTGCGGGCGCTGGGCGACGGCCGCGTCCACGTCGCCTTCGAGGACATCCGCCATTACGCCAACGAAGTCCTCCAGCACCGCGTGCTGCTCAACTACGACGGCCAGGCGGAGAACGTAAAGGTCGCGGAACTGATCGACGAAACGCTCCAGCGCCTGCCGGAGGAAATGGGCCTGCGCGGAAAGATGCCGGCGGGCGCGGTGCGGTAGCCTCCGTTTGATGAAGATGATTTTCGCCGCACCGTTTAGCGACGCGGCTCGCCGCGATCTTCATCGCCGGAGCGGGGCAAGCCCCGTCGCTAAACGGGTGCGATGAATGCAATCGCGATTCGCCATGAACACGACGCCAACCCAATCCCGCATCACCTCGCTCCTGCCCAACGACGTCCTCGCGTGCGTCGAGCGCCTTCGCCTCGTCACCCGCAAGCGCTTCACCAACCGCAGCCGCGGCGAGCATGTCGCGCAGCGCTCCGGCACATCGACCGAGTTCAAGGATTACCGCGATTACACGCCCGGCGACGACATGCGTTTCGTCGATTGGAACATCTTCTCCCGCCTGCATCGGCCATACGTCAAGCTGCACCATGAAGAGGAGGAGATGCACATCGTCCTGCTCATCGACGCATCCAGCTCGATGCGCTTCGAGGGCAAACTGGAGATGGCCAAGTCGCTGGCGGCGGCGATCGGCGTGACCGGGCTTTATGGCCAGGAGAAGGTGAGCGTGTGCGTGTTCAACCAGAAGGACGGCAAGGTCGCGCGCTTCCGTCCGCACCAGGGCCGCTCCAGCCGCGGCTCGCTCTTCCGCTTCATCGAGAGAATCGAAGGCGGCGGCGACGGTCCGCTCGAAGCCGGCATCGAGGCCATGCTCCGCCAGCATCACGGCCGCGGCATCGTCATCATCGCCTCCGATTTCCTCACCACCGGCGACCTCAAACGCTCCTTCAACCTGCTCTATTCGGAGGGCCTGGAGATCTTCGGCCTGCAAATCCTCGGCCCGACCGAAATCGAACCCGATGTCACCACCGACTGGCGACTCGTCGATTCCGAAACCAACGAAACCCTCGACATCAGCACCGGCGGCGACCTGTTCAAGCTCTACAACCAGTACCGCGAGGCGTTCCAGACCTACGTGAGCGCGCTGGCGCAGAGCCGAAGCGGACGCGTGGTGACGATTAATTCGAAAGATGCGCTGGACGTGGTGTTGTTTGATCAGTTGCGGAGGAAAGGATGGCTCCGTTAGCCCCCGGCTCTGCCGGCGGATGGACATCCTGGAGTCATAAAACACAAGCAGAGATTGCATCAGTCGACACATGGCGGCGAGACGAGGAAAACTTGGTGCGTTTCGTGCGCCGCTCTGGGCTCAGCGCGGTGTCGTCGCCATTGTGCTCGTCATCTTGGTGTACGTTCCGATTCGATTGTTCCCACTGGTCGTCGGTGCGGCAATCGATACGATCCGAGCTCAGTCGTGGCAGTCTGTGGAAGCCACGGTTTTGAATGTGCAGCTTGAATCACGGAGGCATGGGAAGCGCGTTGTGTGCGACTACCTTTTCACTCTTGACGGTCGGGATCACACGGGGAACCGATTTGAGATTCTTGACTACCGTCGCGGTTGGGCCGCAGTGCCGGAGGGCATGGTGCCCGGCGCAACGATCACGGTTTTCGTGAATCCGGCGGACAGTTCCGAGTCGGTCTACGACCGTTCGTGGTCGTCGTGGCTATTGCCGGGAATGTTCATGCTGATTGCGGGCCTCGGTTGCCTCGTTGCGATTATTATCGTCACGCGTCGACTCATTGCGGAAGTTATGCCGTCGCAACGCAAGGTTGGCGTGCGAACCCCCGGCGGAGCCGGGGGCTAATGGTTTACACCCTCGGCCCTCAACCCTCGGCCCTTTTACCCATGGGCTTTCTGAAGCTCACCTCGCTCTGGCTCCTGGCGCTGATCCCGCCTCTGGTTGTGCTTTACTTTCTCAAGCTCAAGCGGCAGAAGCTGGCGGTGCCTTCGCTGGTGCTGTGGAAGCAGGTGCTCAACGACAACCGCGTGAACTCGCCGTTCCAGCGCTTCAAGCGGAACATTCTCCTGTGGCTCCAGCTCGCGCTGCTGCTGCTGCTGATTCTGGCGGCGATGGAGCCGTTCCTGCGCGGCGGGCCGTCGGCCTCAGATCGCCTGCCCATCCTCATCGATCGCTCGGCGAGCATGGCGGCGGTGGATGACAAGGGCAAGTCGCGGCTCGATCTCGCTAAGGAAGCGGCGAAGAAACTCATCACCGGCATGAATCCCGATGAGGAAGTGGCGCTCATCGCGTTCGGAAAAAGCGCCAAGCAACTGGCTGACTTCACCAGCAACAAACGCGTGCTGCTCAATGCCCTCGACGAGATCGCGATCGAGGACACGCCCAGCGATGTCACCGACGCGCTCCGCATGGCCGACGCGATGGCCCGCAGCACGGCGTTCACCCGCGTGCTGATGATTTCCGACGGGAACTTCCCCGAGAAAATCGATTTCGAACTGCCGTTCAAGCTCGATTACCAGCGTCTGCCCGCGGCCGGCGGAAACATGGGCATCACCGCGCTGAACGCGCGACGCATCCCCGGTTCCGGCGACGGCGGCTCCCCCGGTGCTGGCGGTGGCTGGATGGTGTTTGTGAATGTGCAGGCGACCGAAGACGCCAAGGGCGCCGCGACGGTGGAACTCGTGCAGGACGGCGTCGTGCGCGGCACCGAGCGCATCGCGCCAATTCCCGGCGCCGGCCAGCGCGTCATCTTCAACCTCGCCACCGATCGTCACACCAGCATCGAAGTCCGGCTGCGGCCGGACGGATTTGATTCGCTCAGCAGTGACAACACGGCTTATCTCGAACTCTCACCGCCGCGACCGCTGTATGTCTATGTGCCCAAGTCGCTCGGCGCGTATCGCTCGGCGCTCAAGGCAGTGGGCGATATCCAGCTTGACCCGCCTGAGGCCGGCGGCGAAGCCTCGCGCGATGAGTACGACCTGATCGTCACCGACAAGGCGGAGGACGCCGGCCTGCCCAAGGACACGACGTATCGCACCGCGCTGCATGTGGGCCACGTGCCGACGGAACTGGCGACGCTGATCACGACGAAGCAGGAATCAACCGCGGTGATCGACTGGCGGCGAACGCATCCGCTGCTGGAGCACGTGGAGCTTTCCGAAGTCGTCCTGCTCGATCAGGCCCGGCGCACGGAAGGCACGAAGGAAGAAGACCTGGAGAACCTGCATTACGAGGTGATCGCCCACGGCCGCCACGGCCCGCTGATTTTGCAGAAGCGCGAGGGGCAGCGGATGAGTTACATCCTGCTGTTCCACACGGATCGCTCGACGCTGCCTTATCGCGTGGGATTTCCGATCATGCTCAGCAACCTCGTGCGGCAGTCGATGCAGGACGCGGGCCTGCTGGAAGTGGCGGGGGACCGCACGGGCGTGCTGCCGCCGCTGCTGTTGACTGCGGGGGGTTCGTTCGATGTGGAGGGGCCGGCGGAGTTCAAGAGAAAGGAGAAGGCCGACGACCGCGGCATGCTCAGCGGCGTGCCCGCGCCGCGCGTGGGGCAATATGTGGTCAAGAGCGGCGGCACGGAGCGCAAACTGGGTGTGAGCCTGCTCAGCAGCGGCGAGACGCTGCTGCAATCGGTGGAGAAGATCACGTTTGCCGAGGGCGCGGTGGCGGCGACGACGGCGCCGGCGGAGACGAACCGCTCGCTGTGGTGGCTGTTCGCGCTTTTGGCGCTGGGATTCCTCGTGGTGGAGTGGTGGTTTTTCCAACGCAAGCCGGGAGGGTTCACGCGGTGAAACACGTGCAAGGCAACGCGCGTGGCTTGCTCCGGCCCCCTCTCCCTCCGGGAGAGGGTTGGGGTGAGGGCCGAATGACAGTTGGCCTGTTCCCGCCCTATTGCTCCAAAGGCGCGCCTTCGTCTGGAGCATTCTCAGGAGACTCCCGCTGCGGGGCATCGCGACGACCTTTGGTGGATCCCGAGGTTGGCGACGAACCGTTCGCGCAACTGAGCGAAAGCACTGCCTCGCCCTCACCCCAGCCCTCTCCCGTCCCCCGGCGAGGGAGAGGGGGCCGGAGCCGATCCGTTTCGAATGCTCTCATGATGCTGGTTGTTCTCCTCGCTTCCTCCGTTCGCGCCGCCGATGTGCCACTCACCGCGTTCGTCAATCATCTTTCGTACCGCCACCGCACCGGCGGGCCTTCGATGGTGGAGATCACGCTGAACCATCAGAGCGGCGATCATCTGCGCGGCAAACTGCACGTCGATGTGATCGGCTTCGATCCGCTGGCGCGGCTGGAAACGGGCGAGATCACGCTCACCGGCGATTCGCGCCGCATTCGCCTGATGCTGCCGCCGCTCAATTCGCACATCGGCATCCGCTCGCTGGACCTGCGCCTTTCTTTCGTCAGTGACAGCGGCGCGATCGATTTGGGCACGCACGTGCTGCCGATGCCTGATCGCGTGCAGCGCAGCCTGGTCGTGGCGATCTGCGATGAGAGCGGCTCCACGGTCGGCGCCGGGAAAGTCGCGCTGGGGCAGTCGCTGCGCCTGGAGCGTTTCGTGGCCAGTTCGGTCGGCCGCAACGCGCTGGTCACCTGGCCTTCGATCCTCACGCCGGGGCAGTTGCCGGCTCAGCCGACGGGGTATTGCTGCTACGACATGCTGGTGCTGCTGGCGGACGGCTTTGCGCGGGCGGAGGGCAAGCAGCTCGACGCGATCAGGCAATGGGCCCTGGCGGGCGGGAGCCTGCTGGTGATCAGCGACGGCGGCGGGTTGGAGTCACGGCATCTCGATTTTCTCGACGCGCTGGCGGCGCGAGATGCGAAGCCGCGCACATTCGGGCTGAAGGCGGGCGGCGGTTTGCTGGTGACGCCGGCACCGCCTCGATCAACCATTCCAGGCGGAGCCGAGGATGTCGTCGCGTTGAAATGCGAACTGGGCCGGTGCGTCGTCGTCGTCGGCGCGATGCCCGATGCGGCGCGGTTCGCGTCGGAGGCGTGGCTTGAGACCGCGGGGTTTCTCTGGCGCGTTCATCCGAAGCAGTTGGAATGGGTGCGGCTAAGGCCCGGTTGGACGTTGGCGACGCACCTGGATTCTCTGCCTGACGAAGTGACACACCCGCCGCGCGTGGTGGATGAGAAAGCGATCGACCCGCGTGAAGGGCGTTTCAACGAACGGCGCGACAGCGATTTCAGCATGCGCGACGGCGAGGAACTCAGTTGGCTCACCGCCACGCTGATGCCCCGCAACATCCGCGTGATTCCTTTCGGCACAGTCGTCCTGATTCTGCTGGGATTCACGGTGGTGATCGGACCGCTCGACTATTTCGTGCTCGGCCTGTTCCGCGGCCGGCGCTTCACGTGGATCACCTTTCCGCTGATGTGCGTGGCGTTCACGTTCATGACGGTGTGGACGGCGAACCGGTCGATGGGCAAAGCGGATCGCGGCAAGACGTTGGTCATCAACGATGTCGGCGAGGACGGCCGCGTGCTGCGGCAGACGCGCTTCGAACTGGCTTTCGCCGGCCGCGACGCGATGGTGGAAACGACGATGACGGGCGGGCTGTACGCGCCGGTGAACACGTTCGGGGTCAGCGGCTATTACGACTACCGCGGCTACGACGATGAGGACGGCCCGGGCAACGACGATGCTCCGCCGGTCTACGCGGGCTGGCTCACCGGGCAGCACACGGTGACGCGCCTGGCGCGGCAGTGGACGCCGACGATGGGACGCATCACCGCGATCGCGCCGCCGGTGGTTGCGGGGGACGAGCACGCGGCGTCGGTGATCGACTGGCGCGCCGCGGAGAGAGTCGATGACACCGAGACCACCCTCAGCGATGTTCGCAAGGCGCTGAGATTGAGTGCCGATGCCCATCTCGCATTGCTGCGACCGGGGGCGCCGCCGTACCTGTGCGACCCGGGCATGCGCCGGCTTTTTCAAACGGACGACATATTCGATCCATACATCGGCCATGGCTACCGAGACGACGAAGCCGCCTTCCGAGACGTGCCCCGGCTGCTGGCGAATCTGTGCGTGATGGAAGCAACGGGGATTTTCAAGATCGTTTCGGCGGTGTCTCCGCTCGGCATCGGGGCCCGCGAGGGCTTGACGCTGCTGCTGCGCGAAGACGCAGGTGCGAACACGCGGATCATTCTGGTTGTGCAGGAGCACGACGAGCAGATCATCGTGTTCCGTCGGCGGTATGAGCGATGAGATTGCAGCAATGAGCTTTCAGCTTTCAGCCATCAGCCATCAGAAATGAATCGTCGTCTGTTAGCTTGTTGTTTCTGGTCAGTGACTTGTCTGCTTGTGAAGGTCGCGCTCATTCGGTGACAAGGCGGGGCAAAGCCCCGCCGCTAAACCGGTCAAACGGCTGACGGCTGACAGTTGATGGCTTATGGCTTCTTGCTGACGGCTTACGGCTAACGGCTAACGGCTTACGGCTAACGGCTTCCCCCATGTCCTACATCGAAATCGACAACCTCTGGGTCCGCTACGGTAAGTTCGATGCCGTCAAAGGCATCTCCTTCGCCATCCCGAAGGGCGAGGTGTTCGGGTTCATCGGCCCCAACGGCGCGGGCAAATCATCGACCATGAAAGTCCTGGCCACGTTGTTGCAACCTACCAGCGGCGCGGCCCGCATCGACGGCATCAACGTCGCGCAGAATCCGTTTGCCGTGCGCCGCCGCATCGGCTACGTGCCCGATGTCTTCGGCGTTTACGAGGACTTGACCGCCGCCGAGTACCTGCACTTTTTCGCCGCGGCCTACCGCATCCCGCGGGCCAAGCGGCAACGCATCGTCGATGACGTGCTCGCCCTGACCGATCTGTCGCACAAGAAGGAAGACCAGGTCGACGCGCTCTCCCGCGGCATGAAGCAGCGCCTCGGCCTGGCCCGCGTGATGATGCACGAGCCGGACGTGCTGATCCTCGACGAACCGGCCAGCGGCCTCGACCCGCGCGCCAGGATCGAAATGCGCGAGCTCCTGAAAGAGCTGAAAAACATGGGGAAAACCATCCTCATCAGCAGCCACATCCTGCACGAGCTTTCGCAGTTCTCCACACGCATCGGCATCATCGAGCAGGGCCGGCTGATCGTGGAGGGTTCGCTGAACGAGATTTACGCCAAGCTGGCGCTGAGGCGGATCATCCACGTGCAGCTCGCCTCGATGCACGACGCGCTGGTCGATGCGATCAGTCGAATCGTCGGCGTGACCGAAGTGGACAAGCAGGTGGACCGCCTGGCGATCCGCATCGATGAGAACGTGCTGACCGTGGAGGATTTGCTGGATCAAATGGTGGCGCTGGGGGCGAAGGTGCGCATGTTCCAGCCGGAGGTCATGGACATGGAGACGGCGTTTATGAAGCTGACGGAGGGGAAGACGGCGTAGGGGGAGGGTAGCGGCGAGAGACGGTGAGCCGGGCCGTATCCAGCCCGACGCAGTTCGGCGTCAGGGGGCGGTTGGGGAGGCACGCGGTGCTTCCGCCGAAGCTTCTTTCGCCCTCGATTCATTTTCGAACGAAACAAGCCGAGCGCCGTACTGTGATTGCCTCTGCCGGGCGTCCTCCATGATGCGGTGGATGTCGAAATCGAACCGCGCGGCCAGTTTCTCGCGGGTTGCTCGCACTTCGTCGATGATGGAGTCGGTGTTCATTTTGGAGTTCCCATCAGTTCTTCAGGCGTGCAGATGACAGGACAGATGAAACCCGCATCTCGGCAAACGCCATCCACCATTCGTTTGATCTCCGCGTTGGCCAGGTGCGTGCAATTCCACGTCAGCATGTAGTCTATTCCGTGAACCGCGCTGACGGCAATGTGCGACGCATCGCCGGCCGCTTTCGAAGGAATGATTCCCGCCCCAATGAGAGCAGCAGCAAGTGATTCGGCGGATCTTGTGATCTCCAGAACGGGAAAATCTCGCAGCACTTTCAACCGCTCGCTGGCGGCCGCAGGGTCCCCGGCGGCGGCTTCGTCCAAGACGAAGGGAGAAACGAGAATCTCAAAGTCGGCTCGCCTTGTTGCCCACCATTCTTTCGTCAGTTGCTGATGTGCGGCACGAACGAGGTCGCGGCTCGGCCACGCCGTCAGGTAACTGGGGATCGTGGTTTCGAGATACAGGCGGGGTTTCATCGGTTGATGGAGTTGCGGTCGGGAGATTCGGTGTCACCGCGTGGCCGTTGCTTTCGTCGCGAATCTGCCGCACGCGGCGGGGGATTTTGTCGTTCAACTGCCAACGAGGGAATATCTCGTCCGACAATATTGCACCACGAGTGCAATCACGGCAATGGCGCATCCCGCGATGCCTGTCCAGTAAACCCCGTGGGCCGCGCCTTCCTGCGTCAGTCGTCGCATGGCGCCAAACATTGAGCCGTGACCGAACCAAAGCACATCGGCGACGTTCTTGAGCAACGTCAGGGTCAGCCAGACGGTCAATGCATCGACGAGTACTCGCGTGAGGGGAAGATGCTTCGGCACACGTAGAAACGCATTCCATGCAACCGCCGCGATCACAAGATTACCGGGCAATGACTCACGACCGAGATGACCGCACATGCAAGAACCGAGTGAGTTCCAGACGAAGCTGAGGAGCGTTGCGTAGATGGCCAGCCACTGCGGCGAGTAAGCGCCGGCGGCACCGAGTTCACTGACGTGCATTGATCTCGCGTGCATGAGCGCTCCGCATGAATGCGGGCCAGGGCTCACCTTCGGGGCGGATACGCCCCGGCTCGCTGTTCACCGCACCACGCGCACACCGTTCACATCGACGTGAATCTCCGGCGCCACGGCGTGGCCGTTGCGTTCATCGAGAATCTGCCGCACTTTGCGGGCGATGCCGGGAGCGTCCAGGCCTGCATCGGCGAGCTGGCCCACCCGGCTGTCCTGATACATCCAGCGCTCGGGCATGGCGCTGCGGTGGATCAGGTCCGTGGGCAGCCGGCGATCGTTGCAGCCTTCGAGCACAGCAGCGCCGAAGCCCGCGGCGTAGGCGTGATCCTCGATCGTCAGCACCGGCACGCCGAGGCGCACCAGTTTTTCGACCAGGTCCATGTCCACCGGCTTGGCGAAGCGGGCGTCGTACAGCGCGATGTCGTAGCCCTGCTGCTCCAGGTCCTGCATCGCTTTGGCGGCGTGGTAGACCATGACGCCGTAGGCGAGGATGCAAAGATCGGGTTTGGGGAGAAGGGTGTAGGGTTTAGGGTTTAGGGTGTAGGGTGCCGATCCGGAACCGTTTGATCCCTCCGGCTCGGTCCCTTGGTCCCTCGGTCCCTTGGTCCCTTGGTCCCTTTCGTCCGCGACCGGATCGCCGCGCTCGCCGGTGCGCTTGATGAAGACGCCCTTGCCCAGTTCGTAAGGCGGGACCTGATCCGCGGGCACGAGCAGATCGGTCGGCACGGTGTCGCGCGGGTAGCGGACGAAGCTGGCGCCGGTGTCGTAGTTCCGCATGAACTCGAGGCCGGCGATCAGGTTCGGCTCATCGCTGACGGCGAGCATCGCCACGCCCGGCAGGGCGCGGAAGATGGAGACATCCATGAAACCGTGATGCACCGCGCCGTCGCCGCCGACGTAGCCGCCGCGGTCCATGCAGACGCGCACGGGCAGGCCCTGCAGGGAGACTTCCTGGAAGACTTGATCCAAAGCGCGCTGGACAAACGTGGAGTAGACGGCGAAGAACGGCTTGATGCCGACCTTGGCCATGCCGGCGCACATGTCCATCGCGTGGCTTTCGCAGATGCCCGTGTCCAGCATGCGCTGCGGGAACGCGGAGCCGACTTTGTTCAGGCCCGTGCCGTCGGGCATGGCGGCGGTGACGGCGACGACCTTTTCATCGCGCTGCATCATCGCGATCATCGCGTCGGCATAAGCCGTGGTGAACGATCGGCCTGCCTTCTTCAATTCCACGCGGCAGCCTTCCACGGTGAAGGGCCGCGGCGAGTGGAAGGTGGTGGCGTCGCCTTCGGAGAAGTCGAAGCCTTTGCCTTTGACGGTCTTGCAGTGGAGCAGGACGGGGCGGTCGAAGTCCTTGACCTCGTTGAGCATGCGGACGAGGCCCGTGATGTCGTGGCCATCGATGGGGCCGACGCAGACGAAGCCGAACTGTTCGAACATGTGGCCGGTGAAGAACGCGGCCTTCATCATTTCGCCGGCGCGGTGATAGAGGTGTTCGATCGCCGAGCCGCCGGGGATGTGGGTCAGCACGCCGTGGGCGGCTTTTTTCAGGTTGGTGTAGGTGTGGCTGACGCGGACTCGGTCGAAGTACTGCGCCATGCCGCCCTGCGGCTTGGCGATGGACATGCCGTTGTCGTTGAGGACGACGAGGAACTGGCGGTTCAAGGTGCCGGCGTTGTTGAGTCCCTCCATCGCCACGCCGTTCACAATCGAGGCATCGCCGATGAGGGAAACGACCCGGCGATCGCCCTGGCCCAGCATGGCGTCCGCTCGGGCCATGCCCACGGCGGTGGAAATGGCGGTGCCGGCGTGGCCGACGGAGAAGAGGTCGTATTCGCTTTCGCGCGGCTCGGGGAATCCCGCCATGCCGCCCTTTTGGCGCAGCTTGCTCAGCAAATCGAGCCGGCCGGTCAGGAGCTTATGCGGGTAACACTGGTGGCCGACGTCGAAGAGGAGATGATCTCCCCCGGTGCCGCCGGTGCGTGCAGGATGATCGGTGCCGTTGCCGTTGTCGGCGGGGGTGAGAGCGGGGCTGGCTGGGCCGAAGTCAAAGACGTAGTGGAGCGCGATGGTGAGTTCGACGACGCCGAGGTTCGGTGCGAGGTGTCCGCCGGTCTTGGAAACCTGGTCGCAGATGGCCTGGCGCACTTCTTTGGCCAGTTCTGGAAGCTCGTCGAGTGTGAGCTTCTTCAGGTCTTGCGGGGAACGGATTTTGCCGAGCAGATCAAGTGTCATGTGGGGTCGAACCTCAGGTCGCCAGCGCTGCGGATTGAAAGTCCGGCGCGGCAGGGGAACTTCCAGTTCCCCAGCCGCCGTCAGCGATGGGTGGTGATGCGAATCCAGCGCGCAGCCTTCCCTTTGACGGCAACGCGGCGAGCGGGATGTTTGCGGAGGCGGGGCATGGGCAGCGGGAGAGCGGGGGAGCCGTTAGCCATTAGCCATTAGCCATTAGCCAGAACAATCCAAGGAGGCAACGTTGCCAAGGTTTTCAAGCTAAAGGCTAACGGCTAACGGCTCTCGGCTCTCGGCTCTCAGCTTTTCATTTCGTTCTCGTCGCCAAATACTCACACAAATCCCTTAATGGATGCCCGGAGGCACCAAAGGGTTCCAGAGCATCATACGCTTCTTTGGCCAGCCGTTCGACTTCCCGCCGGCTGGCGTCCAGACCGATCAGGCTGGGATACGTCAATTTGCCTTGTTCCACGTCCTTGCCGGCGGTCTTGCCTAGATGTTCAGTCGTCTGAGTAACGTCCAATAAGTCATCAATCACCTGGAACATCAGGCCCGCAGCCTCACCATACCGTGTCAGGGCGGCTAGTTGTTCGTCATTCGCACCGCCGCAGATCGCGCCCATGCGGCAGGCACAGCGTAGCAGCGCCCCGGTTTTGTGGCGGTGGATCGTTCGCAGTCGCTCCATCGCAGGCACGTCCGCCTCGAAATCAGGCAGGGTGTCGTAGACCTGACCGGCAATCATGTCGTTGGTGGCGATCGCCAGCTCGCGGGTGATCACGCCGGCGACCGACGCGGGCAACTGCGTGGCGACCAGTTCAAACGCCAGCGTATTCATCAGGTCGCCCGCCAGGATCGCCATGGCCTCGCCCCTGGCGACCCAGAGCGTGGGCTGGCCCCGGCGGAGTTTGTCGTTGTCCATCGCCGGCAGATCATCGTGGACGAGTGAAAAGCAGTGAATCAGCTCAATCGCCGCCGCCGCCGGCATCGCCTGATCCTGCGTTCCGCCAACCGCGGCACACGCCCGCATCACCAGCAGGGGCCTCATGCGCTTGCCGCCGCCCAAGAGGCCGTATTCCGCCGCATGGCGCAGATTCCGCGGCAACGGCCGCCGCGCCACCGCCTGCGCCAGGTAGGCTTCGACCGCGGCAGCCTGCCGCTTCATCGAATCGGTGTCGATCACAGGTTCTTTCGTCAACGCAGGCATCAGGGTTCCCGAGCATCCGCACGGACGACGGCGAATGGTTCAAGTGATTGCCAAACCGTGAAGTATAAGTTCATCAGGTGCCGGGAACAAACGCCGTGACGCACCCCGCAGGGCTCAGGGCTCAGGGCTTTTCAGTTCTCGCAGTTCAGTATTTGATCCGGGAAATCACCAAGGCCACGAAGACTCAAAGGACACAAAGTAGAACGCGAAACAGCTCGTTCTTCTGATTGCTTCTTTGTGATCTTCGTGACTTTGTGTCCTTCGTGACTTCGTGTTCTTCGTGTCCTTCGTGTTCAAGTCATCAATCCAAAGCCTGCCCAGTGTTGGAGAATCAAGAAGCCCTGGCGCGCGGCGTTACAGCAAATCCACCGGATCCACATCCACGGCTGTGTGGCCGTCGCTCTTAAGCAGTCGCGCTTCGCGCAACGCCGCCATGAGCTTCTGCAGCGTCATGGCATCGCCGGCGATGAGTTCGATCTGCAGGCGATGGAACTCCGCGACGCGTGCCAGGGCGCAGGCGGCCGGGCCGCGGATGCGGATGTTCAGCGCGAGCTTGTCGTTGAACTTCGTCAGGTTCGCCGCCAGCGCTTTCGCCTGCTCGTAGCACTTCAGGTGATCCTTGTCGCGCACGACGATGCGAGCCATGCGCGTCACCGGCGGCAGCCCCATCTGTTGCCGCACGTCCAGCTCCTGCTTCGCAAACGTTTCGTAATCGTGCTTGCTCGCCAGCACGATCGCCGGATCGCCGGGGCTGAAGGTCTGCACGATCACGGTGCCCACGTCGCCCCCGGGGGAGCCGGGGGAACCGGGGGAGCCGCGCCCGGTTCGGCCGGCGACCTGGGCGATGAGCTGGAACGTGCGCTCGCTGGAGCGGAAATCGGGCATGTGCAGCGAGGTGTCGGCACTGATCACGCCGACGAGTCGCACGTTCGGATAGTCCAGGCCCTTGGCGATCATCTGCGTGCCCACCAGCACATCGATGAACCCGGCGCGAAAGTGTTCCAACGTGTCGGCATAGTCACGCGCGGTGCGCATCGAGTCGGAGTCCATGCGCTGCACGCGGATGCCGGGGAACTTGCGGGCGAGTTCCTCCTCGACGCGCTGCACGCCCAGGCCGAACGCGGTGACTTTCTTCTGACAGATCGGGCAGTGCGACGGCAACTGCTGCCGCGAGGTGCAGTGATGACACTCCACGTAGCCACCGGTGGGCAGATCGCCCTGCTTGTGATAGACCATCGTGGTGTCGCAGAACTCGCACTTCATCAGCCAGCCGCACTTGTGGTCGGGACAGGCGATGTAGTTGGCGAAGCCCCGGCGATTCAGGAGCAGCAGCGTCTGCGCCTTGGCCTCCCACGTTCGCCGGATGGCAGCTTCGAGGCGCAGGCTCAGCAGATGCACGCCCGCCTTGCCGGTGATCTCGTAGCGCTTGCGGCGTTCCTCGGTGAGGTCGATGATCTCGACGCGCGGAAGCGTCAGGCCGGGCACGCGCGTGGGCAGGCGGAGGAGTTGGTAGCGGGCGCGGGGCGCGGGATGAGTGGGTGACTGGGTGAGGGGGTGAGAGGGTGAATGGGCGGCCGCGGCGTTATCCGTCTCCCGCGCCGGGCCCTTCGGGCACCGCGCTACACGGTCGCAGGCATCGCCAACGCTGTCCCCTGTCTCCTGTCTCCTGTCTCCTGTCTCCTGTCTCCTGTCTCCTGTCTCCTGTCCCCTCTCTCCGCCCCCCGCGTTCCAGTAGCTCTCCAAACTCGGCGTCGCGCTGCCCAGCAGCACGGGAATGCCCAGGAGCTGCGCCCGCTTGATGGCGACATCGCGGGCGTGGTAGCGCGGGAGCTGATCCTGCTTGTAGCTGTTCTCGTGTTCCTCATCGACGATGATGATGCCCACGCGCGGCAACGGCGCGAAGACCGCTGAGCGGGCGCCCACGACGATGCTCACTTCGCCGTGACGGATGCGCCGCCATTGCTCGTGGCGCTGGGCCGCGGTGAGGCCCGAGTGCAGCACGGCGACGTTCTGAAACCGCCGATGAAACCGCGCGGAAGTCTGCGGCGTCAGTGCGATCTCCGGCACGAGGACGATGGCGGCGGGAGGGGGAGGGATTTCGAATTTCGGATTTCGGATTTCGGATTGAGGCGGAATCGCGGATTGCGGATCGGGACTTCCCAAATCCGAAATCCGAAATCCCAAATCCGAAATCTCGTTGCATCCCAAATCCGAAATCGCCATGACCTTCTCGATCGCGCGCAGATACACCTCCGTCTTGCCGCTGCCGGTGACGCCGTGGAGCAGTGTGACGCTGAAGCCTTTGCCGACGCGTTCAGCGAGGTGTTCGATGGCGCGATCCTGATCGGGCGTGAGAATCAGGCCGCTGGTGTCGGGCGACGTGTTCTGGCCGTCGGCTCCGCCGAAAAGTTGCGGAGCGGCACGGATGGCGGACTGCGTCTGCGTGATGAGCAGGCCCTTGGCGATCAACTGCTGCACGGCTGAAATGCTCTTGGCGCAGGCCAAATCCGCCAGTTCGCGCACCTCCGTCCAGTCCACGCCGGCGGCCTTCTGCTTCACCGCCGCGTCGAGTACGGCTCGTTGAAGCTTGGTGAGGTTTTTCTCTTTGGGCTCTTTCTTTCCCTTTTTCTGCTTCGTTTCGGAGGCGGTGGTCAGCGCGTCCGTCGGCGCCGGCGGTTGCGCGGGTTCTATGACTGCGGGCGAAAGGCTGTGTTGCGAGTCCACCGCTGTCCGTGCCGGGCCCTTCGGGCACCGCGCTAAACGGTCCGAGTCGGCGGCCTCTGCCCGTCCCCTGTCCCCTGTCTCCTGTCTGCTGTCCAATGTTCCCTGTTCCGTCCCTCCTCCCTCTTCCCTCTTCCCTCTTCCCTCCGCCAGTCCCACCATCGTCTTCTGCACCGTGCCCGTCCCGTGCTTCACCGCGGCCGGCAGCATCGTGGAGAACACCATGCCCAGCGGGCAGCAGTAGTAGCTGGCCATCCAGCGCGCCAGTTCCATCAGGTCGGGTGTCAGAGAGGCCGAGGTTGTGTCGCGCGAAACAATCGGCTTGATCTTCTCCAACTTGCTCGGCGGCAGATCGCAACGCTCGCTGATCGAAACGACATAACCCTCCACCGGCTTGTCCCCGCGCCCCAGCGGCACGATCACCCGCTGCCCGACCTCCAGCCCGCGCAGCGACGCCGGCACGGAATACGTCAGGCCGTGGCGGGCCCAATCGATGCCGCGCTCCGGCGCGACCTTCGCGTAGGCGATGATGTCGATGGGCGCGTTGTCGAAGAGAGAGGACAAGGGTTTAGGGTTTAGGGTGTAGGGTTCAGGATGTAGGGTGTAGGGTGTAGGGTGTAGGGTCTGGGTTTTTGCTCTTTGGCTTCAGGTTTAGCCGTCGGGCCTTGCCCGACGCGGCTGCCATCTCAGCGCTGTGCGCAGAAATGACACCGTCTGAACCCTAAGCCGGCCAGGCCGGAAGGGCCAAGGGTAGAGGGATAAGAACTTCTTTGCGCCGTGCGTAGAAGTTGCAGTGTCAGAATCTACACCCTAAACCCTAAACCCTAAACCCTACACCCTAAACCCTAAACCCTACACCCTAAACCCTAAACCCTTTCCCCGCCTTTCCGCTACATTTCCCGCATGGCGTCGAGCAAAGAAGAAACCCCTGGCTCCCCCGGCGCCCACATCACGCCTGCCATGCGGCAGTACAAGCAGTTCAAGGAGCAGTTCCCTGACTGCGTGCTGTTCTTTCGCATGGGCGATTTTTACGAGATGTTTTTCGACGACGCCAGGCTCGCCAACAAGGTGCTGGGCGTCACGCTCACGCAGCGCAGCGAAGGCATTCCGATGGCGGGCGTGCCGTATCACGCGGTCGAGAGCTACCTGCGGCGCATGATCCGCGCCGGCTACCGCGTGGCGGTGTGCGATCAGATCGAAGACCCCGCCAAGGCCAAGGGCATCGTGGCCCGCGACGTCACCCGCGTCATCACGCCCGGCACGCTCACCGACGCCACGCTTCTTGAAGAAGGCACGCCCGCGCCGCTGGCGGCGGTGATGTTTCATGGAGAAGGGCGGGAGGGCCTAGGGCCTAGGGCCAAGGGCCAAGGGATTTCGGATTTGGGATTTCGGATTTCGGATTTGAGGAGTGAGGAGGGCCAGGGGCCAAGGGCCAAGGGCCAGGGGATTTCGGATTTGAAGAATGACACAGAGGAAGGGTCTGCAAATCCGCAATCCGAAATCCGAAATCCCAAATCGCAAGTCTCACCCGATACCCGACACCCGACACCCGCTCCCAAATCCGAAATCCGAAATCCGAAATCCGAAATCTCTTGCTCCGCCTCCATCGCCTGGGCTGAGCTTTCCACCGGCTCGTTCCACATCGCCACGCTCGATGTCACCGAACTCAACGACGAACTGGCGCGCATCAACCCGCGCGAGATTCTTTACGTGGAAACCGCCAACAACGTTCCGCCGGCCCGCGTCAAGGAACTGGGCGACGCCCTGCACTGCCCCCTCGTCGCCAGGCCCGCATGGCAATTCCGCCACGGCGAAGCGATCGAGGTGCTCTGCAAGCAGTTCAAGGTCACCACGCTCGCCGGCTTCGGACTCACCGGCGAGGAGCTTTCATTAGGCGCTGCCTCGGCGGTCCTGCACTATCTCCTGGAAACGCAGCGGGCGGTGTCGGGACGCGAAGGCATTTCCAGCGTGGCTCATCGCAACCCGGAGTTGCCGCCGCTGATCCGCATTGATCGCATCGCGCACTTGCAGCCGCCGAAGGTTTTTCAGCGGCATGAACACCTGGTGATCGACCAGATTTCGCTGCGAAGCCTGGAGGTGGAGTCGACGATTCGCTCGGGAAAAGCGGAGGGTTCGTTGCTGGCGACCTTGCAGGGCTGTCGCACCGCGATGGGCAAGCGCATGCTCCGGCAGTGGCTGTGTTATCCGCTGCGTGACAAGTCCGCGATCGAAACGAGGCAGCGCGTGGTCGGCGCGTTCGTGAATGACTCGCAGTTCCTCGAAGCGCTTCGGCTGGTGCTCGACGACATCCAGGACGTGCAGCGAATCGCGGCCCGCATCAGCGTCGGGCGAGGCAGTCCGCGCGATGTGGTGGGGCTGGGCATCAGCGCGAGCAAGGCCTGGCGGGTGGTGGAACTCCTGAAGGATCGGCCGGCGATGAAGCCTTATCACGACGCGCTGGCGAGCGTCACGCCGGACCTGACGCAGCTTGGCAACACGATGCTGGCCGCGTGCGTCGAGGAACCGCCGGTGCACCTGCGCGATGGCGGGTTGATCCGCGACGGCTTCGACGCCACGCTCGACGAATACCGAGGCCTGCAGCGCGACAGCAACACCTGGCTCGCCGGCTATCAGAAGGAACTGATCGAGCAGACCGGCATCGCCAGCCTGAAGGTGGGTTACAACCAGGTTTTCGGCTACTACATCGAGCTGACCGCCGCCAACAAGGACAAGGCGCCGCCCAACTGGACGCGCAAGCAGACGCTGAAAAATGCCGAGCGATTCATCACGCCGCAGCTCAAGGAGTTTGAGGGCAAGGTGCTTTCCGCGCGCGATCGAGCTGTAGCGCGCGAGCAGGAGCTGTTCGTGCAGATGTGCAACTGGGCGCAGCAGCAGTTGCCGGCCCTGCACCTGCTCAGCGAAACGGTGGCGCAGCTCGACACGCTGGCGTGCTTTGCGCAGCGGGCGGTGAAGTTCCGCTACGTCTGTCCGCAACTGGTGGAAGAGCCGGTGCTGCAGATCACGGCGGGCAGGCATCCGGTGCTGGATGAGCTGCTGGGCGAGAAGTTTGTGGCGAATGAGGTGGAGCTGGGAGGGAAGGGCCAAGGGCCAAGGGCCAAGGGCCACGGGGAAGAGGCGGCTGGTACGGATTCCCCTCCCTCTCAGGGAGGGGCTAGGGGAGGGTCGGAAGCACAATCACCGGGCATCGCCGCGCAAATCTTAGATCTTCAGGAGGCTGGACGCCCGACCCTCCCCCAGCCCCTCCCTAAGAGGGAGGGGAGTCAGAGCGATCCACAGTCGCGGACTGACGATCCGCAATCCCTCGGCCCTCGGCCCTTCGTCCTTGGCCCTTCCGCATCCTCCCTCGCCCTCATCACCGGCCCGAACATGGCGGGCAAGTCCACCTACATCCGCCAGACCGCGCTGATCACGCTCATGGCGCACACCGGCAGCTTCGTGCCCGCCGAGGCCGCGACCATCGGCCTTTGCGACCGCATCTTCACCCGCATCGGCGCCAGCGATGAACTGCACACCGGACAGTCCACCTTCATGGTGGAGATGACGGAGACCGCCAACATCTGCCATCACGCCACAGCGAACAGCCTGGTGATCCTCGATGAGATCGGCCGCGGCACCAGCACGCTCGATGGGTTGTCACTGGCGTGGGCGATAGCCGAGCACCTGGCCCGCGTGGGCTGCCGGACACTGTTCGCCACGCACTATCACGAGCTGACGCAGTTGGCTGAGCCGGGCAGCGGATTCAGCAACATCACGAACCTGAACGTGACCGTGCGCGAGTGGCAGGGCCAGATCGTGTTTCTGCATCGCATCGTGCCTGGCGCGGCGAGCCGGAGCTATGGCATCCACGTGGCGAAGATCGCGGGATTGCCGGCGAACGTGGTGAAGCGGGCGGATGAGCTGTTGGAGCAGTTGGAAGTGAACCACAACACGGCAGCCGGGGGCGGAGGCGAAGAGGCAAGCCTTGCGCGGATCGGCGCTAGGACGGGCGCCGGGGGGACGACGGGCGCCGGGGTGAAGGTGGCGAGCGCGGGGCAGATGTCGCTGTTCACGGAGTATCTCGATCACCCGGTGGTGTCGCATTTGCGCGAGATCGATCTGAACGCGCTGACGCCGATGCAGGCGTTCGACGCACTGCGGCGATTGCGCGAGCAGGTGGAAAGTTGAAACGGAGTCGAGCAGCTTTGAAAGCGGCGGCAGGGGCTGAAGGTTGCGCACAGTCTTGAGTCCCAGTCACTCGAACGGTTTCCGATGTCTTGCTGCGAATCCCTTCATTACACTCCGCTCACAATCGCCGATATCATTCCTTCCATGACCGGCCTCATGCCGGCTCCCTCATCGAACTCATTTTGGCGGAGCGGGTTGGCGCGGTCGTTCGTCCATGGCCGTGCCCGGTCAGCGCGGCTTCACGGCGGTGACAACCATGAAAGTCAAATCGCGTACAGTCGTCAGCAACAGCAGTTCGAAGCCTGCCGAGAATCCGGCTCAGCCGGTCGGACGAAGCCCGGTGACCGATTTCCTCAATCGTGATCTGACCTGGCTCGAGTTCAACCGGCGCGTGCTGCACGAAGCGATCGACAGTCGCACGCCGTTGCTGGAGCGGGCCGCGTTCCTGGCGATTTACAGCTCCAACCTCGACGAGTTCTATCAGAAGCGCGTCGGCACGCTGAAACGTCAGATCGAAGAGGGCATCACCATTCCCACGCCCGACGGTCTCAGTGCCCGTGAACAACTGAGCGCCATCCGCTCGACGGTCACCGAGCATCTGAAGATCCAGCACGAGTGCTATTCGAACGCGATTCGTCCCGCTCTGGCCGAGCAAGGCGTGCTGCTGCTGAACTGGGACCAGCTCACCGCGGAGGAGCGAGCATTTTGCCAGCAGTACTACCAGCAGAACCTTTTCCCCATCCTCACGCCGCTGGCGGTTGATCCGGGGCACCCGTTTCCGTTCATCAGCAATCTGAGCATGTCCATGGGCATCATGCTCCGGCATCCGGTGGCTGCGCCGGCGGTTTCCGCCGGCCCGCCGGGGGCGCCGGGGGCGCCGGGGGCGCCGGGGGCCGGCCCGGCTTCGACTCGAGGCGACAGCAGCGGGACCGGCGCTTTCCCATACAACGCTCGCGCCCGCAACGGCGAGATTCAGTTCGCTCGCGTCAAGGTGCCGCAGATGCTGCCCAACTGGGTGCGACTCGGTGATCCCGCGAAATCCGGCCCGCCCTATCGCTTCATCCGTCTTCGCGACCTGATTCAGCACAACCTCGACGATCTGTTCCCCGGCGTGATCATCGAGCAGGTCATGCCCTTCCGCGTCACACGCAACGCCGACGTGGAACGCGATGAGGAAGAAGCGGATGACCTGCTGGAACTGATTCAGGAGGAACTGCGTGACCGGAAATTCGCCAAGGCGGTGCGACTGGAGATTGGGCCGAACCCGGCGCCGCGCATGGTGGAACTGCTGAAGGATGAGTTGGAACTGGATGACGAGGACATCTACACGATGCCCGACGTGCTCGATTACACCGGGCTTTGGAAGATTCACGAGTTGAATCTGCCGCACCTGAAGTACGAGCCCTGGCAGCCGATGACTCCGCCGAAACTGGCCGACCCGGACGCGGGCATGTTCAGCGTGATCCGCAACGGCGACCTGATGGTGCATCATCCTTATGAATCGTTCGGCTCCAGCGTGGAGCGGTTCATCCGCACCGCGGCGCGCGATCCGAAAGTAATGGCGATCAAGCTGACGCTGTATCGCACCGGCCCTGATTCGCCGTTCATCCCGGAACTGATCCGCGCCGCCGAGAGCGGCAAGCAGGTCGTGGCGCTGGTGGAACTGAAGGCGCGCTTCGATGAAGAGCGCAACATCCGCGTGGCGCAGACGCTCGAAAAGGCCGGCGTCCACGTGGTGTACGGCATCGTCGGCCTCAAGACGCACACCAAGATCGCCGTCGTCGTGCGCCAGGAGTCCGAGGGCATGCGGACCTATGCCCACATCGGCACGGGCAACTACAACCCCAAGACCGCCAACCTCTACACCGACCTGGGCCTGTTCACCTGCAACCCGCGCATCACCAGCGAACTGATCGACCTGTTCCACTACCTGACCGGTCACAGTTGCAAGCACGACTTCAGCAAGCTGCTGGTGGCGCCGATCAACATGCGACAGCGGTTCGTCGAAATGATCGATCGCGAAATGGCGGCTGTGCCCGCATGGAAGGAGCGCGGCGGCGAACAGGCGGAGGCCGACCGACCGCTGATCATCGCCAAGATGAACAGCCTGGAGGACAAGAAAATCTGCCAGAAGCTCTACGAGGCCAGCCAGGCCGGCGTGCGCATCAGGCTCATTGTGCGCGGGTTCTGCTGCCTGCGGCCGGGCGTGCCGGGCCTCAGTGAAAATATTTCCGTCATGAGCGTGATCGGGCGATTCCTCGAGCATTCGCGCATATGGTATTTCCACAACGGCGGCAAGCCGGAGTACTACATCGGGTCGGCGGACTGGATGTACCGCAACCTGAACACGCGCGTGGAGTGTGTGACGCCGATCGTGGAACCGGCGCTGCAGACGAGGCTCAAGCAGATTCTCGACATCATGCTCGCCGACCAGCGGCAGGCGTGGGACATGGGCGGCGACGGCGTCTACGTCCAGCGCCAGCCCGATCCCGCGAGGCCGGAGACGATGATCGGCACCCAGCGGGCGCTGATGGAGACCACGCGCCGTGAAGGCGTTCGCAAGTGAGCCGGTGCACGTGCCGCCTTTAGAGCAATCTCAATTCCAGCGCAGCACGTATCCGCGATGTTGAAGGCATTCGATTGCATCGGCGGGAGCCGCCTGATCGAACGCCTGCGTGGCGATTGCCTCAAGCCCGTCGCCATCACTCGATCCAATTGATACAGTTTCTTTCTGATTCTCGCGCCGAAGTTGATGCCACTGGCAGGCTCGGCTGCCAGTGCGTTTCTCGCGTCCACCGACGCCCCCGCCTTGCTTTTCGCAGGTCCACTGGCAGCCAAGCCTGCCAGTGGCATCTGCGCGAGAATCAGATGGAATCCGTATGAATGCCTGCGCCCGCCTGAACCCCCCGGGAGCCGCGGGCTGACGGGATGAGCGATTCCATCGCTTGGCCCATCACACCTCGCCCTTTATCATCTGCCCATGCCACAAGCTTCGCTTCTCGAGTGTTTCGCCAATCCGAACCCACGCCGCGATTACGTCATCGAACACATCGCCGACGAGTTCACCAGCGTCTGCCCGAAGACCGGCCACCCGGACTACGGCACCGTCGCCCTGCGCTTCGCCCCGGGCAAACTCTGCGTGGAACTGAAAAGCCTCAAGCTCTATCTCCAGAGCTTCCGCAACGAGGGCATCTTCTACGAAGCGGTGACCAACCAGATCGCCGACGATCTGGCGAAAGCGATGAAGCCGCGCTGGATGCTGGTGGAGACGAACTGGAAAGGCCGCGGCGGCATCCGCTCGGTGATCCGGGTGGAGACGGGCAAACGCCCGGCAGGGCAGTGACCGTTTTGCCAGGTGTGCGTTTTGCTAGAATCCTTTCCACTTCCTTTTCCGGAGAGTGGACATGATCAAGGCCAGGTGCGGTTGCGGTGCGGTCTACCAGTTGCCTGACGGCAAGGCGGGCAAGTCGTTCAAGTGCAGAAAATGCGGCGCGACGGTGGCGATCCCATTGGACGCCACGCCGGTGTCGCCCGCGCCGGCTCCCCCGGCGGCGCAGTCCGCGAAGGATGATTTTCTCGGCATGCTGGGCGGGCTGGAGGCAGGGGCGGGGGCTTCGCAGGCGGATATTAAGGAACTGGATGCCAAGGAGCGCCGGCACCAAGCCTGGAAAGCAACTCCGCAAAAACGCAAACCGGCGAAGGGCAATAACAGCGCCGGGTCCGACGCCGGGCTGGACCTGCTCTGGCGGCTGGTTGTGCATCCGGCAGGCTTCTGTCTGATTCTCGTGGGTGTGATCAATCTCGATACGTTGGAAGCGGTGAGGGTGATCAAAGGCTTTACGCTCGAAGAAACAGTCGAAGCCACAGCAAGCTTTCGCGGTTTGAACCTGCTGCTCGCCTGGAACGCCATCATCGTGGGCGTCCTGGTCGTTCTGGCCAGCGTGCTGCAGGGAGGCGAGCTGCGAGACATGAAAGGCCAGGACCGCTGGACGGCCTTGGTGCTCATGGTCATCGAGGGATTCGGATTGCTGTGCGTCTTGATGACTCCTATCCCGCGAGTTCCCACCTCGGAGGTCAGCCTGCTCCTGTCGATATTCCTGGGAGCGGTACTGTTGTTGATCGTCATGCTCGTCGCCGCCACGACAACGATCTGGCGCGAAAGTGGGTTCGGGGCCGTATTGTTGAGCATTTTCATTCCATTCTATGCGCCGTACTGGGCCTCTTCGCGGCGCGATATGTCACGACACTGGGTGTTCGGTTTTATCGCGATAGCCGCCATTGTCGGCGCATTTCGCGGGAAATTCCTGACCGGCATGGCGGATTACCCCACGATCGCCGCCGCCCGGCAGGCGATCGCGGAGAAGAAGGAGGCCGCCGCCGAAGCCGAAGCCAAGCGATTCGCCGCTGCAACGCCAGTGCCGCCCACCCCCGACCCCATCAAGCCCGCGCCGCCACCTGAGCCGGTGAAGCCGACCGTCGTTGTTCCCCCGCCAGTGGAGCCGCCGCCGCCTGCGCCGATCGTCGCCGTCGCCCCGCCCAGCGCCCTGACCGCGCCGCCGGCGGGACTGCTCGACGCGGTGAGCGAAGGCCCATTCGAGTTTCAGCCTCCGATAGGCTTTGTCCGTCACGTCGTTCCGCTCAACCGCGACCTTTGGAAGTGGGAGCACAGCGCGGTGAAGTCCGGCGAGAACACCATGGTCCTCGCCATGCGCCGCAGGTTCAGTGGCGACAGCTTCGACGCGATGATCCGCCGGTCTGCGACGGGCCTCGCGATCAGCACGCCCGTCGGCGCGTTCGCCTGGAAGCAGAGCGTTTCCGAGTCGCGAACCCAGCGAGATCAGCTCCAGGCGATGCGGCTGAACCCCACCGTGCAACAGCGATCCGATCGGCTCGAGATGCTGCACGTGCTGATGGACGACGAATACGTGCTCTACGTCGCTCTCTCCTGCGATCGAAAGCAACCACAGCACATGACCGCGCTGGACACCGCGGCCCAGTCGATTCGCCGGCGACCGCGCCTGTCAGAGAAAACGCCCGCTCCGCCGCCGGTGGAAGATCAGTCGCCGCTGTCCATGCTTGTCGCGGAATTGCGACGAGCTTCGTCCAACGTGCGAACCGCTGACGCCGAGTTGGCGTCGAAGCTGCCCGCCGCGACGGATGCGGGCCTGGTGAAATGGCGCGTGCCGGCGGGCTTTGAATCGACGACTCCGCGCGACACGCCGGCAACCATGAAAGTCTTCAACCGCGGCGGCGGCAACGGCGCGACGATCTGGGTCGCCGCTGAAGTCCCACTCCCCGGCGATCACCTGGAGCACCGCATCACCCGAAGTGCGGGCCAGACCCGCGCGTTCCTCGGAACCCGCTTCAAGAACTGGAAGGACGAGGAAGTCGAACTCTCGCTCGCGACCGTCAGCGGCAAGACGATGATCCGCATCCAGCCCAAAGTCGAAGGGCAAACGCATCGCTTCTGGCTGATCGGCCTGACCGGCAAGATGTGGCTGACCGTCGGCGTCGAGTGCGCCGAGCAGGTCGCCGATCAACTGCCTGCGCTCGAAGCCGCCGCCATGAGCGTCATCTGGTAGCGCCACGGCCAATCGCGCCGCTCAGGCATGCGCGCTCCGCAGCGCCGCGGTTTCGACATGCTTCACCTTGCTCAAGAACGGCAACAGCGCCAAACACGCCACGCCGACCGCCGCGTCCAGCGCCAGCGTCGCCGGATAGCCGTTGTGTTTCGCGCTGCTGCCCTGCCACCAGGCGGAGTACGCCGTCGTCAGGTTCAACAGCGCCATGTACGCGGTGAACTGGGTGGCGGCGACGGCGGGGGTGCAGATGTCCATGAACAGGGCGGTGCGCGTGCCGTACATCAGGCCCTGGAACAGGGCGTACGCCATCGTGGTGTACCACAGCGCGGCGACGAGCGAGTCGGGCGCCAGGGGCTTGTCGGGGGCTTTCACGTCGATGGGCATGATCCAGCCGTGCTGGTGCATGATCGCGGCGAAAGCGAAGACGGGCACGGTGGTGGCGACGATGTAGAGCGCGATCATCTTCCGCCGGCCGAACCGGTCGGAGAGCCAGCCGCCCGCGATGCAGCCGGCGGCCGAAAGGATGGCCGAGAGCAGGCCGAGGTTGGCGATGCTGCCGTCGCTCATGCCCAGTTCGACGGGGATGTTGGATCCGATGCTCAGGGAGAGCGACAGCGCCCCCGCGGGCAGCAGCGCGAAAGCCACGGCGATCATCGCCTGCCGGGTGCCGGTGAAGGCGCGGATCGCCTGCACGGAGTAGTCTCGAATCTGGCCTGCGATCAGGTGCAGGGCGGCGCCGGCGTGCGGGTGCATCGCGTCGCTGCGGCCCTCGCGCATCGGCAGCGCGATGAACAGCGTGACGGCGGCCAGCGAAGCGAGCACCAGCAGTGACGCCGTGCTGAACCCCGCATACTCCGTCAGGTACAGCACGCCCGATCCGCCCACGGCGTTGCCGATGTACGCGCCGGCGAACATGAAGCCGTTGGCGACGCCGCGCTCCTTCTCCGAGAGCACCTGCACGGCCAGGGCGTCGATGGCGACATCCTGCGTCGCGCCGAAGCAGTTCATCACGAAGATGATGCCGGTGAACAGGGCGAAGCTGCCCACGAAGTCGACTCCCATGCTCACCGCCAGCGCCAGGGCCATGAGGATCTGCATCGCCAGGATCCAGCCGCGGCGCCGGCCGAAGCGCTGCACGTACACCACGTCGACGATCGGGCCGACAAGCCACTTCCACGCCCACGGCAGATAGAGCGTGGCGACGAATCGCCCGATCTGCTCCGGGTCCATGTTCTGCCGGCGCATCTGCGTGGCGACGGCGGTGGCGGTGAAACCCAGCGGAATGCCTTCAGTCATGTAGAGACAGAAGAACGCGAACAACCGGCCGGCGCGGGATGCGAGGAGATTCGGCAATCGCATGCGGAGATGGTAGTGGAAACGACTCGGCACGGCGGCGCCTCGCGCCGGTGAGATTGGCGGATCAGTGCGGATGGCCGCGTGCTGCGCGGCGAACTGTCGGTGCGATGAAAAAAAAGACGCCGCACGGTGCGGCGTCTGCAGTTAGACATTGGGATCACATCTGGACAACCATGCATGGGGCTTCCCGGCCCTCACCCCAGCCCTCTCCCGGTGGGAGAGGGGGCCGGATGCGTCGTACGAGCGCCGGTTGCGTCGCACAAAGGCCGGATGCGTCGCACAGTCGCCGCAGGCGTCATTTTGCAAACGCCTTATCGTTCTTGTTCCCGCCAGCGCGGAGGTATGCAATCAGGTCGAGAACTTCGTCCTTCTGCAGGATGCTCATCAGGCCGGTGGGCATGAGGGAGGTCTTGGCGAGGCCGCGGGTTTCGATGTCTTTCTTGGCGACCTTGACCGGTTCGCCGCCGTAGGGATTGGTCATGATGCTGACGCTGTCGGCATCCTCCGCCATGACGGGTCCGAGGAAGACTTCGCCATCCTTGGTGCGGACTTCGGTGGGTGCGTACTGGTCGGAGACGACCTTGGACGGCAGGATGATCGCTTCGAGCACGTCAGCCGGCGCGAAGCGATTGCCCAGCGTGGTGAGATCGGGGCCGGTGGAGCCGCCGTCGTTGTTGAAGCGGTGGCACTTGGAGCACTGCGCCGCTTCGAACGCCGCCTTGCCGCGCTCGAAATTGCGGCCGGTGGTGGCGTTGGCGATGACCGGGGCCAGGTCATCCATCTGCCAGTTGTGGACGAACTGGCGGGGCGTGGTTTCCTTGACCACCTGCACGTTGCCCTGGCCCTTGATGACATCCGCCAGCGCGGTCTTCTCGCCGTCGCTCATGTTCGTCTGCGTGTCCCGGCGAATCTGCTCGATGAACTTCTTGAAGCTGTTGCCGCCGGAGTATTTCGAGCCGGCCAGATTCATCCAGGAGAAGTGCGCGGTGCGCAGCTCGTTCGTCCAGCCCGCCTTCGCGTGGCGCAGGATGAAGGCGTAGTAGAACTGGTCCTCCTGTGTAAGCAGGCCCGCCATGTGGGTCAGGGCCTTGGCGGGGGCTTTCGGATCGCGGAGGTAGATCAGCAGGGTAGCCGCCTCGCGGTTGACGAACTCGCTGTTGCCCGGGAAGAGCGGGGCGATTTTCTTCGCCACGGCTGAGGCCAGGGCGCTGTCCGGTTCGCCGGCGGCGCCGTTCTTTTCGAGCGGCGCGCCGAGCCGGATGAAGCACAGGCCGTAGGCGCGGATCGCCTCGAGTTGCTGCTCTTCGGTGAGGCGAGCGAGTTGCAGCTTGTTGAGCGCCTCGATTGCCTTGCCGAGCAGCGCCTTGTCATTGGTGCGGGCGACGGCAACGATCGCGTTGATCAGGGCCGTGGGCTTCGTCTCGGCGAAGGCCTTGTTCACCCAGGTTTCCGGGGCCTGCCATTCGATGGCGACGCGAGCGGCGAAGCGCAGGTTGCGGTCGCTGCTGTTGAGGTAGGGCCAGGCGGCCGCCACAGCCTTGTCGTCCTGCTTGCCGTGGAAAGATTCGAGCATGCGGCGGGTGGCGCGTGCTTCCTTGCCGTTGCTGTCCTCCACATTGGGCACGAGCGCGGTGGACTCGTCGCCTTCGTAGGTCACGCGATAAAGGCCGCTCTGCGTGCCGCGGCCGCCGATGGTGAAGTACATCGCGCCGTCGTTGCCGATCACCGCATCGGTCAGCGGCAGCGGCTTGCCTTCGACGAAGACTTCCGAGGTCGCGGTGTAGCCCGAGCCCTGGGGTTGCGGGTGAATGGCGTAGAGCTTGCCGAAGGTCCAGTCGAGGATGTAGATGGCCTTCTGGTACTTGGCGGGGAACTTGGCGCCGCGCCCGCTGGTCACGCCGGTGGGGCAGCCGCGGCCGACATCGAACGTCGCGCCCAGGCTGTCCGGGTAGTACGCGGGCCACTTGCCGGTGCCGTAGCGCCAGCCGAACTCAGCGCCGCTGACGCAGTGGTTGACGCGTGTCGGGCGGTACCACGGCACGCCGGTGTCCCATTCCATGTCCGAGTCGTAGGTGAAGATTTCGCCGTCGTGGTTCCAGTCGTAATCGAACTCATTGCGGAAGCCGTGGCAGAAGAGTTCCCACTCCTTGCCGTCCTTGTCGGTCTTGCAGATCCATCCGCCGGGCGCCATGCGTCCGGTGGCGTGTCCGTTGCCGTCGGGATTGCGGGGGAGGAGGTGATCCTCAGCCCAGTTCTTCGACGCGGAGTTGGCGGCAATGGGCGCGGGCAGATTGGTGTGATTGCCCGCCATGACCCAGAGCTTGCCGTCGGGCCCAAGGCGCACCGCGTGCGGGCCGTGCTCGCCGCCGCCTGCCAGGGCTTTGAGGAACTCCGCCTTGTCGAGCTTGTCGTCCTTGTCCGTGTCAGTCAGGCGATAGAGTCCGTTGCCCACGCCGCCGCCGTCGCAGATGACGACGTAGAGCGCGTCGTACGCCCAGCACAAGCCGTGCGCCTTGCCGATGGGCTGGCCTTTCTTCTGGCCGTTCTCCTGGACGTAGACCTCGATCGGCTCGATCTCGACCTTGCCCTTCTCCGGCTTATCGACGGTGATGCGGTAGAGCAGACCGTTCTGGTTCGACGCGATGAGCCTGCCCTTGCCATCGACGCAGAGATTCACCCACGATCCCTGCTCACCCTTGGGCACGCTGTGCAGCAACTCCGCCTTGAAACCGGGCAGGAGCTTGAGCGATTCGGGGGAAGTGGCGGCGCCCGCGCCGCCCTTGGCGGTGCCGGGCTGGCCTGCGATGACTTCGCCCCAGGGCGCGATGCCGAGCTTGCCCAGGCTCTGCGCCGAGACCCACTGGGCGTCGTTGAAATCCGCGGCAAGCCATTCGTTGCCGGTGACTTTCTCGATCGCTTTCCAGCTTGCGTCGCTGACGACGAACCAGCGCTTGCCGCCTTCGGGCATGATGCCGAGTTTCACGAGCACGCCGGCGGCGCCGGTGGCTTCGTTCTGCGCCTGCACAGCGATGACGTTCTTGCCGGGCTTGAGGGCGTCGGTGACATCGACGCGCGGGGCGGTCTGCCATTCGCTGTGGGCGAGCACCTTCTTGCCGTTGACGTACACGGTCACGACGTTGTCAGCCGTGGCGATGAGCCAGCCGCCCTTGTCCTTGGCGACGGGGCCGGTGATCTCGAAGGTCTTGCGGAGGTGAATGACCTGATCGGGCTTCTCCGCGCCCTTGAGCCAGAGCCACTCGGGCGTGGGTTCGGCGCTTTCGCCCGCCTTGGCCTTGTCCTTGGCTTTTTGCTTGGCGGGCTGGGCGGTGAGGGCCGCCGGCTCCCACACTAGCGCGGTGAGCGTGACCAGTGCCAGTGCGATCAACATCAGCGAGGGAAGCGTTTTCATGAGGCTCTTTTCCGAAGGTGAGGAAACATCGGTCGCGGGAAAGCGAGTGCTTCAGCCGCAGCGCCGCATTCTGGCATCTGCCGGCCGAAACTCCAAACGGGCATTGCACAAACCGCGTCCAAGGTTGCGGATCGCCCGGCGATCCATCGCACATTCTGGATGAGATGCCTCGCGCAAGGACGCAAAGCACGCGAAGAAAATCAATTCTTCGCGTGCTGCGCGAATTGGGCGGTGGGTGAGGGCGCGAACGGTTGCGGGCGATTACCGCTCGGAAACCTCGTGGAAACGGGGCAGGATCAACATCGCATGTGGGACGACTTTCCAAGTCGTCCGGCCGGGAGCGGAGCAAGTCGGAACTTCGGAATTATTCTTGCACGGCTCCTCGCGCTCGTGCGGAGATGCCTCGGTAGACCAAAGAACGGGGCAAGCCCCGTCGCTAAACGGCTAACGCCTGATGGCTCATGGCTCATGGCTGATAGCTGCCGCCATTGGCCCATCACTCGCGCACCGTCGTCTCATATTTCACGCCCTGCGGTGTCGGCACCGGCACCGGCACCGTCGTGCCAGTGGCGCCTTCGGTGCGGCGAGATGAGTCCACCGCGATGAAAGCCGTGTACGCGCTCAAGAGCGAATAATCGATTGCCACGCGCTTGATTTGCGTGGGCAATTCGCCGTGCGGATCGTTGGTGTGCGTGAGCTGGTCGGAGAGGTCTTGTATCTGCGTGCGGGCCCAGACCGCGGCAATCCCGCCGATGGCCTGGCCGTTCTCCGTCGCGCCGCCGGCAACCGCGTTCAGCGGCGTGCCGACGCCGTTGACCGGCACATCCATCGCCAGTTCCTCGCGCCCCGCCTTGCCCCTGATGCGCACCATGGTCGGCGCTTCGCCTTCGTACCGGCCCACGACCAGCACGGGCCTGCCCACGTAGAGGTCGGGCAGCTTCTTCGGAAACACCTCGCGCACCCGCATGCCGCCGAAGTCGATGGCGACATCGGTCAGCGCGGGATGGGAGACGCGTTGGAAGAACGCATCCATCACCTGCGCTCCGTCGTCATTGGGGCCGACGTACGCCACCGCGCCGCGCCCGAGCCTGGCCATGCTCTCGATCAGGTAGCGATTCACGCTGGAGCCGATGCCGAAGCTGAAGACTTTCGCGCCGTTCAGACGCTTGTGCATTTCGCCGAGGATTTCCGCCTCGTTGCCGATGTAGCCGTCCGTCAGGAACGCCACCACGCGCTGCCGGCCTTCGCTTGCGGGAAAATCGAGCGCCGCCTTGACGCCCTCGATCATCATCGTGCCGCCTTCGCTGTTAAGCCCGTTCACGTAGTTCAACCCGGCCCGCACGCTCAGCTCATTCACCGGCAGCGGCGTCGCGCCGAGTTGGCGGGCGCTGTTAGAGAAGTTGATCATCTGGAACGTGTCCTGCCCGTTCATCGTCTTGAGCGCGTGGCGGATCGCTTCCTTGGATTTCTGAATCGGGTAGCCATCCATCGAGCCGGAGCAGTCGAGCACGAAGACCATCTCCATCGGCTGCCGCGGCAGGTGCTTCAGGTCCGCCGGCGGATAGATCATCAGCGTGAAGTAGCCGCCTGACGAACCGCCCTTCGGATCGCGCTGCACGAGCAGGTTGCTCTTGATGCGGTCGCCCGCCACGCGGTAACGCAGGACGAAATCCTTGTTCGGAATCGTGTCCGCCGCATCCAGCGTCACCTGCACCCGACCGTCCTTCACCGGTGTGTGCCTGATCTGGTGCGAGTTGCAGACGAGTTCCTCGATCGCCACGCCCGCGTCCAAGTCCACGGCGAGGCTGATGTCGTGGCCGCTGCGCTCGTTGGGCCGCAGGTACTGCACCTCCGTGCGCTGCCCGCTGCCCCCGGCGCCCCCGGCGCCCCCGGCCTGCGTGCGTCCCACCGCGCCGATGCCGTCGCCCGCCGCTGCCGTGTGCGGCGGATTGAAGCGCGGGCCGACCACCATCGGGAACGCGAACTCATACCAGCCATCCCCATAGGAGAGCGTGTGGAAGTAGCGGATGTGAATGTCGATCGCCTTGCCCGGTTCGATGTTGGCGACGCGCTGCGTGAAAATATTCGGCCGCTCCTGCGTCATCAGCGCTGCGTTGTAACCCTGGGCGCGGGCCTCGTAGTAAATCTTCTCCGCCTCGGCGCGCTCGCGGATGATGCCGCGAATCTTGCGCTCGCCGATGGTCATGACGAACTCGTTCACCGCGCCGTTCTCCGGCAGCGGGAAGACGTACACCGCTTCGATCTTCGAATCGAAGGGATTGTGGAACTGCTGCGTGACATCGACGGTGGCGATGTACGCGGTGATGTTCGCCTTGACAGCGGTGTGCTTGAGCGGGACGGGGATGGTGCGCGGCTGATCGTCGGGCTGGGCGGGATCGCGCAGCGCGGCGGGCCGTTCGACCACGAGCGATCCGGAGCCTGGCGCTTCGTCGCGCGAGTTGCGAGCAATGGCTTGGCCTGGGCGCGAAATGACCCAGAGTTCGTCGGCTGGACCGGTGCTGTTGCGAAGTGATTCGAGAGCCGTGGAATGCGAACGGTCAGCGACAGGCGTACCGAGCGATCCATGCGGCGCGATCATCGGCGACATGCCCGTCTCGGCCTTGTACAGAGCCCGCGCCGACGCGCTCGGCTCGTAACCTGTGCAGCCGCTGAGTCCGAGGATACCCACCACGCAGACGGAGATAACGAACAATCCCAGTGCCAGCTTGCAGGCCACGAAAGCTCGGTGTGTCGAATTCATAGTTGCGTCCCCTTGACTTGAGTCGTCGCGGTTGCGTCGATCGCTTTGCCATCCACCGTGGCGGATACGGTGAGCTTGACGTTGAACTTCGGCAGCGGCGGCGGCGATTTGTCGTCCGCTCCTGCTGCATCGGGGGCGCCAGGGGCGCCGGTGACCTGCACATGAATCGTGGCGACTTTCACTTTGCCTCGCGGCAGTTTGTCGCCTTCGGCGGTGTTGAAGGCACCGATGATGACGCGTTCCTGCTGGATCGCGGATGGGTCGTAGTGCGGCGCGGCGCGGAAGGCTTCGTGTTCGCCGCCTTCGATGCCCACGAAGGTGACGCGCGAAGCATCGGCGGCATCGGCCGGCGCAAACTCGAGCTGGTACACCGCCAGCGGCTGATCCTTCGTATCGATGATGATGTCGATCGCGGCGAAACGGATTGGAGCGGCGGCGGCGACAAGCGTCGAGCCATCGTCGCTCCGGCCCCCTCTCCCTCTTAGGGAGAGGGCTGGGGTGAGGGTCGGGACGTTCAAATTTTCAAACGCGCCTCGATCTCGCGATGACGCAAGTTGTTGATTCGTCGCACCAACGCCTTCGTTGCTTTCACCCCTCACCCTAGCCCTCTCCCCTGAGGGGAGAGGGGACCAGACCGCCGCGTTCAAGATCGCGCTCAGCAGCGAGGCGATCGCCAGCGTTACCACAAACATCCTCTTCACAACCGCCCCCTTTCCGCCGGGGCGAGTGAACTCGCCCCGCCTGTCGGCACGTGCTCCGCATTCGTCGGCGCCGCACTCGCACCACTCGGCGGCAGCTTGACCGACTTCGTCGCGATCGCCTGCACATCGCGCTGGTCCACGACGCCGTCGCGCGTCAGATCCCACGCGGATTCGAGCCTGGCCTGCATTTCGATGCGTCGCTGCAGCAGGTAGGCGTCGAGCAGGTTGACTTGGCCGTCACGGTTGAGGTCCGCCTCGGCGAAGGCGGCCGGCGGGTTGATGCGCGGGTCGGTGCTCCTGCGAGTCCGCTCCTGATCGCCGGTGTCGCTGGGCACGTTGCTGAACACGCCCGGCAGGATGACCGCCAGGGCAATCGCCGCCGCCAGCGCGAGGAGGCCGGCGGCGATGCGATAGCCTCGGCGCGGGCCGATCGCGGCGAGGACGGGGGAAGCGGAGGGGCGGGAGTCGGGATTGGGGATTCGGAGATCGGTATGCGAGGCGATGGGTGCTGCCGCCGCGAAATGTTCGTCCGCAGCGGCGAAGATGGCGGCGTCGAGTGTGTTCAGCCGCACGGGCGTCTGCGGCGCGGATGCGTTCAGCTCGCGGAGGCTCGCCACGAGCGCGGGCGGCAACTGATCCAGCGCCTCGTCGGCGTCGGAAGGCTGCGGCGGGTTGGCGGCGGGGTCGTGCATGTCGTCGTCGTCGTTGTCGTTGTCGTCGTTGTAGCCGCGGCACTCCGTGCCTGAGAGTCTTTCGTCGGGTGGCCGGGTCAGGAGGCTTTCGTCGAGTGGCCGGGGCAGGAGGCTCGGCGGATGCCCCGGAACGGATCACCTTGCTCCACCGAATCACGATTTCCGCAAACTTTGTAATTGCAAGCGCGACCTTCCGGGGCTTCCGCGGACTCCAGCCCCGGCCACCCGGAAAAGGGGATCAGGCTCGGAGCGACGCGGCTACGGTTCAAGCGCGCAAATGCCGGCACAGGTTCACGGCTCCCGCGGAATATCAAAAAAATCTTTCACTCTTGGATCGCTGCGCAAGGTCGCGATCGCGTGGTGGATCCGGCTTTTCACCGTGCCCACCGGCACGCCGAGCAGGTCCGCGATCTCGATCAGGCTCAGGTCATCCACGAACCGCAGCAGCAGCACCTCGCGGTGCGCCTCGGAAAGCTTGTCCATCACGGCGGCCAGTTCCGCCCGCGCGGGGTCGGCCTGGCCAAACGCGGCACTGTCGGCGGCGGCGGTGGCGGCGCGGTCGGGTTGCAGCGCCAGGGCCTCGTCATCGCCGGCGAATCGGCGGGTCTTGAGCCGCCAGGTGTGCGAGAGGTTTTTCACCGCCGGGTAGAGAAACGTGGTGAGCTTGGCGGTGAGCTGAAAGCCGGGGAACTTTCTCAGCAGGTAGATGAACACCTCCTGGGCCACGTCGGCGGCGCCATCGGCATCGCGCGTGAACCGCATCGCCAGATGCACCACCCAGTCGCGGTACCGACGGTAGAGCGCCTCGAACGCGCGGCGACCCCCGTCGCCACCGGCATTGGCGGCGGCGATCAGGGCGGCGTCGGATTGGGAAGAGTCAGGGGACAGAGGACAGAGGACAGAGGGCAGAGGCAGAGGCGACGCGGATGGTACGGATGGCACGGACCGGAGAATGCATGACATTTCCGTTCAATCCGTGTCATCGGCGGCATCTACGGTTCAACGGCATTCTCTTGAAGTTGCGATCTTCATACGATCCGTTAGAATACTCGGCTCGCGCCGCGGTGGGCGGCCGATTGGGTGTGGGACAGGCAACCGTCCTGTCGATTTTTCAGATGAATCCTGAGGTGAGTCATGTCACGAAAATGCTACTTCACCGGCCGCCAGACCGGCACCGGCCACAGCTACACGCTCCGCGGTAAGGCTAAGTACCTCGGCGGCGTCGGCACCAAGGTCACGGGCAAGACCAAGCGCAAGTTCAAAGCGAATATCCACACCGTCACCGCGGTCGTCGATGGCTCCGTCAAGCGCATCCGCGTCTCCGCCAAGGCGATGAAGATGGGCCTGGTCGTCAAGCCCCTGAAGCGCAAGTACGTCTACAAGAAAAACGCCGAGGCTGCCGCAACCGCCTGAACCGGGGCGACGGGAGCCGAGGGCGGGATTCAGAAGGAAGAAGCGAGGAAACAGAACGCGGCATCCAACGAATGAATCGCAACCCCCGATCGTGGGGGTTGTTTGCTTTGGCCCTGCGCATCAATAGGTTGCACAGGTCGACTTGGGTGGGCTGAATCTCGCGCAAAGGCGCAAAGCTCGCCAAGGCGGCGGATTTCTTGGCGAGCTTGGCGCCTTTGCGCGAGACTCAATCGTTCAGATGATTCGTGCGCGGCCCCTTTGTGCAACGGTTCAGCCGGAGTCATCCGCGCCGACTTTGGCGACATGAAGTTTGACAACGCGAGGTCTGGTGGTACCTATGGTGTGGGGATTGTGGTTCTCACGGTTCCCCGACCACGGAGTGACGCGAACGCACAGTTTGGAATCAGGTCAGGCAGGAGTCGCCGGCGGAAGCCGAGGGCGATGCGTTGGTTCAGCCGCCACGGCTCAGCGTGAGGTTGAGTAGATCCGTGCGCAGTGGAAGCGGGGCGCACGGGCAGTCTCCGCGGTTGCGGCGACCGGCAGGAGCGTGTTCGAATCGCTGGTTTTCAAGCGACGACTGTACAGGCGAATCGACATGGCGACGCGCGAAGACATCAAGCATCTCGTTCAAGGCGCCACCGACATCGTCGATCTGATCGGGCAGCAGATTCTCCTGAAGCAGAAGGGCCGGGAATTCGCGGGTCTGTGCCCGTTCCACGACGACAAATCGCCTTCGATGTTCGTCAGCCCGACCAAGCAGATTTTCCACTGCTTCGTCTGCAACACCGGCGGCGATGTGTTCGGCTGGATGATGAAGTATCACAAGATGACCTTCCCCGAGGCGTTGAAATTCCTCGCCGAACGCGCGGGCATCAAGATGCAGGAAAGCGGCCAGTCCAGCGAAGGCGCCAGCGACAGGCAAATCCTCGGCGAGGCGAACCAGCGTGCCCTGGAGTTTTTCCAGAAGCTTTACCGCCAGCCTCAGCAGGGCCAGATCGCCCGCGATTACATCGCCCGCCGGCAGATCAACGAGGCGATGGTCCTCGCTTTCCAGATCGGCTACGCGCCCGACGGCTGGGATGGGCTTGCC
This sequence comes from uncultured Phycisphaeraceae bacterium, assembly GCA_964426135.1. Lineage (GTDB taxonomy): Bacteria > Planctomycetota > Phycisphaerae > Phycisphaerales > Phycisphaeraceae > CAYRPN01. The sequence continues at coordinate 40,873 of CAYRPN010000001.1, read as the reverse complement.
AAAGCAGTTCGCGCGAACCATTGGAACGTGAAAGGATTTGCGTCCGCCGGGCTGATTTCGAGCAGAGACAAAGGGCAAAGGGCCGAGGGCCAGGGGCCAAGGGATGCCGAATCGAGCGGCGAACCGTCTGCGACTGGTTTGTCCCTAGGCCCTAGGCCCTTGGCCCTTGGCCCTTCCTCTTTCTACGACCGTCTTCGCCACCGCATCATCTTCCCCATCTGCGATGCCCTGGGTCGGCCCATCGCGTTCGGCGGGCGCAAAATTCGAGACGAGGATGAGCCCAAGTACCTGAACAGCCCCGAGACGGCCTTGTTCACTAAGTCGCGCACGCTCTACGGGTTGCACCTGGCGAAGAAGGCGATCCTCGATCAGCGCACCGCCATCATCGTCGAGGGCTACGTCGATGTCATCGCCTGCCATCAACACGGCGCGAGCAACGTCGTCGCCACGCTGGGTACGGCCCTGACGGGTGAGCATGTGCGGGAACTGAAGAAGTACTGCGACAAGGTGATCCTCACCTTCGACGCCGACGCCGCCGGCCAACGTGCCGCCAACCGTGCGGTGGAGATTTTCCTGACGGAGGAGATGGATGTCGCCATCGCGGTGGTGCCGGAGGGCAAGGATCCGGCTGATCTGATGCTGCTGCCGGACGGGCCGGCGCGGTTTCAGGCGGCCATGAAGGCGGCGGTGGATGCCCTGGACTACGAATTTGGTTTGCTCTCGAAACAACTGGGGGCGACCAGTTCGGTGACGGCCTGGCAGCGGACGGTGGAAGAGTTCACCCGCAAGCTGGCGGCGACGGGGGCGATCGAACGGATGGCGCCGGCACGAAAAGCAGCGGTTTACCAGCGTTTGGCGACGCTTTTGCGGATGCCGGAGCCGGACGTGCGCGAGATGTTTCGCCGGCTGGCGCCGCGCGAGAAGATGGCGGTCAAGCGGCCTGGCGTGCTTCCCGCATCTGCCGCTTCGTCCGGTAACGCCGACACAGGTCCGGGAACCAGCGGCAACGAATCGCCGTTTACACCCTCGGATGGACAGTTTGTCGCGGATGAGACGGCAGGGGCGTTACCTTCGTCACCCTCCGCCAATACTGCTGGAACGGAAAATCCGTCAAATTTAGGATTATCCGACGTTGCTTCACTAACCGAGTCGGCTAAAATTGGATTAGCACGTGCGGAACGACAGTTAATCGGGTGCCTGCTGAGGCAGCCCGAACTCTTTCACACGACTCTCGCTTCGGGGCGCATGCTCGATGAAGAGTTGACGCCCGGCGAGATGGTGACCCAGGACGGTCGCGGTTTGTACCAGGTGATCTACGACTTGTTGAGCGAGGAGCGCGCTCTGACGCTTTCCGTTCTTCTGGCCGAGTTCGCCGAGCGGCAACTGGAGCACCTTGCGAGTCTGGCGACGGCCATCGACGTGGAAATCGAAGCGATGCTCAGTATCGGAAAGCCGAACCTGGGGAGCAAGCTCTGCAACGCCGCCGAGCACATCCTTGACTTCCATCGACATCGGCAGAATCAAGCGCTACCGGCAGCCTACCCCAATACACCATCGGCACCGGAAGACGCGCATCAGCGGGAAATCGAAGCCGTGAAAAGCAAACTCTCCCGGTTCGATCGTCCCGGCCTGAACATCATGCGAGTGCAGCCTTAGTTTTTTTCGGGATTCGCGGCGGGAACGCCTGCCGCACCATCGTCGTCGCCGCAAGGATTGCGGCGGCGAAACGCAAGAGAGACGCGTGGGCCGCTGGATGCGGTTCACGTCAAACCAAGCGGTGCGAGCATCGTTGAGCCGAATAGTCCTGGATCGAGCGTCGCGGCAACCACGCGGCTTCAGCGCTAGTCGCTGGCCTGCAAAACAAACAGCCCTTCCGCACGCCGACCGGTGAACTCCCTGGCCCAACCGACCTCTCGCCCCGCGCACTAGACGCCGCAGCCGCCATCGCCTGCATGCCGAATGGAGAGCCTCGATCCGCTTCGACGCCGGTGTGTGAACGCGCATGAACGCACACCGTCGCCGAGGCGGGCTTTGCTTTCGCATGAAAAGGCGCTGAAGCGGAATCTCGGCTGATTGAAAGGGCTTGCCTGTGGTTGCTGAAGAAATTCATCCGGCACTTTGGGAGTTGATCGAGAGCGGGAAAAAGAACGGCTACATCACCTATGAAGAACTGAACACCTCGCTTCCCGATGAGATGGTCGATCCGGAGAAGGTGGATGAGCTTCTGGCTCGCCTGGAGGAGTTGAAGGTCAAGCTGGTCAAGAGCGACATGATCGTGGTGACGCCCGGCCGCCCGGCGATGAGCCGGACCGCCGCCGAAGCCGCCGCCGCCCGCGCTGCCGCTCTGGGCCACGAAGCCCCGCAGCCCGACAGTTCCGCCGCCGAGGCCCAGGCCGCCATCGACGCCGCCAAAGCCGCCGCCGAGGAAGAAGCCGCCAAGGCCGCCAAAGCCGCGGCAATTCCCAAAGAAGTGCTCGGCGAAATGGGCGAGGGCGAAGAGGTCGACGCCTCCGCCGTGCCCGAGATCAGCGAAGAGCAGCTTCGCGCCGACCTGGCGCAGGCGTTGCAGGAAGCGAGCAACCGCCGCATCGACGACCCGGTGCGCATGTACCTCACGCAGATGGGCGAGATCAGCCTGCTCACCCGCGAGGAGGAAATTCGTCTCGCCAAGAAGATCGAAACCTGCCGCATGATTTTCCGCCGCAAAGTGCTGGAGAACGACTATTGCGTCGCCGCGGCTGTGGAGATTCTCGAGATGGTCAACGAGGGCGATCTGCCCTTCGACCGCACGATGAAGATCAGCACCGCCGAGGACGACGCCAAGGGCAAGATCGCCGCGCGTATCCCGGAAAACCTCAAGACGGTGCACAAGCTCTTGGAACTGGACCGCGAGGACTGGAACAACCTCGAAACCGGCGGCCGCAAGACGAAGAAAGAAACGCAGGACATCAAGGACCGCATGAAGACCCGCCGTCGCAAGATGGCGCGCCTCATCGAGGAACTGAGCCTGCGCACCAGCAAGATCGCCCCGCTCATGAAGAAGCTGCGGGCCATCAGCGAGAAGATGCAGGAACTCACCCGCACCCTCGCCGACTCGGAACGCAACCCGGATCATCACGATCCCGAAGATCTTGCCGTGATGAAGGAAGAGCTCAGCGGCCTGCGATCCCTCGTGCTGATGGATCCGGGCGAAGTCGCCGAACGCTGCCGCGACGTGAAGGTCGTCTTCGACGAATACGAACAGGCCAAGCGCGATCTCTCCGGCGGCAACCTGCGCCTCGTCGTCTCCATCGCCAAGAAGTACCGCAACCGCGGCCTGTCCTTCCTCGACATCATTCAAGAGGGCAACACCGGCCTGATGCGGGCCGTGGACAAGTACGAATACAAGCGCGGCTACAAGTTCTCCACCTACGCCACGTGGTGGATTCGCCAGGCCATCACCCGCGCCATCGCCGACCACGCCCGCACCATCCGCATCCCGGTGCACATGATCGAGACGATGAGCAAGCTGCGCAACATCGCCAAGGACCTTCTCCAGGCGCACGGCCGCGAAGCCACGGTGGATGAAATCGCCGAGGTCGCGAAGATGCCCGTGGCTGAAGTCCGCCGCGTGATGAAAATCTCGCGCCACCCGATCAGCCTCGATCGGCCCGTCGGTGAAAGCGAAGACAGCTACTTCGGCGACTTCATCGAAGACGAAAAAGCCGAGAACCCCACCGACTCCGCGGCCCAGGACATGCTTCGCCACCGCATCGAGCAGGTGCTCAAGACCCTCACCTACCGCGAGCGCGAGATCATCAAGCTCCGCTACGGCATCGGCGACGGCTACACGTACACGCTCGAAGAAGTCGGCCGCATCTTCAAGGTCACCCGCGAACGCGTCCGCCAGGTCGAAGCCAAGGCCCTGCGAAAACTCCAGCACCCTGTGCGCAGCCGCAAGCTCAAGGGCTTCATCGACGGCTCGTGGGAAGAGGAACCGCAGATCGCGTGAGCGATGCATCGCGACCCCCGTCGCCTGTGGTGCACATTCGCCGCTTGCGCCTCTGCCACTGTCGCCCTTTGATTTCACCAAGACCTGCGACCGCTCGCAGGTCATTTTCATTTGCACGCGACACCATCGAATACACTGCATCCAACCGACCATTGTGAAGAGAACTCAACCCGACACTCCCGATTCCTTCACCTGCCCCAACTGCGGCACAATGGTGCCCGCCGGTGCCGCGTGCTGTCCCGAGTGCGGCTCGGACGATGAAACCGGATGGTCGCAGGACACGCTGTACGACGACCTGGACTTGCCGGAGGCCGATGAGCAGGAAGAGGAGTTCGATGTGGATTCGCGGATCGAGAACGGGCCGGTCACCGGCAGTCTGCCCGGCATCATCGTGGCGATCATCGCGGCACTGCTGATCGCCGCGTTTCTGAAATGGATGTGGTGAGCATGGGGCTTTCAGTTGCCCCGGTTTCACCGTTCACTTCTGCACAGTAGATTCGCCCGCAGGCCCCCAGTTCACCCCGCCGCAGGTGCCGGGCCGGTCGCCGGTGACGAATCCCACATCGGGTAGCTCGATCAGCAACAGGCTGCCGTCCGCCGCGACGGTCATGGCGATCGGCTCGCCGTGTCTGTCGAACGCGCAGTGGCGGTCGATGTCGGCGTCGCCACTGGCGCCGGGCTGATTGCAGCAGAGCACCGGCGCGGCGTACCGCTTCGCCAGTGCGCTGGCGGGATGCCGTGACGCGGCAGCATCGCGCTCCCACATTCCAACCACGCCCAGGATCACGAGCAGGTCCATGCCTTGAGTCGCCAAGCCTGCGACCGCGTTCGAAATGCCGCCTGCGGTCGAAGGCGGTTCGCCCTGCGGCCGGCGTGCCTCGCCGACGACGATCCCGACCCGCGCGCCTTGCATGACGACTGGCGCGGGACAGTCGTTCCACTGCGCGATCTTTCCACCGGTGCAGATCGCCGCCGCGTTTCGCGGCGCGTGGACAGGGGAATCGCCGCGGATCGGGCAGCCGATGATCGCTGTGAAGCCGCGGCACGATTCCGCCATCTCGACGATGGAACGCGCGCACGCGTCGAGGAACGCTGAGGCTTGCGCGGCATTTCCCGGCAGTGTGTTCGTCCCCGCCGACAGCGGAAACATCACCAGATCGACATCGCGTTCAATCGCCGCCGCCAGCGCGCGGCCAATCGCCGCCGCGATGCCCGCGATGTCGCCATCGACCGGACTCATTTGTGCCAGCGCGATTCGCATCGATAGTGGAGATTGTAACCCTGCGTCCTTGCATCCAATCGCCGGCTCTGACAAGGCACGATGCACGAGCACCGAGCCCAACAAAAAACCCCGGCGTCGTGCCGGGGTTGTTCGTTGCTTCATCACTCATCGAACGCCCACGGTTCATTTGAACTTGCCCAGCGTCTTGAGCGTCTCGTTGAGCGTGTACTTCAGGTGCGGATCCTGCGGCAGCGCGGCGGCTTCCACCGCGATCTCCGCCGCCTTGGGCGTCTGGAAGAAGCTGAGCGCACGCACCGCTTCGAGCCGGACGCGCGGATGTTCGTCCTTGACCAGCTTCGCCAGCGTCACCAGCGGATCCTTCACGCGATCGCGCCAGTGCTGCAGCACGCGCGTCGCCGCGGCACGGGCGTTGTAATCCTTGGACGTCAGCAGCGAGTTGAGCAGTTCCTCGTTCACCACGTTGTGCCACTGGTGGACCCAGAGCGCCTCCATGCGGTGGTGCTCGTATTCCTTGTCGTTCTTGTCGAGGCCGGCGACCCACTTGTTCACCGCGGCGATGACTTCCTTGGTGTCGCGTTCGCTCAGTTCGATCTTGGTGCGATAGCGGACGCGATCTTCATGCTCGCCGAGCAGCGCCACGAGTTTCTCCACGGGTTCGCCGTCGATTTTCTTCGGCGTGAGCAACGGGCGGCCTTCGTAGGTGAGGCGATAGACGCGGCCGTGGGCGTGGTCGCGGCTGTTGTCGCGCAGGTTGTGCTGCATGTGGCCGATGATCGTGTTGTGCCAGTCGGTGAAGTAGAGCGAGCCGTCCGGCGCGATCTCCATGTCGGTGGGACGGAAGTTCGGGTCGGCCGAGCCGGAGATGAACGGCTCCACCTCGACGGCGGCGTGGGAGGAATCCTTCTCGCTGACCTTGTAGTTGAGGATGCCCAGCACGCCGATGACGTTCTCCACCAGCAGGTTGCCCTGCATGTCTTCGGGGAAGTGCCGGCTGGAGACGATCTCCGTCGCGGGGCAGGGGCGGGTGCGCTGGTTGTAAAGTTTCGGCGGGCCGCCGCGCTTCTGCGGGTGGTAGCTGTGAACGGAGAAGGGGGCGCCGGGGTAGGTGGAAGCGCCGGTGCCGTCGGTCACGAAGTCGTTGCCCCAGCGGTCGAAGACGTGGCCGTGCGGATTGGGGAAGCTGTGCGGGATGTAAGTAGCGACCTTGAAGGTTCGCGGCTCGTAGCGGTAGACGCCGCCGTCCACCAGCCGCAGCGCCGCGGCCCAGGGCGTCTCCACCTGCACGCGATGGAAGATGCCTTCCTGGAAATACAGGCCGCCGCCGTTGTCGAAGACGAAGCTGTTGATCGCGTGATGCGTGTCCGCCGAGTCGAAGCCGTGCAGCACGCGTTCGCGGACGTCAGCCTTGTCGTCGCCGTCGGTGTCCTTGAGGAACCAGATGTCCGGCTGGCACGCCACGATGACGCCGCCGTTCCAGAATTCAAAACCGGTGGGATTGTGGATGTCGCTGACGAACTCGGTGAGCTTGTCGGCTTTGCCGTCGTTGTCGGTGTCTTCCAGGATCAGCAGCTTGTCGTTCATCGGGTCCTTGGGCTTCCAGTGCGGATAGCTGGGCCACGCCGTGGTCCACAGCCGGCCCTTGGTGTCGAACGCCATCTGCTGCGGCTTGACGACCTGGCCCTTGAACATGCTTTCGTCGGCGAAGAGGGTGACCTTCAGGTTCTTGCCGAGCTTCATCTTTTCAATGCCCGCCTGACCCGAAACGTACTGGTGCGCGCCGTCGGGGCCGGGGCCGGGCTTGTTCGTCTGAGCGTTGATGAACGCGGGCGTGTTGCTGTCGTCGATCTTGGGCGTGCGGCCCTGGGCGACTTCCCAGACCGCCTTGTCGCGGTTGGCGGTCATCACGTCGAGCACATGCAGCTCGCGCTGCAGCGTCTCGTAGTTGGCGGGCAGCACGTCGCTCTCGACCTGCTTGCCGTCCTTGGTGATCATGCGCTTCTGGCCGCCGCCCTTGAAGGTGAGGAACGCGCGGTCGCCGTAGGTCGAATAGCCATCCGTGGTGCGATAGCGGTGGAACCAGTACCAGTTCTTTTCATTGATCATCTTTCGCAGCGGCTCGAGCGACTGCGGCGCGGGGGCGGCGGAGACGGGCCCCAGCAGCAGCGACACGATCGTCGAGGCGACGAGCTGATCGCCCTTTTCATTCAAGTGGATGCCGTTGATCGTGTAAGGGCCGCCGCTGGAAAATGCGGAGTGCGTCGGCGTGAAAATGTCCACGAAGGTCGCGCCATTGGCCTTGGCGACCTCCGCCATCGCGGCGGTATAGAGCTTCAGGCGGGCGTTGTTCTCCTTGCCGTCGGGCAGGTCGGCGCTCTTGAGGTCTTCATGCGCGATGGGGGAGAAGATGACGACGCGCGGAGCGCTCGTGCCGTTGTACTTCTGACCGAGCGTGTGCTTGATCCACGCTTCCAGGTCTTTCTTGAATGCGGGCAATCCTTGCTCACCGCCGAAGGATTCGTTGTAGCCGAAGAACGCGAAAATCACGTCGGCCTTGGTATTGGCGTGCTCGAAGCGGTTCTCCTGGACGAACTCCAGCGTGGCGAGCGCCTTGGGGTTGGGCACGGGCGCGTTGGCGGAGAGCCACTGGTCAGGCGTGCCGAAATTCGTCGAGCGCATCCGCTGGCCGGGGTTCACCTCGTCGCCGCTGAAGCCGAGGTTGCGGAACACCAGCTCGTGCTGGGGAAAGCGGGAAACGATCAGCGTTTCCAGCCAGCCGTGGTGCTGCATGCGTTCCGCCAGCGTGTTGCCGAGGATGCAGATGTTGTCGCCTTTTTCCAGCTTGAACTGGGCGGCCGCCGGCTGAGCGATCAGCATGATCGCCGCGATCAGCAGCAGGGAAAGATGTCGAACGGAAAGTCCGTGCATTGGAAACTCCTTGTCAGGTGACGATGGGGAGACAGGCGCTGTGCCTGCCGCATTCCCTCGCCGGGCGTGGACCGGTGCGAGGGGAAATCATCATAGTGATTCCTTCCGCGCAGCGCGAGGCTTGCGTTGCGCGGGCTGGTTAAGTTGACGCGGAAGCGGGCGGGGTTTCGCGCCATCGTGTCGCAGGCCGGTCACCCATGACATCTACGCACGACAGCCGCGGCGACATGCACGCGTTGCAGCCGGCGATGAGCGCCGGGTGGTCGACCTCGGTTGATTGTGCGTGTGATGGCGTGATCTTGCGTGTGATCTTGCGTGTGATTGCGTGCCATGGGCAAGCGAAGGCTCGGCGCAGCTTGCCCGTGCGCCTTGCGTTTCCGTTGCGCAACTTCACGGGCCAATCTCATTCACGCACGGGCAAGCTCCGAAGACTCCGCTTGCCCGTGGCACACGGTGAATCAATTGCGATGCAACACGAGCCGACGGGGCCGTCGATGAAAGGTCACCGCTTGACCATGTCGCGCAGGCGATAAACCCAGCGCGGCCAAAGGCGCGTGTGAGACAGGAAACTGCGCCGCAGATGCTCCGGGCAAATCCGCCGCGCCTCGACCAGCATCCATTTGAGGTCCGCAATATTGCGACGCCAGTAGTGGCCTTCCAGATCGCCCATCCACGACGCGGCGATCTCCTCGAAAATGGCGTCCGCGTCGAAACCCTTGGCCGCGGCCGCGTCGCGCCGCTCCTTCAGCCACGACAATCGGCAGTCCACGTTCCGCACCACGTGCTTCAGCGAAACCGAAGCCTGGTTCCCGTGAATGCGCTTGGCGATCAGCGCGTCATCCGCCAGTTTCCACCGGCCTCGCAAGCGCAGCTCTGCGACAAAGAGCGTGTCCTCCGCGTCCTTCCGCTTCTCATCGAAAAGCAGGCCCGCCGCGGCATCCCTGCGAAACAGGATCGTGGACGACGACATGTTCTGAAGGAAAATCACATCGCGCAGGCTCGGATCGTCCTGGCCCTTTTTGGGCACCACGCGCCCGCAGTCGTTCAGGTCGCTGCGAAAATCGAAGTAGTGCGCGTACGCGCCCACCGCGTCCGGCGACTGCGCCAGGGCCGCCAGTTGCAACTCCGTCTTGCGGGGCAGCCAGATGTCGTCAGCATCGAGAAAGCCCACGCAGTCGCCGGTGACGTGCTTCAGCGCCGTGTTGCGGGCCTTGGACACATTGCACGGCGGCACGCGCATCAGTTGCACCACGCCCGGATGAGCCGTGGCGAAACGCTCGACGATCGCGGGGCTGTCGTCGGTGGAATCGTCGATCACGAGAATCTGCGCAGGCGCGTGCGTCTGCGCCAGCGCCGACTCAATCGCGGCGGCGATATAAGCCGCGGCATTGTGCGACAGGATGGCGACGGAAACGGTGGGCATGGGTGAAAAAGCCAAAGTAAGAAGTGCAGAGTGAAAAGTAAAAAGTGCAGAAGGCAGAGTGCAGAGTGCGGAGTGCGGAGTGCAAAGTGCAAAGTGAAAAGTGCAAAATGCAAAATGAAGAATGGCTCGCGGCTGCGCGTCCGCTCCGCTTCCGCCACTTTGCATTTTTCACTTTGCACTTTTCACTCCTCACTCCTCACTCCTCACTCCTCACTCCTCCCTACTTCCCCGTCAAGTATCCCCAATACTGCGCCGCCTCGATCATGGCGTCGCAGTATCCCTGATCGGGCCAGGGGCGCCAGCGGATCATGGCGCGGGTGTAGCGTCGGACCATCTCGCGCCAGGCCCACCACGGCACGCCGAGTTTGCCGGGCGTCGGCTTGCCGCGCTCGAGAATCCAGCTTCGCCCGATGCCTTTCTGCCAGCGCCAAATCTGCTTGTGATTCAGCGTGTTCACCGGTGTCCAGTGCAGCACCTTGGCGGCGGCGAGCATCCAGCCCTCGTGGCCGCGCTCGACGATGCGCAGCGCCATCGTCGCATCTTCACCGGCGACGCGGACGCCTGGGAACATGCCCGCCTTGGTGTCGTAGCCGATTTCTCTGGCGACATCGCGGCGCACCGCCATGTTGGCGCCGCCGGGGGTCAGCGTGTTCTCACGGATGGGCGTGTCGGCGGAATAGCGCAGCACGCCGAATGCCGAGGGATAGGTATCGAGCAGGAACTGCTGCCGCCGATTCAATGTCGTGGTCAATCGAGGCAACACCACCCCGCCGAGCACCGCCGCGTTCGGATACCGCGCCATGCCTTCGACGTAAGCGCACAGCCACTGCTCATCGACCAGCACATCATCATCGAGCAAGAGCAACCAGTCGCCTGTGGCGTCGCGCAGCAGATGGTTCAGCGCGTGGCTTTTGCCTTGCGTCGGTTCGAAGAGATGGCGGATCGCGGTGAGTCCCGGCTCGTTCTTCAGGCTCGCGCCGCAGCCCATGAAGCGCGTCGCCTCGTCGACGACGCGCCGCGTGTGGTCCGTGGAGTTGTTGTCGCAGACCAGCACATCCCAGGTGACGCCCTGCGGCACGCGCAGCGAACCGAGGCTCGCCAGCGTTTCCGCCAGCAGGTCGGCACGGTTCCACGTCGCGATGCCGATGGTCAGGTGCATGGGGAATCAGTGGTGGGTGGCAAACGAGCGAGGGGTGAGTGAGGAGTCAGAAATCAGGGTTTGTCGTTTAGCCGCGGGCCAGAGGCTCGGCGGCGGCCCGCGTGGACTGACGCCCACCGTCGTCGTCGATCCGCGCGGAGCGTCGCCGAGCCTCTGCTCCGCGGCTAAACGTGATGCCGCGGATCACTGATTCGGCGCATTCTTGCGACTCCTCTGTCCTCACTCCTCTCCCTTCTCACTCCTACCACTCAATCCATCATCGCATCGCCGACGTAGAACACTTTCGAGCCAAACGTGTCGAATCGGAACTTCAATTGCCGCAGCCCCAGCGCGGCGGCGAGTTTCGGCTGGTTCTCCGGCTTGCAGAAAAACAGCAGAAATCCAGACCCGCCGGCGCCCAGCAATTTGCCGCCCGTCGCGCCGTTCTCGATGCCTGTCTTGTAATGCTGATCGATTTCGCCGCTGGAGATCTTGTCGGAAAGCGACTGCTTGAGCACCCAGCCTTCGTGCAGGATGGCGCCGAAGTCGTCGAGGTTCTGGCGCTGCAAGCTGTCGCGCAGGTTCCGCGCCAGGCCACACATCCGGCGCAGGCTTTCGAGCGTTTTTCCCTCGGCGAGCATGCGGTCGCGCTGGTGCTTGAGAATTTCACCGGCCTTGCGGTTGTTGCCCAGATAAAACAGGCACAGACTGTCCTGCAGTTCCTCGAACTTCTCGCGCTGCAGGCGGATCGGCTCCACGCCCACGCTGCCGTTGGGGAAGAACGTGATGAAGTTCAGCCCGCCGTAGGCCGCGGCATACTGGTCCTGCTTGCCGATCGGCTCGCGGAGGATGTCGATCTCGATCTCGCACGCTTCACTGGCGAGTTTTTCCTTCGACGGATACTTGTTGGTGTAGGCGTAGAGCGCGTGCAGCAGGCCGACGGTGAAGCAGCTCGACGAGGCGAGGCCGGTGCCCGCGGGGATGTCGGCAATGGAGTTGATGTCGATGCCGCTGACGTTGAATTTTCGCAGGCATTCGCGGATGAGCGGATGTTGCACTTCGCTGATCGTGTCCACCAGTTCCGTCTTCGAGTACTTCAGCAGGATCTTGTGCTCGAAGTGCGGGTGGACCAGGATGTACATGTACTTGTTGATCGTGGTCGACAGCACGCAGCCGGGTTCGCCGCCGGTGCGCGTGTAAAACTCCGGCAGGTCACTGCCGCCGCCGGCGAAGCTGATGCGAAATGGGGTCTGGGTGCCGATCATGGGGAATGGGGAATAGGGTTTAGGGTGTAGGGTTTAGGGTGTAGGGTTTAGGGTTTAGGGTCAAGGCAAGTACAGTCGTTCATGTTTCAATGCCCCTTCAGCTTTCTCGCGCGGGAGTATCCGCATGGATTTTGGGTTTTTGGCGATGTCGCCCCAGGATGGTAAGAGCACGTGTCTGTTTCGCTGTCTTGACCCTGCACCCTACACCCTACACCCTACACCCTACACCCTAGACCCTACACCCTTCTCTCACCGCCTTCTCTAGATCGTCCACAATCGCATCCGGCTGCACGTCGCATTTGCCGTCGCCGCCGGCTTGGCCGGTTTTCACGAGGATGGTTTTCAGGCCGGCGCGCCGGCCGGTCTCGATGTCCACCGTGCGGTCGCCGATGAACCACGAACGCGACAGGTCGATGTTCAGTTCCGCCGCCGCCCGAGTCACCATGCCGATGCCTGGCTTGCGGCAGTCGCAGGCGATTTTCAGCTCGACGCGCTCGCCGGGGAAGCCGCGATCCGGATGGTGCGGGCAGTGGTAGATGCGATCGACGAATGCGCCAGCCTCGCCAAGCTGCCACTCCATCTTCGCATGAATGGCGTCGAGGTCCGCCTCCGTCGCGAAGCCCTTGGCGATCATCGGCTGATTGGTGGCGACCACCGCCAGGTACCCGCTCTTGTTGATGCGTTTGATCGCTTCGGCCACGCCCGGCAGCAAATGAAAATCGTCGGGCTTGCGGATCATGTCGGGCCGATCTTCGTTGATGACGCCGTCGCGATCCAGAAAAATCGCCGGCCGGGGGTTGCGCCGATTCAGCCGGGCGACCTTGCCGGTGAGGATGTCCTGTTGCACCTCGTCATGCCGGTGCGGCGTGCCCACGTCCTTGATGTATTCCGGCGTGTTCCATGCGAAAATCGGGGCTGCGTGCGTGGCCAGGTACGGAAATACATCGCGCCCGAAGTCGCAGCTCACGCCTGGCCGCAGCGTCTCGAGCACCTTCGGTGAAAGCACGTACAGCGCCGCGCTCACCAGATTGTGGTAACAGCGCCCCGGCTCGTGCGGCTTGCGATGCACAGCCGTGACCCGGGTGTCGTCCGCCATTTCAACCAGATCGCTGTCGAATGGATGGTCGTTGGGATGCACGACCAGCGTGGCGGCGGAGTGACTGGCGCGGTGATGGGCGATCAGGGCGTCGAGATCGAGATCGAAGATCGTGTCGCCGTAGAAAACGAGGAAATCTTCGTCGAGTTCGTGTTCGATGGCCTTGACGGCGCCGGCGGTGCCCAGGGGCGCGCTCTCGCGGACGCAGCGCACGTTTAAGCCGAAGCGATCGCCGGTGCCCAGGTGTTGCGCGATCACTTCGCCCAGGTGGCCGGTGAGCACGATGGCGTCGCGGATGCCGTGGCGGGCGGCGATGTCGAGTTGATGATCGAGGATGGGCTTGCCCGCGATGGGGACCATCGGCTTGGGCAGATCGCGCGCCAGATCGCCCATGCGTGTGCCGCGTCCACCTGCGAGGATGACCAGCTTCATACGAAATTCCCGCACGGCAACGCGGCTGACGATTATCGGACGACCAGCGAAGCCGTGACAGGTCTACTATCGGATGGGGCGCGATGGTTCGTTGATGATGCAAGGCGGTTAACCGCAAGGCCACTGATTCGGTGGAGTGAACCGGCCTAATCGTCGAAGAGTATGAAGGTCGGGAAATAGCCGCGCCACTGCCGGGAACGGGGCAAGCCCCGTCGCTAAACGCCGGTCCGCCTGACCTCTGTCCTCTGACCTCCGTCCTCTGACCTCCGTCCCCATGCCCACCGCCACCACCTCCACACCTTTGACGCAGTTGCAGACCGATGCCGGCTACCTGCGCGACTATTTCGCCTCGCTGATCGAGACGATCGGCAAGCTCGACATCGATCAGATCGCCAATGCCGTGCGCCTCTACCGCGAAGCGTGGGCGGCCGAGCGCATGATCTACACCATGGGCAACGGCGGCAGCGCGTCGACGGCCTCGCACATGGTCGTGGACATGAACAAGGGCGCGTGCTTCACCTCACCTAAAAAGCTGCGCGTCATGTGCCTCAACGACAACATCCCCTGGATGCTCGCGCTGGCCAACGACGTGAACTACGAAAGCGTGTTCGTCGAGCCTCTGAAAAATTACCTCCGCCCCGGCGACCTTGTCGTGGGCATCAGCGGCAGCGGCAACTCGAAGAACGTCCTGAAAGCGATCGAGTACGCCAACGACCACGGCGCGATCACGCTGGGCGTCACCGGCTACGACGGCGGCAAGCTCATCAAGATCGCCCGCCACAACGTCAACATCCCCATCCACGACATGCAGATCACCGAAGACCTGCACCTGGTCTACAACCACGCGATGCTGCGGGCGCTGTGCGACGGCAAAGGATATTGAAAGCCACGTAGGGTGCGGCAAGTCCGCGCGGACGCACCATGTTGCGTCAACGTGATTCGTGGCGCGCCTCTGCTTGCCGTGCTGCGCCTCCCTTCACCGTGGTGCGTCCGCGCCGAGCCTTGACGCACCCTACCTTTCACGCAGGAAGCGCTTCACCTCGCGCGGCGGCGTTCAGAATCCCCTCCAGCCGCGTCATCACCCCATCGAACTCGAATCGTTCACGGATAATCCTGATGCTCACCGCGCCCATCTCCCGCCGCGCCGCCGCGCCGGCGGAGACGAGCTTGTCCAGCGAAGCCGTGATCGCATCGACATCGCCGACCGCGACGGTGTAGCCGTTGACGCCTTCCTCGATCGAATCCACCGCGGCCCCCACGCGCGTCAGCAGTCCCGGCACGCCCTGCGCCAGGCCCTCCGCCACGGCGAGCGAGCAACCTTCGAGCTGCGAGGTGTGGGCGTAAATGTGCAGTTGCTTGCGTGCTTCGATCACCTTGTCCCACGAAAGCAGGCCGGTGACGGTGACGCGGTCGGCGATGCCCAGGTCCGCCGCCTGCTTTTTCAGTTCCTCTTCCAGCACGCCGCCGCCGATGATGAGCAGGCGCAGACCCGGGTGCTTGGGCGCGAGTCGGGCAACGGCGGTGACCAGCTCGCCGTGCCGTTTGGGCGGATCGAGCCGGCCGATGGTGCCGATGATTTGCAGGTCGTCGCTTTGCGGCGCGGGCTCGGCGGAAATGGCGTCGGCGGGGACGCCGTTGTGGCAGATGCGAAGTTTTTTCAGGTCGAACGAAACCGGCGGCACCCGTGGCAGATTCGGCAGCGGCCGCTGACCCAGCAGCAGATCCGCGAGGAACCGGCTGACCGGGCACACCGCCGCCGCGGACTCGACGAGCATTTGCAGGTTCGGCGACGGGTTCGTGTGCAGGTCGCCGCCGTGCATGCGCAGCGCGTAGGGGATGCCTGTGGCGTGCAGCAGATCGCGCGCCAGGGCGGCGCTGTGAGCCGCCCAGTGGGCTTCGATCACATCGGCGCGGAAGCGGCGCACGAAGGCCGCGGCCCGCTTGAGCGTCTGCCATTCATGCACGCCCTGCCGCAGGCCCTTCTGCTTTCGCAGCGCGGCGAGCGAACTGGGCGACGGCGCGAACCAGCCCGCGCCCAGCGTGACCAGTTCGCGCAGCAGCCTCGCATCGGAAGTGTGCCTCATGCGAAGCTGCAGGACGGGCACATCGTCAAGCTTGAACTCGCGCAGGTCCGCGCTGGGGCCGGGCGGATCGCCCAGCGAGATCACGGCGATCTCGTGGCCGCGCTGCCGCATCCACGCCATCTCGCGGAAGAGCCAGGGCGTGTAGGCGTAGGGAAAAAATGGCAGGCTGTAAATCAGACGCATGGGGTGAGCGGTGAGGAGCCGAGAGCTGTTAGCCGTAAGCATTGAGAAACTGTTGCACTGGGGTGTTGGGGCGTTGAGCTGGGTGGCCGGGGTTGAGTCCGCGAAACCCCGGAACGGACGTTGCTAATGGTCGATCGCAGTTGGTCGTGCGGGCGATGCTGTGCCACGGGTAAGCGCAGGCTCGGCGGAGTTTACCCGTGTATCCAGCGTCCATTGCACGGGCAAACTCCGCGGACTCCGCTTGCCCGTGGCACCCTGCGAATCAAGTGCGATGCAACACTAGGGAATCGGTCCGGGGATTGAATGCTAACGGCTAACGGCTATCGGCTTACGGCTCTTAGCTCCTAGTATCGGCCCAATCGCCCGCCTTTGCCTGCGGCTTCGCTCCCCGCCCCTCGATTCGCGAACCCGTACCCCCGTTCTGGTCGAATTACTGTGTGTCATCCCGAGCGATCGCCAGGCCAACTATGTCCAGTAACCAAGTCCAGTCCGTCAGCGTCGTCATGCCGTGTTACAACGGCGCGGACTACATTCGCGAAGCACTCGATTCCGCGATGGCGCAGACGCATCGGCCGGTGCAGATCATCGTGGTGGACGACGGCTCGAAAGACGACAGCGCAGCCATCGTGCGGCAGTATCAGCAGCGTTATCCGGACCGCGGCATCGAACTGATCCAGCAGCCCAACGCCGGCGAACCGGCTGCCCGCAACACCGGCATCCGCGCGAGCAAGGGCGACTGGGTCGCGCAGCTCGACACCGACGACTGGTGGGAGCCTACCAAGCTCGCGCTGCAACTCGCCGCCGCCCAGGCCGCCGGCCCAGATTGTGTGCTGGTCCATACGGCTGTCGTCGGCCACCTGCCTGACGGCCGATTGAACAAGCCGGCGGTCGTGCCCGACAGTACCCGCGTCGGCTGGTGTACTGCCGCGCTCCTAGACGCAAAATCCATCGGCCATCCTTCCATCATGGTCCGCCGCGACGCGCTGGAAAAAATCCAGGGCTACGATGCCAGTTTCAAGCAGGCGTGCGACATCGATCTCTACCTGCGCCTCAGCGTCGTCGGCACCTTCGCCTATGTGCGCGAGTATCTGCTGCACTACCGCTACCACGCGAAGCAGATGAGCGCCAGCCCGGTGCACCAGATTCGCTTTCACCATCGCGCGTTCCGCAAGTTCTTCGATGAGCATCCCGAAGCCGGCGCGAAGATCGGGCGCGATGTCCTGGAGAAAAAGCTGGCGGAGCACGTGGCGGTGAAACTGCAGAGCCTGTGGTGGCGGCGGAATCTGCCGGCGTTCCGCGAGCTGTTGGCGTACGCGGAGGAACAGAAACTGGACAATGCGGACATCCAGGCGTGGCGAAACAAAGCCCGCTGGCCCAACTGGGTGATCCGTTTGAAAGATCGCGTGGATCGTCTGCGCGGGCGATCGTCCGCTCCTGCATCGGGCGCGTCGGAACTGCCGGGGGGCGTGTGATGTCCGCGACAACCGCCCAACCCGCGTGCGATCTGACGGTGGCGATCTGCACCTACAAGCGCGTGGACATGCTGCGCGAAACCCTCGCCTCGCTGGCGGCATGCGAACCGATCGACGCGCGGTGGGAACTGCTGGTGATCGACAATGAGGTGAATGAGGCGGTGCGGGCGGTGGTGGAGTCGTTCGCGGGGAAGATGACGCGATGCGGAGGCGCAAGCGTTGGAAGTGGAAGTGCAAGCTATCAACCTGACGGCTTCCAAAATCCGAAATCCGAAATCCAAAATCTGAAATCTTCTTCGGACCCTACACCCTACACCCTACACCCTAAACCCTACACCCTAAACCCTAAGCCCTTTTCCCCCCGCTACCTCCCCGAGCCGACCACCGGGACGAGCCACGCGCGGAACCGCGCGGTGAAGGAAGCTGCCGCGCCGATCATTCTCTTCACGGATGATGACGTGACGTTCGATCCGCGCTGGCTCCAGCGCATGTGGTCAGCGATCCAGGCGCAGCCGCGATGTGGTTTCTGGGGCGGGCGGGTGGAGCCGACGTGGTCGCAGCCGGCGCCGCGCTGGTTCGATCCAACGAATTGCCCGATGCTGGGCGACACGATCGTGCAGTACCGCCGGGGCGACGAAACGCGGCGCTGGGATCCGAAGCAGGACCCGCCGTTTTACACGGCGAATCTGGCGTTCCGCTGCGATGCGATCCGCGCGGCCGGCGGATTCGACACGACCGTGGGCCACCGCGGCGACAAGCGCATGGGCATGGAGGACAGCCTGATGGTGCGGGCGGTCAGCGACGCGGGAAACGAAGGCTGGTACGTGGCGGATGCGATCGTGCATCACCCGGTGCCGCCGCAGCGCGTGACGAAGAAATACGCGAAGGAGTTCGCCTGGCGGCAAGGCTGGCTGAGCGTGCAGATGACGAGACGGCGCGAGGATGCGGGCTTCGGCGCGAAAGGCAAGCTGCCGCGCTGGTTTCTCCGCGTGGCGGCGAGCGAGTGGCTGCGCGGCGTCGGGCAGATGATCGTCGGCTGCTTCACGTTCAACCCCGGCAAGCGCTTTGCCGGCGTGGTCCGCGCGACGTTCAATGCTTCCAAACTTTGGCATGCGATGAGGCGGACCTGACATTTAGCCGGCGGGCTTGCCCGCCGCGAACCCACGAATAAGGGGCACGGGCGGATTCAGAGCCAATGACGGTAACGACAAGTGATAATTGAATCAGGAAGTCATGCGAGTCAGCCATGCAGTCAATGTGACTCGGCACACAACGACTTGGCGGCTCCGCGGCGGGCAAGCCCGCCGGCTAAATGGGGAGGTCGGTTGCACGAGAACTCAAAGATCGACGCATGAGTGAATCCATTCCACAACCCGTTATTGCCGTGATCACGCCGACGTACAACCGCGCGGGGCTGATCCGCGATGCGCTGGACTCGGTGCTGGCGCAGGATGCGGGCGTGCCGATCGAAGTGGCGGTGGTGGACGATGGCTCGACGGACAACACGCTGGAAGTGATCAAGCCGTACTTGGAAAAGTATGGGGAAGCGCAGTCGCAGCCGGCGGCTCAGCACTCCCCTCCCTCCCAGGGAGGGGCAGGGGGAGGGTTGGACGAGCAGCCTGAACACGCGCGCCACGACTCAGTTCGCCCGACCCTCCCCCAGCCCCTCCCTAAGAGGGAGGGGAGTGCGGAACAAGCAAGCGCGGGCAACGTCACCATTCGCTACACCCGCCTCGAGAAACAGGGCGTGGTCACCGCCCGCAACACCGCCATCGCGCAGACCAGCGCGCCGTTCATCGCGATGCTCGACAGCGATGACTACTGGGCGCCCGACAAGCTGCGCAAGCAACTGGCGATTTTGAAGGCGGATAGCACCGTGGCCTTGGTGCATACCTCGTTCCGCTACGTGAATGAACAGGGGCGGATCACCGACGATGGGCCGCAGCGTTTGAATAATCCTTGCGTGGGGAATTGCCTCGATACGCTGCTGCATGAGTTTCTGGTGCTGTTTTCCAGCGTGATGGTGCGTCGCAGCGTGGTGGAGAGCGCGGCGGTGGCGGAGAGTCATGGCCAGCCGTTCGATCCGCGCTGGACGAACTCGCAGGACTACGACCTGTGCCTGCGCTGTGCGCGTTTCGGCAGCTTCGCCTACATCGCTGAGCCGCTGACGCTGTATCGCATTCATGGCTCGCACGGGGCGATGGGCAACCTGGCCCGCGCGTTTGGTTTTCACTGCCGGGTGCAGATGGATTTCGTGAAGCGCTATGGCGAATCGATCGGCATCGACGAGGCTGAGATCAAGCGTCGCGTGGCGACGTTCCTGCTTGGCCGGGCTGAGTCGGCGTTCTGGCAGCGGCAGTTGGAGACGTCACGCAAGCTGGTGGCGCTGGCGCGGGAACTGGGCGTTGGGGATGGGCGCTTCGACGCGCTGGAGAAAAAAGCGAGCAGGCCCGCGTGGCTGTACAAGTTGAAGGACGCGGTGGATCGGCTCCGCGGCAAGGATGGGCGGTGAGGAGGTCCCTGTCTTGTCAGAACCGGATGATCGAAAAAAAAGACCCCGGCTCACTGGCCGGGGTCTTTGCGTTATTCAGTTGTTCCGACCGTTCGTTCCACTTCAGTCCAGGTACTGGCCTTCAAGCGTGACGCGGATCTTTTCGAGGGCCTTGTTCTGGATCTGGCGGACGCGTTCCTTGGTCACGCCGATGATCTTGCCGACCTGCTCGAGCGTGAGCGGATCGGGTTCGTTCAGATCAGCGGTCACCGGACGGTTCAGGCCGAAGCGGTGCTCGATCACTTCGCGTTCGATCGTGGTGAGATCGGCACGATTGTCCTTCATGATCTGACGGAGCTCATCGACGCAGTCATCCTCGTGGCCTTCGCGCTTCTTGAGCATGAAGTCGCTCTTCTCCAGCTTCGGGTCGAAGTCGGTGGGGAAGAGCTGGCGGTACTTGCTGTTCTTCACGCCGGTGCGGGAGAACGCCTTGAGGATGGCACGGCAGGCGTAAGTGCTGAACTTGAACCCACGCGCCACGTCGAACTTGTCCACGGCCCGGAGCAGCGCCATGTTGCCTTCGCTGACGAGATCGCTGAAGTCCACCTCGCTCATGCGCGTGCGCTTGGCCATGGCCAGGACGAGCGCGAGGTTGGTCTGGGCGATCTGATCCTTGTAGGCCTCGCCCTTGCGGTACCAGTGCAGCAACTGGCGAGCGTCTTCGACGGACGCCGGCGCGGCGCCGGGGGCGTTGAGCTTGTCCTTGATCTGGATGACGCGGTACCGGCAGTAGTTGAACTGCAGGAACAGCGCCCGCTCTTCGGCGGCCGTCAGGAGCACGGTGCCGACATTGCGGGTCAGACGCGTTTCGCTGATGTTCTCCATCAGCGGGTGGTACCAGCTCGTGTCCGGCTTGGCGATGGGCGGAGCCTCGTCGAACACCTTGCGCTCCGCGTCCTGGTGCGTGAACAGCTTGTTCATGACCAGGTCGTACTTCTGGGTGAGTACCATGGTGACAACCTGCTGATCGGCATCGCTGAGCGCGACGGCGACCGGAGCCGCGCTGACAGCCGACCGCTTGATGCGGCGGGTCTGCTCCAGCGGCGACACACCCTTGTTCTTGACATTCTTCAACATCGTCTGCATCGGACACCTACCTTTCCCGGGACGGTTCCCTGAATGCGACTAACCACCCAGTACAACCAAACCAAACGCTTAGAGTCCCGGCCACCCTGGACGGTTCCCGCAGTCAGTTCTTTTCGTTGGGAGACACACGCCCGAGGGGATCGGGGCTTGGGGGCAGGACCACACTCCTATTAGTAGAATACACGCGGCACCCTCATTTTGTTCTAGCAATCATGCAAGAATCTCGAAAATTGGCGATTCTGGCGAAAAAACCGACATTGGCTTGCACCAGGGACTGACATTGACACGCCTGCCGCATCCATTACGATGCTCGGTGCCTGCCTCACGTATCAAGCACAGCCGGCAAATATCGTCCAAACAGGGCGTTTGCCCTGTCTTTTTTCACCATTGACTAGTACCCTCATCGACACCCCAGCGGCTTTGACTACGCAGAGTTTGCAGCCTTGGCCGAAGATGGAGGTTTTGGATAATGTCGGTCATGACGCGCCGCAGGCGGCAGTGGGGCCGCCAAACAGGTCGCGGCGCTTGACTTGAACCGGGATCGATTCACGCAAACCCAACAGAGGAGTTTCTCATGGCTTTCACCCTCGCACCGTTGCCTTATCCGTCCAACTCGCTTGAGCCCGTCATCGACACCAAGACGATGGAAATCCATCACGGCAAGCATCACCAGGCTTACGTGAACAACCTCAACGCCGCCCTCGAAGGCACCGGCCTGGCGGACAAGAAGCTGGAGGAAATCATCGCCGCCCTCGCGCAAGTCCCCGAAGCCAAGCGCGCCGCCGTCCGCAACAACGGCGGCGGCCACTGGAACCACACCCTGTTCTGGGAACTCATGGCGGCGCCCGGCAAGGGCGGCGGCGGCCATCCGCAGGGCGATCTGGCGGTTGCCATCAGCGCCGCCTTCACCTCGCTCGACGAGTTCAAGGCCAAGTTCGCCGACGCAGGCGTCAAGCGCTTCGGCTCCGGCTGGGCCTGGCTGATCGTGGACCCCGCCGGCAAGCTCGCCATCACCTCCACGCCCAACCAGGACAACCCGCTGATGAAGGGCGTCGCCGAGGTCGTGGGCACGCCGATCCTCGCCCTGGACGTCTGGGAGCACGCCTACTACCTCAACTACCAGAACCGCCGGCCGGACTACATCAAGGCGTGGTGGGATGTCGTCAACTGGGGCAAGGTCGCTGAGCTGTACAAGAAGGCGAAGGGCTGAGCCGCAGGCGGTCGCGCTGCATTCTGAAAATCAAAATTGAAAGACCTGAACCGGACAGCGCGTGCTGTCCGGTTTTTCTTTGGCAGGCGAGCCTGGGAACGACCGCCGGCGAACTCCAACTCAACGAGCGCGAAACTCAGGATCCGTGCGAAAACGTGGCCGCATCGGTGTAGGGTGCGTCAAGGCTCGGCGCGGACGCACCTTGTTGCGTCTCCGTTGCCTGTGGTGCGTCCGCGCCGAGCCTTGACGCACCCTACCCCTAAACTGCGGATTTGTTCCCGCGCTTCTCCTTAAGGCCCTGTCCCCGGTTCGGCCCATTCATCCGCTGTGCATCCCGATATACACCGGCTGCGCCGCGATGATTTTCGCTTCGGCGTCGAGCATGAAATCCCAGCGTGACTCGACGCCGCCCAGCTTGTTCGCCGCCGCGGCAGGCAGTTGTGCCGGCAGTTCTCGCGCCAGGTTGACGAAGACCGTGTAGTGTCCGCGCTCGCTGGCGCTGAGGCCGCGATAGAGGCGGACCAGTTCGCGATCCGTGCCATGATCGCACAGGGCCTGGAAGCGCTCGCAGGAGCGTGCCTCGATCAGGGCGCTGATGAGCAGCCGGTCGAGCAGTTCCCTGGGGCCTTGTCCGGCGCGCACGAGCTGCCTCAGCGCCACAGCGTAGGGATTGCGATGGCCCTTGGTGAATCGCCCGCCGCGCTTGACGAGCAGGCGGAGCACGATGCCCAGGTGATCGGCCTCATCCTTGGCGACGGCGGTCATCGTCTGCACCCAGCGCGTGGTGAAATCGCGCTCGTCGGGACCGGCGTCCTGCTGGCCCGGCCAGCGGTTCAGCAGTTCCAGCGCGTTGCCGGCGGCCTTTTTCTCCAGGTGGGCGTGATCATTCAAGAGCGCCAGCGGTGCAGCCATCACCTGCGCCGCCCACGCGGCAGGCGTGCGGTGGCGCAGAGGCAGGTCGTCGAGTTCATCGCGCGATGGCATCGCCGGCATTTTACGCGGTGACGGCATCGCCGGTGAATGGTGGCGATGCGTCGTCGCGATGCGTCGTTGCATTGCGTCGTTCCGCCGTTTAGCGGAAGCACCGCAGGTGCCTGTTCGAACAACGGGGGACTGCGAACAACGATGATGCAAGGTGACCGGTTCAGGCGCCCGCGGCGCTTCCGCCAAACGGGCCATCACCACGCCGCCGCGCGAATCCGTAGAATCTTCACATGGCCAAGAAACCGTCATCGCGCCCGGACCCGTCGAAAAAGAAAACGCCTGCGTCGAAGCCCGCAGCGAAGCCCGCGCCGGAAGCGCAATCCAAGGCATCGAACACCAAGGCGGCGGCCGCGAAGAAGCCGGCGGGTGGTGTTGCCGGCAAGTCGAAAGCCGCCGCCGCGCCGAAAGCTGTCGCAGGAAAGCCCGCGCCGGCACCGACGCCGGTTGCGAAGCCCGCGCCCGTGCCTGTCGCGGCGACGAAACCCGCCGCCGCGTCTGCTCCTGTCGCCCAGGCCCCATCAGCGCCGTCGCCGGCGCCGAGCCGCCCCGTCCAGCCGCGCGCTGCGGTGGGTGGTGGAATCGTCGGTCAGGAGCCGGCCCTGAATCTCGACCCCGCCTGGCTGACGCACGATTGGGCCGTGGCCGGCGATGCGCTGACGCATCTGCCCGATGAATGGCTGCTGACCAACGGCACCGGCGGGTTCGCCATGGGCACCGTGCCGGGCGTCAACTCGCGCCGCTACCACGGCCTGCTCATCGCCGCATCGCGCCCACCCGTGGGCCGGGTCGTCGCGCTGAGCCAGATGTTTGAGCAGCTTCTGCTGACCAAGCGCGGCGCCACGCAGGTGCTCGAGTTTTCCAACTGCGCCTTCCCCGGCGCCAATGGCCAGCCGGACACGTACGCTCCGCGCGGCCACACCATGCTCAAACGCTTCCGCAAGGGCCTGAGCATCGCATGGACTTATTCGGCGGGCGTCGTCACCTTCACCCGCGAGTTGTTCCTGCACTGGAAGCGGCCGGCCGCCACGCTGCGCTATTCCATCCGCGGACTGCGCGAAGCGGTGACGATACCGGGGGCGCCAGGCGAAGAGATCGCTCCCAACGCGGTGGAACTGAAGCTGAGCCCGATGCTGACGCTGCGCGATTTCCACGCCATGCTGCACAAGGACGGGGCCGGCAACTTCAGCATCGAATCGCGCGTCGACGGCGTCACCGTCGAACGCAGCGGCGGCATGGGCAATGATCCCTCCGGCAGCATCGCCGCCACGTTCCGCTGCGAGCGCACGCACCGCTTCAACCGCACGCGCGACTGGTGGTACAACGTCGTCTACCGCGGCGACACCGACCGCGGTCAGGAAGATCGCGAGGACTATTTCGTGCCCGGCGCGTTCGAGATTCCGCTCGACCCGCGCAAGGACGAAGAGGTGATCACGTTCACGGTGAACCTCGGCAAGCAGACGGCTGCGTCGGAGGAAGGGATCAACGCGGTTCGCGCGGAGCATCTGAAGCCGATCCTGGCGGCGCTGGGGGAGAATGAGGGCCAAGTGCCAGGGGCCAAGAGCCAGGGGGGCGGGGCGGATGATGCGATGGTGCCGCCGTGGATGAGTGGTGCGAATGGGGGCGCGGGGCGGCCGGCCCTCACCCCAGCCCTCTCCCGGGGGGAGAGGGGGTCGGAACAAGGCGCGGCGCGCAGTAACTCGGCCCTTGGCCCTTGGCCCTTGGCCCATGGCCCTTCCCTCAAACGCATCCTCGCCATCGCTTCCGATGACTTCGTCGTCGATCGCACGGTGAAAGGGCGGAAGTTGGCGACGATCATCGCGGGTTATCCGTGGTTCGCCGACTGGGGCCGGGACACGTTCATCGCGCTGCCGGGATTGCTCCTGGAAACCGGGCGATTCGAGGAAGCGCGGGCGACGCTGCAGGTCTTCGCCGAATCGATCAAGGACGGCCTGGTGCCCAATCGCTTCGATGACTACGACGACAATGCCGCGCACTACAACACGGTGGACGGCAGCCTTTGGTTCATTCATGCGGCGTTGCGTTATGTCGAAATGTCGAAGGACCGCGAGTCGTGGACGAAGTGGCTCTGCCCCGCGGTGCTTTCCATCATGGATGCCTACATCAAAGGCACGCAATACGAAATCAAGATGGCGGGCGACGGCCTGATCTCGGCGGGCAATCCGAACACGCAACTCACCTGGATGGACGCGGCGACCGGCGGCGTCGTGTTCACGCCCCGGCACGGCAAGGCGGTGGAGATCAACTGTCTCTGGTACGCGGCGCTCATGGCGCTTTCCGAAGCGCTGAAACAGGATCAGAAACACATCAGCGATCACTACGCGAAACTGGCGGCGAGAGTGAAGCGGGCTTTTGCCAAGACGTTCTGGGATGAGTCGCGCGGCTGCCTGATCGATCATGTGTATGTGGATCCGGCGGCTGCTGCTGCGGCTGCTGCAAGTGGTGGGGCGGGGGCAAGTGGTGGTCCGGCCCTCACCCCAGCCCTCTCCCGGGGGGAGAGGGGGCCGGAGCAAGGCGCGGCCGACATCGACAGCGCCTATGTGAACCCGGCGTTGAAGGAGGTTCGCGATCAGGCGATGCGGCCGAATCAGATTTTCGCCGCCAGCCTGATGCACTCGCCAATTCCGCAGACGCAGCAGCGGCTGGTGCTCAACGTGGTGCGCGAGAAGTTGCTGACGCCGCGCGGCCTGCGGACGCTGCCGCCGGGCGATCCGAATTATCACCCGTCCTACTGCCACGACCAATTCCAGCGCGACAAGGCGTACCACCAGGGCACGGTGTGGGCGTGGCTGATCGGGCCTTATGTGGAGGCGGTCTTGCGCGTCGGCCGGTTCAGCGACGAATCGAAGCGCGAGGCGTGGGCGGTGCTGTCGCCGCTGATCGACGAATTGCTCAACGAAGGCGTCGGCCAGTTGCACGAGATTTACGAAGCGAACGCGCCGCACCGGCCGGTGGGCTGCATTGCGCAGGCGTGGAGCATTTCGGAGGTGCTGCGGGCGGTGCGGTTGATCGAGACAGGCGAGGGGAAATGACCAATGTCGAATGACCAATGTCTAATGAATGACGAATGTCGAAATCAAAATGACGAATGACGGATCGCTCGCCGGTGATCATTCCGTCATTCGTCATTTGGCTTTTTTTGGCATTCGTCATTCATTCGACATTTTGATTTCGACATTCGTCATTCCGGCGTCCAAATCCCGCCCTTCGGGCGGGCGCTAAACGGGCGACATGTCCGCTTGCTCTTTGCCGGGGTCTCGATTAAGTTTGCGCGTCCGACTGGTGGTGGTTTCGCGCTCCTTCCTCTTTCTTTTCTGCGACGATGATGCACCTGCTCGCCCAAGCCGAGACGTTCGTCCTTGTGAGCATTTTCAAGCCGATCCTCTTCGCCGTTTTTCTGGGGTTGTGGGGCGCGGCGGTCGGACGCATCGACAAGGACCTGGAATACTTCTACCTGCCGCGCCGCAAGTGGAACCTGATCAACATGCTCACGGGCGTGGTGGCGTTCGGGGCGTGGCTGCTGCTGCCTTCGTTCTGGCTGGGCATGCTGGTGGCGATCGTGGTGGCGGGCGGCGAGCTGTTCGCTTATGTGAAGTTCCGCAACAGCAAGGTGAATGAGAACAAGCGGTGGGTGTTCGATCCGCGCGGCTGGCTGGCCGCCAAGCGCGACGCCGCCAGCCGGGCCGCGGCGCAGGAGCGCGCCAACATCGCATTCACCACCAAGGTGGGCGTGCGCATCGAAGTCCCCGCCGGCAGCGACCCCAACGCCGAAGCCCACGCCAAGCTGGAGGAAATCCTCGGCTTCGCCTTCCCGCGCGGCGCGCAACGTGTCGACATCAACGTCGGTGCCAAGACCGTCACCACGGTCGTCATGGTCGACGGCTTCAGCTACCCGCAGCCCGAAATGGATCCGAAGACCGGCCTGCAGGTGGTCGATTACCTCAAGTCCACCGCCAAGCTGGACGTGGAGGATCGCCGGAAGAAGCAGGTGGGTGAGTTGTATCTGGAAGAGGGCGAAGCGAAGAACGGACACCTGCTGCGGCTGATCACCATCGGCTCGACGCAGGACATCACCGCCACGCTGATGATCGATCCGAACAAGGCGGTGGCGATGCGGTTGCAGGATCTGGGCCTGCTGCCGGCGCAACTGAAGGCGCTCGAACCCATCCTCGCCGACGCCAAGCGAGCCGTCCTCGTCGCCTGCCCGCCGGGCCACGGCATGACGACGACGCTCTATGCCTTCATCAACCAGCACGATCCGTACACGCAGAGCATCATGACGCTGGAAGAGGAAGTGCCCTACGAAGTGGAGGGCGTGACGCATACCAAGATTCAGCCCGGCGTCGAGCCTGCGAAGATCGCCGAATCGGTGAACACGCTGGTGCGGCGCGATCCGCAGGTGCTGATGGTCCACAAGGTGGCGGACGTGCCGACCGCCAAGGCGGTCGCCAACGCGTCGAGCGAGCTGCGCTTCTACGTCGGCCTGAAGCAGGAAGACACGTTCGGCGCCCTGAAGATGTGGATCAAGGCGATCGGCGGCGGCAAGCAGGCCGCCGACAGCCTCGCGGCGATCGTGTCGCCCCGGCTGGTGCGCAAGCTGTGCAACACCTGCCGCGCGCCCTTCACGCCCGACCCGGACGCGCTGAAGAAAATGAATCTGCCGCCGGACAAGGTGAAGCAGCTTTACAAGCCCAGCGGCAAGATCGTCGCCAAGAACGCCGAGGAAACCTGCCCCGATTGTCACGGCATGGCGTATCGCGGCCGGACGGGCGTGTTCGAGGTGATGATTCTCGACGACGCGGCGCGAGCGCTGATCGCGGCCGGCGAAATGGAACAGCTTCGCGCCCACCTGCGCAAGGGCCGGATGCTCTGGCTGCAGGAAGCGGCGCTGACCAAGGTCGTGGAAGGTACGACGGCGATCGCCGAGGTGAGCCGGGCGATGGGCAAGGAAGAGAAGCCGGAGAAGCCCAAGGCGGCGAAGGCGAAAGAGGAAGCGGAATAGGATTCGAGGGGTTGAAAGTGAAAAGTGAAAAGTGCAAAGTGCGAAGTGCGAAGTGCGAAGTGCAAAGTGCAAAGTGCAAAGTGCGGAGTGCGGAGTGCGAAGTGCGAAGTGCGGAGTGGGAAGGAGTCGCAGGTCAGGCCCCTTTAGGGGCCTGACCTGCGACGGGCCCCCAAAAAACGATTCAGCATTCATCCGAGGATTGCCCATGCTCTTGAACATCCTCATCGTTGCGTTCATCCTGTTCATCGCCTACTGGCAGGGGCTGGAGGGGTTCTTCAGCGCGATGCTGCACCTGGGTCTGGTGATCGTCTCGGGCGCCCTGGCGTTCGGACTGTGGGAGCCGATCGCGGGCATGCTCACCGGCTTCACGCCGCGATTCGCCTGGGCGGTGGGGCTGATTATGCCCTTCGTGTTCATCCTGCTGATCGCCCGCCTGCTGATGGACAAGTTCGTCAGCTTCAATGTCGACTTCAGCCAACTCACCAACCTCATCGCCGGCGGCATCTGCGGTGCGCTCGCGGCCGCCCTGTGCATGGGCATCCTGGTGACCGGCTGCCTCCGCCTGCCCAGCGGCATCGACTTCATGGGCTACAAGAAGTTCGTCGTCGTGCCCGGCACCGGTGAAATCGTGGAGGATCCCCAAGGCGACAAGCTCTGGATCGCCGTCGACGATCTGGCGGTCAATCTGTTCAGCAGACTATCGACCGGTTCCTTCTCGCCCGCCAATGACAGACCGCTGGCGATCTACCAGCCCGCCCTGATCGACCGCGCCCACTGGGTCCGCACCCGCCACGACGCCAATACTTCCACCACCGCCACGGCCAAGAGCGTCGAGGTGAAGGAACACGTCGCTCACGATGTGCCGATCGAATCGCTGCCGACCGTGTTCCGCGACAACCTGCCCGACCGCGTCAAGGGCAAGATCGAAAACGCCGGCAGCAGGATCGTCCTGATCGACACGCAGTGGAAGAACGAAGACAAGACGTACGACCTGGATCCGAAGCTGCGCGTGTATCCCACGCAGGTGCAACTGGTCACCTTCACGCCCGGCTCCGGCGCCGCGCCGGTGATCCATCACCCCTTCGCTTTCTCCACCATCGCCGATGCGAAAACGAAGGAGCGCGAGTTCAACATGGTCGGCTCCGACGCCGCCGTCGCCACGATGGACGGCACCACCGAGGCGACCATCGGCTGGATGTTCGTCCTGCCCGCCGGCGAGCAGGAGCAGTTCATCATCATCCGCAACCTGCGTTTCACGCTGAAGGGCGCGCAGAAGCCGCCGGGCGACGACGCGGGCAAGAAGCAGTTCACGCAGCGATTTCTGGCGCTGGTCGGACCGACGCTCCAGCAGCCGCGCGACAAGACCGGCAAGGTGAAGACGCCGCCCACGCCCGGCACGAAGGACGGCGGCGGCATCACGGCCGGCGGGGTCAAGGCGGAGGACGTCAAGCTTTCCGCCGACCTGCCGCTGGCGACCAGTCGGAACCTCGTCTCCTCGCTGGATCTGGCGGGCCTGGAGATTCGGCGCGGGGACATCGGCGTGGCGCCGGCGGGCCCCATCTCGCCGCAGAACCGGGTCGAGCGAATCCACGTCGCCTCCGACAACCTCGCCATGGTCCGCGTCAAACTTGCCCGCGATCAGGCCGAATCCATGTTCGGCAAGGCCATCCAGTCCGCCGCCGCCCTCAACGCCATGTTCATCCAGGACAACGCCGGCGAGCAGTACATGCCCATCGCCTTTGTCTGGCTCCAACGCGCCACCGGCCGGCAGGAAATCCACGTCGATGCGGAGAACCCCATTCGGGCCATCACCCAGCTCCCCCACAAGAAAATGGCGGCTGACGATGAACTCTATGTCTACTACCTCGTCAAACGCGGCACCCGCCTGATCTCGATCCACGTCGGCTCCAGCGCCAAGTGGGATCTGAATCAGCTCGAAGTGCCGAAGAAGGAATAGGCACTGATCGACCATGCGGTTTGCTCAACGTTTAGGAGTCGTGCAGGAACAACATCGCATGTGGGACGACTTTCCAAGTCGTCCGGCTGCGAGCCAAGCGATTCGAATCTGCGGAGTTGATCTTGCACGGCTCCTTACCGCCGGGGCTTGCCCCGTTCCGACGGACAACCTTTGACTTGCGATCGGAGCGAGGCAAGCCTCGGCGCTGATCGCGCGGAATCCGAATCCAATTGGCCACGGAAGGCCGCCATGCTCCCATCCACCGACACGCCTTGCCCCGCTCCCGCCCCCGCCCCCGCCGATCTTCGCGGCAAGCGAGTCGTCGTCATGGGGCTGGGCAGTTTCGGCGGCGGCGTGGGCGTGACGAAGTTTCTGCTCCAGCACGGAGCCAGCGTGCTCGTCACCGATCAGAACCCGCCTGAAAAACTGAAGGACAGTCTCGCCCAACTAGCCGGTCTGCCCGTCGAATTTCGTCTTGGCGAACATCGTGAGAGCGACTTCGCCGAGGCTGATCTCATCGTCGTCAATCCAGCCGTCAAACCGCAAGGCAACGCGTACCTGCAAGTCGCGCGAGATGCCGGCGTTCCGCTCACCAGCGAGATTCGCCTGCTCGTCCAGCGTCTGCCCAACCGCGCCCGCACCATCGCCATCACCGGCAGCGCCGGCAAATCCACCACCACCGCGATGATCGGGCATATCTTGAGGAAGGGCCAGGGGACAGGAGACAGCAGACAGGAGACAGGAGACAGGGGACAGGAGACAGGAGACAGGGGACAGGAGACAGGAGACAGGAGGCAGGGGACAGGAGACAGGAGGCAGGGGACAGGAGACAGGGGACAGGGGCCGGAAGAGAGTCAAGTCGCAAATCTCGAATCTCAAATTTCAAATTTCAAATCTCAAATCTCAAATTTCAACTCTCAACGCTCAAATCCGAAATCCGAAATCCGAAATCCGAAATCTCCTTCACTCGCTCACCCACTCTCCCCATCACTCTCACATCCCGCCGTCCATCTCGGCGGCAACCTCGGCGGGTCGCTGCTCAATGACCTCGATCGCATCGGTCCCGACGACTGGGTCGTGCTCGAACTCTCCAGCTTCATGCTCGAAGGCTTGCGCGAGGATCGCTGGTCGCCGCACATCGCGGTCATCACCAACCTCTCGCCCAACCACCTCGACTGGCACGGCTCACTCGAAAGCTATCGCGATGCCAAGCAGGCGATCCTTGATTTTCAGGACGCGGCGGGCGACATCGCGATCCTCGGCGACCCTGAACCGTTTCAGCCGCGCGTCGGCGACGTGCGCATTCTTGATCCCGCGGCGATGGCTGCGCGCGATCGTGATCTGCCGCCGCTCCTGATCCCCGGCCCGCACAACCGCGTGAACGCCCTGATGGCGATTGAAGTCTGCGTCGCGGCCGGCATCGCGCGGCAGGATGCGATCGACGCCCTTGACGATTTCGCCGGCCTGCCGCACCGCCTGCAACTGGTTTGCGAGCGTGCCGGCGTTCGCTACTTCAACGACAGCAAGTGCACCACGCCGCAGGCCGCCATGCTCGCCCTAGAGAGCTTCGATGCGGGCATCGTTCACATCATCCTCGGCGGTTACGACAAGGGCAGCGACCTGGCGCCCCTGGCGCGCTTCGCACGAAAGCACTGCGCCGCGATCTACACCCTCGGCGCCACCGGCGACGCCATCGCCGACGCCGCGGAGAAGTCATCACTCGTTGCGGAGAAGACATCACTCGTTGCGGAGAAGTCATCACTCGTTGCGGAGAAGACATCACTCGTTGCGGAGAAGACATCACTCGTTGCGGAGAAGTCGCCGCACGCCGCGCCACTCCCAGCGAACGCTTGCGCCTCCGCATCTCCCGTCCTCCGCTGCGGCACACTCGCCCGCGCCCTGGAGGAAACCGCCACCCGCATCCGCGTCGGCGATGTCGTGCTGCTGAGCCCCGCGTGCGCTTCGTGGGACCAGTTCAAGAACTTCGAGGAGCGCGGCGCCGCCTTCGTCGCGGCGGTGCTCAACTGCACGGGCGAAGGCGCGCCGACGCCGAAGAGGATGAGGGGGTGAGTGGGTGTTGATCTGAATTGCAAATTGAAAATTGCCAATTTTCAATTTTCAATTTGCAATCCTCTCTTCCCCTCAACTTCCTTTTCCCTTCATCTCGAACACCGGCATCACCAGCCGCCCGATCGCCGCGACCAGGAGCAGGATGAACGCGACGCGCACCCATCGCACGGGCAGGCGCTGCGTCAGGGTGGGGCCGATGCGACCGCCGATCCAGCACGTGGGCGCCAGCAGCGCCGCCAGCAGCAAGCTCACGCGCCAGTCGTAGCCGTGGCGGGTCGTGAGCGTGACGTTTTTGTAAATCGCTCCGATGGTGGCACTGACGCAGATGATGGTGGAGCTGTTGGCGATGCAGGTTTTCAAGGGCAGTTTCAGCACGATCTGTTGCAGCGGCACGGCGATCGCGCCGCCGCCGACGCCGGTGAGGCCCGCGACCAGCCCCATCACGCTGCCCACCGCGCCGCAGCGAGGCGTACTGAGCGCGGGCTCGGCGGCCAGCTCGCGCTGTTCCGCGGCGCTGCTGAGCCGGCGAATCTGCATGACCACGACAAGCACGAGGATCACCGCCAGCACGCCGCCGAGGTACGCCGGGCCGCGCGTGCCCGCAAAAAGATCGCTCAGCCAGACGCCTGCGATCACGGCACCCAGCGCGAACGGCAACATGCGTTTGACCGCCAGCGTGTGCGTGGCGCCGGCCTTGTAATACTTGATCGCCGCGGGGATCGAGACGGCGATGTTCGCGATCATCGCCGCCGCCTGATAGACGTGCTGGTTGAGATTGGGCTTGATCGCCTGGCCAAAGAGCGCGACCATCGCCGGAATCATGATCACGCTGCCGCCCACGCCCAGCATGCTGCCCAGCGTGCCGGCGACGAGGCCGGTCAGAGCAACGATCAGGTAGTGCCAGGGTTCGAGTTCGGGCATGGGGGAGGAAGGGTTTAGGGTTTAGGGTGTAGGGTTTAGGATTCGGAGATTGGGAATTGCAAATTGAAAATTTTCAATTTGCAATTTTCAATTTGCAATTTTCAATTTGCAATGTCCGCTCGTTGGTCATGGTGGGCGGTGCCCACCCTACACCCTACACCCTAAACCCTAAACCCTACACCCTAAACCCTTCCTCCCAGCTTTTTCATCACCACCTCGCGCATCACTTCGATCGGCGGCTCCTGCCCGGTCCAGAGTTTGAACTGGGCCGCGCCTTGGCGCACGAACATTTCCGCGCCGCTGATGGTGATGCAGCCGGCGGCATTCGCTTCGCGCAGCAGGCGGGTTTCCAGCGGGTTGTAGACGGTGTCGAACACGACGGTGTCGGGTCCCCAGCCTTGCGTGTCGGTCGCGGAAGGGATCGGCGTTTCGTCCACGTTCGGATGCATGCCGACGCTGGTGCAGTTGATGAACACCTGGCAGCAGGAGTCGCAGAGCTTTTCCATTCGCGCGGCAACGACCTTCGCGCTGCCGCCGCCGGCGTGCGTGGGGGATTCGTTGTGCGTCGGCGAGTTGTTGAACTCCCTGGCCAGTTCCGCAGCTCGGTCGAAGGTGCGGTTGTAGATGACGACGGTGGCGCCGTAGTGCGCGAAGCCGGCGACGATCGCGCGGGCGGCGCCGCCGGCACCGATCACGGCGACGCGCTTGCCGGCGAGCCCTGCGCGCTCGATGCGCAGACGGTCGCACACGCTGTCGAGGGCCGCGCCGTAGTCGGTGTTGCAGGCGTAGAGGCCGCCGTGGTCCTGGGCATGGGGGCTAAAGCCCCCATGCCGGACCACAAGCGTGTTCGCCGCGCCGATGCGACGGGCGAGCGGTTCGATTTCGCCTCCGCGCTCCTCGACAAAGCGGAGCAGGTTCTGCTTGTGCGGGATGGTGACGCTGGCGCCCATGAAATCAAGGTCTTTCGCATCGAGCCAGGTGGCGACGGTGGCTTTGAAGTGTTCCCACTCCGGGGGAATCGGCATGGGCAGATAGACGCCGTTGTATTGAATGGCGCTGAAGCCGGCGTTGTGGAACGCGGGGCTCATGCTGTGGCCGACGGGATGGCCGATGACGCCGAAGATTTGCGTGTCGGCATTGAGCGCGTCCCAGCGGTAGAGCTTCTTCATCGCCGCCAGCGTGGGCTGGCCCGGGGCGGTGCCTTCGCCTTCTTCGAGCGCGGCGAAGGTGAGCAGCGCGCCGAATTTTTTCGCCAGCACCCGGCTGGGCAAGCCTTCATCGCCCATGCAAAGCGCGATGGTTGGCTTGTGGCGATGCCCGATGAGATCGAACGCCTCGACATTGTCGCGCAGGCTGCGGGCGCGCCAGGCGACCTTGATGACCCGACAGGCGGAGTTGGCGAGCATCGCTTCGACGCGCTGGTAGAGATCGGCGGGGCGGGTGGTGAAATCGTGCGTGGAAAGGATCAGGCCCGTGTGCGTGGGATTGATCTGGCCGGGGTGATCGATCAACGCGGCGATGCGCTGGCGAAGCTGCGGCGAGCGCTGCCAGGCGGCCAGTTCGATGTCGAGATAAGCGGGCTTGCGCGTGCCGGCACAGGCCGCCTCGAAGGCGGCGTGGCGCAGCGTGTCGTCGCCTTCGAATTGGCCGCCTTCCCACGCGGGGCGGCAGGTGACGATCGAAGGCAGGGCGGAGCGCTCGACCATCTGCGTGATCTGCGCGGGCGTGTCAGTGAACCGATCGATGCGGAACTCGACCAGATCGGCGCCATGCTCAGCCGCGCGGGCGGCGGCGGCAAGGGCCTGATCCAGCGATCGCACCATGATGG
This sequence comes from uncultured Phycisphaeraceae bacterium, assembly GCA_964426135.1. GTDB lineage: Bacteria > Planctomycetota > Phycisphaerae > Phycisphaerales > Phycisphaeraceae > CAYRPN01. The sequence continues at coordinate 5,994 of CAYRPN010000001.1, read as the reverse complement.
CGACGGCGAGTTTGGTCATTGGGGGAAGGGACTAAGGGACGAAGGGACGGAGGGGCGGAGGGACGGAGGGAAGAGACGAAGAGACGGAGAGAGACGGAAGGAAGAGACGGAGAGACGGAGAGAGACGGAGAGACGGAGAGAAGGTGCCGCGTTGTGCATGACCCTTTGTGCCTTAGGAATGGGAACGAAACAACCACCTGATTTGCAAGGTTCGAACTCCCCTCCCTAAGAGGGAGGGGCAAGGGGAGGGTCGGGCAAACAGCCTGACTTCATGCACAATCATGCAGTGCGCCCGATCCTTCCCTAACCCCTCCCTAAGAGGGAGGGGAATCGGAAACGGCCAAGTCGAGAAGTTATTTCGGTCACGATCCTTAGTCCCTTCGTGCCTGCGTCCCTAGGTCCCTTCCGCCTCACTTCCACGCCTTGAGCCAGTTCAGCAGCAGTTCCGTCCAGCTTTTCAGGCGCGGATTGTTGGACGCCATGCCGACGCCGTGCGGGCCGGATTCGTAGATGTGCAGTTCGCACTTCACGTTCGACTTGGCGCAGGCGCTGGCGAAGAGCAGGGCGTTTTCCACGGGCACCGCGCCATCGTCCCAGGTGTGAAAAATAAACGCGGGCGGGTTTTCCTTGGTCACCTGCAGCTCGCTGCTCATCTGTTTTTTCATCTCGTCGGTCGCGTTGTTGCCGAGGAGATTGTTCACCGAGCCGCCGTGCGTCTTGGGCGAGCTCATGGTGATGACGGGATAGCCGAGGATCACGCGGTCGGGCCGGGCGGGGAATTTTTCAGCGAGGTCGTCGTTCTTATCGACGTGCAGGTTCGGCTGCGTGGCGACGGTGGAAGCGAGGTGTCCGCCGGCGGAGAAACCCATCAGGGCGATGCGATGGTCGTCGATGTTCCATTCCTTCGCCTTGCTGCGGATGATGCGGATGGCGCGACACACGTCGGTCATCGGCGCGGGATGGCGATTGGGCGACACGCGGTAGTGGCAGACGAAGCTGGCGAAGCCGTGGGCGGCGAAGAGCTCGGCGAAGGGCGCGCCTTCGTGGCCCGCGCGCCCGCCGTAGCCGCCGCCGGGGCAGACGAGGACGCAGGGCACCGGGGGCACGGGCTTGTCGGTTTTTTCCTTCGGCTCATACCGCTCGATGCGCGGGCGGTCCTTTTCGTAGTTGTTCGGATTCCCGTCGGGCCAGAGGTAGAGAGTTTCGGTGGCGGGCATGGGTGGTCTCGGTGGAAAAGTGCGTCCATCTCCCGACGCCGTCGCGTTCGGTTAAGATGAGATTACCAGATTCGCTCGGGCATTTAGCCGGCGGGCTTGCCCGCCGCGGATGTTCAATGTGACATGCGTGCCGATGCCGGCCAAAGACTCTGTTTCGCGGCATTCGTGATCTCGTTGAGCGCTTGTATCCGGTGATCGTTGAAAGTCCGCAGCGCTTCGCGTTGTCTCCAGTCCTCGGCGGGCAAGCCCGCCGGCTAAATGATCGTTTCGCACGGAGCATGCCAGGGATGGCCGCCGTTTCATCGCCAACCAAGCCTTTCGTCCACCTGCACGTCCACACGCAGTATTCGCTGCTCGACGGCGCCTGTCGCACGAAGGAACTCGTCAAGCGCGCCAAGGAACTGGAGCAGCCCGCCGTCGCCATCACCGATCACGGCTGCCTCTTCGGCCTGATCGATTTTTACGGCAAGGCCAAGGACGCCGGCGTCAAGCCCATCATCGGCATCGAGGCGTACATGGCGCCGGGCGAAGCGCTCGACGCCCGCAAGCAGCGCGTCTCCACCGGCGTCAAAGACGGCGGGTACCACCTGCTGCTGCTGGCGGCGGACAACGACGGCTATCGCAATCTCCTCAAACTCGGCTCTATCGCCTACCGCGAAGGCTTCTACTACAAGCCCCGCATCGACAAGGAGACGCTCAAGGCGCACGGCAAAGGCCTGATCGCCACCAGCGCCTGCCTCGGCGGCGAAATTCCCAACGCCCTGATGAAGGACGACCGCAAACGCGCCAAGGCCCTGGCGGAGTTTTACATCTCCATCTTCGGCCCCGATCGCTTCTTCATCGAGCTGCAGAAGCACATCAAAGAGCAGGACGCCGTCAACCCCGCGCTGATGGATCTGGCGGATCAACTGGGCATCGGCTGCGTGGCGACGAACGATGTGCACTTCCTCCAGGCCGGCGATCACGCGCCGCACGATGTGCTCTGCTGCATCTCCACCGGCAAGCTCGTCAGCGACGAGTCGCGGATGAAATATCCGACGCAGCTTTATCTGAAGAGCACGGCGGAGATGTACGCCGCCAGCGACATGCGACGCTGGAGCGAGGCGTGCGAAAACACGCTGCGCATCGCGGAGATGTGCAACGTGGAACTGGTGTTTGGCAAGAGCTTCGCGCCGGTGGTGAAGATTGAGAAAACGGAAGGGACGGAGGGACGAAGGGACGAAGGGACGAAGGGTGGGGATGAATTGAAGAGCTGCGATGCGATCCAGCCTGTCCGGTCCCGGCTCTTAAGAGCCGAGACCGGACAGGCAGGAATTCCGCGCGATGTGTCAATTGGTTCAACGCCCTGGTACAAGAATTTCTGCTCGCAGTTCAACCTCCTGCCTTTTGACGAACTGAACGACAAAGCGATCACCGCGCCCGAGCTGAAATCGCGCTGCGACGCAGCCCTGCGCGAGCTCGCCGAGGCCGGCGCCATCTGGCGCTACGGCGCGCCTGATACGCCCGGCTGCCGGATGACGCAGGCGCATCGCGATCGCCTGGAGCGCGAGCTGAAAATCCTCGCTGACAAAAACATCAGCGCGTATTTCCTCATCGTCTGGGACTTCGTCAACGAGGCCCGCCGCCGCGGCATCCCCGCCAACGCCCGTGGCTCCGGTGTCGGCACCATGGTCGGCTATTGCCTTGGGCTCTCCAACGCCTGCCCCATTCAATACGGCCTGCTCTTCGAACGATTTACCGACCCCGACCGCAGCGAATACCCCGATATCGATATCGACATGTGCCAGGACGGCCGGCAGGAAATCATCGATTACGTCCGCAACAAGTACGGCCACGTCGCGCAGATCATCACCTTCGGCACGCTCAAGGCCCGCGCGGCGATTCGCGATGTCAGCCGCGTGCTCAACATCCCGCTGCCCGATGTCGACAGAGTCTGCAAGCTCGTGGGCGACGGCCTGGGCACCACGCTCACCAGCGCGCTGGAGCAGGAGCCTGACCTGCAACGCCTCTACCAGGACAACGGCCAACTGCGCGAGATGATCGACACCGCCAAGCGACTCGAAGGCCTGACGCGCCACGCCGGCGTGCATGCGGCCGGTGTCATCATCGCCACGCAGCCCTTGGACAACATCGTCCCGCTCTATCAGCCCTCGGGCACCGATCAGGTCGTCACGCAGTGGGACGGCCCGACCTGCGAAAAAGTCGGCCTGCTGAAGATGGACTTCCTGGGCCTGCGCACGCTGTCGATCATTGAGCGGGCGAAGAAGCTCATACGCGAAACGCTGAGCCCGGAGATGATCGCGCGAACGGTGCAAGAGGGTGTAGGGTTTAGGGTGAAGGGTGTAGGGAAAGACAACGGAAACGGAAACGCAAGCAACAACGGAAACGGAAACGGCTCCCACTCCGAAACCCTAAACCCTAAACCCTACACCCTAAACCCTTCCGCCTACACCCTAAACCCTTCCTCCGACCCCCTCGACCTCGACCGCCTCACTTTCGACGATCCGAAGGTGCTCGATCTCTTCCGTCGCGGCGAGACCGGCGGCGTGTTTCAGTTTGAATCCGAGGGCATGCGCGGCCTGCTCATGGGCATGAAGCCCGACCGGCTCGAAGACCTCATCGCCGCCAACGCGCTCTACCGCCCCGGGCCGATGGATCTGATCCCCGATTACAACGATCGCAAGCATCGCCGCAAGACGGTGCCGAAGGTGAATCCGATCGTCGATGAAATCACCGCGGAGACCTATGGCATCATGGTCTACCAGGAGCAGGTGATGCTCATCGTCCACAAACTGGGCGATATTCCGCTCCGCGCCGCGTACACGCTCATCAAGGCGATCGGCAAGAAGGACCAGAAAAAGATCGACGGCTATCGCGAGAAGTTCATCGAAGGCTCGCAGACGAAAGGCCTGACCGCCAAGCAGGCGCAGGAATTTTTCGAGCTGATCCTCAAGTTCGCCGGCTACGGCTTCAACAAATCGCACTCCACCGGCTACGCGATCATCGCCTACCAGACCGCGTTCCTGAAAACCTACTTCCCCGTCCAGTACATGGCGGCGGTGCTCACGTATGAATCCGTCAGCATCGAAAAAGTCGTCGAGTACATGAGCGAGTGCCGCAAGGTGCTCTTCCCCGACGGCCATCGAGGCATCGAAGTCCGGCCGCCGGACATCAACCAGTCGAGCCTCGGCTTCACCGTCGTCTTCGACAAGAACGAAACGAAAGACGCCAACCACGGCCACATCCGCTTCGGACTCACCGCCGTCAAAGGCGTCGGCGAAAAAGCCATCCAGGGCATCATCGACGCCCGCAACAAGGACGGCCCGTTCACCAGCCTGTTCAATTTCTGCGAGCGCGTGCCGCAGGGCGTGATCAATCGCTCCGTGGTCGAAGCGCTCATCAAGTGCGGCGCGTTCGATTCGCTGCATGGGCTGGACAGGCGCGCTGCCCTGTGCACCGTGATCGAAGACGCGATGAAGCGCGGCGCCCAGGACGCAGCCTTGCGATCCAGCGGGGATTTTCTATTCGGCGCGGTGCTGGAGCAGGAGACGAAAGCCGCGGTGAAGAAGCCCGAACCCGCGCTGCCGAGCACATCGCCCTGGGTCACGACGGAGACGCTGATCCACGAGAAGAGCGTGCTGGGGTTCTACGTCAGCAATCATCCACTGGAGCAGTACCGCGACGAACTGACACGTTTCGCCAACGTGAGCATCGCGGACCTGCAGCGCTTGAGCGGCGGCGTGGAGGTGATCGTCGGCGGGATGCTGACGCGCGTGCGCACGGTGGTCACCAAGAACGGTCGCAGCGCCGGGCAGAAGATGGCGATGATCGCGATCGAAGACGCCACGGGAAAAATCGAAGGCGTCGCATTTGCCGAGACATTCGCGACCTATGCCCCGATCATGCAGGCCGACCGCGTCGTGTTCCTCAAAGGCAAGATCGACCGCAAGCGCGAGAGCCCGAACATCATCGTGAACGAAGTGATCGACGCCCCGCGCGCCGCGTCGGAACTGGCGCAAGGCGTGCGCATCGTGCTGAAAGACGAGGGCCAGGGGCCAGGGGCCAAGGGCCAAGGGGAAGAAGGGGAAGGGACCGAGCGGGAAGGGACCGAGGGATCAGGGACCGAGGGACCAGGGACCAGGGGACCAGGGACCGAGGGATCAGGGGCCAAAGGACCAGGGTCCAATGCACCATCCGATGCCGACAGGCATGGGCACTTCAGTGCCCATGCAAGCGGAAAAGGCGCAGGCGGAAACGGAAGTGGAACCGGAAACGGAAGTGGAACCGGAAACGGAAACGGGAAATCCAACGGCCACGGCCACGGCCACTCCATCTACAACGGCAACCTCCGCCGGTTGAAAGAACTGCTGCGCCAGGCGTCGCACAACGGCCGCGCCGAAGTGCTGTTTGAAATTCACCAGGCGGGCCGGGTCGTCACGCTTCGCGCCCAGGGCGTGCGCGTTCGTCCCGACGCCGACCTGCCCAGCCGCATCGACACCGTGCTGGGCACGCCCGGGTGCGCCAGTCTCGTTGGGCCGAACAAACTGCTGCAGCAGCCGGGAGCGGTGAACATGCTCCACGACGATTCGCGCACGGCCGAGCGCCTGATGCCCCGCGGCGGGGATGACGAGTTCTGCGCGAGCATCGATCGGTATTAGAGCGACAGCGCTAGAAGCGCGAAAAGCCCGTGGAATTCCCTCCTGTCCGATTCCCCTCCCTCTTAGAAACTATCCCGAAACGCGGCTTCTTGCCGATCCATTCGTTGAGCTTTCTGAAA